>NZ_JBFAKI010000022.1:0-88735 GCF_040655675.1 Nocardia sp. NPDC050378
TACCATTTCGACCCGCTCGAGCCCGGGGAATCAGGCACCGTTGCTTGCTCCTTCGTCGCCTACGCAACGGCGCCTGATCGTCGGGACGGCCGCCGACCGCCGCTTCGCGGCGTCCCCTCCTCGGGGTCGGGGAGTGGGGGCTGGGAATGCGGTAGGGGTGCGGGTTCTGGGCGCTTTTTCAGGTCGTTGTCCGGGGCGGGGGCGCGGTCTGGAAAGATAGACTGATGGTTGTGCGCAAGGTGTTTCGAGTCTCGGGAGATGTGCGGTGAGCTCCTTTCTTCGGTACACCGACAACACTGGGCGCCAGCATGAATTGCCCCTGGACCCCGCGCGGCAGCGGATCACCATCGGGCGCAATGTTCAGGCCGATCTCGTGCTCGGCTGGGATGCCGAGGTGTCCCGGTTGCATGCCGCGGTCGAACACCTCGGTGCGCACTGGACGATCATCGACGACGGTCTGTCGCGCAACGGGACGTTCGTCAACGGTGAGCGGTTGGTCGGCAGGCGCAGGCTGAGCCCGGGTGACCGCATTCGCGTCGGCACCACGCTGGTGCATTTCTTCGATTTCGGTGGTGTCGTCGACGACGCCACGCATACCGCCTCCGGTTCCATCCCCACCATGCGTTCGCTGACCGAAACCCAGCGCGCGGTGCTGATCGCCCTGTGCCGTCCGTACAAGCACGGCACCGGATTCGCGACGCCCGCGTCGAACCAGCAGATCGCCGAGGAACTCTTCCTGTCGATCGACGCGATCAAAACTCACCTGCGTGCCCTGTTCGCGAAGTTCGGGGTGGAGAATCTGCCGCAGAATCAGAAGCGCACCCGGCTCGCCGCCCTCGCGATGCAGAGCGGAATGATCTCCGATCACGAGCTCTGACATCGCGGCCTGCGCCGCGGGTTCTCGAGACGGCTGCGAACCGAGCGTCTGACGCAGGTGGCCGAGCGCCTGAACCATGTCGGTGGCGGTAGGGACGCGGTTGACTAGTTCCTGTCACCGGAGTGCGGCTCCGGATTCGAGTCAGGAGTTGGTTCCCATGTCGGCCATTCGTTTGTCCTCGCTGGTTCTCGCGATGCTCAGCACCGGCCTCGTCGCAGGCGTGTTCTACGCCTACGCGATCTCGGTGATGCCCGCCCTGACGCGTACCGGAGACCGCACGCTGATCGAGATCATGCAGAAGATCAACGTGGTGATCATCAACCCGTGGTTCATGTTCGGCTTCCTCGGGACGGTCGGTTTCACCGCGCTCGCGGCCGCGCTGCACCTGGGCGGCGATCACCGTGCCACGCTGATCTGGATCGGAATCGCGTTGGTGCTCAACGTGATCGCGTTCGCGGTCACCGCCGGGCAGAACGTGCCGCTCAACGACGCCCTCGCCGCGGCGGGCGACCCGGCGACACTGGCCGACCCCGTTTCGGTGCGCGCCGATTTCGAGGCGGCGTGGGTGCGCTGGAACATCCTGCGGGCAGTGCTGCACACGGCGGCGTTCCTTGTGCTGTGCGGTGCGCTGTTCGTGGCGGGGGTGCAGCAGGGCAAGTCGAACGCCGCCGCCCCGCTCTCGGGGCAGACCGTTTCGCCAGCGGTGGTGCGCTGAATCGCACCGTAGTGCCGCGCGAAGGCTGGAACGTGTTCCATGATGACTGGAACACGTTCCAGTCAGGGGTGGTTCCATGCGAAGTAAGTCGATGCTCGTTCTCGCTGTCGCGATGCTGCTCGGTCTCGTGGGGGCAGGTGGCGCGGCCGCCGACCCCTACCCGGTCGACTACAACTTCTTCGCGGGCATCGCGCCCGAGCTGACGAACCCGGGCGGCGCGCTACCCGGGGCGAACGACCCGGATTGCGTTCCCACCCCGGAACATCCGAATCCGGTCGTCCTGCTGCACGGCACCGGCGGTGGGGCACAGACGAATTGGGGCGTGTACGTCCCGCTGCTGGCCAACGAGGGCTATTGCGTGTTCACCCTCACCTACGGCGCGTACGAGCTGCCCTGGCCCGTCTCGGCCATCGGCGGGATGCGCCCCGTCGAGCAGAGTGCGGCGGAAGTGTCGGCCTTCGTCGACGGTGTCCTCGCGCGGACCGGCGCCGAACGGGTCGATCTGGTCGCCCACTCGCAGGGCAATATCGTCGGCAACTACTACCTCAAGCGGCTCGGCGGCGGGGAAAAGGTCGGCACGCTGGTCGGGATCGCGCCGCCCTGGCTCGGGACCAATGCGTTCGGCGCGGGCGATATCGCCCACTTCAGCCGGGCGCTCGGCGCGGGACCGGTCTTCGACGCCGCCACCGGCTCGTTGTGTCAGGCGTGCGCGCAGATGTTCAGCGGTTCGCCGTTCATGACCGCGCTCAATGCCGACGGGGTGTACGACCCGCGCGTCACCTACGTCAATATCGTCACGGTCCTCGACGAGCTCGTCGTGCCGCACACCTCCGGCCTGGTGCCCGGCCCGAACGCCACCTCGGTCGTCGTGCAGGACGGCTGCGCCCAGGACTGGTCCGAGCACATGGCCATCGCGGGCAGTCCGCGTGCCGCCGGTCACGTCCTCAACGCCCTCGATCCGGCCAGGCAGGCGCCCGTGCCGTGCGAGTTCGTGCCCCCGTTCACCGGCTGACGGCGATTTCGCTGTAGGCAAAACTGGAACGGAAACGAATGCCGCGACGTGCGCGTTGTGAGTGAATGGCCAAGTTGTCACCGGTCCCCAATAGGGTGGAGCGGAGACGGCGGAATCCCCGGCCAACTAGAGTGGATGGTGGGGGCCGCAACCCCCGGGCTTCATGGCAGGCTGACGGCGACAGTTGTCGCCTCCGGCGCCCAAGGTTGTACCGAGCACACAGCGGCGTCTGTTGCCAGAATGTCGGAGCAGGAGAGTGAGGGAGCGATGTTCGAGAGGTTCACCGACCGCGCGAGGCGTGTCGTTGTCCTGGCCCAAGAAGAGGCCCGGATGCTCAACCACAACTACATCGGCACCGAGCACATCCTGCTTGGGTTGATCCACGAGGGCGAGGGCGTGGCGGCGAAGTCGCTGGAGTCCCTTGGCATCTCGCTGGAGGGTGTGCGCAGCCAGGTCGAGGAGATCATCGGGCAGGGCCAGCAGGCGCCGTCCGGTCACATCCCCTTCACCCCGCGTGCGAAAAAGGTGCTGGAACTGAGTCTGCGCGAGGCGCTGCAGCTCGGTCACAACTACATCGGCACCGAGCACATCCTGCTCGGCCTCATCCGCGAGGGTGAGGGCGTCGCGGCCCAGGTGCTCGTCAAGCTGGGCGCCGACCTGAACCGGGTCCGTCAGCAGGTCATCCAGCTGCTGTCCGGGTACCAGGGCAAGGAGCCCGTCGAGGGCACCGGCTCGCGCGGTGAGGCGGGTACGCCGTCCACCTCGCTGGTGCTCGACCAGTTCGGGCGCAACCTCACGCAGGCGGCGCTGGAAGGCAAGCTCGACCCCGTCATCGGCCGCTCGAAGGAAATCGAGCGCGTCATGCAGGTGCTGAGCCGCCGCACCAAGAACAACCCGGTGCTGATCGGCGAGCCCGGTGTCGGTAAGACCGCCGTCGTCGAGGGCCTGGCGCAGGCCATCGTCAACGGCGAGGTCCCTGAGACCCTCAAGGACAAGCAGCTCTACACCCTCGACCTGGGTTCCCTTGTCGCGGGCAGCCGCTACCGCGGTGACTTCGAAGAGCGCCTCAAGAAGGTGCTCAAGGAGATCAACACCCGCGGCGACATCATCCTGTTCATCGACGAGCTGCACACGCTCGTCGGCGCGGGTGCTGCCGAAGGCGCGATCGACGCGGCCTCGATCCTGAAGCCGAAGCTGGCCCGTGGCGAGCTGCAGACCATCGGCGCGACCACCCTCGACGAGTACCGCAAGTACATCGAGAAGGACGCCGCCCTGGAACGCCGTTTCCAGCCGGTGCAGGTGGGCGAGCCGACCGTCGAGCACACCATCAACATCCTCAAGGGTCTGCGCGACCGCTACGAGGCGCACCACCGGGTCTCCATCACCGATGGCGCTCTCGTGGCCGCCGCGACGCTGGCCGATCGCTACATCAACGACCGGTTCCTCCCGGACAAGGCGATCGACCTCATCGACGAGGCGGGCGCGCGCATGCGCATCCGCCGGATGACCGCGCCGCCGGACCTGCGCGAGTTCGACGACAAGATCGCCGACGCCCGCCGCGAGAAGGAAAGCGCGATCGACGCGCAGGACTTCGAGAAGGCCGCGCGTCTGCGCGACAAGGAGAAGCAGCTCGTCGCCAAGCGCGCCGAGCGGGAGAAGCAGTGGCGTTCGGGCGACCTGGACGTGGTGGCCGAGGTCGACGACGAGCAGATCGCGGAGGTGCTGGCCAACTGGACCGGTATCCCCGTCTTCAAGCTCACCGAGGAGGAGACCACCCGTCTGCTCCGTATGGAGGACGAGCTGCACAAGCGGATCATCGGCCAGGAGGATGCCGTCAAGGCCGTCTCCAAGGCGATCCGCCGCACTCGCGCCGGCCTGAAGGATCCGAAGCGCCCGTCCGGTTCGTTCATCTTCGCCGGTCCGTCCGGTGTCGGTAAGACCGAGCTGTCCAAGGCGCTGGCGAACTTCCTGTTCGGCGACGACGACGCGCTCATCCAGATCGACATGGGCGAGTTCCACGACCGCTTCACCGCCTCGCGCCTGTTCGGTGCCCCTCCCGGGTACGTGGGTTACGAGGAGGGCGGCCAGCTCACCGAGAAGGTGCGGCGCAAGCCGTTCTCGGTGGTGCTGTTCGACGAGATCGAGAAGGCGCACCAGGAGATCTACAACACCCTCCTGCAGGTGCTCGAGGACGGCCGCCTCACCGACGGTCAGGGTCGTACGGTCGACTTCAAGAACACCGTGCTGATCTTCACCTCGAACCTTGGCACCTCCGACATCTCCAAGGCCGTCGGCCTGGGCTTCACCCAGTCCAACGCCGAGGGCTCGAACTACGAGCGGATGAAGCTCAAGGTCAACGACGAGCTGAAGAAGCACTTCCGCCCCGAGTTCCTCAACCGCATCGACGACGTGATCGTCTTCCACCAGCTCACCAGCGAGCAGATCGTGCAGATGGTGGACCTGATGATCAACCGTGTCGCCAAGGCGCTGAAGAACAAGGACATGGCGATCGAGCTCACCGACCAGGCCAAGAGCCTGCTCGCCAAGCGCGGTTTCGACCCGGTCCTGGGTGCCCGTCCGCTGCGTCGCACGATCCAGCGCGAGATCGAGGACCAGCTGTCGGAGAAGATCCTCTTCGGCGAGATCGGCGCCGGCCAGACCATCACGGTCGACGTGGAGAACTGGGACGGCGAAGGCCAGGGCGAAGACGCCAAGTTCACCTTCACCGGCAAGACGAAGCTGACCAAGGCCCCCACGGGCGACGACAAGCCCGAGGTCGTCCTCACCGGAGCAGCCGAGGGCACCGCCCCCGACACCGCCGCCTCCGGCGAGTAACCAGCTGAACGAAAAACCCACCTTCTGAACTCAGAAGGTGGGTTTTTTCGTTGGTAGAGCCGCTTTTCACGGCCTCCGGGAGGTGAATTCGCGGCGTACCGTGGGTTGGGCCAGTCCACACGACACGGGGGTGTTCACACGCATGACCGATTCCGATCGCACGCTCATCGCTGTTCTGCTCGACCGTTCCGGTTCGATGCAGACGCCGTCGGCAAACTCGTCACCAGCGTCGGTGAGGAGCTCGCGGCCCGCCCCGAGCACGAGCGGCCCGGCACGGTGATCGTCGTCGTCCTCACCGACGGCCACGAGAACTCCAGCCGCGAATGGACGCACGCGGCGGTCAAATCCCTGATCACCCAGCAACAGGAGGTCTACAACTGGACCTTCGTCTTCCTCGGCGCCAACATGGACGCCGTCGAAGTAGGCTCCGACCTCGGCTTCGACCCCGGCTCCTCCATCACCTACGCCCCCGTCGCAGGCGGCGTGCGCGGCGCCTTCGACGCCCTCTCGGCCTACTCGGCCCGAGCCCAGGCCGCCCCCGCCGGAATGGCCCGACGCGCCCACTTCTCCGAGGACGAACGCCGCCGAGCGGGTACGGACAGCTGACCCGAAGGCGCGCTCCGGCTACTGCCAGCCGGGGCGGACGAGGCCGGATTCGTAGGCGAGGACGACGAGTTGGGTGCGGTCGCGGGCGGCGAGTTTGGTGAGGATGCGGCTCACGTGGGTGCGGGCGGTGGCGGGGCTGAGGTAGAGGCGGGCGGCGATCTCGGCGTTGGTGAGGCTCTCGGCCACCAGGGTGAGGACCTCGCGTTCGCGGTCGGTGAGGTCGGCGAGGGCGAGCGGGGGTGGTTGTTTGGCGTGGGTGGCGAATTCGG
Source organism: Nocardia sp. NPDC050378 (assembly GCF_040655675.1). Taxonomy (NCBI): domain Bacteria; kingdom Bacillati; phylum Actinomycetota; class Actinomycetes; order Mycobacteriales; family Nocardiaceae; genus Nocardia; species Nocardia sp. NPDC050378. The sequence goes on from NZ_JBFAKI010000022.1 coordinate 6,315, forward strand.
TGAGCAGGCGGCGGGTGACGCCGGGGGAAAGCAGGGCCTCGCCCGCCGCGACGACCCGGACGGCGCGGAGCAGGTCGGCGGGTTCGGTGTGTTTCACCAGGAAACCCGAGGCGCCGGCGCGGATCGCCTCGAAGACGTATTCGTCGAGTTCGAAGGTGGTGAGCACGACGACGCGCACGTCGGCGAGCTGCGCGTCGTCGGCGATCATGCGGGTGGCGGCCAACCCGTCGAGGACGGGCATGCGGATGTCCATCAGCACGACCGATGGCACCAGCGCGCGCGTCATCCGCACGGCCTGCTCGCCGTTCTCGGCCTCGCCGACCACCTCGATGTCGTCCTGGGCATCGAGCAGCGCGACGAACCCGCCGCGCACCAGCGCCTGATCGTCGGCGACCAGCACCCGGATCATGTCTCTGCTCCGGCCGGCCGGGAGGGCAACCGCGCGGCCACCCGGAACCCGCCGGACGGCCGGGGTCCGGCGGTGAGCGCCCCGCCGAGCGCATGCGCCCGTTCCCGCATGCCGATGATCCCGTTGCCGCCGATCCCGCTGCGCACGGCGGTACCGGTCGGGCGGGTGTTGTCGACGGTGATGTCGACCGTTTCGGGCGTGTAGCGCAGGGTGATCATCGCCGTGGACCCCGGCGCGTGCCGCACCACATTCGTCAGCGATTCCTGGATGATCCTGGCGGCGGCCACGTCGATCACGCTCGGCAGCTTCTTGGGGGTGCCGATGACCTTGGTGTCGACGGGCAGACCGGTCGCTCTGGTTCGTCGCAACAGGGTGTCGAGGTCGTCGAGCGTCGGTGCCGGAGCGCGCGGCGCGGGTGCCGGAACCGGCTCGGCCGCAGGGGTTTCGGGGTACTCGGGAGCGACGGGTGCGCCGCTGCGGATCGCGTGCAGCAGCGTGTGCACCTCGGTCAGTGCTTCTTTGGAGGTGGTCTTGATCGTGGCCAGCGCGGCGGCGGCCTGCTGTGGTTTGCGGTCGAACAGTTCCAGCGCCACCGAGGACTGCACATTGATCAGCGAAAGGCTGTGTGCCAGTACATCATGCAACTCGCGGGCGATGGCGAGCCGTTCCTCGGACGCGGCCCGCGCCTGCTGTGCCTGTTCATCGCGTTGCGCCGCCTCGGCCCGCTCCCGGCGCGCGAGCACCACCGTGCGCCGCTGACGGATTCCCTCGGCGATCCCGACCAGTACACCCAGCCAGGCCAGCAGGCCGAAGACCTGCCAGGCGTCGACATCGCGGCCGAGCAGGGCGGGCAGCGGCCACACCATCGTCAGGTAGCCGACGACGACCAACGGGTAGGTGCGCCAGCGCGATCCGTGGACGGCAGCCGTGAGGAACGCGATGATGAGCGAAAGGAAGATCGGCCCGTACCCGTAGTCGCGCAGCACGTAGGACACGGCGGCGAGCAGGGCCACCACCAGCACCGGCTCGGGGAGCAACCGCCGGAAGCCGAGCGCGATCGGCCCGGCCAGCAGCAGCAGGTACGCGAACGCGTCGAGCGAACGCACCCCGGTCTGCTGCGCGTTCGCCCCGGAACTGCCTGCCAGCTGCACTATCGCGACCACCACCGCCAGCCCCCAGTCCCGGACGGCCGCGTCACGCTCCCACTTCGCTCCCACCCACGCAACCCTATTGCGTCACCCCGGCAGAAGCGTCGGCCTACGCACGTATTTTTGCCGTAGCCCCGCGTACCTCGCGCGACGTAGGCCCGATCGAGCCGCGCGACGGATGCGCGGGCACCCCTTCGGCGCGGATCGTCTTTCGCATGAACGAATCAATCGTGGTCACCACCGGGTTGACCAAACGCTATGGCGAACACCTCGCGGTCGATGCGGTGAGTATGCGGGTCAGGACCGGGGAGATCTACGGCTTCCTCGGCCCCAACGGCGCGGGCAAGACGACGACCCTGCGCATGCTGACCGGCCTGGTCCGGCCGAGCGCGGGCAGCGCGACGGTCCACGGCAGCGCCCCCGGCGACCCGGAGGTGCTGCGCCGGGTCGGGGTACTGATCGAGGGCCCGGGCTTCTACCCGTACCTGTCGGGTCGCGACAACCTGCGCGTTCTCGCCCGCTATCGCGGACTCGGCGACCGCGAGGTCACTCAGGCGCTGGCCCGCGTCGACCTCACCACCCGCGCCGACGACCGCTTCCGCACCTATTCCCTCGGTATGAAGCAGCGCCTCGGTGTCGGTGCGGCCCTGCTCGGCGATCCCGATCTGCTCGTCCTCGACGAGCCGACCAACGGTCTCGACCCGGCCGGTCTGGCCGAAATGCGTTCGCTCATCGTCGATCTCGCGGCAGACGGCCACACCGTGTTGCTGTCGAGTCATCAGCTCGCCGAGGTGCAGGAAATCTGCCACCGGGTCGGGGTGATCTCCGGTGGGCGTCTGCTCGCCGAATCGACGGTCGCCGAATTGCGCGGCACCGCATCGCTACTCGTCCGCGCCGAACCGGTGGATGTAGCCGTCGAGGCGGTCCGCGCGCTGTCCGGCGCGCCGGTGCGAGCGGGCGCCGAGGGCATTCGGATAGAGACGACGGCCGCGATGGCGCCTGCTGTGGCGCGAGCTGTCGTGCAGGCGGGTGCGGACCTGCTCGAGCTGCGCGTCGACGAGAAATCCCTGGAAGAAGTCTTCTTCGAGCTGACGGAGGTCGCGAAATGACCAGCATGACAGGAGATCTCACGGCGAGTATCAGGGCGGAGGGTCTGCGTCTTCGGCGCTGGCCCGCCTTCTGGATCGTGCTCGGCACATGGATCCTGCTGAATCTGACCTTCGCCTACCTGTTCGACTACCTGGCCTACCGCTCCGGTGAGAGCGGCTCCATGTCCGACGGCTTGCCGCGCGATGTGCTGCTCGGCCGGCTCGTGCCGACCGCCGTACCCGAAGTATTCACCCAGGGTATGGCGATGTTCGGCGGTGCGCTGATGCTTGTTCTCGGCGCGCTGGCGGTGGGTAGTGGGTACGGCTGGGGGACGTGGAAGACCGTGTTCACCCAGGGGCCGGGCCGGGCGAACGCGGTCGGTGGGTTGCTGCTGAGCCTACTGGTGACGGTAGTCGTCCTGGTGTGTGCCGCGTTCGTCGTCGACCTCGGTGTCGCGTCCCTCATCGCGGTGACGGAAGGTCAGCCGGTCACATTGCCCGCACTCGACCGATCTCTTCTCGGAATCCTCACCGGCACAGCCATTCTGAGTATGTGGACCGCAGCGGGAGCCTTCATCGGCGCCCTCGCCCGCGGTCCCGCTCTCGCTGTCGGGCTCGGCCTGATCTGGGTTCTCGTCGTCGAGAACCTGCTGCGCGGGGTCGCGGGGATATTCGGCCCCATCGAAGCGGTCACCGATCTGCTTCCCGGCACCGCCGCGGGCTCACTGGCAGGGGCGATGCGCACGGTGGAAGGCCCAGCGACGCCTGGTGTCCTCGACATCCTGACCCGTGGCGAGTCCCTCGTCGTCCTCGCGGTCTACGTGACGATCTTCGCGACGGGAACCATCTGGCTCACCGCCCGCCGCGACCTCACCTGACCCCGATTCAGGACCACCCGGCCGGATTCGACGCCGTCTCCCTGGAGATTCCCGAATTCCGGTCGGGGAAGCTCCCGAACCGGTCCTTGTGCAGGTGGGCGAAGAAGTAGCCCATCTGCCCACATTCGCCGTGGGATCGCACGGCCCCCGGATCGGCCACAGCCGCGCGGTAGTAGTCGCGACCCAGCGCGACGACGAAGCCGCGGCGATAGAGGAACCCGTCGTCGGACCCCCCGATCACCGCGTGGATATCGGCACGGTCGATGTCGTAGAGCGCGCGCTCGGCCACGCGGTCCAGCGCAGTGAGCTCCTCGCTGGTGAAATCAGCACTGAGCGCGCGTAATTCGGCGAGGAACTGGTCGAGCCGACCCTCGGTTCGTGGCGCGCCGCAGGCATCCCAGGCGGATTCGATCATGGCCCAGAACCGGTCGACTTCGGCGTCGGTAGGCAGTGTCCTCACCCGCGTGACGGTAGCCGTAGCCACCGACACATCGCGCTTACCCGCCCCCGAGCAGCCGGTGAGCGAGGACCGACAGACCCGCGGTGATCTGCTCCGGGGACAAGCCGCGTTCGCGTTGCTGAAGGTAGACCTCGGCCGCCACGGGGGCCAGGACGGTATCGATCAGCGAATCGGGCTGGGGGATACCGGCTTCGACGAGCAGGGCCCGGACGTGCAGTGCCCAGAACCCGTAGGCGCCGGTGGCGAAGCGGGCTCCGCCGGTTTCGGCGCCGAGTACCAGATGGGCGTGGGCGCTGAGCAATTCGATCATGGCGGCATAGAACGCGGCGAGCCGCTCGGCGGGGGGAGCGCCGGGGCCGAGTGGGGGTTCGCCGCGCAGGAGCTGTTCCTGGACGGCACGTTCGTGTTCGTCGAGCAGGGCGACGGCGATGGCATTGCGGTCGGGGTAGCGGCGGTAGAGGGTGCCCCGGCCGACGCCCGCGGCCTTGGCGATGTCGTCCATGGTGACGGTGCGCGGGTCGCGGGTGGCGAAGAGGTCGGCCGCCGCGGCGAGCACTTTGGCGCGGTTGCGGGCGGCGTCGGTGCGTTCGGGTGGTGGTGCCGTGCCGGTGAGCAGATCGGATCGAGGCTCCATGGGGTCGACTCTAACCGAGATCCAGAAATATGGACAAGGTGTCCACTTGTGTTCTAGCCTTGGGTCAAGCGGACACAACGTCCGGTTATCGAAAGGTTCGACCATGACGCACCTGCTGCACCTCGACGCCAGTGCCAGGACTACTTCCCTCAGCCGCAGGCTCGGCGCGGAATTCGCGCGGGCCTGGCGTGCGGCGGCCCCCGAGGGCGCCTACACCTACCGCGACCTCGCCACCGACCCCGCGCCGTTCATCGACGAGGGCTGGACCGAGCTGTGTGATGCCGTCCTCGCGGCGGGCAGCACCGACCTCGATCGTCTGCCCGATCTCGCCGTCACCCCCGCCGCCCGCGCCGCGTGGCGCACCGTCGAACCCCTGCTCGCGCAATTGCTGGCCGCCGACGTGATCCTCATCGGCACACCGATGTACAACTACTCGATCCCCGCCACGCTCAAGGCCTGGCTCGATCAGGTGACTTTTCCGCGGATGTCGCTGGGGCACAGGCGCTTCGTCGTCGTCTCCGCACGCGGCGGCGCCTACTCGCCCGGCGCGCCGAAGGCCGCCTTCGACTATCAGGAGCGCTATCTGCGCGACTTCTTCGCGGGCCATTACGCCGTCACCGATACCGTTTTCGTCAATGCCGAACTGGCCAACGCGGTCTCGGACCCCAACCTCGCCCACCTGCGTACCGAGCACGAGGCCTCACTCGACGCCGCGATCGCCGAAGTACGCGTGCTCGCAAAGGACTACGCGCGATGAACTGGGTCTTGCTCGGCGTGGCCGGCCTGGTCGAAATCGCCTGGTCGCAGACCATCAAACCCACCGAGAACTTCACCAGGTTCGGCCCGACCCTGCTGTGCATCGCGCTCGGCTCGCTGGCGGTCTACCTGCTCTCGCGCGCCATGCAGACCCTTCCGGTCGGGACGGCGTACGCGGTGTTCACCGGGATCGGCGCGCTCGGGGCGATCGGTCTCGGCGTGCTCGTGCACAAGGACCCGCTCAGCGCGGGCCGGGTCTTGGCCCTGACGCTGATTCTCGGTGGCATCGTGCTCGCGCGCGTCACCAACCCCGAGTGACGCTGTGGCACACCCGATGCGGGCTCGGTGGGCACTTGACCGGTAGGGTCGGCTGATGGACCAGCCAGTTCGCCCCCCGGACCTGTCCACTCGGCCCCACGAGCTCACCGTCGAGCGAGTCATGAAGGCCCAGCCGAGCCTGCTGTACGCGGCTTGGACCCAAGGCCTCGACCTGTGGCTGGCCGTCCCCGGATCGGTTCTGATGCGACCCGCCGTGAACGAGCCCCTCTATTTCGACACCGGCTCGGCCGAGAAACGCAACCCGCACTACGGCCGCATCCTCGCGCTCGAGCCGAACCGCCGGATCGAGTTCACCTGGGTCACCGCCGCGACCGAAGGGGTGGAGACCGTGGTCGCCGCCGAGTTCCTGAAACAGCCACGCGGCATCAGGTTGCGGTTGCGGCACTCCGGTTTCGCCACCGCCGCCATCCGCGACCTGCATCAGCAGGTGTGGCCGGAGAAGCTGGAACGCCTCGACGAAGTGACGAGTATCCCGGTCTGAGCTCACGTAGGTTCGGTGTCGAACACACACTCTGGCTAACGAAAGGAACGTGATGGCGACTCGTAGCGCACGCACACTCTGGGCAGGCGGGCTGCAGGACGGCTCCGGGCAGGTCGAGCTGGTCAGCTCCGGCGTCGGCAAGTACGACGTGACCTTCCCCCGCCGCGCGGCCGACAACGCCGAGGGCACCAGCCCCGAAGAGCTCATCGCGGCCGCGCATTCGTCGTGCTACTCGATGGCGCTCTCGGCCGAGATCGCCAACGTCGGCGGCACGCCGGAGAGCCTCGACGTCACCGCCGACGTGACCCTCGGCCCCGACCCCGCGGGCGGTTTCCGGATCAGCAAGATCAAGCTGACCGTGCGCGCCGTCGCCTCCGGGATCGACGCCGAGGGCTTCTACACCGCGGCGACCGCGGCCAAGAACGGCTGCCCGGTGAGCAAGGCGCTCGCCGGTGTCGCCGAGGTGGAACTGGACGCCGAACTCATCTGAACACTCACCGCTGGGTGAACCAGCGGTGCGCTGCCGGGGTGTACATCGCCGGAATCGCGATCACCACCGCGAGGATGTGCACCGCCCGGCAGGCGACGAGGACAGCCGAATCGGGCGCGAGCTCACCGAACAGGGCGCCGAAGTCGTCGGTGGACAGCAGTACCGCCAGCGGTTCGATGATGAGCGAGACCAGCCCGATCATCCCGATACCGACGGTGAGCAGGGCCCGCGACACCCGGCTGCCGTTGGCCATGTGCATCGCGACCCCGAGCACCACCAGGTAGATGGCCAGCCGGGGCAGCAGACCCGTTGCGGTGGCGCCGAATTCGGTCCCACCGCGTCCGGCGCGCAGCAGTCCCTCGGCGACCCCGGCGGCCAGCGCGGTGACCAGCCCGGCGAAGGCCACGCGCACCGCCCCCGGACGGGCGACGGAAACAGAGAAGGCAGTGTCGGTCATGATGCCGACACTGCCCTCTCGTGGTACTCACGAGGATCACCCGGAGGTAGCGACCTCGCGTGCTACCGGAGTGCTACGCGCGCTGGACCATTCGGTGAGCGCGGCGAACACCAGTCCCAAAGCCGCCCAGAGGGTGGCGGTTTCGGCCAGTGACGCCACCCGGAACTGCCACAGCAGCGTCGCCGGGAAGTCGTCGGACACCTCGTTCACGCCCGGCAGCAGCACGTAACCGACCGTGGTGACCAGCACGAACGCGGCTACCGCGGCAACGAGCCGGAACGAGTCGAGCTGCCCGGCCAGCGCGCGATAGGCCGCGACGGCCGCCGCGACCGCGAGCAGGCCGAGCACGACAACGGCCACCCACAGCCAGGTGCGCTGATCGATGGTTTCCGGGTCGCCGACCGCCGGTGGATTGGCCGGGTACTTGAAGAACGGCACCGCGACGATCGCCGCCCACGCGAAACCCGCTGTGGTCAGCGACAATCGGGGCCCGCTCAGCGCGGTAAAGCGGCGAGCCACGTGCACAACGGCGGCGAAGATCGCCCCGAACGCCATTCCGGCCAGGGCGAGCGCGAGAAACTGACCCGCCTGCTGCCCAGATCGGCTGACCAGCGGTTCTTCGTCGTGCGCCTGGTCCTCGACGGTCCCGTGCGAATGCCCGCCGGACCCGGCCTCCTCGATGGCGATGGCCGCCTCGATATGGGGTTCGCCGATGAAATAGCCCACTGTCGCGGCCAGCAGGCCGGCGATCAGACCGGCCAGCAGGCCACGTAACAGCAGGGTTTTGAAGGATCCGGTCAGTGGCACGGGACACCGAGCAGGTGACGTCCGTCGTGCATCAGCTCGTGCAGGAACATCCCGCTACGCGAGACGGCCCCCTGGTCGAAACCGACCAGGTACAGCGTGAGCAGTGCGAGAAGAACGACACCGGCCGTGACCAGCACGGTAGCCAGGGTGTCGAGGCCGGTAGACCGGCTGGGTGAATGCGCGATAGCCATTCGGGTCCTCCTCCGGGATGCGCGTCCCGCGATCGAAGCGATAGGCGAGGGTGCCGATGTCTGGCTGTCCGCACCGGAATCCGGCACGGAATACAGTGGCGCGACCGCTCCGGAATCTCACCGGATTACCGCGCACCCTCGCGTAATTTCCCTCGAACTGTGACAGCCGCTGCCAGCGCGCGTCAATACATCCAGGGGAAACGCCCGGATCAGGACTTCGCGGGCACGTCCAGCACGACCTCGAACTCGAGCAGCGACGCACCGGTCGACACCGGCTTGGGCCGCTCGCCGTCGGCACCGTGACCGGCGTGCGCCGTGCGGGCCGGGCCGTCACGCCACGCGGCGAACGACTCCTCCGAATCCCACTGCGTCACCACGAAGTACCGGTTGTCACCGGCTACCGGGCGCAGCAACTGGAAGCCGAGGAACCCGGGCGAGTTCTCCACCGCGTGAGCACGCGCGGCGAACCGCTTCTCCAGCTCCGGGCCCGCGCCCTCGGGAATCTCGATCGCATTGATCTTCACAACAGCCATGAGCTCAGTCTATGGCGGCCGGCGCCGCGGGCCGGGTGCTCCTTCGTCGCACCCCTCCGATCAGTCCGGCTCGAGGCGGCCGAAAACCGATGCTCGAGCTGGCACAATCGGCTGGGTGTTGTACGACGAAGGTGGGGTCGGGGTGCCGATTCTGCTGTTGCACGGGCTGATGGGGAGTGCGCGTACCTGGTCGGATCAGGTGCCGTGGTTGCGCGCGCTCGGACATGTGTACACCTTCGATGCCGCAGGTCACGGCCGCGTTCCGCCCGCGGAGCTCACTACCGAGGCGTTCGTCGCTGACCTCGCCGAGCACACGGCGGCGATCACCGAACCGATGATCGTGATCGGGCATTCGATGGGTGCGCTGCACGGGTGGGTGTTCGCGGCGGCCCACCCCGACCGGGTCCGCGCGATCGTCGTCGAGGACATCGCACCGGACTTCACCGGCCGCACCGCTGCGCACTGGGCCGAACTCATCCACTCCTGGCCGCAACCCTTCCCCGACGCCCGGGCCGTGCTCGACTATTTCGGGCCGGTGGCCGGGCGGTACTTCCTGCGGGCGTTCACCGACTCGGGCGGCTACCGGTTGCACGGCGAGGTCGACACCTTCCGCGCGATTTCCGAGGAATGGGGAACGCGCGACTTCTGGGACGAATGGAAATCGCTGCGCGTGCCCGCCTTGCTCATCGAGGGCGAGCACACCATCACCCCGGCGGGGCAGATGCGGACGATGGCCGAGGTGCATCCGGACGCGGAGTACGTGCGAGTCCTCGGGGCGGGGCACCTGATTCACGATGAGCGGCCCGAGGAATACCGCGCGCACGTCGAACGGTTTCTGGCACGGGTTTGAGTGCCGGGTCTCAGGCTCCCTCGCCGGCCAGGGCGAACAGGCCGTCCTCGGTCTGCTCGACGAGCCCGTCGACCAGCAGGGAATCCAAGGCGCGGGCGCGCTGACCCGGGTCGCGCGCCCAGGCCATGTCCAGCCGCACCCGCTCGACCGGACCCGACGCATCACGCAACACGTCGAGCAGCCTGCCGCGCGCCTGGCGATCGGTGCCCTCGTACTTCTGCACCTTGCGCACCACCTCGGCGGCCGGCCTGCCCGCGTCGACCCAGGCGCAGCGCGGCAGCGGGCAGTTGCCGCAGTCGGGGTTGCGAGCCGTGCAGACCAGCGCGCCCAGTTCCATCAGCGCCGCCGAGAACTTCGCCGCCCGCGGCACCGAGACGGGCAGCAGCGCCTCGGTTTCGGCGAGGTCGCGCGAGGACGGGTTACCGGGTTCACGGCCGTGTACCGCTCGCGCCACCACGCGGCGAACGTTGGTGTCCACCACCGGAACTCGCTGCCCGTACGCGAAACACGCCACCGCCCGCGCGGTGTATGCGCCGATACCCGGCAGGCCGAGCAGGACGTCGACATCGGCGGGAACCACGTCGCCGTGCTCGGCGGCCAGCACCCGCGCGCACTCGTGCAACCGCAGCGCCCGGCGCGGATAACCGAGCTTGCCCCACGCCCGCAGCACCTCGGCCTGTGACGACGCCGCCATCGCCGAGGGCACCGGCCAGCGCGCCACCCACTCCCGCCAGATCGGCTCCACCCGGACCACGGGTGTCTGCTGCAGCATGATCTCGCTCATCAGGATGTGCCAGGCGGTCGCCTCCGGCCGCCGCCACGGCAGGTCGCGCGCCCGCTCGGCGAACCAATCCAGCAGGACCTCGGCGTCGATACTCACTGTTTCCGTTCCATCTCTGCCAGGCCGACTTTGCCGAGGCGTAACAGCGCAGACTCGCTGGTAACCGATAGCGTGTGCACAATGGTCGGTATGCCTGGTTCTAATCCGATAAGTGCCTGGAAGTCGCTGCGCGAGGGCAACGAGCGTTTCGTCAACGACACTCTGCTGCATCCTAGCCAGGGGGCGGCCGACCGAGCCAAGCTCGTGGGCGGACAGAAACCACACGCGATCCTGTTCGGCTGCGGCGATTCACGCGTCGCCGCGGAACTGATCTTCGACCAGGGCCTCGGCGATATGTTCGTGGTGCGCACGGCGGGCCACGTCGTAGATGCCTCGGTGCTCGGTTCGATCGAATACGGCGTCGAGGTGCTCAATGTGCCGCTGATCGTGGTTCTCGGCCACGACAGCTGCGGCGCGGTGAAGGCCACGATCGACGCGCTCGACGGCGGCGCCGTCCCCGGCGGCTTCATCCGCAGCGTGGTCGAGAAGGTGACCCCCTCGATCCTGCTCGGCCGTCGCGAAGGGCTCACGACGGTCGACGACCTCGAGGCCCGGCACGTGGTGGAGACCAGCAAGTTGCTCATGGAGCGCTCGATGATCATCTCCCAGCGCGTCGCCACTGGTCAGTGCGCGATCGCGAGCGTCACCTACCAGTTGTCGGACGGGCGCGCGCACCTGCGCCGGGTGGTCGGCAATATCGGCGAGACGGTCTGAATCGGGCGGTACGCGCCCGACACGCCGAGGTCATCGAGCGCGCCCTCGCGCGCTGCGCTTACCTTTGAAGCGTGCTGGAACCGAATGGACCGCTGCCACCGGAGATCTACTGGCGTCGTCGCGCGCTCGCCATCGGCGTCATCATCGTCGCGCTCGCCATCGTGGTCTGGCTGGTCACGTTGGTGGCGCGCGGTGGTGATTCGTCCGGTTCGAGCGCGGCCGCGTCCTCGACGACGGTCGCGAGCACGCCTCAGATAAGCAGTGCGACCAGTAGCGCGGCGGCGAGCAGTTCGGTGACCAGCACGTCGGCGGCGGCGTCGACCACGTCCGCCGTGCCCGAGCCCGCGGCCCAGCCGTGCAGCGATCAGTCGCTGGCGCTGAAGGTGACGGTCAACCAGCCGACCTACCGGGTGGGTGACCAGCCGGGCTTCGGCACCGTGATCACCAACATCTCCACGGCCGCGTGCTCGCGCGATCTCGGCGCGGGCCCGCAGTTCCTCGTCTTCACCCTCGACGGGCAGCGCAGGCTGTGGGCGAGCAACGACTGCACCCCGGACGGGCCGCCGGAGGTGAAGACCCTGAAGGCGGGCGAACAGCTGTCGTACAAGGGCACCTGGTTCGGCACCACGTCCCAGCCACAATGCGCGGGGGAGCGGTTGCCGGTTCCGGCGGGCGCGTACATGGTTGTCGCACAGCTCGGTTCCATCCGCAGCGCGGCCGAACCGTTCAACCTGGCCGACTGAATACCGTCCGACCGGGCATTATGCGGATGCGCTGTAAATCACATGTCCAAGACGGCTGATTTGCAGAATTCGCAGGACGGACGACCGTGTCAACGGCTGTTACCGCCGAAATGCCGAATTCGACCGGAAAGCGCGGTTTGCCGGAGTTATTCCACGGCCACCGGCTCGCGAGGTGCCCGGGATTTGCGGAGTTCGGCCAAACGCAGCGCCGAACGCAGGTCGCCGACCTCGTGGATGCGCATCGAACCGACCTTGGACTTCTCCGAACCCGGTGGAACCAGGGCGGTGGTGAAGCCCAATCGCTCGGCCTCGGCCAGGCGCCGACCGAGCCCGGTGATCTTGCGGACCTCGCCCGCCAGGCCGACCTCACCGAGGATCACCCAGCCCGCGGGCAGGGCGATATCGGCCTCGGCGCTGGCGATGGCCAGGGCGATGGCGAGGTCGGCGGTCGGCTCGACCAGGCGCATGCCGCCGACAGTCGCCGCGTACACGTCGTGTTTGCCGAGGAATACCCGTCCACGGCTCTGCAGCACCGCGAGCACCATGGCCACCCGGTTGTAGTCCAGGCCGCTCACCGCGCGACGCGGCTGCGGGATCTCGGTCTTCACCGTGAGTCCCTGCACCTCCGCGACCAGCGGACGTTTGCCGTCCATCGCGACTGTCACCGCCGTGCCGGGCACGGCATCGGTGCGGTGATGCAGGAACAAGCCGGACGGATCGTCGACGCAGGCGATGCCGTCCTCGTGCAGTTCGAAACAGCCCACTTCGTCGGCGCTGCCGAAGCGGTTCTTGATGCCGCGCACCATGCGCAGCGAGGAGTTCTTGTCGCCCTCGAACTGCAGCACCACGTCCACCAGGTGCTCGAGCGTGCGCGGACCGGCCACATTGCCGTCCTTGGTGACGTGTCCGACCAGCAGCACCGCGATCCCGCTCGCCTTGGCCAGCGAGGTGAGCGCCGCCGTCACCGCGCGTACCTGGGTGACACCGCCGATCACGCCGTCGACCTCGGGGGCGAGCATCGTCTGCACCGAGTCGACGACCAGCAGCGTCGGGCGCACCTGCTCCACGTGCCCGAGCACGATCGACAGATCCGATTCGGCCGCGAGATACACCCGGTCGTGCACAGCGCCGGTCCGGTCGGCACGCAGGCGCACCTGCCCAGCCGACTCCTCCGCCGTCACATACAGCGCGGTCTCGTCGCGCTGGGCGGCCCACCGGAACGCGACCTCGAGCAGCAGGGTCGACTTGCCGACGCCCGGTTCACCCGACAGCAGCACGACCGATCCCGGCACCACCCCACCGCCGAGCACCCGGTCGAGTTCGCTCACCCCCGTCGACCTGGCCTGGGTGACCTTCGCGTCGATCTGCGACAGCGGCGCCGCGGCCGTGCTCGGCAGCATGGCCCTGCGCCCCGGCGCTGCCGCGGCGGCCGAGACCGCCACCTCGTTCACGGTGCCCCACGCACCGCAATCAGGACATTTGCCGACCCATTTCGACACCTCGTGCGAACACGCGGTGCAACGGAAAACAGCTTTGGTCTTGGCCACACGCGCACCCTACGGATCGGGTCCGACAACAAGAAAAGCCGCCGCGAAAGTTCGCGACGGCTTTTCCCGGCTGCTGGTCTCAGTGACCGCCGCCCGCGCCCTCGGGCGCCGGGCCGGACTTCTCGTTCTCGACGCGCTCGGATGTGGCGGCGTCGACCGGAACGGCCACCTGCACGGTGCCCGCGTCCTTGAAGTTGAAGGTGACCGTGTAGGTCAGGCCGGGGGTGATGTTCTCCGTGAGGCCGGTGATCTCGATGCTCGCCGGCTCGGCAGCGGCATCGCTGGCGCTCGAGTTGCCGCCACCCGGCGCCGTGGTCGGTGCCGCGGTGGTGGTCGGCGCGGCCGTGGTGGTGCCGTGGTGATCGCCGGTCTCGGCCGCGGCGGTGACGCTCGGCGGGCCGACCAGCACGGTCTCCTGCGGCTTCAGCTCGAACTTGCCACCGGCCGGGCCGGTGATCTTGATCGGGCCGAGGTCGGTGCTCACGCTGGTGAGCTCGTCGGTGATGGTCTCGCTGCCGTTGATGATCGACAGGGCGAGGACGGCCTTGCCGCCCTTCTGGTGCTCCGACGCCGCCTCGGGGTACACGATGTGCACGTTGCGCAGCGAGATGTCGCCGACGTCGGCATGGTTGCCGTTGATGGCGGCGTCCTGCGACGAGGTCTGGGTGTGCTGGCCGGCACTGCAGCCGGTCAGGGCGATGCCCGCGGCAGCGGCGAGCGCGGCAACCGTCACCATGCGACGTCGCGCCGACGGGGCGGTCACAGCTTTCAGGGCAGTCACGGTTTGTCCTCCATGTCGACCGGGCTCACTCCGTTCCACACGGGGACCGGAGGGTAGTAACTAGGCAGCGTAGTAGTTCGCTTCGCGCGCGTGGCGTCGGGGCTCGCGACGCGCGGGTACGGAAGTAACAGTTCGGTGTCCCGGACGTGGTTGCCACGTCGATGCCGGACGGCCGAAGTGCGAATACCGGTCGTTGTGCTGGTGGTTAACCTGTTCTGGCGCAACACAATGCACAACAATTCTTGATTGTCAACCCCTGGGATGTCCTCGTTGTGGCCCTGACCTGCACAGTTGATCGCGCCGTTACCGAGTCGCATGTTAAACTGTGAACATCGAAAGGGGCACGGGACACATGATTTTTAAGGTCGGAGACACCGTCGTTTACCCCCACCACGGAGCGGCGCTGATCGAAGCAATCGAGACCCGCACCATCAAGGGTGTGCAGAAAGAGTATCTGGTCCTGAAGGTCGCGCAAGGCGACCTGACCGTTCGCGTTCCCGCAGAAAACGCCGAATACGTCGGCGTGCGCGACGTCGTCGGCCAAGAAGGTCTCGACCGCGTCTTCCAGGTGCTACGCGCGCCACACACGGAGGAGCCGACCAACTGGTCCCGCCGTTACAAGGCCAACCTCGAGAAGCTCGCCTCCGGCGATGTGAACAAGGTGGCCGAGGTCGTCCGCGACCTGTGGCGTCGTGAGCAGGATCGCGGTCTGTCCGCCGGTGAGAAGCGGATGCTGGCCAAGGCGCGTCAGATCCTCGTCGGTGAGCTCGCGCTCGCCGAGGGCACCGACGACGGCAAGGCCGAATCGCTGCTCGACGAGGTCCTCGCCGCGGCCTCGTAGTGTGCGACCTGTCGTAGCACTGGTTCCTGCCGCCGGTCGTGGCGTGCGCCTGGGTGAACCCACCCCGAAGGCGTTCGTCCCGGTCGGCGGTATACCTATGGTCCGGCTGGCCGTCGATGGGTTGATCGCGTCCGGTGCTGTGCACCGGGTGGTCGTGGTCGTACCCGCCGAACTGGTCGACGCCGCGTCCGCCTTGCTGTCCACCACTTCGCTGACCGGCGGTTCGATGCCCCCTGTGCCGGTGCAGGTCGTCGTCGGCGGCGCCGAGCGCACGGATTCGGTGCGCGCGGGCATCGCGGCCGCACCCGACGCCGGGTACTACCTCGTGCACGACGCCGCTCGCGCGCTCACTCCGCCCGAACTCATCGCGCGCGTCGCCACCGAACTACAGGCAGGCAGCCCGGCCGTCGTGCCGGCGCTGCCCGTCGTCGACACCGTGAAATCGGTCGACGACGCGGGCGTTGTCACCGGCACACCCGACCGCGCCCGCCTGCGCGCCGTCCAGACTCCCCAGGGTTTCGACGCCGAGTTGCTGCGCCGCGCCTACGCCACCGACGTCGCCGCGACCGACGACGCGGGCCTGGTCGAACGCCTCGGCGTCGCCGTGCACACCGTCGCGGGCGAGCCACTGGCCTTCAAGATCACCACGCCACTCGACCTGACCCTCGCCGAAGCCGTCCTCGCCCGGCGAAGCGACGCGGCCTCGGCCGACGCCACTGCGTCGCTCGAGTCGGCGCGGGCGACCGAGGCCTCGCCCGCAGACGCACCGACACAGCTCGCGACCGTCGAGTCCGCGCCCGTCGGGGACTCCGCGACTGCCGATTCCGTGCCCGGCGGCGACTTCGCGCAGCTCAGTCGCTCTGCCGACCGGAGCGAGGTCGCGAAATGAGAGTCGGCATCGGCAGCGACGTGCACCCCATCGAACCCGGTCGTCCCTGCTGGATGGCCGGATTGCTGTTCCCGGACGCCGACGGCTGCGCGGGCCACTCCGACGGTGACGTGGCCGTGCACGCCCTGTGCGACGCACTGCTCTCCGCCGCCGGCCTGGGCGACGTGGGCGCCGTCTTCGGCGTCGGCCGCCCCGAATGGGCCGGAGTCACCGGCGCCGCCATGCTCACCGAAGTCCGCAGGCTCCTCACCGACGACGGCTACTCCGTCGTCAATGCCGCCGTGCAGGTCATCGGTAATCGCCCGAAGATCGGCCCGCGCCGCGCCGAGGCGCAAAAAGTACTCGGCGAATTACTCGACGCACCGGTTTCTGTCTCCGGAACCACCACCGACGGGCTCGGATTGACCGGGCGCGGTGAGGGTGTCGCCGCCATCGCGACCTGTCTGCTGGAGTGTTCGCAGCCCTGACGGGCCACCCCACCCGACCGCCCCACCGTCGCCGCCTCCGAATCGCGGCGAGCCACGAACCGGCCGGTCAACCCCACTCTCATCCCACCGACTAGGATCGAATGCCGTGACCTTGCGCCTTTTTGACACCGACACGCGGACCATGCGGGAATTCACCCCGCTGGTCCCCGGCCGTGCCTCGGTGTATCTGTGTGGTGCCACCGTGCAGGGTCAGCCCCATATCGGGCATGTGCGCAGCGGCGTCGCCTTCGACGTGCTGCGCCGCTGGCTGCTGGCACACGACTACGACGTGCGGTTCATCCGCAATGTCACCGATATCGACGACAAGATCCTGAACAAAGCCGCCGAGGCGGGCAGGCCGTGGTGGGAATGGGCGGCCACGCACGAGCGCGCGTTCGATGCCGCCTACGAAACCCTCGGTGTGCTGCCGCCGTCGGCCGAGCCACGCGCCACCGGGCACATCACCCAGATGGTCGCCCTGATGGAGCGGCTGATCGAGCGCGGGCACGCCTACGCCGCCGAGGGTGATGTGTATTTCGATGTGGTGAGCTGGCCGAATTACGGAGAACTCTCCGGCCACAAACTCGACGACGTGCACCAGGGCGAAACCCCTACGCGCGGGAAACGCGACCCCCGCGATTTCACCCTCTGGAAGGCCGCCAAACCGGGCGAGCCGAGCTGGCCCTCGCCGTGGGGCCCCGGTCGCCCCGGCTGGCACCTGGAATGCTCCGCGATGGCCGAGTTCTATCTCGGACCCGAATTCGATATCCATTGCGGCGGAATGGATTTGATCTTCCCGCACCACGAGAACGAGATCGCCCAGTCGAAGGCGGCGGGCGACGGTTTCGCGCGTTACTGGCTGCACAACGGCTGGGTGACGATGGGCGGGGAGAAAATGTCGAAGTCGCTCGGCAATGTTCTCTCGGTGCCGAATGTACTCACTCGCGTACGGCCGGTGGAATTGCGTTTCTATCTGGGCAGCGCGCATTACCGTTCGATGCTCGAATACTCCGACAAGGCACTCGACGACGCGGTCGCTTCCTATCAGCGCATCGAGGCTTTCGTGCGGCGGGTGCACGATCGGGCCGGTGCGGTGCCGGTCGGTAAATGGACCGACGCGTTCGCCGCCGCGCTCGACGACGATCTGGCGATCCCCAAGGCGCTCGCCGAAATCCACCGCGTGGTGCACGAGGGCAATCGCGCCATGGAATCGGGCGCACTCGACACAGCGGCCGAACTGGCCGGGCAGGTGCGGGCGATGCTCGGCATCCTCGGCGTCGACCCGTTCGACGAACACTGGTACACCCCCGCCGACAATTCGGCGGCGCTCGACGCGCTCGACGTGCTGGTCCGCTCGGAGCTGGATCGCCGGGCGAGCGCGCGGGCGGACAAGAACTGGGCAGAAGCCGATGCCGCACGGGATCGGCTCATCGCGGCGGGTATCGAAGTCACCGATACCCCGCAGGGGCCGGAATGGTCGCTGGGCGCAGCTAGCGGAAAGGCGAACTGATGGCAGGCAATTCACAGCGACGCGGAGCGATCAGGAAGGGCGGCACCAAGAAGGGTGCTGTCGTCGGTTCCGGCGGCAGGCGCCGGCGCGGCCTCGAAGGGCGCGGCGCGACCCCGCCCGCGGTCGAACGCACCAAGCATCCCGCCGCCAAGCGCGCGGCCGCCGCGGCCAAAGCCAAAGCGGCACAGGGTCGTCCGACCGGCAAGTCCGGTGTGCCGCGCGCCGGTCGCAAGTCCGACGACGGTCCCGAGCTGGTGCTCGGCCGCAACCCGGTGCTCGAGTGCCTGCGCGCGGATGTGCCCGCGACGGCGCTGTACGTGGCGGTCGGTACCGAGAACGACGACCGCCTCACCGAGAGCGTGCAGCGTGCCGCCGACCTCGGCATCTCCATTCTCGAGGTGCCGCGCACCGACCTGGACCGGTTGAGTGCCAACGGATTGCACCAGGGTGTGGCACTGCAGGTACCGCCGTACCGGTACGCCCATCCCGACGACCTGATGGACCGGGTGAAGTCGACCGCCGAGCCCGCACTGCTCGTCGCCCTCGACAACATCACCGACCCGCGCAACCTCGGCGCGGTCATCCGCTCGGTCGCCGCGTTCGGCGGTCAGGGTGTGGTGATCCCGCAGCGTCGCAGCGCGGCCGTCACCGCGGTGGCGTGGCGGACGAGTGCGGGCGCGGCGGCACGCCTGCCCGTCGCCCGCGCGACCAACCTGACCCGCACGTTGAAGGATTGGGCGTCCCAGGGCATCCAGATCGTCGGCCTCGACGCGGGCGGCGACACGACCCTCGACGATTTCGACGGCAGCGTGCCGACGGTGGTGGTCGTCGGGTCCGAGGGTAAGGGCCTGTCGCGCCTGGTCCGCGAGACCTGCGACTCGATCCTGAGCATCCCGATGGCGGGCCCGGTCGAGTCGTTGAACGCTTCGGTTGCTGCCGGTGTGGTGTTGGCCGATATCGCTCGGCAGCGTCGACTGGGCTGAGTTTGGCGTCTGCACGCCACGTCGGCGGCCTAGTTGTGGTCAGCTGACGCTGAATCGTGGTCGCACACCGTAGAATTCGTAGGGTGGCGATCCCCAATCAACCGATCGGCCCCACGGTCGAGCACCCGCAGGCGAACATGATTCTCGTGCTCGGGCTGCTCAGCCCGTTCTGCTGCGGGATCTTCGGGCCGGTCGCGTGGACGCTCGGGAAGCGGGCACTCAACGAGATCGACGCTTCCTACGGTGGGCTCAGTGGGCGTCACCAGGTGCTCATCGGGTACATCGGCGGGATCATCGGCACGATTCTGATGATCTGTTTCGCGCTGCTGTACCTGGCCGGGTCGTGCAACGGGAACTTCTGAGCTAGTCGAGGCTCGGGCGTTCGCCGGGGGCGTCCCAGGCGGGCCACTCGTCGTTGACGCTGCCCGACCACTGCGGCTGACGACGTTCCTTGAACGCCGTCATCGCCTCTCCGCCGTCGACGCTCTTGGCCACGTGCGCGTTGAGCTCGGATTCGAGCTGCCCGACCACGGCGGGGGTCATGCCGAGGCTTTCCCAGATGAGCCGCTTGGTGAGGGCCACGGGGAGCGGTGCGGGGCCACCGGCGATGTCCTCGGCGACGGCCAGCGCGGTCGGCAGCACTTCGGCGGCGGGCAGGCTGGCATTGGCCAGCCCCATCGACTTGGCTTCGCCGCCGTCGAAGGTGCGGCCGGTGAGCATGATGTCGGCGGCGTTGGCGAGCCCGGCCAGGCGGGGCACGGTCCAGTGCGCGTAGCCGTCGGCGAGCACACCGCGCCGGACCTGGCTGAGCCCGTACACGGCGTCGTCGGCGAAATAGCGCAGATCGCACTGCAAGGCGAGCGCGAGCCCGATGCCGACGGCGTGCCCGTTCACGGCGGCGATCACCGGTTTACGCACCTGCCACGGTGACGGGTCGAGCGTCGCGCTCGCCCCACCCGCACCGGCCGACAGGTCGGCACCGGCGCAGAAGGCGGGTGGGGTGCCCGTGATGACGACGGCGCGGATGGCGTCGTCGGTGTCGCAGCGGCGAAGGGCCGCCCCGAGTTCGGCCGTCATGGTCGCCGTGACGGCGTTGCGCTGGGCAGGACGGTTGAGCGTGAGCACCGCGACGCCCGCGCGGACATCGACCAGCAGTTCCGAACTCATGGGATCGAATGGTACTAGCGGCCGACCAGATGTCTGCCGATCGCGTATTTGTGGACCTCGGTCGGCCCGTCGTAGAGCCGGAAGGCGCGCATGTCGCGGAACAGCATTTCCACCACGGTCTCGTCGCTGATCCCGATTCCGCCGAGCACCTGCACACACCGGTCGGTGACCTTGAACAGTTCCTCGGAGACATACGACTTGGCCATCGACGATTCGTGCCTGGCCTGCTGCCCCTGGTCCATCAGCCAGCAGGTGTGCCAGATGGTGAGCCGGCACTGGTGCAGCGCGATCTCGTTGTCGGCCAACATGAACGACACACCTTCGTGCTGCCCGATGGGTTTGCCGAAGGCGGTGCGGGTGCGCGCGTGGTCGAGGGCGATGCTCTGCGCGCGTTCGGCGGCGCCGAGCCAGCGCATGCAGTGCGTGAGCCGGGCGGGAGCCAGGCGCAACTGGGCGTAGCGCAGGGCCTGACCGGTGCGGCCGAGCACCGCATCCGGTGGCAGCGTCAGATTCTCGAACCGCACCACCGCGTGCCCGCCCACGTAGTTGCGGTCCATCGTGTTCATGATCCGCTCGATGACGATGCCCGGCGTGTCGGCCTCGGTGAGGAACAGTGTCGGCCCGGCGGGCAGGTGCGGGTTCTCGGCAAGGTCGGCCATGATTATCCAGGTCGCGGCGCCGTCGGCACCTGTGATGAGCCATTTCTGCCCGTCGATCACGAAGTTCTCGCCGTCGAACACGGCCCGCGTGCTGAGTTGCCCGGGGTCCGAACCAGCTCCGCCCGGTTCGGTCATGGCGAATACCGAGCGCCGTTCCCCTCGGATCATCGGCATCAGATGCTGGTCGATCTGTTCGGGGTCGGCGATCTTGCCGAGCAGATACATGTTGCCCTCGTCGGGCGCCGCGCAGTTCATCGCGACCGGCCCGAGCGTCGACCACCCGGCCGCCTCGTACACCAGCGCCTGCTCCACGTGGCTGAGCCCGAGCCCGCCGTACTCGACGGGCGCCTGCACGGTGAGCAGCTTCTCGGCCCGTGCCAGCTCGACGAGTTCGGCTCGCAACTCGTCGGTCGGCCCGTGCGCGGTGAGCCGCGGATCGCGTTCGAACGGCACGATCCGGTCGACGACGAACGCGCGCACCCGATCGCGCAGGGCGGCCAGATCCTCCGGCACCGAGAAATCGATCATGGATGAATCATCGCGCTGCCGTGCGCGGTCCGTGGCGATTTCAGCGCACGGGCGCGAGCTTGCGCTGCCGGTGCCCGACGACCCGGCACACCAGGTAGATGGCGAACGAGATGCCGGTGACGAAGGTCGACACCGGCACGCCGGGCGCCAGCGACAGCAGCAGCCCGCCGACGGCGGCGACCTCGGCGAAGACCACCGAGAGAACGGTGGCCCGCAGGGGGCTCGACGTCACCTGCGCGGCCGCGGCGGCCGGGGTGATGAGCAGGGCGAGCACCAGCAGCGCGCCGACGATCTGCACGCCGAACGCGGCGGTGATGCCGAGCAGCACCGCGAACACCACCGACAGCGCCCGCACCGGCACTCCGCGCGCCACCGCCACCTCGGGGTCGGCGCTGGCGAACAGCAGCGGCCGGTACACCACGGCGAGCACGGCGAGCACGGCGGCGGTGCAGGTGAGCAGCAGGGCGAGCCCGTCGTAGCCGACGCTGGCGACCTGCCCGGTGAGCAGCGAGAACTTCGATCCGGCGCGGTCGGGGGACAGCCACAGGAACAGCACCGACAGGCCGAGCCCGAACGAGAGCACCACCGCGATCACCGAATCACGTTCGCGCGCACGCGAACCCAGCCACCCGAACAATACGGCCGCGACCACCGATCCGGCGATGGCACCGAACCCGACACCCACGCCGACGAGCAGCGCCGCCGCCGCGCCGGTGAGCGACAGTTCACTGGTCCCGTGGACGGCGAACGACATCTGCCTGGCCACGATGAGCGGCCCGATCAGCCCGGCGAGCAGGCCGAGCAGGGCGGCGGCGAGCAGCGCCTGCTGGACGAAGTCGTAGCCGAGCAGGTTCGCGGTGGTGCCGATGTCGAACATCGACGTGAGCACCTTGGTGAGCTTGTCCATCAGGCCAGCGCGTCCATATCGTCACCGGTGCCGACGACCACGAGCCGCCCGCGCACCCGCAGTACCTCCACCTCGGTCCCGTAGAGCTCGGAGAGGGTCTGCGAGGTCATCACCTCGTCGGGTGTGCCGATCCGGAACTCGCCGTCGACCAGGTACAGCACCCGGTCGACCAGCGGCAGGATCGGATTGAGCTCGTGGGTCACGAACAGCACGGCGGTGTCGTGTTCGCGGCGGCGCTTGTCGATCAGTTCGGCCACGAGGCGCTGGTTGGCCATGTCGAGGCTGAGCAGGGGTTCGTCGCACAGCAGTACCGAGGGGTCGCCGACGAGCGCCTGGGCCACCCGCAACCGCTGCTGCTCGCCGCCCGACAGCGATTCGAGCGGGGCATGCGCGAACTTCTGCGCGCCGACCGCGGCGATGGCGGCCTCGACCTGCTCGGCCCGTTTCCCGCGTTTGCGCCACCCGAGCCCCCAGCGGTGTCCGTCCACGCCGAGTCCGACCAGATCCACGCCGCGCAACAGCACTCCGGCGTCGATCGTCTTCTGCTGCGGGATGTACCCGATACCCGGATTGCCCACCCCGGCTCGCCGTCCGGCGATCTCCGCGCTGCCCGCGGTAAGCCCGAGCGTGCCGAGCAGCACTCGTAACAGCGAGGTCTTACCCGACCCGTTCGGGCCGAGCACCGCGATGAACTCACCAGGGGAAACCTCGAGATCGAGGTCGCTCCACAGAGTGCGTTCGCCGAACGACATCGTGGCCGAGCGCAACCGGATCGCCGGATCCGCTTGCGCGTCTGCCACGCCTGCGGCAGACGCGCCGGTTGTGCCGGGCGCCGACAGGGCGGTTGCGTCGGTCATGAGGTCCTCGATCGGGTTCGAGCGTCAGCGCAGAGCCGCGGCCAGCGCCTTGGCATTGGCCGTCTGCCACTGCACGTAGTCGACACCCTCGGGCAGCGTCTCCGTCACCTCGACCACCGTCACACCGGCAGCCTGTGCGGCCGCGCGCAGGTCCTGGGTGACCTTGTCCTGGGTCTGGGTGTTGTAGATCAGCGCCTTCACTTGCTTGCCGGTGATGAGGTCGCGGGTGGCGGCGACGGCGGCCGGGGACGGGTCGGTCTCCTGCTCGATCGCTTCCTGGAATTCGTGCGGAGTCTTGTCCTGTGCCTTGGCGGCCAGCAGCAGGTAGTGCGCCAGCGGCTCGGACTGGGCGACGGCCGCGTTCGGCGTCTGCGCCGCGATGGCGCCGGTGATGGTGCTGATGCCCATCAGCTGGTTCTTGAAGGCGACGGCACGCTCGGTGTAGGCGTCCTTGTGCGGCGCGTCGATCTCGCCGAGTTCGGCGGCGATGCGGTCGGCGACGGCGGCGACGGTGGTGACGTCGTACCAGACGTGCTCGTTCTCGTCGCTCTTGTCGGTGCGCTGCTCGAACGCCTCGACGGTCCGCTTGTCCTTACCGGAGATGGCTTGCTCGATGAACTCGTCGTAGTGGCCACCGTTGAACACCACGAGCTCGGCATCGCTGATCTTCGCGGTATCGGTCGCCGAGGTCTCGAACGAATGCGGGTCGGCGGCCGGATCGGTGATGATGGCACTGACCTGGGCGTCCGGTCCGGCGACCGCGCTGGCGACCGAGCCCCACACATCGGTGGACGCCACGATCGAGGGAGTGCCGGATTCCTCGGAGCCACCGCCGCAGGCCGTCAGGACGGCGGCGACCGCCACTCCCGCCGTGAGGCCGGCACAGGCACGGGCGATTCGACTGTTCACGCGGGACTCCTGGGGCAAACCACGACCGGACCACACACGGTTGTGCGTCAGATCATAATGGAAATCGTTACCGTTTTAGATTAGCAGGAATGATGCTGGGCCGTGAACGAGGCCACCGGACTGCCGCCCCTGTTTCGCAAGTACATGGGTAATTCATCGGGCACGGGCCGACGTTCCCCTATGGAGAACGTCGGCCGTCTGCCTACCGCATCCCCGCGCCTAGATCTGGCCTGATGTCACGGGGAGGCGGGCAGCGCTGAGCAATTGGGCGCAGCGCAGCAGACCGAGGTGGCTGTAGGCCTGCGGGTGGTTGCCGAGGGAGCGCTCGGCGACGGGGTCGTACTCCTCGCTGAGCAGGCCGGTCGGGCCCGCCGCGGCGACGAGCTGGGTGAACAGTGCCTCGGCGTCGGAACGGCGACCGATCAACAGGTAGGCCTCGACCAGCCAGGCGGCGCACAGGTGGAAACCGCCTTCACCGCCGGGCAGCCCGTCGTCGTGGTGGTAGCGGTAAACCGTCGCGCCGCTGCGCAGCTCGGCCTCGGTGGCCACGACGGTCGCCGCGAAACGCGGGTCCGCGGGGTCGATCAGGCCGCTGAGGCCGATGTGCAGGGTGGCCGCGTCCAGATCGGTGCCGTCGTAGGCCGCGGTGTAGGACTGCACCTCCTCGTTCCAGCCCTTGGCCTTCACCTCCTCGGCGATCGTGTCGCGCAGGGTCACCCATTCGGGATCGATGGCGCGATCGAAACGCTGAGCGAGGGTGAGCGCGCGGTCGACGGTGAGCCAGCCCATCACCTTCGAGTACACGTGGTGCCGCGGGTTGCCGCGGATCTCCCAGATGCCGTGGTCGGGTTCGGTCCAGCGCCGCTGCACCGCGGAGACCATGGCGTGCACCAGTTCCCAGTCGGCGTCGGGCAGTGCCTTGGCCGCGTCGGTGGCACCCTGGCGTTCCCGTTCCTGCGCCAGGGTGGTGATGAGGTCGACGATCGGGCCGAACACATCGAGCTGCACCTGCATATTGGCCGCGTTGCCCACGCGCACCGGCCGCGAACCGGCGTATCCGGGCAGCAGGTCGATGACGGCCTCGGGCGGCAGGGTCTCGCCGTAGATCGTGTACAGCGGGTGCAGCCGCTCCGGGCCGGGCAGGGTGGCGAGCACTTTGTGCACCCAGTCCAGGAATTCCTCGGCCTCGGTGAGCGAGCCGAGCGTCACCAGTGCCTGCGCGGTGAGTGAGGCGTCGCGCAGCCAGCAGTAGCGGTAGTCCCAGTTGCGCACGCCGCCGATGTCCTCGGGCAGCGAGGTGGTAGCGGCGGCCAGGATCGACCCCGACGGCCGGTGTACGAGCCCGCGCAGGGTCAGCGCGGAACGCTTCATCAGATCGGGCTTCAGCGGCGGCAGTTGCAGGCCGGCGGCCCACTCGGTCCAGTACTTCTCGGCCAGCTGACGACGCTGCGACTCCGGCGTCATCGACGGCGCGAGATCGGCCGTACCGCAGCGCAATTCGAGAATCACCGGCGCCACGGCCGGATCGACCACGGCCCGCGCCTGCTCGCTGATGCCGTCGGAGGTGATCTCCCACTGCACGCCGGGGGAGCGCAGCACCATCGGATCGTTGGTGCCGCTCACCCGAAGCCCGTTGTGCACGGCCTCGATTCGCACCGGCACCTGCCCGAACTCCGGCCGCGGCGCGAAGTGCACGACGGCCTTGGCGGTACCGGTGATGACGCGGGTCAGATCGGTGCGGTTGGGGGTCACGTCGTGGGGCAGGTAGTCGGCCACTTGCAGACTGGCCCAGCGGGTTTCGACGGTCATGGTGCCGTCGACATAGCGCTGCGACAGCGGCAGGCTCGGTCGCTCCGGTGCCACCGAGAAGTGACCGGCCGCCGACCCGCCGAGCAGGTGCGCGAACACCGCCGCCGAATCGGGTTCGGGGTGGCAGAACCAGGTGACGGTCGCGTCGGGGGTGAGCAGGGCGACCGAGCGCGGGCTGGCGAGCATGCTCAGCCGCTCGATACGCGGTGCGCTCGCACCGGCGAGCCAGGTGCGCCGCTCCTCGACCAGGAAGGCCAGTGCGCGCGCCACGTCCTCGGTGGAGTCGACGCGCAGCTTGGCCAGGCTCTCGCCCTCGCCGACCTTGATGCCCACGTCGGGCCCCGACAGCACGCGGAAGGCCTTCTCGTCGGTGACGTCGTCGCCGAAGAACACTGCGGCCGAGGCGCTTTCCTGGTGCCGGATGGTGTCGAGCGCGGTGCCCTTGTCGGTGGGGATCACCGCGAGTTCGATCACCGCCTTGCCCTCGGTGACCTGCACGCCCACCCAGCACGCCGGGCCCTGGCGCGCGGCATTCAGTGCGCGCCTGCCGATTTCGGGGCTGGCGTTGCGCACGTGCAGTGCGGCGCTCGCCGGTTTCATCTCCACGGTGACGCCGGGGTTGTCGGCGGCGATCCGGGCGAAGGCGGCGTGGATCTCGGAGAGCAGTTGCTTGGCGTCGTTGTCGATGGCGTGCACGAAGCCGACATCGAACTCGGAGCCGTGACTACCGATCAGTTGCACCTCTACGGGGAGCCGCGACAGCGCGGCGAGGTCGCGCAGAGCTCGGCCGGAGATCACCGCTGCCGTCGTATTGGTCAGCCCCGCGAGCGCGCGTAGCGCACTCACCGATTCCCGTTGGGGAAACGCTTTCGACGGGTCGGACACGATCGGGGCGATTGTCCCGTCGTAGTCCGAGGCGACCAATAGCCGTGGCACTCGTGCGACCGACGCCAGTGCACGGCGGACATCCAAGGGCAGTTCCTGTGCGCTCACGCATCCAACCTAGTGATGGGAGGAGTGGATCAGGGGGCGCCAAAAACAATACTGGGTCAATTCTCGCGCGCGAGCGGCGCGGCGGGTTGTGCGCACGAGTGTCGTCCGGGTAGTCCGCGACCTCGCGGCTAATCCCGTCGGTCCTCGTCCGGCCGTACCGACGGGTAAGCAGGGGTTATCCGCGATCGCCCAGCAACAGGTCGACGGTGAGCTCGAGGCGTTCGGTGACGTCGGTCGCAGATGCGCGCCTGGTGAGCCAGGCCACCAGATTCGACAGCCACACATCGGAGATCACGCGGGCGATGGCGAGCTGACGCTCGGTCGGTTCGCCGTCGGCGATGGCGCGGGCGAACACCCGGTCCATCACCTTGCCCACGCGGTCCACTTCGGCGGCGGCGGAGGCGTCGGCGAACATGAACGCGCGCGTCATGGCTTCGGTGAGCAGCGGGTCGCGCTGCATCATCCGGGTGATCTGGGTGAGCAGGCCGTGCATGCGCTCGGACGGGCCGTCGCCCGCCAGCGGCTTGCGCTTGCTCTCGAACTGCTCGAATTCCCTTGCCAGGGCGGACACCAGCAGGTGGACCTTGGAGGGGAAGTAGCGGTAGAGGGTGCCGACGGCCACGTCGGCGCGTTCGGCGACCGCGCGCATCTGCACCGCGTCGTAGCCGCCCTTGGAGGCGAGCGCGAGGGTGGCGTCGAGGATGCGCTTGCGGCGTTCCCGTTGCGCGGTGGAACTCAGCTCCTCTTCGGACAGTGTCGTCACGGTGGGCGTTGGTGCGGGACTGTCCATCGTGGAAACCCTTTCGCTGAGTACGGCAGGAGAACATGGTTGCCGGTGAAGGTCTCTTGACTTACACCCACCCCGGATATTAGAACATGTTCTAGGAGTGGGAGCCACGCCGGAAGGGCGGTTTTTCTTGTGACCATCGCCACCACTGACGAGCATAAAGCCGCCGCGGCCTCCCTGCGGAGCTGGGCGAGCTCGGCGGCGCCGATTGCAACAATGCGGGCGGGCGGTAGCTGGCGCGAGTGCTGGCCCGCACTTGCCGAGTTCGGGTTGTTCCAGGTAGCGCTCGACGACGATCACGGCGGACTCGGCGGCACCGTCGCCGACCTCGCCGTACTGCTGGAACAGACGGCCGACGACCTGGTGAGCGGTCCGGTGCTCGCCACCGCGCTGGCGGGTCTGGTCACCGGCGCGCCCGACGGGACGCCCTGTGGCGTCGCGCTGCCCGATGCGTCGTCGGGTGCGGCGACGGGTTCGGATGCCGAAGGCTGGAAGGTCAGCGGCACTTGGGAATTCGTCTATGGGGCGGATGCGGACACGCAGGTGCTCGTGCCTGCCGAGACCGCCGACGGCACCCGCTGGTTCGTGCTCACCGACGCGACGATCACGCCGCTGTCCGGCGGTGATCCGACGGTGCCGCTCGCCCGGGTGACCGCCGAGAGTGCCACCGCCGAACGGGGTTTCGCGCCGTCGTTCGACGTCACCGATCTGTTCGTCACCCTCGCGGCCGCCGAACTGGCCGGGCTGGCCGGCTGGTGCCTGCGAACGGCCGTCGACTACGCCAAGGTGCGCGAGCAGTTCGGCAAGCCGATCGGCAGCTTCCAGGCGATCAAGCACCTGTGCGCCTGGATGCTGTGCCGCACCGAACTGATCCGCGCGGTCGCCGCCGATGCCGCCGATGCCTTCGACGCCGGTGGCGAAGAGCTGCCGATCGCGGCCGCTGTCGCCGCGGCCTGCGCGCTCGACGCGGCCGTCGACACCGCCAAGGACGCCATCCAGGTGCTCGGCGGCATCGGCTTCACCTGGGAACACGACGCGCACTTCTACCTGCGCCGGGCAAGCTCGCTGCGACAGCTGCTCGGTGGGTCGGCGCGCTGGCGGGCCCGGGTCACCGAACTCACCCGCGACGGGCAGCGCAGGACCACCGGCGCCGAGCGCGTCCTCGGTGACGCGGCGGGCGACACCGCGTTGTCGGCCGAGATCGCCACCATCGCCGCGCTTGCGGAGACCGAACGCCCGCGCGCGCTGGCGGACGCGGGCCTGATCATGCCGCACTGGCCGAAACCCTATGGGCGAGGCGCGGATCCGATGACCTGCCTGCAGATCGCCGAGCAACTGCGCCGCGCCGAGGTGGAAACCCCGGACCTCGCGGTCGCCGGGTGGGCGGTGCCGACCCTGCTTCGCTTCGGTACCGAGGAGCAGATCGAGCGCTTCGTCTGGCCGACCCTGCACGGCGAGGTGATCTGGTGTCAGCTGTTCAGCGAGCCGGGCGCCGGGTCCGACCTGGCTGCCCTTCGTACTTCCGCCGAGCGGGTCGAGGGCGGATGGGTGCTGCGCGGTCAGAAGGTGTGGACCTCGCTGGGTGCCACCGCTAACTGGGGCATCTGCCTGGCCCGCACCGATCCGTCCGCACCCAAGCATCGCGGTATCAGCTATTTCCTCGTCGACATGCGCGCCCCCGGTGTGGAGGTGCGCCCGCTGGTGCAGATCACCGGCGAGGAGAAGTTCAGCGAGGTGTTCCTCGACGACGTGTTCGTGCCCGACAACTGCCTGGTCGGCGCGCTGAACAACGGCTGGAAGATCGCCCGCGCCACCCTGTCGGCCGAGCGGGTCGCCATGGGCGGCGGCGGGATCGGTGGCGCGCTGGAAGCGCTGATCGCCGGTTTCCCGCCCGGTGGATGGGGAACAGAATTGCGCGAGGATCATTTCGGCGCCCTGATCACCACCTCGATTGCTGGCACATTGCTGGATCAGCGGATCGCGGCGGCCACCGTGGCCGGAGCCGATGCGGGCGCCCAGGCGGCCGTCCGAAAACTGGTCGGCGTCCGGTACCGGCAGGAGCTCGCGGAATATGCACTGGAACTTTCCGGTCGGGAAGGTTCCCTGGATAGCGACGTTCTGAAAGAATTCTTGCTCACACGCTGTCTCTCCATCGCGGGCGGTACCGAGCAGATCCTGTTGACCGTGGCGGCCGAACGGATTCTCGGCATGCCGCGCGATGCGGACAGTTAGCTCGAAGGAGGACGCCGTGGATTTCACCCGCGACGAAAGTGCCGATGCCGTAGCCGAGGTTGTCGTGAGCCTGCTCGAACGTGAGCCTGCCCGCGACATGGAATTGTGGCCGAGTCTCATCGATTCGGGCCTGCTCGCGGTCCCCGTGCCCGAGCGGTTCGGCGGTGACGGAATGGGGTTGCCCGAGGTGGCGGCCCTGCTGATGGAACTGGCCACCGACGCGGCGGCGGTGCCCGCACTGCCGACCTTCGGGTTCGGTGTGCTTCCGCTGTTGCCGGTGCTGCCCGATCACCTGGCCGAACGGGTGCTCGCCGAGATCGGCAAGGGCACCGTGCTCACGGCCGCGCTCAACGAACCGGGCGCGCCGTTCACCACCGCACCGACGACCAAGGCCGTGCGCGACGGCGACACCGTGCGCGTCACCGGCCGCAAGACCGGCGTGCTCTACGCCGAACAGGCACGCTGGATCCTGGTGCCGACCGATGCCGGGGTCGCCCTGGTCGACGGGGTCGCTCCGGGCCTCGAGGTGATCCCGGTGACCGGTTCGGCGGGCGTTCCGGAGGCCTCGCTCGTCCTCGACGAGGTGGAGATCCCCGCCGAGCAGCTCCTGCCCGACGCGCTGCCCGGCCTGCACCGCTATGCCGTCGCCTGCCTCGGCGCGGTGGCCGACGGACTACTCAAGGGTGCGGTGACCCTGACCGCCGAACACGTGCGGACCAGGGAGCAGTTCGGCAGGCCGCTGGCGGAATTCCAGGCGGTGGCCCAGCAGATCGCCGACCTGTACGTGGTGTCGCGCACCCTGCACGTGGCCGCCGAGTCGGCGTGCTGGGCCCTGGCGCAGAACGACGCCTCGCCCGAGCATCAGGACCGCATCGACGAAGACCTCGCCGTGCTCGCGTACTGGGTGGCGGCGCAGGTGCCGCGTGCCATGCAGCAGTGCCATCACCTGCACGGCGGGCTCGGTGTCGACATCACCCACCCGATGCACCGGTATTACTCACAGGCCAAGGATCTCGCGCGGCTGCTCGGCGGCGCGGATCTGCGGCTCGACCTCCTGGGAGCCAGATGTTCATCGATCTGACCGCCGAACAGCGGCGGTTGCGCGAGGAATTGCGTTCCTATTTCGCCGATCTCGTCACGCCGGAGGAGCACGCCGAGATGGCGGTCAATCGCCACGGCGACGCCTACCGCGAGGTGGTTCGCCGGATGGGCCGCGACGGCTGGCTCGGTGTCGGCTGGCCGAAGGAGTTCGGCGGCCAGGGTTTCGGCCCGATGGAACAGCAGATCTTCTTCAACGAGGCGGTGCGCGCCGATGTGCCGTTGCCGCTGGTGACCTTGCTGACCGTCGGCCCGACCCTGCAGAAGTACGGCACCGATGCGCAGAAGAAGAAGTTCCTGCCCGGAATCCTCTCCGGCGACATCCATTTCGCGATCGGCTACTCCGAGCCCTCGGCGGGCACCGACCTGGCCGCGCTGCGGACCACCGCCGTGCGTGACGGCGATGGCGACTGGATCGTCAACGGGCAGAAGATCTTCACCACCGGTGCCCACGAGGCCGATTACGTGTGGCTGGCCTGCCGCACCGGCACGGTCGAAGCCCGGCACCGCGGCATCACGATCCTCATCGTCGATACGAAGGACCCCGGCTATTCGTGGACGCCGATCATCACCTGCGACGGCGCCCACCACACCAACGCCACCTATTTCGACGACGTGCGGGTGCCCGCCGACATGCTGGTGGGCGAGGAGAACCGGGGCTGGCGGTTGATCACCACCCAGCTCAATCACGAGCGGGTGAGCCTCGGCCCGTCGGGCAAGATCGAACAGCTCTACGACCGCCTGCGTGACTGGTCGGCGGCGCGCGAGCTGCTCACCCGGCCGGATGTGCGCCGCGTGCTCGCCCGGGTGCGAACCATGGTGCGGCTCAACGAATTGCTGAACTGGCAGGTCGCCGCCGCCGATCCGGCCGCCGCGCAGAACACGGTCATCGCCGATGCCTCGGCTACCAAGGTGTTCTCCACCGAGGCCCTGCAGGAGGCCGGTCGGCTGGTGGAGGAGGTCGTCGGCCGCTACGGCGACCCCGCCGATCCCGACACGGCCGAACTGCTGGCCTGGCTCGACCGGCGGACCAAACAGAACCTCGTCGTCACCTTCGGTGGCGGCGTCAACGAGATCATGCGCGAACTGGTGGCCTCGGCCGGCCTGGAACTGCCGCGCGTGCCCCGATGAAACAGGAGCGGCGTGTGCCGGAAACTGCTGTGCCCGAGGATATCCACGCGGGGCTGACCGCGCTGGTCGCGGCGGGGGAGAGTGCTCCCCGCGTCGGCCGCGACCCGGTGAACCAGCCGATGATCCACAACTGGGTGGAGGCGATCGGCGACACCAACCCGATCTATGTCGACGAGGTCGCCGCCAAGGCCGCCGGTCATCCCGGCATCGTCGCCCCGCCCGCCATGGCGCAGGTCTGGACGATGACCGGCCTGCACGGCTCGCGCGCCGCCGACGATCCCATCGGCCGCGTCAACGAACTGCTCGACGCGGCGGGCTACACCTCCGTCGTCGGCACCAACTGCGAGCAGACCTACCACCGGTACCTGCGTCCGGGCGAGGAGGTGACGGTCACCAGCCGTCTCTCGGAGTTCAAGGGGCCCAAGCGAACCGGGCTCGGTGACGGCTGGTTCCTCACCTTCACCACCGCCTGGACGGTCGGCGACGAGGTGGTCACCGAAATGCTGTTCCGGATCCTGAAATACGCACCGGCCGTCCCCGCGCCCGTCGATGCCGCCGCCACCTCGACGGCCGCGGTCGAGGTCGCGCCCGCCGATCGGGTGGGTCCGGTGATCTCCCGCGACACCGAGTTCTTCTGGGCCGGAACCCAAGCCGGTGAACTGCGCATCCAGCGTCTGCCCGACGGCACCCTGCGGCACCCGCCGATTCCGGCGCTGTGGCAGGACAAGGCCGAGCCGACCGATTACGTCGTCGCGGCGGGCACCGGCACGGTGTTCAGCTTCGTCGTGCATCACGCGCCGAAGGTGCCCGGCCGGGAGCTGCCGTTCGTGGTCGCGCTCGTCGAACTCGACGAAGGCGTGCGGATGCTCGGCGAACTGCGCGGCATCGACCCGGCCGAGGTCGCCATCGACCTGTCGGTGCGCGCGGCCTTCGAAAAGCTGGCCGACGGCACCGTGCTGCCGTATTGGCAGGCCAAGCGGTGAGCGCGGCACCTCGCCGCGCTTGATCCGTCCAGCCATGGCGGAACAG
This sequence comes from Nocardia sp. NPDC050378, assembly GCF_040655675.1. Classification (NCBI taxonomy): domain Bacteria; kingdom Bacillati; phylum Actinomycetota; class Actinomycetes; order Mycobacteriales; family Nocardiaceae; genus Nocardia; species Nocardia sp. NPDC050378. The sequence goes on from NZ_JBFAKI010000022.1 coordinate 39,297, forward strand.
TGCGCCGAGTCGACTCGCTCTGCCCGTCCGGAAAGGACCCGTTCGTGACAACCACCATCGATCCCGCCGCTCTCGCGGTGGGAACCACTCTGCCGGAGTTGGTGATCCATGCCGATCCCACCTTCGTGATCAGTACCGCCCTGGCCACCAGGGACTTCCAGGACGTGCACCACGACCGCGACAAGGCCGTGCAGCGCGGTTCCGACGACATCTTCGTCAACATCCTCACCGACACCGGCCTGGTGCAGCGTTTCGTCACCGACTGGGCCGGACCGCGCGCACGGGTGAAGTCGATCGCGCTGCGTCTCGGGGTTCCGCTGTATGCCGGTGACACGCTGACCCTTTCGGGCACGGTCACCGAGATCGACGACACCCTGATCACCGTCGACGTCCGTGGCCGCGACAGCCTCGGTGAGCACATCATCGCCACCTCGGTCATCGCCGTCCCCGATCTGGAGCCGAAATGAGCACGCTGTCCGGCCGCGCGGCCGTCGTCGGTATCGGTGCCACCGACTTCTCCAAGGACTCCGGCCGCAGCGAATTGCGGCTGGCCGCGGAGGCGGTCACCGCTGCCCTGGCCGACGCGGGTCTCACCCCTGCCGATGTCGACGGCCTGACCACCTTCACCATGGACACCAACACTCAGGCCGCTGTGGCCAGGGCGGTCGGCATCCCGAACCTGAAGTTCTTCAGCCACATCGGGTACGGCGGCGGTGCGGCGTGTGCGACCGTGCAGCAGGCGGCGATGGCGGTGGCCACCGGTGTGGCCGATGTGGTGGTCGCCTACCGCGCGTTCAACGAACGCTCCGGTGCTCGCTTCGGCCAGTTCTCGCCCGCGCTCGCCGCCGCACCGACGTCCTCGGGGATCGACGCGGGCTGGGCCTATCCCCAGGGTCTCGGAACACCCGCCGCGCAGGTGGCGATGGTCGCGCGCCGGTACATGCACGTCACCGGTGCGACCAGCGCCGACTTCGGGAAGGTCGCCGTCGCCGATCGCAAGCACGCGTCCGTCAACCCGAACGCCTTCTTTCACGGCAAGCCGATCACGCTGGAGCAGCATCAGGATTCGCGCTGGATCGCCGAACCGCTGCATCTGCTCGACTGCTGTCAGGAATCCGACGGCGGTGTCGCCATCGTCGTCACCAGCGTCGAACGCGCCCGCGATCTTCCGCAGCGTCCCGCCGTCATCGCCGCGGCCGCCCAGGGCAGCGGCCCCGACCAGTACGTGATGACCAGTTACTACCGCGACGCCATGACGGGCCTGCCCGAAATGGGCCTGGTCGGCGAACAGCTTTGGGCGCAAAGCGGTTTCACCGCCGACGACATGCAGGCCGCCATCCTCTACGACCACTTCACCCCCTTCGTCCTCATGCAACTCGAGGAACTGGGTTTCTGTGGTCGCGGCGAAGCCAAGGACTTCATCGCCGACGGTGCCATCGAACTCGGCGGCCGCCTACCGCTCAACACCCACGGCGGCCAGCTCGGCGAGGCCTACATCCACGGTATGAACGGCATCGCCGAAGCCGTCCGCCAGATCCGCGGCACCTCGGTGAACCAGGTCGACGACCTGGAACGGATCGTCGTCACGGCGGGCACCGGCGTCCCCACCTCCGGATTGGTGCTGACCGCCTGAGGTTTCGCGCCGGAGTGACTCAGCGCACCTGTTGAGCACGTCACCATGTCTGTTGCCCGGCTCCCTCGCCCCACTACAACTGGGTGGGACGAGGAGGTCGGTGTGACGGTGGTTCTCGATTCCGGGCAGACGGCGGCGGCGCGGCGGCTCGGGGAGTTGCTCGATCGAAACGGGCGGGTGCGTAAACGGGCGCGCGGGGTGTATCTGCACGGCAGGCCCGGGCGTGGCAAGACAATGGTGATGGATCGATTCTTCGCTTCGGCCGATCCGATTCGCAAGCGCCGCTTTCATTTCCACAATTTTTTCGCCGCATTGCACACCGCGGTACACGAACTGGGTTCGATCGAAAATGCGATCGGCCGTTTGCTGGGTGACGCGGATCTGGTGTGTTTCGACGAGTTCCACGTGCACGACATCGGCGACGCCATGCTCGTGGCCCGGCTGCTCGACACGCTGTTCGCCGAGCGTCGCACCCTGGTGGTCACGTCGAACTATCCGCCCGCGGGTCTGCTGCCGAACCCGCTGTTCCACGACCGGTTCGTGCCGACCATCGAGCGCATCCTCGCCAACCTCGAGGTCGTGACCCTCGACGGTCCGCTGGATTACCGCACTCTCGGCACCCGTGACGACCACGGATTCTGTGCCGGCCGATACGTGGTGTCGACGGAGCGCACCGCCGGTCCCGGCGTGGTACTCGACCTGACCGACGGACGAACCGTGCGCGCGGAATCCGTCGACGGCGACGCGGTGACCTTCGCCTTCGAGCACCTGTGCGGCACCGCGACCAGCGCCGCCGACTACCTGCGCCTGACCACGCGTTTCCGCCGCTGGACCCTGGTCGCGGTACCACCGCTGCGCGCGGTGCCACCGGACTGGGCGATGCGGCTGGTGAATCTGGTCGACATCCTCTACGACGCCGACCTGCCGTGCACGGTCCACGCGGCCGAACCCGTCACCGAACTGACCACCGGGGTACCCGTCGTGCCGGACCTCGCGCGCACCGCGAGCCGGCTCGGTGAACTCTCATTAACCGGAGCTCACACCGTTCGCACTGCGTAGCGTGCCCCTTGCCGCGAGGGGGACAATGAATAGGAGGAAATCCAAAAGAGCCGATTTCCTCCCGAGCGAACCGCCCGGCATGTAACTATGTGGCTGATTTGTGCAGTCTCTGGGGTTTGGTGGTACAGCTGTGATCGGGGTGAATCAGCCCATTACGCGGGCGATCGTCGTGATCGCACTGGTGGCCTGCGCGACTTTCGCGTTGCAGGGCAGTCTTCCCGGAGCCGGACCGGACGAGTCATCGGGCGCCCCGTCACCGCTGCTCGTCGCGGTGATGCCGGTGCTGCTGCTGGTTTCGATCGTCATCCTGGTGGCCGGCGTCGTCGCCAGTCAGCATCGCCTCCCGCTCGCCAAGCCGCAACACGAGGACATCGCGCTGCCGAGAATCCAGTGGCGCAGGCTCGCGGTGCTCGTGCCGATGCTCATCGCCTCCGTCGCCCTGATGTTCGCCGCGGGCGTCACCGCTCTGTTCCTGCTGCCCGGCGCCCGGCCGGTGCGCCCGGCCGCCGAGACCCTGTCCGAGGGCTCGGGCCCGGTACCCACCCCCACCGACGCGCCCGCGCCCGACCCCACCGCGGGACCGACCGAACTCACCGGCACCGCCCTGCTCATCGCGGCGGGACTGGCCATCACCCTGATCGCGGTCGCGCTGGCCGGGCTCGCCGCCGTCGCGGTCGCCGCACGGCGTGCCCCCGAGCAAGCCGTCGCCGACGAGCCCGCCGCACCGTCGGCCAGCGATGTCGACTCGCTCACCAGGGCCGCCGAGATGGGCCTGGCCGCGATGAACGCGCCGGGCCAGGACCCGCGCACCGCGATCATCGCCTGCTACGTGGCCATGGAACGCGGCCTGTCCACCGACAGCATCGCCCGCCCGAAGGCCTCCGACACCCCGATGGAGGTGCTGGCCAGAGCCTTCGAGAGCGGCGTGCTGCACGACGCCTCCGCCCGCGAACTGGTCGCGCTCTTCGAGGAGGCCAGGTTCAGCCCCCACTCGATGCTCGAATGGCAGCGCATGCGCGCCGAACAACTGCTGCGCATCGTGCTCTCCGACCTGCAGCGACGGGTGGTGCCCGCATGACCGGCCCACGTCGGGCGGCCCGTCGCGTGGAGGTCGCGTGAATCCCGGGGAAGAGATCAGGTCCAACCGGACGACCGTGGTCGTGACGGCGGTGGTCGCGGTGCTGGTGCTCGAGGTCGTGCTGTTGCGGCTCGACCGCGATCTGCTTCCGCTCGCCGTCGCCTTGCCGGTCGCGGTCGCACTCGGTGTCCTGGTGTGGTCGCTGCGCTACCGGGTGCGGCGCGAGGAGCCGCTCACCGAGTACATCGACAACGGTCCCGCCGAGATGCTCGGCCGCTGGCATGCCCGCGCCGAGATGCTCGTCGCCCGCGCCGACGGTACCCGTGCCGACTGGGACCGGCACCTGCGCCCGCTGCTGGCCAAAGAGTTCGAATTGTCCACCGGCATGCGGGTATCCAAGAACCGCAGAGCCATCGAGGTGGCCGGTCAGCTGCAGTTCGGTCCCGAACTGTGGCGCTGGGTGGACCCGGCGAATTCGTCGTTGCGCGACCAGACGGGTCGCGCACCGGGTAGGGCGGCGCTGGACGAGATCCTGCGCCGATTGCAGTCGATGTGAGGGGTTAGAGGCCACCGATGACAATGCCGTTGAACGTGACCGTCCAGCGCTCCGACGCGGTACTGCGTGAGCTGGGCCGGGTCGTGGTCGGCAAGCGCGATGAGATGCAGCTCATCATGATCGCCGTGCTGTCCGGGGGCCATGTCCTCATCGAGGATCTGCCGGGCCTGGGCAAAACGCTGATCGCGCGTTCCTTCGCGGCCGCGCTCGGCCTGGACTTCACCCGCGTGCAGTTCACGCCGGATCTACTGCCCGCCGACCTGCTGGGATCGACGATCTACGACATGTCGTCCGGGCGGTTCAACTTCCGGCGCGGACCGGTGTTCACCAATGTGCTCCTCGCCGACGAGATCAACCGCACCCCGCCCAAGACCCAGGCGGCGCTGCTCGAGGCGATGGCCGAGGGACAGGTGAGTATCGACGGCGAAACCTACCTGCTCCCACAGCCTTTCATCGTGCTGGCCACCGACAACCCGATCGAGTACGAGGGCACCTACCCGCTGCCCGAGGCCCAGCTCGACCGGTTCGCCATCCAGCTGCGCCTGGGGTACCTGTCCGAGCAGGACGAGACCCAGATGATCCGGCGCAGGCTCGAACGCGGTTCCACCCCACCGCAGGTGGGCCAGGTGGTGGACGCGCAGGGGCTGATGGAGATGCGTCAGTCGGTCGAGTTCGTCACCGTGCACCCCGACGTGGTGAATTACGTTGTCGCGCTGGCCTCCGCCACCCGGAGTCATCCGCAGGTGGAGGTCGGTGCCAGCCCGCGCGCCGAACTCGACCTGGTGCAGATGTCGCGCGCGCGTGCCCTGCTGCTCGGCCGCGACTACGTGATCCCCGAGGACGTGAAGGCGCTCGCCGTGCCTGCCATGGCGCACCGCATCACGCTGCGCCCGGAGATGTGGGTGCGGCGCATCCGCGGCGAGGACGTCATCGCCGAACTGCTGCGCAGGCTACCGGTTCCCCGCGCCACGAGCACATGAAGCACCGCGACGAATCGAAGACCGTCGAGGTCGACCTGCGGTGGCGCCCGGCGCCTTTGGTGTTCATCCTCGCCGGCTGCGCCGCGGCGGCGCTGGTCGTTGCGGTGCTGCGCGGGCAGTGGCAGCTCGTCGTCTTCGCCGCACCGATGCTCGGGGTGCTCGCCACCGCACCGTGGCAGCAGAACCCGACCAGGATCCAGGTCGACGGCAGCGGCACCGTCCGCTGTTTCGAGGGTGAGGTCGTCACCGCCGTCGCCGCGGCGTTCGTCGAGAGCGGGCACGCGCTGCTGCGGATGGCCCCGGTTCCCCTCACCGGTCTCGACCTCGAGGTGGAGGAATCCCACGATTCCGGTGGTGCACCGGCCGGGATGCGGCTGGCACTCTCGGCCACCCGCTGGGGGCGTTACCCGGTGCAGGCAGCGGTGACCGCGCTGAGCCCGGCCGGGCTCGCCGTCGCCACCGCCGAGCTGCCCGCCGCGAATCTCTACGTCTACCCGATCGCCGATCCGCAGCGGATGCGCATGCCGCGCACCGAGCTGCCCGATCGCATCGGCACCCACCTCACCCGCAAGCACGGGCCGGGTGTCGAATACGCCGACATCCGCGCCTACGCCCCCGGCGACCAGCTACGCACCGTGAACTGGCCGGTGAGTGCGCGTCGCGGCAGGCTCTATGTGACCGAGCGCTTCACCAACCGCTCGGCCGACGTAGTTGTGCTCGTCGACACCTCCCAGCAGGCCCCCGGGCCCGCCAGCGACTCGCTGGAACTGTCGGTGCGCGGCGCCGCCCAGGTGGTGCAGTCCACGCTGCAGGCCGGTGACCGCACCGCCGTGGTGTGTCTGGGTGAGTCGCCGCGCTGGTTGCGTCCCGATATCGGACGCAGGCAGTTCTACCGGATCGTCGACACCGTCCTCGGCGTCGGCGACGAACATGTCGAGCACACCGGCACCCTGGCCCCGCACGCCGCGGTGCCGATCGGCGCGATCATCGTCGCCTTCTCCACCCTGCTCGACACCCAATTCGCGCTCGCCCTCATCGACCTGCGCAAACGCGGTCACGTGGTGGTCGCCGTCGATGTGCTGCGCGGTACCCCCTTCGCCGAGGGCCTCGACCCGACCATGGCCAAGATGTGGCAGCTCGAGCGGGCCTCGATGTATCGCGACATGGGCACCGTCGGCGTCGACATCATCGCCTGGCCCGACGGCACCCGCCTCGACCAGGCCATGCGCCTGCTCCCCGAACACCGTCGAACAGTGCGGGTGCGCCGATGACCAGATTCCTCGCCCTGCTGGCCGGCCTGCTGCTCGTCGCCTCGGTCGCCCTGATCAACCCGATCCTCGGCGTACCGGCCCTGGCTTTCGTCATCGCGAGCTGGTGGTGGCGCCCCGCCTCGGTCGCCGCGGTCCTCACCGCCGTCGCCGCCCTCGCCTTCGCCGACGTGGGCGTAATCGCCTCGGCGGCAACAGGTCTGGTAGCCACCACCTATCTTCTCAACGCCGCGGTCCTGCACGCTCCCGAAGGCGTGGTCCCCACGACCATCCCCTCGGTAGGCGGCGCGGTCCTGTTCACCATCGCCGCGACCACCGCGGCCTTGGTCCCTGTCCACCTGGCCTGGGCCCCCTTGGCCGCCCCCATCCTCATCGTCACCATCTACGCATTCCTCACCACCACCCTCACGCCCCGATCCCCCCACACCACCCTCCCCCCACCCTGACCGAGATCACCACGCCCTGGTGGCGGCGACCTCTCGGTCGATGCCGCCACCGGAGCGTGGTGATCAGGTGTTCAGGAAAGCGCCTCGTGCTGAGAGGGCGAATTCGATTCGGTCGAGAAGTATGTGAGGACGTGTGTAGAGGAGATTCGCGCCTGTTCGGATCACCTGCCAGCCGTGTTCGGCAAGGACAGCGGCGCGGTCGATGTCTTTTGTACGCTGGGCGGGGTCGGTCCAATGATGGGCTCCGTCGTATTCGACGGCCACACACCATTTCTTCCACCCCATGTCGAGACGGGCGAGGAAACCGCCAGCGGTGTTCCGCACGACGATCTGGGTGGTCGGCGCCGGAAGTCCGTTCTCGACGATCAACATTCGCGTCTGTGATTCCGGCGGCGACTCGGCGCCCGGGTCGACCAGCGGCATCACCGATCGGACCTGAGCACACCCACGGTCCCCGGCGTGGGTCGCGGCAAAGGAAAGCACTTCTGGCGGCGCAAGCTTCGTCGCCCGACACAGTGCATCGAGGACCGGAACGGCCTCTTTCCTCGGCAAGCGGCGTGCGAGATCGAAGGCAGTGCGGGCGGGAGATGTGACGAGGTACCCGTCGATATCGCAGCACTCATCGCGGGCGATGTGTGCCTGCCGGGTTCTGATCCAAGCCGGCGGCCTGCGATACGTCGGAATCGCGATCTCGGCGGGCAACTCCGCGTCAAGCCACCGGTTACCGTGCATCGCCGCAGCCGAAAGCCCCACGATCACCCCCGCCCCTTTACTCCAGTGCACCGCCGCCTTGGCCCGCCCGACCGCATCCAGTCGACATCCCCGCGCCACATAGACATCCGGCGCGATCCGATCGAAGTCGTGCCGCAACTCCCACCGCGTAACCGCCCCCGCGGCGACAGCCCACGACCCGACGAACGCCCCATCGATAGCCCCCATGCGCCACATATTCCCCCACCCCACCGACAACTCGCGCGCCCACGCCCTGGCCATGTGATCACCACGCTCTGGTGGCGTTGCCTTCCCGGCCGATGCCGCCACCAGAGCGTGGTGATCACGTGTTCAGGTGGTGACGCGCTTTTGTTTCGGGATCGGGGGTGGTCAGGACGAGGCGGATTCGCGTTGGAGTTCGAGGGCGATGTCGATGAGTTGGTCTTCTTGGCCGCCGACGAGTTTGCGTTTGCCCGCGCGGACGAGCATTTCGGCGGCGGAGACGTTGTAGCGCTCGGCTTGGCGTTCGGCGTGGCGCAGAAAGCTGGAGTAGACGCCCGCGTAGCCCATCATCAGGGCCTGGCGGTCCAGGAGGCATTCGGTGGGCATGGCGGGGCGGACGACGTCTTCGGCGGCGTCGGTGACGGCGAAGAAGTCGACGCCGGTCTTGATGCCGAGTTTGTCGCAGACCCCGATGAACGCTTCGACGGGGAGGTTGCCCGCGCCCGCGCCGAAACGGCGGGCCGAGCCGTCGATCTGGGTGGCTCCGGCGCGCACCGCGTAGACGGAGTTGGCGACGGCGAGGCCGAGGTTCTCGTGGCCGTGGAAACCGACCTGGGCATCGTCACCGAGCTCGGCGACCAGTGCGGCGACGCGGTCGGAAACCTGTTCGAGCACAAGGGCACCGGCGGAGTCGACGACATACACGCACTGGCAGCCGGCGTCGGCCATGATGCGCGCCTGTTTCGCCAGCTTCTCCGGGGTGGTGGAGTGGGCCATCATCAGGAACCCGACGGTCTCGAGGCCGAGTTCGCGGGCGAGCCCGAAATGCTGGATGGAGACGTCGGCTTCGGTGCAGTGGGTCGCGATGCGGCAGATCGAGGCGCCGTTGTCCTGGGAGATCTTGATGTCTTCCTTGACGCCCACACCGGGCAGCATGAGGAAGGCGATCTTGGCCTGTTTCGCGGTTTCGGCCGCGGCTTTGACGAGTTCCTGTTCGGGGGTCTTGGAGAACCCGTAGTTGAACGAAGACCCACCGAGTCCGTCACCGTGGGTCACCTCGATGACCGGCACGCCGGAACTGTCGAGGGCGGCAACAATATTGCGTACCTCGTCGACGGTGAACTGGTGGCGCTTGTGATGCGACCCGTCACGCAGTGAGGTGTCGGTGACGCGGACATCGAGTTCGCCCGAGAAGGGCTTCAGGATTGTGCTCATTGCGGAAACTCCTTACACCCGAGCCGAGATGATCTGATCGGCCAGCACGTCACCGACGCGGGTCGCGGCGGCGGTCATGATGTCGAGGTTGCCCGCGTACGGGGGCAGGAAGTCGCCCGCACCTTCGACCTCGACGAAGATCGACACCTTCGCCATGCCGCCGGACACCACCGACGGGTCGTCGAACTGGGGTTCGTTGAGCAACCGGTAGCCGGGCACGTACTCCTGGATGGACTTCTCCATCCGCAGGATGCTGTCGGCGATGGCGTCGCGGTCGGCGTCTTCGGGAATGGAGCAGAAAATGGTGTCGCGCATGATCATCGGCGGCTCGGCGGGGTTCAGGATGATGATGGCCTTGCCGTGCTGGGCGCCGCCGATCGTTTCGACACCCTTGGAGGTGGTCTTGGTGAACTCGTCGATATTGGCGCGGGTACCGGGCCCGGCCGACACCGACGCCACCGACGCCACGATCTCGGCGTACCGCACCGGCACCACCCGCGAAACGGCCGCGACCATAGGGATGGTCGCCTGCCCACCACAGGTGATCATGTTGACGTTCGGCGCGTCCCGCAACGAATCCAGATTCACCGGCGGGATCACGGCCGGGCCGACAGCGGCGGGAGTGAGGTCGACGGCGCGGATGCCCGCGGCCTCGTACTTCGGCGCGTACGCGCGGTGCACGTAGGCGGAGGTGGCTTCGAACACCAGGTCCGGTTTGTCGTCCAGGGCGAGCAACCAGTCCGCGCCCTCGGCGGAGGTTTCCAAACCGAGCCCGCTTGCCCGCTTCAGGCCCTCGGAGTCCGGGTCGATGCCGATCATCCAGCGCGGCTCGATCTTGTCCGAACGCATCAGCTTGTACAGCAGATCGGTGCTGATATTGCCGGACCCCACGATCGCGGCGGTGACTTTACTTGTCACGGAATACTCCTAGGGAAGGTCAGCTGAAACGCAAACGGACCGAACCGAGTCCGGTGAATTCGGCGTGGAAGTCGTCGCCGGGGCGGGCGTCGATGGCGCGGGTGCAGGAGCCGGGCAGCACGATGTCACCGGCTTTGAGCCGCACGCCGAAGGTCGCGACCTTGCGTGCCAGCCAGGCCACCGCGATCACCGGGTCACCGAGGACCGCGTCGCTGCGGCCTTCGGCGACGACCTCACCGTTGCGGGTCAGGACCGCGTCGATGGCGGTGATGTCGATATCGGCCGGGGCCACGCGCTGTTCGCCGAGGACGTACCCGGCCGAGGAGGCGTTGTCGGAGATGGTGTCGGCCAGCCCGATCTTCCAGTCTTCGATCCGCGAATCGATCAACTCGATCGCGGGTGCGTAGGCGACGGTCGCGGCGAGGACGTCTTCCTCGGTGCAGTCCTCGCCGGGCAGGTCCTTGCCGAGGACGAACCCGACCTCGACCTCCACGCGGGGCAGCAGGTACTGCGAGGTGTCGACGGGGACGTCTTCGAAGACTTCCATCTCGGCCAGTAGATGCCCGTAATCGGGTTCGTCGACGCCCATCATCTGCTGCATCGCCTTGGACGACAGCCCCACCTTGTGCCCGACCACCTGTGCCCCGTCCCGGAGTCGGCGTTGGATGTTGAGCAACTGGATCTCGTAGGCGTCGACCACGTCGATGCCGGGGTACCGGTCGACCAGCGGCGGCACGGCCACCCGGTCGTGTTCGGCGCGCGCCAGTTCATCGGCGAGTTCACTCCGCTGCGCGTCGGACAGCACGGGTACCTCCTGGGGAAATCTGCTCGGCTGGACAGCCAAACTGTAACCGGTTTTCAACCTTTTTATTCGGGCTTCTTCCAGACAAGATAGCGCAACCTCGCCCTGATTCTATAACGTGTTCTACATGAGTGATCGGGAATACGATGTGGTGGTCGTCGGGAGTGGCGCCGCTGGAATGACCGCCGCCCTCACCGCGGCGCACCACGGGCTGAGCGTGGTGGTGCTGGAGAAGGCGGCGCACTACGGCGGGTCGACCGCCCGGTCCGGGGGCGGGGTGTGGATTCCGGGGAACAAGGCGCTGCTCGCCTCGGGCCGCCCCGACGATCGCGACGAGGCGCGCACCTACCTGCACAGCATCATCGGCGACGTGGTGCCCGCCGAGAAGATCGACACCTACCTCGATCGCGGCGCCGAGGCGTTCGACTTCGTGCTCGACCACACGCCGCTGAAAATGAAGTGGGTGCCCGGCTACTCCGATTACTACCCCGAGGCTCCAGGTGGCCTAGGCCAGGGCCGTTCGTGCGAACCGACACCCTTCAACGGCAAGGTGCTCGGCGCGGAGCTGGCCAATCTCGAGCCGCCGTATGCCAAGGCGCCGATGAACGTGGTCGTGATGCAGGCCGATTTCGTGCGGCTGAACCTGATCCGCCGCCACCCCAAGGGCATGATGCGGGCGCTGCGCGTCGGCGCACGCACCTACCTGGCCAAGTTCACCGGTAAGCACCTGCTCGGCATGGGCCAGGCCATCATCGCCGCCATGCGCAAGGGCCTGCTCGACGCGGGCGTTCCGGTCCTGCTCAACACGCCTCTCACCGACCTGGTGGAGACCGACGGCCGGATCACCGGCGTCAAGGCCACCGTCGACGGCGAATCGGTCACGTTCACCGCGCGCTACGGCGTGATCCTCGGCAGCGGCGGTTTCGAGCACAACGCGGACATGCGCGCGAAGTACCAGCGGCAGCCGATAACCACTGAGTGGACAACCGGTGCCGCGGCCAACACCGGCGATGGCATCGTCGCGGGTATGGCGGCAGGAGCGACGGTCGGGTTCATGGAGGACGCCTGGTGGGGTCCGACGATCTTCAAGGGCGGCAAGCCCTGGTTCGCGCTGGCCGAACGCAACCTGCCCGGCACCATCATGGTCAACGACCGCGGCGTGCGCTTCGGCAACGAGTCGGCCCCGTATGTGGAGGCCGTGCACACCATGTACGGCGGCGAGTACGGCCAGGGGCCCGGTCCCGGCGAGAACGTGCCCGCCTGGCTGGTGTTCGACCAGCGCTACCGCAACCGCTACATCTTCGCGGGTCTGCAACCGGGACAGCGGTTTCCGAAGCGCTGGATGGAGAACGACAACATCGTCAAGGCCGACACGATCGCCGAACTCGCCGCCCGCATCGGTGTTCCCGCCGACGCGCTCGCGGGAACCGTCGAGCGGTTCAACGGCTTCGTGGCCAAGGGCAAGGACGAGGACTTCGGTCGTGGCGACAGCCACTACGACCGCTACTACGGTGACCCGACCGTGAAGCCCAACCCGTGCCTGGCCGAGATCTCGCAGGGCCCGTTCTACGCCGCGAAGATCGTCCCCGGCGACCTTGGCACCAAGGGCGGCCTCGTCACCGATACCGCCGGACGTGTGCTGCGGGAAGACGATTCGGTGATCGACGGCCTCTACGCGGCGGGCAACTGCAGCTCACCGGTGATGGGCCACACCTACGCGGGCCCCGGCGCGACCATCGGTCCCGCGATCACCTTCGCCTACCTGTCCGTGCTCGACATCGTCGGCAAGAAGTCCTCTACCGCCAAGGAAGTGAAGTAGTGCCCATCGATCCACAGATCGCGCTCGGCGCGGCGCTGCCCAGCCGCGAATTCAGCTGGACCCCCACGGATGTGCAGCTCTATCACCTGGGTCTCGGCGCGGGCGCGCGCTGCACCGACCCGGTCGAGCTGCGTTATCTCGACGACAGCGAACCCCAGGTGCTGCCCACCTTCGCCACCGTCGCCCCGACCCTCGGCGAGACCGCCGCGCCGCGTGTGAGTTTCCCCGGCGTCGAGATCGACCTGGCGAAGGTGGTGCACGGTCATCAGGAAGTGGTGGTGCACAAACCGATTCCCGCGTCGGGCAAGGCCGTGTCCGTCGGCCGGATCTCCGAGGTCTGGGACAAGGGCAGCAATGCGGTGATCGTGCAGGAGCACACCGTCACCGGTGCGGACGGGGAACCGCTGTGGACGGCGCGCTCGTCGATCTTCGCCAAGGGCGAGGGTGGTTTCGGTGGCGAACGCGGGCCGAGCACGAAAGCCGAGCTCCCCGACCGCGCCCCCGACGCGGAACTCACCACCGCCACCCTGCCGCAGCAGGCACTGCTCTACCGCCTCTGCGGTGACCGCAATCCACTGCACTCCGACCCCGAATTCGCCCAGGCGGCCGGGTTCCCCGCACCGATCCTGCACGGACTGTGCACCTACGGCGTGGTCTGCAAGTCGCTCACCGATGTCCTGCTCGACGGTGACGCCACCCGCGTCGCGGGCTTCCGCGCGAAGTTCACCGGCGTGCTCTACCCCGGCGAAACCCTGCGCACCAAGGTGTGGCGGGAGGCCGACACGCTCGTCGCGGCGGTCACGGCCGTCGACCGCGCCGACGCACCCGTCCTCGGCGACGTCACCCTGCGCATCGCCTGAACTGAACACCTGATCACCACGCGCTGGTGGCGGCATCGGCCGAGAGGTCGCCGCCACCAGCGCGTGGTGATCTTGGTTCGGGAGCGGAAACTCGCTGGACACGGGGGATATAAGTGGGGGATGAGTGAAAACGGTCGGGCATTGTTCTGCGGCGGGGACTTGGCGGCACGGATCGAGCGGGTGGAGACCGCGGCGATCGTGGGGGCCACTCGGGTCGGGATCGGGCGGGGAGTCGAGGGGTTCGTCCGGGACATCGGGGGCGGGGCGGCTTGTTTCGCGGGGATGGGATCGCCGTTGAACAAGGTGGTGGGGGTCGGGTTCGGCGGGGTGCCGTCCGTGGGGGAGTGGGAGGCGATCGAAGAGGCTTATGCGCGGGTGGGGTGTCCGGTGCAGGTGGAGTTGTCGCAGTTGGGGGCGTCGGGGATCGGGGAGGAGCTGACGGGGCGGGGGTATCGGTTGATGTCGTTCGAGAATGTGCTCGGGATGCGGTTGGCCGGCGACGAGTTCGCCGTGCCGGACGGCGTGGAGGTGCGGCTCGATGCCGGGGAAGATCTCGGTGCGTGGCTCGATGTGGTGGTCGACGGGTTCGCCCATCCCGACGAAGGTCCGACCCACGAGGAATTTCCGCGCGAGGCGATTGCCACGGTGATGCGAGACATGGCTTCGGCCAACCGGACCCGTCGCTACCTCGCCTACCGAGACGGGGTGGCGGCCGGCGGCGCGAGCCTGCACACCGACGGTGGGATCGCGGCCCTCGCGGGCGCGGCGACCCTGCCGGCGCATCGCCGACGAGGCGTGCAAACCGCCCTGCTGACAACACGTCTCAACGATGCGGCGAAGGCCGGTTGTGATCTGGCGACAGTCACCACCGCGCCCGGTTCCAAGTCGCAGCAGAACGCGCAAGGCCGAGGATTCTCGCTCCTCTACACCCGCGCCATCCTGGTGAAAGAGCTCTGAATACCGCTGGCGGGGAGCCCCGAACCCGCTGGCTACAGGGTGTGCTGGTGCCGCGCGACCTCGCTGAAGGCGGTCGCCGGGGCTGGTCGGAGTGCGGTGAGGGCTTGGGCGACGCGGGCCGCCCGCTCTTGCGGCGTAGCCGCTTTGAGGATCGGAAGGAAGAGCCGATACCGCTCCGATCGGCTCAGCGCCTCGTAAGCAGCTGCCGCCCTGGGTGATTCGGTAAGGGCGGCTGCCAGCTCGGCAGGGGTTTCGGCGGTGCTTTGCCGTTCGTAGGCTCCTGCCCAGCGCCCGTCGGCGACGGCCTCCTCGATCGCCGCGTAACCGGCGGGCCGCATCCGACCGGCCGCGATCAACGCCTCGGCCTTGGCGACATTGACCTGCGACCACGGGCTGCGGGCCCGTCGCGGCGAGTATCGCTGCAGGTAGTGATGCGCGTCGAGGGAACGCCGGTGACTGTCGATCCAGCCGTAGCAGAGCGCGCCGTCGAGCGTCTCGGTGATGGTCACCGATGGCTCCGGCGCGCCCTTCTTCGCGATCCGCACCCACACCTCGTCCGCCGAGGCATGGTTCGCGGCCAGCCACGCTTCCCATTCGGCCGAGTCGGCGCAGGTGATGGATTCGATGCTCGCGTTCATGAGAACCATCCTGCTCGCCAAAGTGCTCACCGAATGAGCAGTTTTACGACCAGGGCCGCCACCTTCTGCGCGGCAACGAAGGCCGTGGGGTCGGGTCGCCACCGGCGCCGCAGACGAGTATCGGCACCCGGGTGACGAGCGCACCGGATGCCGGACAGCAGGCGCTGTGGCGGTTGGGTCCTATGTGGCGGCGAGGGCGGACAGGAGCGTGTGGGCGCTCTGTTTGGCCTGCTCGGTGCGGTCGGGCTCGTCCACACCCTGGAGGTGGAACGCCCAGTGGGCCTCGAACAGGCAGGCCAGGGCGTACGCGGTGATGGCCACCCGATCCGGTGATGCGGCCGGGTAGGCGGCACTGAGTTGTTGTTCGAGGCCGGGCAACCATCGGTTCGTCCAGAGGTCCGTGAGACGTTCCCGCACAACCGGTTCCCGAGCAGCTAGTGCGACCAGTTCGCACCACACCACCAGATCGTCGCGATCGGCGTAGGCACCGGGCTCGAACATGCGCGCCACCCGTTCCTCGACGGGCGCGTCGGCGCCGAGGCGCAGCAGGTTGTCGCCGTACTCGGCGACGGCGTCGGTGACGAATGCCTGCATGAGACCGTCGCGGCTACCGAAGTAGTGCAGCACCAGGGTGCGTTGCACGCCTGCCACCGTCGCGACCCGTGACAGCGTCGTATTCGCGAGGCCGTCGGCGGCCACGACCGAGCGCGCCGCCCGCAGAATCTGCGCGATGCGCTCGGAGGCCTTGCTCGGCCGTCCAACTTTATTTACTGTCATGACAGTCAATATATTCGAAGGAAGGCAGTGATGCGAGTTCTGGCACTGGGTGGGGCAGGGGAAATGGGGCGCGTCGCGGCACGCGTCCTGCGCGGCGACGGCAGGGTCACGGCGTTGACGATCGCCGATCGCGACGAACGGGCAGCGCGCGAGATCGCGGGGGAACTCGGTGCCGAAGCACGAGCACTCGACGTCACCGACACTCCGTTACTCGCCGCGGCACTGCGCGAGGCGGACCTCGTGGTGAACACCGTCGGTCCGTACTTCCGCTTCGGCCCGCCGGTCCTGGCCGCCGCCATCGCCGCGGGTTGCGACTACATCGACATCTGCGACGACCCACAGCCCACCGCCGACATGCTCGAACTCGACGCCGAGGCGAAAGCGGCCGGGGTGACGGCGCTGCTCGGCATGGGCGCGAGTCCGGGCGTGGCGAACCTGCTCGCGGTCCGGGCGGGCGCCGAGCTCGATCAAGTCGACTCCCTGGTGACGGGCTGGAACATCCACTCGGCCCACACCGAGAAAAGCGCCGCGGCGACCGCCGCCGTCGTGCACGGCATGCGCCAGATCAGCGGGAACATCCCGGTCACCAGGGCGGGCGCACGCGTCGAACGCTCTGCGCTGGAACGGTTTCGGCTCGAATACCCGGGACTCGGCACCGGTGAGGGTCGCAGCTTCGGTCACCCGGAGGCGATCACCTTGCCGCTGGCTTTCCCCGGCGTCAAAGACGCGACCTCGGTGGTCGTCGCCGATCGTGCGACCTCGGCCGCGCTACTGGCACTGCGCTGGGCGATGAACCGCCGCCTGCTGACCGTCGATCGCGCGGCGCTCTTGGCTGCCCGCCTCGAACGCCTGCTCCCGGCCGACCCGGCAACTCTCGTCGCGGCCGGTGGACTGCCGCCGCTGTTCGCCATCGCCGAGGGGGAACGAGACGGTTCGCCCGCGAGGGTCGCCACTGCGCTGAGTCAGGTCCCCGGCCTGTCGATGGCCGACAACACCGGCGTCCCGTTGGCTGTCGGCGCGCTGCTGCTGGCCGCGAACCCGCGTCCAGGGGTGCACGCACCCGAAACGCTGCTCGACCCGGACCAGTTCTTCGCCGCCTTCGCGTCCCACTGCCTCGGCGCACCGGACCCCGCGGCGATGACGATCACCACCCGAAGCTGGGCCACCCCCGACAGCAACGCCGCGGCGCTGTCGTCCGCCCTGCTGACAGCCCTCATCGCGGCACGCTGAGCCCACAACCGGGCATCGCCGCTCGTACACGTCGGCGATCGTGCTCACTCGAGCACCGGCGCCACCTACAACCAGGTGTCGAGGCTGGTGGTGGTGAGGAAGTGGTCCAGGTCGGCGCGCCAGGGGGCGGGGGTGGTCTTGTCCGGTTCGATGCCGGTGTACTGGCCCCGGTAGAACAGCAGCGGGCGACCATTGGTCGTCGTCTCCGATTCCGCCAGCGCCTGGACTCGTCCGATGACGATGAAGTGGTCACCACCGTCGACCACCGAATCCACCGTGCATTCGATCGTGGCCAGCGAATCGTCGAGCACAGGGACACCCAGAACCGAAGTGTGCCAAGGGACTCCGGCGAACTTGTCGGGTTCGCGGGAGCCGAAGCGGGCGCACGTCGGCTGCTGTTCCTCGGCGAGCACGTTCACACAGAACTTGCCCGCCGCCTCGATCGCGGCCCACGAGCGCGACCCCTTGGTGGGGCAGAACAGCACGAGCGGCGGATCGAGGGAGAGGGCGGCGAAGGACTGACAGGCGAATCCGATCGGCGCACCGTCTGGGGCGAGTGCGGTGATCACGGTGATGCCGGTGCAGAACTGCCCGAGCACATTACGGAATTGTCGGCCGTCGATCGCCGGTATCTGTTCGGTCATGTCCCTCGCCGCCATTCCCTATTGCTGCTTGAATCCGACGGTGAAGTCGTGACCCCACAGGCTGACCGCGGTGGATTCGCGGGCGGTCCAGTTGTCGTCGTCGACTTCCAGTCCCTCACAGCCGAATTCGATGTCGAATCCGCCCGGCGTCTTCATGTAGAACGACAGCATCTTGTCGTTGATGTGCCGCCCGAGGGTGGCCGACATCTTCACCTTCTTGCGCAGCGCGCGGTCCAGGCACAGGCCGACGTCGTCGGAGTTCTCCACCTCGACCATGAGGTGCACGATGCCGGTGGGGTTAGGCAGCGGCAGGAACGCCAGCGCGTGGTGGCGCGGGTTGCAGCCGTAGAAGCGCAGCCAGGCCGGATCGCCGTCGGCGGGACGGCCGACCATCTGCGGTGGCAGCCGCATGGAGTCGCGCAGCCGGAAACCGAGCACGTCCTGGTAGAACGCCTGTGCCGCGGCATCGTCGGTGCAGGTCAGCACCACGTGGCCGAGGCCCTGTTCGGCGGTGACGAACTTGTGGCCGTAGGGGCTCACGAAACGGCGACCCAGGTACTGCGCACCGTAGAACGCCTCGAGGGTGTTCCCGGAGGGATCCTGGAACCGGATCATGCCCTCGACGCGGCGCTCGCCCAGTTCGTCCTTGGTCCCCTCGGTGTAGTCGACCCCGGCCTTGTCCAGGGTCTCCCGCAACTGCTGCAGGCCACGCGCGTCGGTGACCTCCCAGCCCGAGACCAGCAGCCGGTCCTGCTCACCGGGGACGATCACCAGCCGCGCGGCGAAATCGTCCATGCGCAGGTAGAGGGCGTCGGGGTTCAGCCCGGTGCCTTCCATCATGCCGAGCACCTTGAGGCCGTACTCGCGCCAGGCCGCCATGTCGGTGGCCTCGATGCGCATGTAGCCGAGTGCGCGAATACTCATCACTTGCTCCCGAGGAAATCGACTGTGAGCCGGTTGAACTCGTCGAACTTCTCCAGCTGCGCCCAGTGGCCGCAACCGCCGAACACGTGCAGCTGCACCCGGGGAATCACCTTGGTGGCTACGAGCGCGCCGTCGAGCGGGTTCACCCGATCCTCACGGCCCCAGATCAGCAGCACCGGCTGACGCAGTTTGTAGGCGTCGCGCCAGAGCATGCCCTTCTCGAAGTCGGCGCCCGCGAAGGACTTGCCCATCGCGCGCATGGCGGCCAGCGATTCGGGGGTGCTCGCCTGGGCGAAGCGTTCGTCGATGAGCTCCTCGGTGACCAGCGACTGGTCGAAGACCATGATCCGCAGGAACTTCTCGAGGTTCTCCCTGGTCGGCGCGTAACTGAACGCCGAGAGCAGTTTCACGCCCTCGGTGGGGTCGGGCGCGAACAGGTTGGTGCTCAACCCGCCCGGACCCATCAGCACGAGTTTGCCCGCGCGCGTGGGGTTGTCGAGGGCGAAGCGCACCGAGGTGCCACCGCCGAGCGAGTTGCCCAGCAGGTGAACGCGATCGGTGATCGCGAGATGATCGAGCAGCGCGAGCAGCGCGGTGGACGCGTGCACGAAGTACTGCGGATGATCCACCGGCTTGTCGGACTTGCCGAAACCCGGTTGGTCCAGGGCGATCACATGGAAGTTCTCGGCCAGCACCGGGATATTGCGGGCGAAGTTCGACCACGCCGACGCGCCGGGTCCGCCGCCGTGCAGCAGCACGATCGTCGGCCCGTTGCCCACACCGGCTTCGTGGTAGTGCAGCTTCAGTTCGGGGGTGACCTGCGCGAAGCGTGAGGTCGATGCGTAGGTGATCTCAGCGGTCTGGGTCATCGGCTACACCATGGCGTCGGTGACGGGCAGCCCGAACTCGTGCGTGCCGTACATGACGTAGGCGCGCTCGGGATCGTTGGCCGCGTGCACTCGTCCGGCATGCGCGTCACGCCAGAAGCGTTGCAGCGGAGTGCCGTTGGCGAGGGCGGTGGCGCCGGAGGATTCGAAGAGCTTGTCGATCGAGGCGATCACCCGGCCGGTGGCGCGCACCTGGTCGCGGCGGGCGCGCACGCGCAGGTCGAACGGCACTTCCTGACCGGCCTGCAGCAGCGCGTACTCCTCGGCCACATTGCCCGAGAGCTGACGCCACGCGGCGTCGATATCGCTGGCTGCCTCGGCGACGCGCACCTTGGCGAACGGGTCGTCCTTGGCGTTCTCACCGGCGTAGGCGGCGCGCACGCGCTTGCCCTGGTGCTCCACGTGGGCCTCGTAGGCGCCGTAACCCATGCCGACGATCGGGGCGGAGATGGTGGTGGGGTGAATGGTGCCCCACGGCATCTTGTACACGGCATCGGTGTTCTGCTCGATGCCGGGCGCGCGGCCCTCGCTCATCGCGCGGAAGCTGAGGAAGCGGTGCGTCGGCACGAAGACGTCCTCGACCACCACGGTGTTGGAGCCGGTGCCGCGCAGGCCGACGACGTTCCAGACATCGTCGATGCGGTAGTCCGAGCGCGGGATCAGGAAGGAGCCGAAGTCCACCGGCTTGCCGTTCTTGATCACCGGACCGCCGAGCACCGCCCAGGTGGCGTGGTCCGAACCCGAGGACCAGGCCCACGAACCGCGCACGAGGTAGCCACCGTCGACGGCCTGGCCCGCGCCCATCGGGGCATACGACGAGGAGATTCGCACGTCGGTGTCTTCGCCCCAGACGTCTTCCTGGGCCTGCTGATCGAACAGGGCGAGGTGCCAGTTGTGCACGCCGATGATGCCGGCGACCCAGCCGGTGGAACCGCAGGCGCTGGCGATCTTGCGCACGGTGTCGTAGAAGACCACCGGGTCGGCGGCGTGCCCGCCCCACTGCTTGGGCTGGAGCAGCCGGAAGAAGCCGGTCTCCTGCAGCGCCTTCATGGATTCGTCGGGGATGCGGCGCAGGTCTTCGGCCTCCTGCGCGCGTTCGCGCAGTGTCGGCAGCAGTGCCTCGACCCGTTCGGTCACTTCTTGCGTCATTTCGGAGCCCGCTCCTGCCTGTGTCGGATCGACAACCGGTTCTTGTTCGACTCTGAGATTAGAACAGGTTCTCATTTCTGTCGAGATGATCGCCCTACCTCGGATATAACAGGGACGCGGAGTGAACTTCGCTGGACAGCTGGCGTGAAGCGCCCTCATTTTGTAACGTGTTCTAGTGAAGAAGGAGGGTTCGGGATGGCAGTCAACCCCAAGGTGAGGGAACTCGATGTCGGCACCACGCCGACAAGGTTTGCGCGCGGCTGGCACTGTGTCGGCCTCGCGAAGACGTTCCGCGACGGCAAGCCGCACGCGATCGAGATCTTCGGGACCAAGCTCGTAGTCTGGACCGATACCAACGACGAGATCCGCGTGCTCGACGCCTACTGCAGGCATATGGGCGGCGATCTGAGCATGGGCACGGTGAAGGGCGACGACATCGCCTGTCCGTTCCACGACTGGCGGTGGGGCGCCAGCGGCAAGTGCACGGCCATCCCCTACGGCCGCCGGGTGCCGCCACTGGCACGCACCAGGAAGTGGACGACGCTGGAACGCAACGGTCAGCTGTTCGTCTGGCACGACCACGAGGGCAACGAACCACCGCCCGAGGTCACGATCCCCCACATCGAGGGCGTGTACACCGACGCGGACGGCAACCCGAGCGAAACCCACGACAGCGGCTGGACCGACTGGACGTGGAACTCGCTGCTGATCGAGGGTGCGAATTGCCGCGAGATCATCGACAACGTCGTGGACATGGCGCACTTCTTCTACATCCACTACGCCTTCCCGACGTACTTCAAGAACGTCTTCGAAGGCCATGTGGCGACCCAGTTCCTGGAGACCAAGGGCCGCCCGGATATCGGCATGGCGGCCAAGCACGGCGGTGAGACGCTGCTCAAGTCGGAGGCGTCGTACTTCGGTCCGTCCTACATGATCAACCCGCTGATCAACATCTACAGCGGGTACGAGATGAAGGTCGTGCTGATCAACTGCCACTACCCGGTCACCCAGGACTCGTTCGTGCTGCAGTGGGGCCTGACCGTCGAGAAGCCCAAGGGCATCGACGACGAGACCGCGACCAGGCTGGCCAACACGATGACCACGTTCTTCGGCGACGGCTTCCTGCAGGACGTGGAGATCTGGAAGCACAAGTCCAAGGTCGAGAATCCGCTGCTGTGCGAGGAGGACGGCCCGGTCTACCAGCTGCGGCGCTGGTACGACCAGTTCTACGTGGACATCGCCGATGTCACCGAGAAGATGACCCAGCGCTTCGAGTTCGAGGTCGACACGACCAAGGCGAACGAGGCATGGGAGGCCGAGGTCGCCGAGAACCTGCGGCGCAAGGCCGAGGAAGCGGGCGTGTGACATGGCCGCCAGCTGGGCCAAGGCGCCGGATTTCGCCGATCAGCCCGCCCGCCGGGCGGCGGTGCGGGCCCAGACCGCCCTCGACCAGCAACGATATCTCGACGAAGGCCTGACACCGCTGCGGTGTCAGGCCTGCAGCACCGAGGTGCTGGTGCGCAAGGCGAGTGCGCACCAGACCTCGGTGCAGTGGACCGAACGGCCCGACACCCACTGCCCGGTCTTCGCCCGGCTCAGCGCCGACGGTGCCCGGCCGGGCAGGCCGGAATCGTGCCCGTCGCTGGAGAAGTCGATCAAGTGGGCGGTCGAGGAGGGCGTGCTCGAGGTGCCCGAGTAGCCGGTGCGCGGAACGCGGCGCCGCGGGTCAGTCGCCGACAGTGAGGGCCTGGGCTTCCTCGACGCTGTGCGGTGCGGGGTCGTGGTCGTCGATGTGGGCAAGGGTGCCGCGGCCGAGGAACAGGACGGTTACCCCGGCGGCGGTGCAGGCCGCACCCAGCCAGAACGGCAGCGAGATGCTGTGTTCGCCGAGCTTGCCCGCCACCCACGGGGCGGCCGCGCCACCGGCGAACCGGACGAAACTGTAGGCCGCCGACGCGGTCGACCGCTCGACCGGCGCCGAGATCATCACGGCCTCGGTGATGAGGGTGTTGTTCACGCCGAGGAACAGCCCGGCCACGACCACCCCGACGATCAGCGCGATCTTGTGCTCGGCGAACAGGGCCATGATCGCGAGGTCGGCGGCGAACAGGCCGAGGGAAAGGCCCATCATCGGCAAGGTGCCGAAGCGCGCCTGTAGCTTCGGCGCGAGGAAGACCGAGGCCACCGCGAGCATCACACCCCAGCCGAAGAAGATGAAGCCGATCGCGTAGGTGCCCATGTCCAGGGGGAACGGGGTGTAGGCGAGCAGGGTGAAGAAGCCGAAGTTGTAGAGCAGCGCGGTGAGGCTGACGGTCAGCAGTCCCCGGTGCCGCAGGGCTTTGAACGGCGCGCTGACAGACGTGGGGCGGGCCGGTTTCGGCAATTCGGGCAGCAGCACGACGATCGCGACGAAGGCGACGGCCATCAGCACCGACACACCGAAGAACGGTCCGCGCCAGCTGATTCCACCGAGCACCCCGCCCAGCAGCGGCCCGGTCGCGATGCCGATACCGAGGGCCGCCTCGTAGAGGATGATCGCCTTGGCGACGCCACCGGTGGCCGCGCCGACGATGGTGGCCAGGGCGGTGGCGATGAACAGCGCGTTGCCGAGACCCCACCCGGCACGGAAGCCGATGATCTCCCCGATCGTGCCGGACATCCCGGCCAGGGCGGCGAACACGATGATGATCGCCAGACCCGACAGCAGGGTCTTCTTGGCGCCGAACCGACTGGAGACGACGCCGGTGACCAGCATGGCGACGCCGGTCACGGCCATGTAGCTGGTGAACAGCAGGGACACCTGCGAGGGGCTGGCGTTCAGCTGTTCGCCGATGGGTTTGAGGATGGGATCGACGAGGCCGATGCCCATGAACGCGATGATGCTGGCGAAGGCGACGGCCCAGACGGCTTTCGGCTGGCCGGTCGAGGTGGCCGCGGCGTCGTTGTCGCGAGTCAACGGAGAGATGCTCATGAGCGCTCCTGGTTGCTTCACTGGTGACCGCGGGCAACCGCGCGCAGGGCTGTCAGCAGGTCGTTCATGTCGGTGTCGAGCCGGATCAGCCGGTCGAGGTCGAAATCGGCGAGTCCGGGCGCCAAGGCGGCCGCGTAGGCGCGTCTGGCGCGGGTGAGGCAGGTCCGGCCCGCCGGGGTGAGTTCGACGCGCACTGCCCGTGAGTCCCTCGGGTCCTTGGTGCGGGTGGCGAATCCGTCGGCGACGAGCCGACCGAGCAGCGCCGTTGCCGCCGGTTGTGAGCATCGATCGATGCGGGCGAATTCGCTGACCCGCAGGCCGTCGTGCTCCTCGAGCACGGCGAGGGCGCGCAGCATCGCGCGGGGCAGGTCGTCGGAGCTGACCGCCCCGGCGAGCCGAGTGAGCCGACCGGCAGTGACCAACAGGTCGACCACGATGTCGTCCGGTGATGACTGCTCGTTCTGCTGCACAAGAAAATTATTGCATAAGCTAACTATCTAAATGGGGCTCGAGCGCCGTGAAACGGGCCACAACGCACGAAACCCCAGCTCCGAGGGGTCGGAGCCGGGGTCGCGGGAGGGCGCGGTCAAGCGGCGATCGGACGGCGGGCGGTCCCGAACAGTTCCGCGGTGGCGTGTGCCCGCTTGAAGTACAGGTGGGCGTCGTGTTCCCAGGTGATGGCGATACCGCCGTGCAACTGGATGGTCTCGGCGGCCACCGCACTGAACGCCTCGGTGCAGTAGGTGCGGGCCACCCACACGTCCTCGGCGGCCGTCTCGCTGCCCGCCGCCAGCGATTGGGCGGCCAGCAGCGCGGCCGATTCCGCCGATTCGACGAGCACGTACATATCGGCCATGCGGTGCTTGAGCGCCTGGAAGCTGCCGATCGGCCTGCCGAACTGCACGCGCGCGCTGGTGTATTCGACTGTCATCTCGAGGCAGCGGCGGGCCGCGCCGACCTGTTCGGCGGCCAGCGCCGCCCACGCGATGTCGCGTAGCCGGGTGGTCGGGTCACCGAGCCTGGTCGCCGGGGTTTCGGTGAAGGTGATGCTGGCGAGGGCGCGGGTATGGTCGAGCCCCGGAGTCGGCGTCACAGTGACACCTGCTGCGGTAGGCGAGGTCTCGAACAATCCGTCGGCGGTGAGTACGAGCAAGACGTCCGCCTGGGCGCCGTGCAGCACGTAATGTGCTGTCCCGCTGAGCGTTCCACCCTCCGCGCGCACACCGTAGTCATCCCAGCCCTGGGAATCGGCCCAGCACAGTGCGGCCGTGCGAGAGCCTTCGGCAAGGTCGGGGAGCAGCCGCTCGCAAGCCTGTTCGTCGTCGGCCAGCAGGACGGCTTGGACACCGAGTACGGCCGAACCGAGCATCGGCACACCGCTCAGCACTCGGCCCAGTTCGCCGACCACCATGAGCGATTCGACGAGACTCGCGCCGACGCCGCCCCACTGCTCCGGCACCGCGAGGGCCGCGACACCCACCTGCTCGCACAGCAGCCGCCACAGCTTCGAGTCGTATCCGAGTTCGCTGTCCATCGCCGCGCGAAGGGCTTCCGGAGTCGCGTGCTTGGCCAGCAGCGCCCGCATCGACGAGCGGAATTCGAGCAGTTCATTCGATGACATGGGAATCCTCGGTGCGAAGGGCGGTGGCGATCCGCGCGCGGTGGAAGTCGGCGGTTCCCCAGGCGGTGCGCAGAGCGGCTACCCGGGTGAGCCACAGCGAGAGGTCGCATTCGGCGGTGTAGCCGATGGCGCCGTGTACTTGCAGACCCGCCCGCGACGCGCGGTGGGCGGCATCGCCGCAGGCCACCAACGCTGCCGAGACATCGCGGGCGCGGTCGGCGGAGTCGAGGGTGAGTGCGGCGCGGTACAGCAGCGGTTCCGCCAGATCCAGCGCGATCCGCACATCCGCGAGCTGCTGCTTCACGGCCTGGAATTCGCCGATGAAGCGGCCGAACTGCTTGCGCTGCTTGGCGTAAGCGGTGGTCTGGTCGAGGATGGCCCGGCCGGCACCGAGCAGTTGCGCGGCGCAGGCCAGCACACCGAGGTCGAAGGCGAAGTCGACGGCGTCCTGGGCCGCTTCCGCCACTACCTCATCGCGCAACGCTGCGAACAGCTTGCGCGCGGGATCGATCGACGCGATCACCGCCGCACTCTCGAACCGGCGCGCGCCGTGTTCGCCGGAGCGCTCAGCTGCGGCGGCCTGCGTAGGCGCCTCGTCGGGACGTGCGGGTCGACCTGTGGAGACGTGTGCACTACCGGCGACCAACACGAGGTCGGCGGTATCCGCGTCGAGCGCGACGACTCGGCCACCGTGCTCGAATCCGATGGTGCCGAGCAGTTCACCACTCGCCACGGCCGGCAACCAACGCTCGGCCGCATCAGGGAGCTGTCGCAGCAGCGCCGGAACCACGGCGGCCGATTCGATCACCGGACCGGGCACCCCCGCGCGACCCAGCTCGACCAGGGCCACGACGAGATCGACCGCGGTCGCATCGGCGCCACCGTGTTCCTCGTCCACGATCAAACCGAACACGCCCATGTCCGCCACCTGCCGCAGGATCGCGCGGCCGGGAGCGGTGTCACCCGATGACCAGGCCCGCACGGCGGCGGGCACCTGGCCCGCGTCGAGGATCTTGCGCAGCTCGGCGGCGAAGTCGAGCTGTTCGGTACTGAGGGCGAATCTCATCGCACACCTCCTGTTGTCGGACGGTCGATTCGATTCGTAGCGCCGGTCATCGCTTGCTCTCCCGTGGCAGGCCGAGGAGGCGTTCGGCGATGATGTTGCGCTGGATCTCGTTGGTGCCCGCGTAGATCGGCCCCGCGAGGGAGAACAGATAGCCGTCGGTCCACGAACTGCGCTGCTCGGCGGCTGCTCCGAGCAGGTCGAGGCCCGTTTCGTGCATGGCGATGTCGAGGTCGGACCAGAAGACCTTGGTGATCGAGGATTCGGCGCCGAGCTGGCCGCCGTCCTGCAGTCGGGTGACCGTGCCGAACGTGTGCAGCCGGTAGGCCTCGGCCCCCAGCCAGGCGTCGACCACCGCGTTGCGGGCGGCGGTATCGGCGGGGTCGCGGGTCTGTTTCCACAAATCGATCAGGCGTTGCGCGGTGGCGCTGAACCGGCCGGGGCTGCGCAGCGAGAGGCCACGCTCGTTGCTCGAGGTGGCCATCGCCACCCGCCAACCCTCGTTCGGTGCGCCGATCACGTCGTGGTCGGGGACGAAGACGTCGTCGAGGAAGATCTCGGCGAAGCCGGGCTCGCCGTCGAGCTGCGGGATCGGGCGCACGCTCACGCCCTCGGCCGTCAGCGGGAACATCACGTAGGTCAGCCCGTGATGACGCTGCGCCTCGGGGTCGCTGCGGAACAGGCCGAAGGCCCAATCCGCGTAGGAGGCACGGGAACTCCACGTCTTCTGACCGTTGAGCACCCAGCCGCCCTCGGTGCGCCGGGCCGTCGAGCGCAGGCCCGCGAGGTCGCTACCCGCCTCGGGCTCCGACCACGCCTGCGCCCAGATGTCCTCGCCGCGAGCCATTCTCGGCAGAATCCGGGCCAGCTGCTCCTCGGTTCCGTGCTCGAACAGTGTCGGTGCCAGCAGGAAGATGCCGTTCTGGGCCACCCGGCCGGGCGCGCCCGCCGCGTAATACTCCTGCTCGAACAACACCCATTCGAGAATGGATGCGTCGCGCCCGCCGTACTCGCGCGGCCACGACACCGCCGAGAGCCGCGCGTCGGCCAGCGTCGCCTCCCATTCGCGATGGGCGGCAAAGCCTTCCGCGGTGTCCATGGAAGGCAGCGGTTCGCGCGGTACATGGGTGGCGAGGAACTCGCGCACCTCGAGCTGGAACCGTGTGGCTGCCTCGTCGATCTCGAGATCCATCTACTTCGACCCGTTCTGTTCGGCCGCGGCGGTCTTCATCGTCGTGGCGTTCATCCCGCCCAGCGAATCGGCGCCGACCTCGGCATTGTGCGCGTGCGCGAAATGGTGCAGTCCGAAGACCGAGTCCATGCCCGAGCGCATCCCCATCAGATCCTCGGCCTGGTTCACCGCCTTCTTGGTGAGCGCGAGCCCGAACTGCGGCATGGTGGCGATCTTCTCGGCGAGCGCGATGGTCTCGGATTCCAGCTCTTCGCGCGGTACGACCCGGTTCACCATGCCCCACTCCTTGGCCTGCGCGGCCCCGAACCGGTCACCGGTGAACAGGAACTCCTTGGCCGCGCGCGGGCCGATCACCCACGGGTGCGCGAAGTACTCCACCCCCGGAATACCCATGCGGACGACGGGATCGGAGAAGAAGGCGTCTTCGGAGCAGACGATCAGATCGCACACCCAGGCCAGCATCAGCCCACCGGCGATACACGCGCCCTGCACCATCGCGATGGTCGGTTTGGGGATCTCGCGCCAGCGCCTGCACATGCCGAGATACACCTCGGTCTCGCGGGCGAACCGCTGATCACCACCGGTGCGGTCGACGTGGTCCCACCACAGCGCGGCCTTGTTCTCGTAGTGCGCGTCGTGGTCGCGGCCAGGTGTGCCGATATCGTGCCCGGCGCTGAAGTGTTTTCCGTTGCCCGCGAGCACGATCACCTTCACCGCGGCATCCTCGACCGCGCGCACGAACGCGGCGTCGAGGGCGTAGGTCATCTTCGAGTTCTGCGCGTTGCGGAAATCGGGCCGGTTCATGGTGATGACAGCCACCGGTCCGCGCACCTCGTAGGTGACGACCTCGGTTTCGGAACTCACGACTTCTCCTCACGTAGCTCGCGCTTGAGCACCTTGCCCGCCGCGCTGTAGGGCAGCCGGTCGCGGAACTCGACAGACCGGGGCACCTTGAAATTCGCCAGATGAGCGCCCACATGGGCGATCACGTCGTCGGCGGTCAGCGTCGAATCCGGCTTGCGGACGACGAACGCCTTGCCGACCTCGCCCATCCGCTCGTCGGGCACTCCGATCACCGCCGACTCGGCAACACCGTCGAGGCGGGCGAGGGTCTGCTCGATCTCGGCGGGATAGACGTTGAATCCACCGGTGATGTACATGTCCTTGAGCCGATCGGTGATCTTGAGGTAACCGCGTTCGTCGACCACGCCGATGTCACCGGTGTGCAGCCAGCCGTCGGGGTCGATGGCCTCGGCGGTGGCCTCGGGATCGTCGAGGTAGCCGAGCATCACATTGGGACCGCGCAAGAGCACTTCACCGTTGTCGGCCAGGCGCAGTTCGAAGCCGGCGATGGGCTTGCCGCAGGTGTTGGCGATGGTCTCGGCGTCGTCGTCGGGGGCGCACATGGTGCCGAAGCCCGCGGTCTCCGACAGTCCGTAGGCGGTAATGACCACCTCGAAGTCGAGGTCGTCGCGCATCCGCTCGATCAGCACCACCGGCACGGTCGCCGCGCCGGTCACCGCGACGCGCAGCGAAGAGAGGTCACGCTCGCCGCGGTCGGGGTGATCGAGGATGGTCTGGTAGATCGTCGGCGGGCCGGTGAGCACTGTGATCCGCTCGGATTCGACGCGGCGAAGCGCGGCCGGGACGTCGAAGGTCGCCTGCGGGACGATCGTGGCCCCGGTGACCAGGCACGCGAGGATGCCGGCCTTGTAGCCGAAGTTGTGGAAGAACGGCGGGATGATCAGGTAGCGGTCGCCCGCGCGCACCGTGGAACAGGCGCACCAGGCGCGTACCACATCGAGGGCTTGGCGGTGGGCCACGAGGGTGCCCTTGCTGCGGCCGGTGGTGCCGGAGGTGAACAGGATGTCGGAGATGTCGTCGGGGGAGACCTTCGCCGCCCTCGCCTCACCGTCGGCTTCGGAGACGCGGGCGGCTTCGGCGAGGAAGTCGTCCCACCCGAGAATCGCCGTGCTGTCTTCGGGCGCATCGGCTCCCGCTTTCGGAAGAGATCGCGCGCCTGGGCCTTCCGCCTCGACGGGGATCACGATGATCGTTCCGATTCCCGGGACCGGCGCCTCGGCCGGCAATTCGGCGACCCGATCGCGACCGAGGAACGGACCGGCGACGAACAGTGCCTTCGCATCGACCCGGTTCAGCACGTCGACCGCCTCGGCCGCCACGTACCGGGTGTTCAGCGGCACGAGCGCGGCACCGGCCGAATGTGCGGCCAGTGCGGCCACCACCCAGTGATGGGTATTGGGCGACCACATAGCGACCCGGTCGCCTGGTTCGATGCCGCGGGCGATGAGCGCGCGCGCCGCGATCCGCACCTGGTCGAGCAGTTGCGCCCACGTCAGGCGGGTTTCGCCGTCGACGACGGCAGGCTCGTGCGGATACGCCGCGGCGGTCTGGCGCAGCGCCTGCGGAATGGTCTGTGCAGCGGGTGTCACGGGGTCCTCACCGTTGTGCGGTTCGCTGTTCTTTCCGAAGCAGCTAACAAAGCAAGTGCTTGGTAGGTTACTCTACCGTGGTGGGCGTGATCCAGACCGCAGATTCAGTTACCTCCGACGCGGAGTTCCGCGCGGAGATCCGGGAGTGGCTTGCCGAAAACCTCGCGGGCGAGTTCGCCGACCTGCGCGGTACCGGCGGGCCGGGCCGCGAACACGAGCACTTCGAGCGACGGCTGGCCTGGGATCGTCATCTCGCCGCCGCCGGCTGGACGTGCCTCGGCTGGCCGGTGGAGTACGGCGGCCGCGACGAGAGCGTCGCCAGGCAGGTGATCTTCCACGAGGAGTACGCCAAGGCCGACGCGCCCGCGCGGGTCTCGCACGTGGGTGAGGAACTGCTCGGGCCGACCGTGCTCGCCTTCGGTACCGAGGAGCAGAAGAAGCGCTTCCTGCCCGGCGTCCGTTCGGTCGGCGAGCTGTGGTGTCAGGGCTACTCCGAGCCGGGCGCGGGTTCCGACCTGGCCGCTGTGTCGACGACCGCCCGCCTCGACGGCGACCAGTGGGTCATCAACGGCCAGAAGATCTGGACCTCACTCGCGCACGTGGCCGACTGGTGCTTCGTGATCGCCCGCACCGAACGCGGGTCGACCCGTCATCACGGCCTGTCCTACCTGCTCGTCCCGATGAACCAGCCGGGCATAACCGTTCGCCCGATCCAGCAGCTCACCGGCACTTCGGAATTCAACGAGGTGTACTTCGACGACGCCCGCACCGACGCGGACCTGGTCGTCGGGGCGCCCGGTGACGGCTGGCGAATCGCCATGGGCACCTTGACCTTCGAGCGCGGCATCTCCACTCTCGGCCAGCAGATCCGCTTCGCCCGCGAGCTCACCGACATCGAGGACCTCGCCCGCCGCACCGGCGCCACCGACGACCCGTTGATCGCCGCGCGTTTCGACCGCGCCTGGGTGGGGCTGCGGGTACTGCGCGCCCACGCGCTGCGCACCATGAGCGACGAGAACGACGCGGGCGGGGCGTCGGTGTCGAAGTTGTTGTGGGCCAACTGGCATCGCGATCTGGGCGAACTGGCCATGGCGGTGCAGGGCGCCGCCGGTCTGGTGATCCCCGACGACGACATGACCGCCTGGCAGCGGCTGTACCTGTTCAGCCGCGCCGACACCATCTACGGAGGTTCGAACGAAGTGCAGCGCAACATCATCGCCGAGCGGGTGCTCGGTCTGCCGCGCGAGGCCCGCCCGTGACCGGCCCACTCGCCACCCCGCCCGCCCCCATTCCCGGCCACGGCCTGCTCGCCGGACGCAAGGGTGTGGTCACCGCCGCCGCCGGCACCGGCATCGGCTCGGCCACCGCCCGCAGGCTGCTGTCCGAGGGTGCCGACGTGGTCGTCTCCGATTGGCACGAACGGAGATTGGGTGAAACCGCCGAACTGCTCGCCAAGGAATTCCCGGAGCGCAGCGTCGGTGCCGTGGTGTGCGATGTGCGCGACACGGCCCAGGTGAATCAGCTGCTCACCGCCGCTGCCGCCGAACTCGGTCGCGTCGACGTCATGATCAACAACGCCGGCCTCGGCGGCGAGACCCCCGTGGTCGATATGACCGATGAGCAGTGGGACCAGGTTCTCGACATCACCCTCACCGGCACCTTCCGCTGCACGCGCGCGGCCCTCGGCTACTTCCGCGACGCGGGCCACGGCGGCGTGATCGTCAACAACGCCAGCGTGCTCGGCTGGCGAGCGCAGCACGGCCAGGCCCACTACGCCGCGGCAAAGGCGGGTGTGATGGCGCTGACCAGGTGCAGCGCGATCGAGGCCGCCGAGTTCGGGGTGCGCATCAATGCCGTCGCGCCGAGCATCGCGCGACACCCCTTCCTCGACAAGGTGAGCTCGTCGGAACTGCTCGACAACCTCAGCGAGCGTGAGGCTTTCGGGCGCGCGGCCGAGCCGTGGGAGGTCGCGGCGACGATCGCCATGCTGGCCAGCGATTACACCTCGTACCTGACCGGTGAGGTGGTTTCCGTGAGTAGTCAGCGCGCATGACGGCAGCAGCATGCCAAGCAAGTGCTTGGTTGTACGATGTCTAGGGTGACAGCACCCGACACCGCGAAACGCACCCGCCGCGACGAACTGCTCGCCCTGGCCGCCGACCTGTTCGCCGAGCGCGGCCTGCGCGCCACCACGGTGCGCGATATCGCCGACTCGGCAGGCATTCTCTCGGGCAGTCTCTACCACCATTTCGATTCCAAGGAATCGATGGTCGACGAGATCCTGCGCGGCTTCCTCGACGACCTGTTCGGCCGCTACCGCGAGATCGCCGCCGCCGGACTCAGCTCGCGGGCCACCCTCGAGGCGCTGGTCCTCGCTTCCTACGAGGCGTTCGACCGTCATCACGCCGCTGTCGCGATCTACCAGGCCGAGGCCAAGAACCTGCGTGACGTGGAACGTTTCGGCTACATCCGTGACTTCAACACCGAGTTCCGCGATCTGTGGCACCGGGTGCTCGCCGCCGGTGTCGCCGACGGCAGCTTCCGCCCCGAACTCGACGTGGAACTGGCTTTCCGCTTCCTGCGCGACACCGTGTGGGTCGCGGTCCGCTGGTACACCCCCGGCGGCCCCATCACCGTGAAAAACCTTGCCACGCAATATCTGACCATCGTGCTCGACGGGCTCACCGTGCCCGCGAGCGACGCGCCTTAGGAGTACCCCATGTCCGCACCCGCCGAGCGCCGCCCCTACACCCCGTTGCGGGAGGCCTATGTA
This sequence comes from Nocardia sp. NPDC050378, assembly GCF_040655675.1. NCBI lineage: Bacteria > Bacillati > Actinomycetota > Actinomycetes > Mycobacteriales > Nocardiaceae > Nocardia > Nocardia sp. NPDC050378. The sequence goes on from NZ_JBFAKI010000022.1 coordinate 72,143, forward strand.
GTCGACGCGGTGCGAACCGCCGTCGGCAAGCGCGGAGGAGCGCTGGCCGGTGTACACCCGGCTGATCTGGGCGCCGCCGCGCTGCGCGGCCTGATCGAGCGCACCGGGATCGACCCCGCCGTCGTCGACGACGTGATCGTCGGCTGTGTCGACAACATCGGCCCGCAGGCGGGCAATATCGGTCGCACGATGTGGCTGACCGCGGGCTTCCCGGAGGAGGTTCCCGGCGTCACCGTCGACCGGCAGTGCGGTTCCAGCCAGCAGGCCATCAATTTCGGTGCCCAGGCCATCATGAGCGGCACCGCCGAGGTGATCGTCGCGGGCGGCGTGCAGAACATGAGCGCCATCCCGATCTCGGCCGCCATGCTCGCGGGCAAGGAGTACGGGTTCGACTCGCCCTTCGTCGGCGCCACCGGCTGGGATCAGCGCTACGGCACCGGCGAGGTCTCGCAGTTCCGTGGCGCCGAGCTGATCGCCGAGAAGTGGGGCATCACCCGCGAGGACATGGAGCAGTGGGCGCTGCGCAGCCACCAGCGGGCGCGGGCGGCCATCGCCGAGGGCCGTTTCGAGGCCGAGATCGTGCCGGTCGGTGACTTCGCCGTCGACCAGGGCCCGCGCGAGACCAGCCTCGAGAAGATGGCCACGCTGCAACCGCTGAGCGAGGGCAGCCCGCTCACCGCCGCGGTGGCCAGCCAGATCTCCGACGGTGCGAGCGCCACGTTGCTCGCCTCCGAGTGGGCAATCAAGGAGTACGGGCTCACTGCGCGGGCCCGCATCCATCACGTCAGCGCACGCGGCGCCGACCCGATCTTCATGCTCAGCGCGCCCATACCGGCCACCCAGTGGGCGCTGGAGAAGACCGGACTCACCATCGACGACATCGATGTCATCGAGATCAACGAGGCGTTCGCGCCGGTGGTGCTGGCCTGGATCAAGGAGATCGGCGCCGATCCGGCGAAGGTCAATGTCAACGGCGGCGCCATCGCACTCGGTCACCCGTTGGGCGCGACCGGTGCGAAGCTGTTCGCCACCCTGCTGCACGAGCTCGAGCGGGTGAACGGCCGCTACGGTCTGCTCACCATTTGTGAGGGCGGCGGCACCGCGAACGTCACCATCATCGAACGGCTCGGCGCGAGCGAGTAATTCGCCGCGACGCCGACGACGGCCCGGTACCGGACACTCCGGTACCGGGCCGTCGCGCGTCGGCGGACTTGCGGGTGATGGGCCGGTCGTCGAGACTGAACGGTTGCTCTCCCGGCGCCACCGCGATAACACGTTGGCGCAGTGGGTAAGCCATGTGCTGAAGCGGTGCCGGTCAGGCACTGCTCGTGGAACAGGGAACAGGAATCTCGAATGGGTTACCCACAACCGCCCAACCCGTATCAAGGTCGGCCAGGTCAGCCGATGCAGCCTGGTCAGCCGTATCCGGGCCAGCCGATGCCGGGTCAGCCCTATCCGCAGGGTCAGCCGTACCCGCAGGGTCAGCCGTACCCACAGGGACAGCCGTACCCACAGGGACAGCCGTATCCGCAGGGTCAGCCGTACGGCGCGCCCGGTGGTTACGGGCAGCCGCCGCGCCAGTCGGGCGGCAACGGCGGCAAGATCTTCCTGATCCTGGGCGGCTTGGTGGTGCTGGTCGCCGTCGCGGTGGGCGCGGTGTTCATGTTCGGCGGTGGTGGTTCGCTCGGCGGTGGTGGTTATGACACCCCGCGCGCGGCGGCGCAGGCCTGGGTCGACCAGGAGGGCGAACTCGAAGACCTGGTGTGTGCCTCCGATCGTGACGAGATCGCGAAGTACGAGAACCAGGCCACGCCGACCAAGGCACCGTCGGGCGGCGGGGCACCGAGCGTGACGACGACGCTGAAGAGCGTGGACGTCGCCTCCGGGAGCAAGTCCGGGACGTTCACCACGGCGATGAGCATGACGATTCTCGGCCAGAGCACGACCTCCACCGCGACCTACAAGCTGGTCGAGGAGGACGGCGGTTGGCGGGTGTGCGGCATCCTCAACCCGACCATCGAAACGGAGTGAGTGCGGCGGGTCGGTCCCATCGGCCCGGCCCGGTCGCCGCCTCTCCTACTGCGAGGGCGTCGGGCACCGGGCCTACGATGGGAGCGGTGAAGGTGCTCGGAGCGTGCCCACTGGACTGTCCCGATGCCTGCTCGTGGGTGGTGACGGTGGAGGACGGCGTCGCCACCGGCCTGCGCGGCAACAAGGAACACCCGGTCACGCGCGGTGCGCTGTGCGTGAAGGTCAACCGCTACCTGGAACAGGTCGGTTCGCCGGATCGGCTCAGGTACCCGCTGCGCCGGGTCGGGCCGAAGGGATCCGGCCGGTTCGAGCGGATCAGCTGGGACACCGCGCTCGACGAGATCGCCACCCGGCTCACCGACATCATCGACGAATACGGAGCCGAGGCGATCTGGCCGTTCCACGGCACCGGCAGCCTCGGCTACCTGCAGGGCCTCGAGGGGTATCCCGGCCGCCGCATGTTCAACGTGCTCGGCGCCTCCCACCACGCGGCGACCATCTGCTCGGTCGCGGGTAGCGCGGGGCTGAGCTACACCCTCGGCACCTCCGGCGGCATGGACCCGGAGGACTTCGCGAAGTCGAAGCTGATCCTGCTGTGGGGCACCAACCCGCTCACCTCCGGTCATCACCTGTGGAAGTTCGTGCAGGACAGCGGCGCCTACCTGGTCGCGATCGACCCGGTGCGCACCAAGACCGCCGAACGCTGCGACGAACACCTCGCACCCCTGCCCGGCACCGATGCCGCCCTGGCGCTCGGCCTGCTGCACGTGGTGGTTTCGCTGGGTGCCGAGGACACGGAGTTCATCGCCGAGCACACCGAGGGCTGGCCCGAATTCCGTGAGCGCATCATGGAATTCACTCCGGAGCGGGTGGCCGCGATCACCGGCCTCGAACGCGAACAGATCGTCGCGCTCGGTGAACGGATCGCGGGTACCAGACCGACCGCGATCCGTGCCTCCCAGGGCATGCAGCGCCACGCCGGTGGCGGGATGGCGCTGCGGGTGCTCGGCTGCCTGCCCGGCGTCACCGGTGACTGGGCGATTCCCGGAGGCGGCCTGCACTATTCGACCAGCGGGCACTTCGAACTCGACCTGCCCGCCATGGTCCGCGACGATCTGTTGCCGCACCCGGTGCGCACGTTGTCGATGACCAGGCTCGGTGCGGCCTTGCTCGACGTCGACGACCCGCCGGTGCAGGCGCTGTTCGTGATCGGCGCGAATCCGGTCGGCTCCAATCCGGATCAGCGCCGGGTGATCGAAGGCCTGTCACGCGAAGACCTGTTCACCGTGGTGCTGGAGCATTTCGCCACCGACACGGTCGATTACGCCGACATCGTGCTCCCCGCGACCATGCAACCCGAGCATCTCGACGTGATCGCGGGCTACGGCCACCTGTACCTGGTGTGGAACGAGCCCGCCGTCGAGCCGCCGGGCGAATGTCTTTCCACCACAGAGACTTTCCGCCGACTGTCCAGTCGCCTCGGGCTCGCCGAGCCGGCGCTGTACGAATCGGACGAGGAACTGGCCCGTCAGCTGCTGAAGGGTCACGATCTCGACCGGTTGCGCGCCGACGGCTTCTTGAAGGTGCGGCCGGGACCCGTCCCCGCGGGAAAACTCCAGTTCGTCTCTCCACGAGCGCGATTCGCGGGACACGACCCGCTACCCGCCTACACCCCACCCGCCGACCCCGGCGACGGACTCGTGCTGATTTCCGCCGCCTCGCACTACTTCCTCAACACCACGTTCGGCGCCAACCCCGAATTGCGCCGCCGCGCAGGCGAAACCCGCATCACGCTCCATCCCGATGATGCCGCCGCGCGCGGAATCGCCGACGGCGCCCCGGTGTCGGTCGTCAACGCTCGTGGTTCCTTCGAGGCGATCGCCGAGGTATCCGACCGTGTCAGACCCGGCGTAGCGGGTACAACGAAGGGACGCTGGGCCAAGGATTCCGGCGGCGCGACCGTCAACGCCACGATCGCCGAACGCGACGCCGACTTCGGTGGTGGCGCGGTCTTCCACGACAACCGGGTGGAGGTGGTACCCCGCTGAGACGACCCGCACGCGATCACCGAACGAAAGGCACGCAGTGATGTGGAAGTACACCGGCCGCGCGACGCTCGTCGCGGCGGCAACCGCAGGACTCCTCCTCGGCGCGACGACCCCCGCCTCGGCAATGACACCGTTCAAACCCACCTACACCCTCGCCACCGGCTGGACCTGCGCCGGTCAGATCGACGCGACCGCGCTGTCCGGCCAGGGCATCACCAGGTCCGGTGAGGCGGAGATGCGGCTGCGCGGCACGTTCTGGAGCGCGACACCGGGTTCACACCAGAGCGGCTGCACGGTGACGACGACGGTCGAGTGGCGCAATCTCGACACCGGTGCGGGCGGTTCGGCGGCGACTGTCGTGGCAGGCGGCCCGAGCGGTCAGCCTGGTCCAGAGGTCGGCCTGACACTCGCGACGGGCGCCGGGCGGATCGAGGCGACCATCCGCACCACGCCACTGGCGCATCTGGCGAGCACCGGGGAGTTCGCGGTCTCCGAATTCTGAGCGGGAGAACACCGAACCGGATGCGCGCCTTGTGAGTACCGCATCCGGTTCGGTGTCCTTTTCGCCCGTTCGACGGGAGGCTCAGACCCGTCGGGCGGCATCTCGGCGCACCGCTGTGGGGGGCTCGCCGGGATGGGTCTTGGTCAGCTCCGCTCGGTGACCGGTGTGTCGACCAGCGTGCCCACGGCCGCGATGCGCGTCAGCGCGTCGGTGACGATGCCGTCGATCAGCTCGGCCACCGTGGGCAGACTGTCGATGATTCCGGTGACCTGGCCCGCGGGCAGCACGCCCGCATCGGTACGGCCCTCGACGAGACCGGCCTTGGTCAGCATCGCCGAGTTCGCGGCCATCACGACCTGCGACCAGCTGAGGTCCTTGGTCTTTCGCATGGCGAGCCCGTCGCGCATCAGCGTCGACCACTTCATCCCGGTCATGCTCTTGAACTTGGCCGCGTTGCCGACGGCCGCCGACAGTCCGCGCCAGCCGCCCGAATGTTCCAGTCGCTCCACGAGTTCGGTGTTGAGCATGCGATGCGGCATGCCGTCGACCTTCACCGAAACCACGGTGTCGCCCAGTCCGCGCGCCAGGTACTCCTGCTTCACGGCGTCGGGGACGGTGCTCTCCTGGGTGAGCAGGAACCGGGTCCCCATGGCCACCCCGGCGGCACCGTAGGACAGTGCTGCCGCGAGACCGCGCCCGTCGAAGAAACCGCCCGCCGCGACGACCGGGATGTCGACGGCGTCGAGCACCGAGGGCAGCAGCAGCGTGGTGGCCACCGGCCCGGTGTGCCCGCCGCCCTCACCGCCCTGCACGATCACCGCGTCCGCGCCCCAGGAGGCCACCTTCACCGCGTGTTTGGCGGCACCGATCGACGGAATCACCACCACGCCCGCGTCTTTGAGCCGGGCGATCAGTTCCTTCTTCGGAGCGAGAGCGAACGAGGCGACCCGCACCTGCTCGCGGATCAGCAGTTCGATGCGCTCGGGCGCGTCGGTGGCGTCGGCGCGGATGTTCACACCGAACGGCTTGTCGGTGAGCGACTTCGTCTTGGCGACAGCCGCTTCCAGCTCCTCGAAGGTCATCGTCGCCGAAGCCAGAATGCCGAGCCCACCCGCGTTCGCGGTCGCGGCGACCAGCCGCGGCCCGGCCACCCAGCCCATTCCCGTCTGCACGACGGGATGCTCGATGCCGACCAGCTCGGTCAGCGGGGTACGCAGGCGCGCACTCATGCTGTGTCCATTCGGCATGCTCGGGCGGCCTGCGTGGTCACGCTCCGCTTCCGCCTCCGGCCGCTGACCGCTCATGCTGTGTTCATTCGGCATGCTCGGGCGGCCTGCGTGGTCACGCTCCGCTTCCGCCTCCGGCCGCTGACCGCTCATGCCGCCACTTCCTTCTCGCGGAAACCCTTGGGGTCGAGCACGGTCCGGATGAGCCGCAGCTCTTCCTCGGTGGGCAGCCGGGTTTCGCCCGCGTCGGCCAGTCCGGCGATCTCGAAGGAGGTGTTCTCGGCGACCTCCTCGGCCGTCACCCCCGGGTGCAGCGACAGCGCGCGCATCGTGTGCTCGGGACCGCCGAAATCGAAGACGCCCAGGTTGGACACCACCCGGTGCAGATGATGGAAACGGAATGCGGGGTTGGCCGGGTCGATCTTGTCGTAGCCGACACCGCTCACGATATCGACCTGCTCGCAGAACACCCGCGTGTTGTGCTTGGGCACGAAGTAGCTGGTCGCGTGGTTGATCGTATTGCCGGGCGCCCCGCGCACACCGAACATCTGCCTGCGCGGCTGCTGCAACGGCCCGAACGCCGAGAGGTTCTGGTTGCCGAAGCGGTCGAGCTGATTGGCGCCCATCACCACGTGCCGTCTGCCCGAGGCCACCACGTCGAACACCTTGGCGAACGGAATCCAGCCCTCCACCGGTGCTTTCGCGCCGATCGCCGGCACCTCGGCGAAGAACAGTGCCTCACCGTCGGACAGCAGCAGGTCGGGTTCGAAGGTGAGCCTGGCCAGTCGCGCGCCGATCGTGGTGATCGTCGACATCGGGCTGGCCATGATCTCGCCCGCGCCGCGGAAGATCTCCGCCGCCGCGACGACGCACACCTCCGCGCGCGTGATCTGACCGGTCGCCGGTACTGCGTTCATCGCTGCTCCTCCGCGAAAGCCTTGACGGCGGACTGGTATTCGTCTTCGTTCACGTCGAGATAGCGCGCCCTGAACTCGGCCCACGACTCCGGCGACTGCGCGGCCGCCACATAGTGCTTCTGGAACTTCTCGTCGCGTCCGTAACCACCCGAGAAGGTGAAGTGCGCGCCACCGGGTGCCTCGACAACGCCGTCGACCATCATCCGGTTGAGGATCAGCGCTTGCGTCGGAACGGCTTTCACCAGTTCGTCGGTGTCGACTAGACGGTCCACCGAGACGTAGCGCCGCTCGGCCGCCAGGCAGTAGAGGTCGTCGAAGTACGGATCGACACCGGTGTAGGCGGCGTTGCCGTGCTTGTCACCCAGGTCCAGATGCACCAGCGCCGCATCGAGATTCAACGCGGGCATGGCGATCAGCGTTTCGGTCCGGCCGTCGGCGTGCGGGTACGGCGAGACGACGGTCTTCAGCTCGCCCTCCCAGAACTCCGGCACCGCCGAACCGAGCCCGGCGCGGATCGGCAGGAACGGCAACCGGGCCGCAGCGGCCTGCAACCCGCACTTCACCATGCCCTCGTCCATCTCGCGCACCGTGATCGCACCCTCGGTGCGCGCCTTGGCGAACCACGGGTCGTAGAACGGTGCCGAATCGAGCGAGACGAAGCCGTAGTAGGCCTTGCGCACCTTGCCCGCCGAACACAGCAGGCCGAGGTCCGGCCCGCCGTAGGTCACCACCGTCAGGTCGGTGACATCCGAGCGAAGCAGCGCACGCACCAGCGCCATCGGCTTACGCCGCGATCCCCAGCCGCCGAGGCCGATCGTCATGCCGCTGCGCAGCTCGCCGACCGCCTCGTCGAGGGTCATTCTCTTGTCGCGCATAGCTTTTCCTACTTCCCCTTTTTCTGCGCGGCGAGGTCGTCGTCGAAACGCGCTCTGATCTCGTCGGCCACCCCGGCCAGGTTGAGCTCCATCGTGAAGCCCTGCTCGTAGCGATAGGAGCGGTGCACGTCCTGCACGTCGATGCCGTTGAGCGCCCGCTTCGCGGCGCGGATCACCCGGCCGTCCTTGTTCGCGATGTTCTTCGCGACCTCCATGGCCGCGGCGTCGAGTTCGGCGCGCGGCACCACCTTGTACACCGACCCGTAGTGGTGCAGCTGCTGGGCGGTGAGCTTGCCCGCGGTGTAGAACATGGTCCGCATCAGGTGCTGGGGGACCAGTCGCGACAGGTGGGTCGCGGCGCCGAGCGCACCGCGGTCCACCTCGGGCAGGCCGAAGGTGGCGTCGTCGGAAGCCACGATGACGTCGGAGTTGCCGACCAGGCCGATCCCGCCGCCGAGGCAGAACCCGTTGACGGCGGTGACCACCGGAACCTCGCAGTCGTACACCGCGGCGAAGGCCTCGAAACATCCGTGATTCGCGCGGATCAGGGCGGTGTGCCCGGTGTCGGCGTTCATCTCCTTGATGTCGACGCCCGCGTTGAAGCCGCGACCCTCCGCGCGCAGCACGACCACGCGAGTGCCGGGATCGCGTCCGGCGGCGCGCACGGCGTCGGCGAGCGCGAACCAGCCGTCCGAGGGCAGCGCGTTGACCGGCGGATAGTCGACCGTGACGACCTCCACCCCCTCGGTTTCGGTATGCCGGTCGATTCCCATGGCAACTGTCCTATCGGTGCGTGCCCGGGCGAACCCGAGACAAAGCAAGCAATTGCTTGGTAGGTTAACACGGTGGCGACAGAAATCGACCTTTCCGGCCAGATCGTTCTGGTGACCGGCGGAGTGCGCGGCGTGGGCGCGGGCATCACCCGCGCCTTCCTCGCGGCGGGCGCGACGGTGCTCACCTGTGCGCGCAGGCCCGCCGACACCCCGATCGAGGGCACCGAGCACTACTCCTGCGATGTCCGCGACGACAGCGCGGTCGCCGCCATGTTCGACGAGATCCTCGCCGCGCACGGGCGGCTCGACCACGTCGTCAACAATGCGGGCGGGGCGCCCTTCGCCCTGGCCGACGCGGCGAGCCCGCGCTTCCACACCAAGATCATCGAACTGAATCTGCTCGCCCCCCTGGTCATCGCGCAGCAGGCGAATGCCGTGATGCAGAAACAGGACTCGGGCGGTTCGATCGTGATGGTCTCGAGCGTCAGCGGGCACCGGCCCTCACCCGGTACCGCCGCCTACGGCGCGGCCAAGGCCGGACTGGACAACCTCACCACCTCACTGGCGGTGGAATGGGCGCCGAAGGTCCGCCTCAATTCCGTGGTGGTCGGACCGGTGGAAACCGAACTGAGCCACCTGCACTACGGCGACGCCGACGGTGTCGCCGCTGTCGGCGCGACCATCCCACTCGGCCGCCTCGCCGCCCCCGCCGACGTCGGCAATGCCGCCCTCTTCCTCGCCTCCCCGCTGGCCGCCTACGTCAGCGGCGCGAGCCTGCTGGTGCACGGCGCGGGGGAGCGGCCAGCCTTTCTCGATGCCGCGAATACGAACCACGGATAACTAGGAGTTTCGATGGACCAGCAGTTGATCTGCGCCGACCGCACGGTGATCGTCACGGGTGCGGGTCGCGGGATCGGGCGCGCGCACGCGCTCGCCTTCGCCGCGGCCGGTGCGCGCGTCGTCGTCAACGACGTGGGCACCGCGCTCGACGGCGCGCCCACCTCGGAGACACCCGCGCAGCAGGTTGTCGACGAGATCGTCGCCACCGGTGGGCAGGCGGTCGCCAATTACGACGACGTGGCCGACTGGGAAGGCGCGCGCCGGCTCGTCCGCCAGGCCGTCGACACCTTCGGCGGGCTCGACGTGCTGGTCAACAATGCCGGTTTCGTGCGCGACCGCATGCTGGTGAACCTGAGCGAGGAGGAATGGGACGCGGTGATCCGCGTGCACCTCAAGGGCCACTTCGCCACCATGCGTCATGCCGCCGAGTACTGGCGCGGTGAGGCCAAGGCCGGGCGCGCGGTCGACGCCCGCGTCATCAACACCAGCTCCGGCGCCGGGCTGCAGGGCAGCGTCGGCCAGGGCAACTACGGCGCGGCCAAGGCGGGCATCGCGGGACTCACGCTCACCGCCGCGGCGGAGTTCGGGCGCTACGGCGTCACCGTCAACGCCATCGCCCCCGCGGCCCGCACCCGAATGACCGAGACGGTCTTCGCCGAGACCATGGCCGCCCCCGATGCCGGCTTCGACGCCATGGACCCGGCGAACATCTCGCCGCTGGTCGTCTGGCTCGGCAGCAGCGAGTCCGCCGGGGTGACCGGGCGGATGTTCGAGGTGGAGGGCGGCAAGGTCGCGCTGGCCGAGGGTTGGCGGCACGGCATCGCGGTCGATCGCGGTGCGCGCTGGGATCCGGCCGAGCTCGGTCCGGTGGTGGCTCAGCTGATCGAAAAGGGCGCCGAACCGGAGCCGGTTTACGGTGCATAGCTAACTTCGCAGGAGGACAGTGAGCAAAGCCGCCGGGCCTGCGGTTTTGCCTTGTCATAGGCGTCCAGGGGGCTGGACGGCGCCTGCGCTCTCCTGCGGGGTTCCGCGCCCGGGTTTACTATGGGCTACTGTTCGTCCATCCCGGAATGTGTCGCGACCGGGGGTAATGCTGCGCGGAATTACTTAAAGGGGATGACAGGCGCATGGCCGTTGGTCGCATGTTGCGCGTTCTTGCCGCTGCGAGTGTCTTGGTCGGCTGCGCCCTATTGGGGCCCGTCGCCGCATTCGCCGCGCCGGAAAAGCCGCCGACACCCGCCGCGCAACCGTCCGGCAGCGGGAGCACCGGCATCGGAGGCGGCGGCGGTGAACCGGCTGAGCGGCCTGACGAGGGTAAGCCGATCGAACTCACCCTGCCGGGAACGGGCAGCGGCAACGACCCGGCACCGGCGAATCAAGGCGATCCACCCCGCAGCGGTGCGGAAGTCGCCGAAGAGACCGAGTGGACCCCGCTGAGCATCCCCGGCCAGGACACCACCGAACTCCCGACCAAGGAAGTGGCCGGTCCGGCCTCGGGCTCCGCCGTCCTCGGCGCGGGCTCGGCCGCCGCCGGGCTGGTGCTTGGCACCGGTTCGGCGGGCCTCGGCGTGCTCCTCGGCACCGGCTCCGCGGGCCTGGGCGCCGTGCTCGGCACGGGCTCGGCAGGCGCCTTCGCGATCCTCGGCACCGGTTCCGCCGGTGCCGCCGCCGTACTCGGCACCGGTTCGGCCGGTGCGGCCGCGCTGCTCGGCACCGGTTCGGCCGCCGTCGGCTCAGCTGCGGCGGGGACGGGCTCGGCGCTGGCCGGTACCGGCTCCGCGGCCGTCGGCTCGGCCGCCGTCGGTTCCGCCGCGGTCGGTTCCGCGGGCGCTGGCTCGGCCGCGACCGGTTCGGCCGCCGTCGGCTCGGCGGCTGTCGGTTCGGCTTCGCCGCTACTGCTGTTGCTCCTGCTGCAGACCCCGCCGACACCGTCGCCCGCGCTGCCCGCGCTCGCGATCCCGCCCGCACCCGGCACGCCGTCGATCCCAGGTGTCGCCGCGCCGAATGTGGCTGTGGCAGCACCGGCCCCGGCCGATGCGCCGCCGCCCCCGGCCGCCGCCCCCGCGCCGCCTGCCGCCGCCGCGCCCGCGCAGGCCGCCAAGCCCAACCACGAGGTACGGCCGACCAGCGACAACAACGGTCTGCCCGAACCCGAACTGCTGTCGGTGATCGGCGGTCTGATAGCGCTCGCCCTGGCCGGAACCGGTTCGGGCGCAGTGAGTTTCCAAGGTGCCGCGGCCGCCCAGGCGCGGGTGAACGCGGCGCGTGCCGAGTTCTTCGGACCGAGGTCGTGAGGGGATCTTCGATGAGCAAGAGCAAGACCCAGTCCACCTCGCGGTCCTATCGCCGCGTCGCCGCCGCCGTCGACGCGGTGTGCGCGGTCGCCGCCGATTTCGACGCGACCACCCTCGATGAGGTGGTCGCGGCGGTCTCGCTCGAGCGGCAGCGCGAAATCGAGATCACCAGTGCGCAATTGGGCCCCGGCGTGTGCGGCCAGCGGCGCTTCTACCCCGAGCGCGACATCATCGTGCTCGCCGACGCCCTGCCCAGCCGCGACCACACCCTCGCCCACGAACTCGGGCATATCGTGTTCGACCACGAGGGCGCGCCCGCGGTCGAGACGACACTCGAGGTCAGCGACGACCTCATCGCCTACATGCTCAGTCAGCGCGCCCACGCCCAGATCGTCGAGGACGGAGCCGACGACCTGGCCGAGTGGGAGGCCGAGACCTTCGCGGCCATGCTCATGACACGACTGCGCGTCTTCAACAACCGGGGCGCAGGCGTCTCGGTCCTTCGATTCGATGAGGCACTCGGATGACACTCTGGTTGACAGCCCTGCTGGTCTGGGTTGCCGCGGGTGCGCGAGTGGGGCGCGTGCTCGTCAAGCCCGCGACAACGGCCCGCGTGGCCATCGTCGTCGCGGTCGCCGCCGTCGCACTCGCCTCGACCGTCGCCATCCCCGATATCGCCGTCGCCGTCGACAACCTGCTCCCGGGCGGGCTGCGCAGCGGCTGGCTGTCCACGGGCATCGTCGATTCGGCGTGGATCCTGTTCACCACCGCCACGTCGGTGGTCGCCTCCGCCGCCTGGCCGGTCGTGTCGCGACGCAACCTGCGCCAGGTCGCGATGATCGTCTACGGCATCGGCGCTCTCGCCATCGCGTTGACGCTGGCCTGGTCGTTCACCTTCGGCTGGATGGTCGTCGCGCTCGGCGCGGTCTTCATCGTCACCACCGGTCTGCGCAACCTGGACTGGACCACGCTGGGTCGCGGTATCGCGATCTACACGGCGGGAACGGCATTGGTCGCCGTGCTCGCCTTCGCCAACGCGGGCCGCGCCTTCCAGGGCGCCGAGCCGACCCCGCCCGGTCAGCCGACGTGGGGCTGGCAGGCGTGGGAGATCGCGAGCCTGCTGATCTCGCTCGGCGCGGTGTCGATCGTGATCGAGCTGTGGTGGCGGGCCCGGATCCTGTTGCGGCGCATCCGTCCCCTGCACAAGCTGATGGTCGGCCGGTTCCCGGAGGTCGTCGCACCCGAACAGAACGCCACCTCGGCGCAGCTGAAGGCCTCCGATCACGTCGCGCAGGTGATGGACGCGCTGTATCTGCTCTCGGGCAGCGGCATCGTCATCCCGGCGGCGGGTGAGCCGCCGAACTCCGTCCCCGAGCGCGCGGCCGTGGTGGCCGAGTGGGCCCGAAACCCCTTGGGGGACTTGTTCGTCGACGCGCGCTGGATCGCGCCGCCGCCCGGCGTGAGCCCACGCGGCTGGGTGCTGGCGCTGGCGAAGCGATACGAGGTGGCGGTCGCGACGGCGGGCGCACCGCAGAACGCCGCCGCGTCGAGCTGACGCAGACAACAAGAACGGGCCTGAGCTGGTGTTTCCACCGGCTCAGGCCCGTTCTTCGCGTATCCGCCTGGTTGTTCCTATTCCGTTCCGTCCGGAGGAATTTCGGGCAAGCCTTCGCTGGCCCGCAACTTCTCCGCCATGGAGGTGAGCAGATTCTGTGATTCTTCCGAGAGGTCGAATGCCCTGCTGGACAGACGACGCAGCCCGTAACCCTGCAGCTGCGCAAGCAGTTCCAGGTCGTGATCGATCTTGGCCGCGTAGATGTCGTTGAAGAAGTAGTCAGGCTTGACCTTGAAGAACTTCGCCAGGGCGGCCACCGTCTCGTCGGACGGGTTGGTTCGTTGTCCCGACCGCAGCTGCGAGAGATACGGCTTGGAGATCGGATGCCCGGAGGCAGTCAGCGCAGCCGCAACCTCTGCGTTGGTGTGCGGCTTGCGCCCCGGGGGATGCACGGTTTCGAACAGCTTGTTCAGCCGCGCCGCGAAATCAGCCATTGTGAGCCGCCCAATTCCCTTCACTGTACTAACAGTCGTTATCTCGGATACGTATCATTGATATTAGCGGCTCAGTAACTGAAAACCTACGCCTGATTCAGGATTTCTCTGCGGATTCCGACGCTCACCTGCGTACAGGGCCCGCGACGGCCGCGTTTGCGGGGTCACGTCAACGACTCTTGTGGAGCCGATGGGTGCCGGAGTTCGTGCCCGTCGCGGGGGTCTTCCACCTCGGACTCATGATAGCCCAAAGATTGCTGATGCCTCATCATCCCCCTCGCCCCTCGGATCGTGTGGCGTACGACACGTTCCGGGCGCCTGGAGATGAATGTTCAACCTGGGCGCCCGGTTTCGGTACGTCCAGTCTACAGGCGTTCGATGATCGTGCCGGTCGCGAGGGCTCCACCGGCGCACATGAGAACCATCGCCGTTCCCTTGCCGGTGCGTTCGAGCTCGTGTAATGCGGTCGTGATCAGACGAGAACCGGTGGAACCGACAGGATGCCCGATTGCGATCGCACCGCCGTTGACATTTACCCGTTCCATGTCCGGCTGATGTACAGAAGCCCACGAAAGGGCGACCGCCGCGAATGCTTCGTTGATCTCGAAAAGATCGATATCGCCGATCGCCATTCCCGAGCGTTCCAGCAGTCGCGTGCATGCCTGCACAGGTCCGTCCAGATGGAACTCCGGTTCGGCGCCGACGAGTACCTGCGTGCGGATCCGTGCGCGCGGTCGCAAACCCTTTCGGCGGGCGACGGTTTCGTCCATCAGGAGTACCGCCGCCGCGCCGTCGGAAATCTGCGACGAGGTACCCGCGGTGTGCAGGCCGTCGGTGACCACCGGCTTCAGCTTGGCCAGGCCCTCGATCGTGCTCGCGCGCAAGCCCTCGTCACGGGTCACCTCGGCCTTCTCGCCGGTCGGCGCGCCCTCGCTGTCGAGTACGGGGGCGACCACGGGCAGCACCTCGCGATCGAAACGGCCTTCGGCCCAGGCGGTGGCGGCCAATTGCTGTGAGCGCAGGCCGAATCGGTCGAGGTCGTCGCGAGTGAGTCCGCGCCGCCGCGCGATTCGCTCGGCCGCGCCGAACTGATCGGGCAGATCGATCGACCACGACTCGGGCCTGCGCGGTCCCGCCTCGGTGCCCACATTGGCGCCGAGCGGCACCCGGCTCATCGCCTCCACGCCGCACGCCATGCCGATGTCGATGGCCCCGGTGGCGATCAGTCCCGCGACGAGGTGGTTGGCCTGCTGTGCCGAACCGCATTGGGCGTCGATGGTCGTTGCGCCGGTCTGCCACGGCAGGCCCGCGTGCAACCACGCGACGCGGGTGACGTTGTTGGACTGCTCGCCCGCCTGGGTGACGCAGCCGCCGATCACCTGCTCCACTTCGGCCGGATCGAGATCGGCCCGGTCGAGCAGTCCGCGCTGGGCCGCACCGAGCAGTTCGGCCGCGTGCAGGCCGGAAAGCCGCCCGCGCCGCTTGCCGATCGGGGTTCGCACTGCCTCGACGATTACCGGTGTGCCCATCTGCATCTCCCTCTGAACTGCAACGTGTTCTGTTTATGTAAGCGGGGCAAAACCGCGAGGTTCTTCCGTCGTGGCATACCCTGTGCTTGAATGATTGTAGAACGTGTTTCAGTTTGTCGAAGGAGACATCTGGTGGTAGATCCGCGCAACGAAGCCACGGGTACCCTGCCGAACCTGCCCGAGGGGTTCGACGTCACCGACCCGGCCATCTACGCCGAGCGTGTCCCGGCGGAGGAGTTCGCTGAGCTGCGCCGGTCGGCGCCGATCTGGTGGAACCCGCAGCCGCCCGAGGTGGGCGGCTTCCACGACGACGGGTTCTGGGTGGTCAGCAAGCACGCCGACGTCAAGGAGGTCTCGCGCCGCAGCGATGTCTTCTCGACCTACGAGAACACCGCGATCCCGCGCTTCAACGACGACATCAAGCGCGAGCAGATCGAGCTGCAGCGCTTCGTGATCCTGAACAAGGACGCCCCGGAACACACCAAGCTGCGCAAGCTGATCTCCAAGGGCTTCACCCCGCGCGCGGTGAACAGCCTGCGCGCCGAGCTGTCCTCGCGTGCGGAGAAGATCGTGAAGGCCGCGGCGGAATCGGGCGGCGGCGACTTCGTCACCCAGGTGGCCTGTGAACTGCCGCTGCAGGCGATCGCCGAACTCATCGGCGTGCCGCAGGAAGACCGCATGAAGGTCTTCGAATGGTCCAACGACATGACCGGCTACGACGACCCCGACAACGTCGATGTCGACCCCGTCGCGGCGTCGATGGAGCTGCTCGGCTACTCGTACCAGATGGCCGAGGCGCGCAAGACCTGTCCGGCCGACGACCTGGTCACCACCCTGATCGAGGCCGACGTCGACGGTGAGTCGCTGAGCGCGGAGGAGTTCGGCTTCTTCGTCATCGTGCTCGCGGTCGCCGGCAACGAGACCACCCGCAACGCGATCAGCCACGGCATGATCGCGTTCATGGAGAACCCCGATCAGTGGGAGCTCTTCAAGAAGGAACGCCCCGCCACCGCGGTCGACGAGATCATCCGCTGGGCCACCCCGGTCACCTCCTTCCAGCGCACCGCGCTCGAGGACACCGAACTCGGCGGCGTGCAGATCAAGAAGGGCCAGCGCCTGGTGATGCTGTACCGCTCGGCGAACTTCGACGAGGACGTCTTCGAGAACCCGGAGAAGTTCGACATCATGCGCAAGGAGAACCCGCATCTGTCCTTCGGCGGTACCGGCGCGCACTTCTGCGTCGGCGCGAACCTGGCCCGCCTGGAGATCGAGCTGATCTTCAACGCCATCGCCGACCACCTGCCCGACATCACCAAGATCGGCGACCCCAAGCGCCTGCGCTCGGGCTGGCTCAACGGCATCAAGGAGCTCCCGGTCGACTACAAGACCAAGGGCTGCCCGGTGTCTCATTGAGCGCTGGCGCGCTCGAGTCGGCGGCCCCGGAGGTCCCGACGATCAGGCGCCGTTGCTTGCTCCTTCGTCGCCTACGCAACGGCACCTGATCGTCGG
>NZ_JBFAKI010000023.1:0-88048 GCF_040655675.1 Nocardia sp. NPDC050378
GGAGCCGCAGATGATCGTGGCAAATCTCGTGCTACTCGCCTTGGCTGTGTTCGTGGCTTGGGGCCGGTTCGGCACCTACGCTTTCTGAGAGCTCCGCACCGAGTCCCTATCCGTTCCCGAGTCAGGAGTCATCTCATGCGCGCTGTGAACGTTCCCGCCGCCGGCGAACAACCCCAACTCACCGATCTGCCGACTCCGACGCCCGGCGAAGGGACCGTGCTGGTCCGCGTCGTGGCTGCCGGTTTGAATCCGATCGACAACGGCATCGCCTCCGGGATGATGGCGCAGATGGGAATGGAGCAGCGGTATCCGGTGACCCTCGGCCGCGACGCGGCCGGAGTCGTGCAAGCGCTCGGTCCCGGCGTCGATCACCTCCGTGTGGGTGACGAGGTATTCGGTCATATCCTGCTCGCGCCCCCGATCTCGGCGGGCACGTTGGCCGACTACGCGGTGCTGCCCGCCGCTGCCGTGACGGTCAAGCCGGCCGGTCTGGACTTCGTCACCGCGGCGGCGCTGCCGCTGGCCGGTGCCGCCGCGGCGGACTCGATCACCGCCGTCGACGCCCAGCCCGGGCAGACAATTCTGGTCAACGGTGCCTCCGGTGGCGTCGGCGCCTTCGCCGTGCAGCTGCTGTCGGCTCGCGGAGTCACCGTCATCGCGACCGGCACCGCCGACGATGTCGAACGCCTCACCGCGCTCGGTGCCGCAGCTGTCGTCGACTACACCGCGGATCCGGTGGCCGAACAGGTCCGCGCGCGACATCCGGAAGGGGTCGACGCGCTGATCAACCTCGCCGGCTACGACCCCGGCCAGGTCCCGGTCGCGGCTGTCCGCGAGGGCGGCAAGGTGGCCAGCACCACGGTGTTGCCCGAACAGTCGGCCCTGGCCGCGGCGGGTCTGACCGGCACCAGCGTGATGGCCGCTCCGGTGACCGAGACAATCGCCGCGCTCGGTGCGCAGGCCGCCGCCGGAGATCTGCGCGTGCCCATCGCCGAGGTCGTCACGCTGGACCAGGCGCCCCAGGCGCTGGCCGACCTCGCCGCAGGCGGCGTCGGCGGAAAGATCGTCGTCTCCCTCGGCGACTGACTCCACCCTTTCGCGGCCAGGGGCACAGGCACTCGACCCTGTGGCCCCTGGACCGTGCCTTCGTCAGGAACTTTGATGACCCTGAAAACCTCGAACCGTGATCCGTTCAACCCGGCGGTTCCCGCCGGTGCCTATGACGAACTGCTGGGGCGTGTGCTGCCCCGAGCGCACGCGCACCGGCGCTGGGCTCCTGATGACGGGGCGCTGCCCGCGCTCTTCGTCAGCCACGGCGCGCCGCCGACCCTCGACGACCCGGAATGGTTGCAGGCCCTGTTCGACTGGTCGCAGTCCATACCCAAGCCCCGCGCCATCGTCGTGGTCTCGGCACACTGGGAAAACGCGCCGGTGGCCATCACCGGCGCAGATGCGGGTACCCCGCTGTACTACGACTTCGGCGGCTTCCACCCCCGCTACTACACCCTGCAGTACCGCACCCCCGACGCGAGCGCCTTGGCCGCCCGGATCACCGCGATGCTGCCGGATTCCACCGCCCCGCACACCCATCGTGAGCGAGGCCTCGATCATGGCGCGTTCATCCCGTTGATGGCCATGTATCCCGCCGCCGACGTACCGGTCGTGCAATTGTCCATGCCGAGCTTGGACCCACAAGCTCTGCTGGCACTGGGGGAGAGGCTGCGCCCCCTGCGCGAGGAGGGTGTGCTCGTGCTCGGCTCCGGCTTCATGACCCACAGCTTCCAGGTCATGCGTAATCCCGCACTGGCCGGTCACACCGCCGCCTTCGACGAATGGGCCACCGATGCGTTGGCACGCAACGACATCGACGCGCTGCTCGATTACCGCCGCAAGGGTCCCGGCGCCGCGGTCGCGCACCCCACCGCCGATCATTTCGTCCCCCTGCTGCTGACGCTGGGCGCGAGCAGTTCCGACGGGGAATCGCTGCGCACCGTCATCGACGGCACCCGCTTCGGCAACTCGATCCGTTCCCTACAAGCAGCCTGACCGAACCCCAACAGCCACAACGCATTACGTCACACCACCAGTGGAGGAAGTCATGTCGATCGCAGTCACCGGGGCGACCGGTCAGCTGGGAAGTCTTGTCATCGCCGATCTTCTCGACCGCGGGATATCGCCCGCACAGGTCGCCGCTGTCGTCCGCGACCCGGACAAGGCAACCTCGTTGCGCGAGCGTGGGGTCGAGGTTCGTGTCGCCGACTACACCGATCCGGTGAGCCTGCGCACGGCGTTCGAAGGTGTGGATACACTGATGTTCGTCTCCGGTTCGGAGCTGGGGCAGCGCATCGCACAACACCGCAACGTCATCGAAGCAGCCCGGACCGCGTCGGTGGGATTGATCGCCTACACCAGCGTGCTCGCCGCCGATACCAGCCGACTCGCGGTCGCGCCCGAGCACCGCGCGACAGAAGCGATGCTGGCCGAGTCCTCGGTGCCGAATGTGGTGCTGCGCAACGGCTGGTACTGGGAGAACTACTCCGCGACCATCGCCCAAGCCGCGCAGTCGGGCACCCTCTACGGCGCTGCGGGCCAGGGGCGGCTCGCCGCGGCAACCCGTGCGGACTACGCCGCGGCGGCTGCTGCGGTGCTGACCCAGGACGGTCACGCGGGAAAGGTCTACGAGCTGGGCGGCAACGAGCGTCCCACCTACGCCGAATTCGCCGCGGCGATCGGTGAGGTCGCCGGTCGCCCTGTGCGGTACCAGGATCTCGAGCCGGCCGAGTATGCCGCGACGCTGAGGCAGTCGGGCCTGCCCGATCCCGTCGCCGACATGCTCGCCGATACCGATGCCGCGATCGCACGCGGTGAACTCGACACGACCTCCGGCGATCTCGCGCGCCTGCTCGGTCGCGAATCGACCCCGGTGGCCGAGGTGATCAGGACCGCCATCGGCTGATCCGTTCGAGCCTGTTCGACCCGGGGGTCCACCGCCTCCGGTCCACGCACGGAAGGGAATCTCATGAAGGCACAAGGAATCACCTGGCATGCCGTGGTCGTTCAACCCGATCAGTTCGAGGCCCACAAAGCGTTCACCATCGAGCGTCTCGGCATCGCCCCGATGATGGAAGCCGACGGCACCGCCGTTTTCAGCCTCCCCAACGGCGACCTCTACGAGATCTACACCCCCGCAACCACCCCGCCCTACGGGTACAACGACAGCTTCGCGATCGGCTTCCGGGTGGACGACATCGCCCAGGCAAGCCAGGAACTCGCCGACAACGGTTTCGAACTCCTCGGCGACATCAACCGGGCGCCCGAATACCAGTACGCGTACCGTCATTTCCGCGGCCCGGACGGCCGCGTCTACGGCATCAACGAGAGCAAGCCCCAACCCACCGACCCGTCGTGACCTGACCTCGGGATCGTCTCGCCCGGCGCGAGAACTACGAGGCCGTTGCCGATCCAGGCTCGGCCGCCGCAGCTGTCGTCCGGTCCCCACCTGTCCCAGTTGCCGTAGCGCCCGGCGGCGGCACGGATCGCCGCCGCCGGGTCGTGGCCGAAAGCGGTCGTAACGTCGACCTCTTATGGGCGACCATCGGCGCCGAAGTGCTCGAGCAGATGATCACAGATGTAGTCGATCGTTTCGATCTGTTGCGGACGCACCACGCTCGACCCGGAGGTCGAGAAGTCGTGGTCGACCCCCTCGATGAGCCGGTAGGTGACGTCGACACCGTTGGCTTTCGCCGCGGCGACATAGCGTTCGATCTGGTGCCGGAGGGAGTCGCGTTCGGCGCCGATGATGAGCAGGGGTGGCAGGCCGGTGGTGTCGCCCAGGTCCACGGAGGCGAGCGGGTCGTCGGCCTGGCTCTCGTCGGTGAAATAGGTTTTCAGGACGGTGCGCATCAGCGACTCGTCGACGAACGGCTTGGGCGGGGTCGCGGCGAAGTCCGCGGCCTTGGCCCAAAAATTCACCAGGGGGACGATGAGCGCCGCAGTCCGGACGTGCGGGCCGCCTGCTCGTCGCGCGAGCTCGAGCATGCCGAGCGCGAGGTTGCCCCCGGCGCTGGTACCGCCGATCGAGAGCCGTTCACCGTCCCAGCCCATGGTCTCGCCGGACCGGGACGCCCATCGAAGGATGTCGAAACATTGCTCAACCGCCACGGGGAAGCGGTGCTTGGGAGCCGTGGAATAGTCGATATTGATGACAACGGCCCCGACCTCGCCGGCGATCGCGCGCACGATGTGGTCGTCCTGGCGTGGCGCGCCGACGAGGAATCCGCCGCCGTGCGTGTTGAGGTGGACGGGGGGATGAGCCGTGTTCGTCGCCAGCGGGGCATCGGCGGCCGGGCGGGTGATGAAGCATCGCACCGGCCCGTGCCGAGTCGGGACGTCGACGATGTGGGGCTCGGCCACATATCGCTGCGTGACCTCCACCTGTGGTGGTTTGGCGATCCGGGTCACCACGGTCGAAAGTATCCACGCGCGCAGCGGGATTTCCACTTTGTCTCTGAGCTTGCTCATCGAGTTCCCTTTCGTCGGAGCGCCTGTCGGTGTCGGGCCGTTTCGGCCCGAGGGCGGTGCAGGTGGGCTGTCGTGGGTCAGCGTGCGGCGGCGCTGTCCGCGGTGGGACGGGTGTCGACTTCGCTGACGTGGGGCAGGTGTCGAGTCCGACGTGCTCGGCTGCGCCCTATATCTCGGTGAACACCCGCAGCTGCCGCTTGGGGCCGGCGGTGGCCGGCTCGTACGAGCGGTGCGCGTATTCGAGGGGGTCTGGCGGTCGTGCTCGCCGTGCGCGATCAGGAACAGCACGGTGATCTTCTCGACGATACCTTCGAGCACATCCCGAACCGCGTCAGTGGTTCGTGAGCTGATCGTCGACCGAACCCGTTGCTGCAGAAAGTCATCGGTGAATCCAGTCCCCGCGACATTCTGGCCCAGATCGCTCTGATCTGTCAGACCGAGGAATGGTTCGCCTCCACAGTGGAGTAGCGGTGTCCGGCGATGTGGTCGCCGGTGCTGTGTCGACTCGCTTACTCAGATCTGACGGTGCTGTGGTTGCGGCCGGCCGCCTCGGTGACGGGTCCCGTTCAGTGGCTCTTCCGTCAACGACTATCGGCGCGAATGTGTTGTCACCAGTCGTCTGATGACGGTGAGGCATCGGAGCAGGTGTGGTTCGGACCTTCCGGCCCGGTAGGCCAGAGCCAGCCCGATCGTTGTCGTCGGTCGCAGAGGCCGGTAGGCGACGCCGGCGAGGGCGAGCGCGGAGACCGGCTCGGGCACGACCGCCACGCCGAGGCCACCGGCGACGAGGGTGACCAGTGTCGAGGTTTCGGTGACTTGGTACTGAATCCGCGGCTGGATACCGGCGTCGCGCAGCAGGCGCGTCACCACGCCGTACATGACCGATTCCCGTTCGGCAGAGTGCACGATGAGATCGGCGTCAGCGAGATCTAGGACATCTACCGCCGGACGTGTGGCGAGCGGATGATCGGACGGTGCGGCGATCACGAGTCCGTCGTGGCGAAGCAGCTCCACCGTCAGGGAGCGGTCGGTGACCGGTGGGCGCAGCAGTGCGACGTCGACGGCGCCGGTGCGCAGCGCCTCCACTTGATCCGGCACCAGCATCTCGCCGCGGAACGCGAATTCGACCCCGGGCAGTTCGGTGGCCAGTTGGCGCGACAGTTTCGGCAGCAAGGAAGCCGTCGCCGAGCCGACGCAGCCGACGGTGAGATGCCCGAGGGAACCGGCCGCGACCAGCCGCGCCTCCCGCCCGGCGTCGTCGAGCGAGGCGAGGATCTGCCGCGCACGCATGAGGTAGGCGGCGCCTGCTGCGGTGAGTTCGACCTTGCGGGTAGTGCGTTCGAGCAGCGAAACGCCTAGATCCGCCTCGAGCTGGCGGATCTGCTGAGAGAGCGGAGGCTGAGCCATATGCAGGCGCTGGGCGGCCCGTCCGAAGTGCCGTTCCTCGGCGACTGCGACGAAGTAACGGAGATGCCGAACATCCATATCCAAAACGTCCTAATCAGTCGCCATATTGGTATTTCAGAGTATCAACGCAGGCCATTAGCGTCGAATAGGTGACCGAAGCTCTCCTCTATACCGCGCTGCGGACGCCATTCGGGCGCTTCAACGGCGCCCTGGCCAAGATCCGGCCCGACGACCTCGCCGCCGGGGTCATCCAAGCCACGCTCGCCAAGACCCCCCGATTGGACCCGGCCGCTATCGACGAGGTCGTGTGGGGCAACGCGAACGGCGCCGGCGAGGACAACCGCAACGTCGGCCGGATGGCGGCCCTGCTGGCCGGAATCCCGGTCCACGTCCCCGGCACCACCGTCAACCGGCTGTGCGGGTCCGGCCTCGACGCGGCGATGATCGGCTCGCGGCAGATCGAAACCGGCGACGCCCATATCGTGCTGACCGGAGGAGTCGAGTCGATGACGCGGGCGCCCTGGGTGCTACCCAAGCCCAGCAGGGCGTTCCCCGCCGGCGACACCGCGCTGGTGTCGACCACGCTCGGCTGGCGCCTGGTCAATCCGCGCATGCCTGCTGAGTGGACCGTCAGCCTCGGCGAGGCCAACGAGCAACTCGCCGACACACACGGAATCAGCCGCGCTCGTCAGGATGCCTTTTCTGTCCGCTCCCATATCCTGGCTGCCGACGCGTGGGTCGACGGTTTCTACGACGACCTCGTGGCGCCGGTCCCGGGCGTGGACTTGCTGCGGGACGAAGGCATCCGGGCCGACTCGACCGTAGCGTCGGTGGCTGCGCTGAAACCGAGTTTCCGGCCCGACGGCACGATCACCGCCGCTAACGCGTCGCCCCTCAGCGACGGCGCCTCGGCTGTCTTGCTGGGCAGCCCGAACGCCGCCGACCTCATCGGTGCGGTGCCGGTGGCCAGGATCGCGGGCCGCGGCACGCACGCGCTGGCACCGCAGTCGTTCGGCTACGCACCGGTCGAGGCCGCCAACCGGGCCCTGGAGCGCGCGGGCATCGGCTGGGACCAGGTCGGCGCCGTCGAACTCAACGAAGCCTTCGCCGTGCAATCACTGGCGTGTGTGGATGCGTGGAAGATCGACCCCGACATCGTCAACACCAGAGGCGGCGCGATCGCCATCGGCCACCCGCTCGGAGCATCCGGCGGGCGAATCCTCGGCACGCTGGCGAAGGTGCTGCGCGAGCGCAAGGAGCGATGGGGCGTGGCCGCGATCTGTATCGGTGTCGGCCAAGGCCTCGCCGTCGTGCTCGAGAACCTCGAGGTCACCCGATGAGCGCCACAATCTGCCCCAGCACCGACGAAGCCCTCGCCGGGGTCGAAGACGGCGCCACGGTCCTGATCGGCGGGTTCGGCCTCGCGGGGATGCCGTTCGACCTCATCGACGCCCTGATCCGCCACGGTGCCCGGGACCTGACGGTCGTGTCCAACAACGCAGGCAACGGCGAGGTCGGCGTGGCCGCGCTGCTCGCGGCCGGCCGTGTTCGCAAGGTGATCTGCTCGTTCCCACGCCAGAGCGATTCATACGTCTTCGATCGCCTCTACCGAGCAGGTGAGGTCGAACTCGAGGTCGTCCCACAAGGCACACTCGCCGAACGAATGCGTGCGGCAGGCGCCGGGATCGGGGGCTTCTACTGCCCGACCGGCGTCGGTACGGTACTGGCCGAAGGCAAGGAAACCCGCACGATCGATGGACGCCGATACGTTCTGGAGATGCCGCTGCGCGGCGACATCGCCCTGATCGGCGCACACCGCGCCGATGCGCTCGGCAATCTTGTCTACCGCAAGACCGCTCGCAACTTCGGACCGGTGATGGCGACCGCCGCCGCCACCACTGTGGCTCAGGTGGCCGAGATCGTGCCCGCCGGAAGCCTCGATCCCGAGACGATCGTGACGCCCGGGATCTACGTCGACCGGATAGTTCAAGTTCAGGCTCGTCACTACACCGTGCAGGGAGCTCGCTGACATGGCATTGACCTCCGACCAGCTCGCAGCCCGTATCGCACATGACATCCCACGGGGCGCCTACGTCAACCTCGGTATCGGTCAACCCACCAAGATCGCCGACCACCTGACCCCAGAACTCGGCGTCATCCTGCACACCGAGAACGGCATGCTCGGCATGGGTCCGGCCGCGAAAGGCGATGACATCGACGCCGACCTCACCAACGCGGGCAAAGTGCCGGTCACCGAACTACCCGGCGCGGCTTACTTCCATCATGCCGACTCCTTCGCCATGATGCGCGGCGGCCACCTCGACGTCTGCGTGCTCGGCGCCTTCCAGGTCAGCGCACACGGCGACCTGGCCAACTGGCACACCGGCGAACCCGACGCGATCCCCGCTGTCGGCGGAGCCATGGACCTCGCCATCGGCGCCAAGAAGGTCTACGTCATGATGACTTTGTTCGACAAGGCAGGCCGCCCCAAACTCGTCCCCGAATGCACCTACCCACTCACCGGCGTCGGCTGCGTGAGCCGCGTCTACACCGACCACGCGATATTCGACATCACCAGCAACGGCCTTGTCGTACGGGAAACCTTCGGAACAGATCCGGACGAACTGCGACACCACCTCGACCCGATCATCGCCTTCGAGAACACAACCGAGACATCGGACGTTGTCCGAGGCTGAGCCGCTGCCCGGACTTCGCAGGCGTGTGACAGCCTCGGGCCCGTACAGGACGGCGGGCCGGCTACCTGCCGGCCGCTGCCGCGCGTCAGATGATGGTGTAGCCGCCGTCGACCATGATGTGGTCACCGGTGATGAAGGAGGCGTGGTCGGACAGCAAGAACAGTGCCGCACGCACGACATCCTCGGGCTGCCCGATGCGCTGGATGATCTGGTGGCCGAGCACCGTGTCGAGCACGTCGGGGTTCTGGGTCAACTTCTCGGTGGCCGGCGACCGGATCAGGCCGGGGCAGATGGCGTTGACGCGAATATTGTGCGGGCCGCCCGCGGCCGCCAGCTCACGGGTGAGCCCACACCCGCTACGACCGGCCGGCCGGAGCGGAGCCGGAGGCTCCGGCCGTCGAGGACTGAACGATCGCCGCGTCCGTGCCCGGCATTGCGTACTTTGTCGCCAGAACCGCGACCGAATCCGCCACCGCTGCCCGGACTTCCCCGGCGTGTGACAGCCTCGGGCGCGTGCAGGACGGGTGGTGCGGGAGCTGGTGCACCCGGTACCGCCGTGGCGGACCGTCCCTACTTTGAATGACACCGAGGAGGTCGACGTGGAGCTCGGCGAAGCGATGCGGACTCAGCATGCCTGCCGTTACTACCGGGAGGACCCGGTGCCGGACGAGGTGCTCCGGCAGGCGGTCGAACGAGCCCGGTTCGCTCCCAACGGGGGTAACCGCGGGGCGGCCCGGTTCGTGTTCGTCCGTGATCCGGAGCTGCGGCGGCAGTTGGGCGAATGGTATCTGCCGCTCTGGGAAGAGGTCGCGGCCGCGACGCGCGCGAACAAGCCGGCGATCACCACGGCGAGCGGGCAGCACAAGACCACCGAGCTCGGCTTCCGTGATCCGGCGAAAACTCTCGCCGACAGTGATCATTTCGCGCAGCGCTTCGGCAGTCATCCGGTGATCGTCGTGGTGTGTGTCGATCTGGCCGCCACCCATCCGACCGATACCGAGCTCGACCGGCTCAGCATCGTCGGCGGCGCCTCGGTCTACCCGATGGCGCAGAATCTGTGTCTGGCCCTGCGCGATCAGGGCGTCGCGACCACATTCACCACACTCCTGGTGGCCCGCGAACCCGAGGTGAAGCAGCTCCTCGGTATACCGGAACACCTGTCCACCGCATGTCATATCGTGGCCGGTTATCCGGCCCGGCCCTTTCCCACCCGGCTGCACCGCCCGGAGGTCCGGGAGCTGGCGTACGCGGACCGGTACGGCGCGGCGCTGTAGCCGTGGTGGTGCGTGTTCGCTGACCGAACGTCTGCGTTAGCATGCAGGTATGGCATCCCCGACCGACCCCGCCGATACCGCTGGTGGCCCCGGTGTGCATCTCGAACAGCTGGAGCGCGCGATGGCAGTGCTCGAATCGTTCGACCGCGAGCACCCCGCGCTGACGCTCAGCGAAGTCGCGCAATTGACGGGGATCAGCCGGGCGGGCGCGCGCCGAATTCTGCTCACCCTCCGCTCGCTGGGCTATGTCCGGTCGGACGGCCGCGATTTCTCGCTGGCGCCACGGATTCTGAACCTGGGCTGGAACTATTTCGCGGCGATGGGTCTCGACGAGGTGGCGCGGCCGTTGATGGCCGAGGTCGTGGCGGAAGTCGACGAATCATGCTCGATGGCGACGCTGGATCTTCCCGATATCGTCTACATGGCCCGGGTGCACACCAAACGGATCATGACGGTGAGCGGCGGTGTGGGCAGTCGGCTTCCGGCCCATGCCACCGCACTGGGGCATGTGCTGATCGCCGCACTCGACGAGGCCTCCCTCGAGCGTTATCTCGCGGGCGGACCGCTGCAACCCCATACGCCGCGAACCGTCACCGACTCCGGTGAATTCCGGGAGCAACTGGCCGCGGTGCGTGAGCAGGGGTGGGCGCTTGTCGACCAGGAGCTCGAGATCGGTTTGCGCGCCGTGGCGGTGCCGATCACGGGGCCCGGCGGAGTGGTGAGCGCGGCGTTGAGCATTTCCTCGAATTCCGCCCGGGTCACTCTTTCCGATCTGCGCAAGAGGTGCCTGCCTCCGCTGCTGGAGGCCGCCGCCACGATATCGGCGACTGTCGCCAAGACGCGCGGCCACGAGGGCTGACGCACCGGCCTGCGGGTTACGCACTGCGGGTGGGGACGGGATGAACTCGTGGCTCACGCGAGAGTCGAAACGCGGGGCCGGCCACATCACGACGGTGCGCACCGTGTGGAGATGCGCCGGCGCGAGTACATGACCGAGCCGAACGGGTCGAGTTATGAGGGAGAACGCAGTCGCAGCCGCGTCGTGAGCGCTACCGCGGTGCCCGGCGACGACTGTCCGCGCGAGAGGTCGGTATGTTCTTCGGCGCCATCGCCGGTGGCCGTGTCTCGGACCGGTGGGGCCGACGGCCCGTACTCATCGGCGCGACCGTGATCTATTCGTGCTTCTCGCTGTTGACCGCGCTGTCGCCGAATCTCGAAACGCTCACCGTGTTCCGCCTACTGACCGGATTCGGTCTGCAGAACATGACCGGGGTCCTGCTGGTGTACGTCAGTGAAATGTTCCCCCGGCACCTGCGCGGTCGTCGCTACCAGGCGATCCTGCTCGCGATCGGAATCAGCGGTATCCCGGTCGCCGCGCTGGTATCCCGGCTCATCGTGCCGCTCGGACCCGGGATGTGGCGCTGGATCTATGTTGTCGGCGCCCTGGGCGTGCTCGGGCTGTTCCTCGCAATCAGAATGATGCCGGAATCGGTGCGGTGGCAGGCCGGTCCGCCCACGCGATCGCGCTGGTGGAACGCCTGGAGAACGAAGCGCGGAAGGCGACCGGCAGAGAACTGCCCGAGCCGCATGGTATTGACGCCCGAACAGGTCCGCGATCCGCCCTGCTGCAGGGCGTCGTCCTGGCGCTCTTCACTCGAGCAGATCTCGAACTGAGATCGCCCGCGAGGTGATGCGACAGTGACGGCGCAGGCGGCGGGATACGTCTGGTGTCGGGGCGACGGAACCTCCGGCGACCTCGCCTGCGCCGTGCCGGGCAGGATCGGCTCAGTTCGCGACGGTGAACCTGGTCCGCCGATGCCGCGGATGCTCGAGCTCGTCGAGTACGGCGATCGCGTAGTCCTGGTACAGATTTCGCTGCCTACCAGGTCGTCTTTCCCGAGACGGTAGGTGCCGGTGCGCTCGACAATTCTGTCCCCGGCGCCGCGGATTGCTCCGGGCGAGCCACTGCGTGTGCGGTTCGCCGGTGCGCGGCGGCGGCACCGAGATCAAGATCGCGTCGGCCTCCTCGGCGAGGTGGGCGACGTCCTCGAACCGGGTGAGGTCGGCGTGGATATCGGCGGTCCCCGCACGGGAGGAGACGGTGCGGAGCTCCTTTTCGCAGTAAATAGGACGATGTTCGGTATGCGAACAAGCATACTTAGAGCGAACGCACGCTCTACACTGGCTCACACGTCGGCGCGGAGCCGGCCACTGCAGCTCGTGCCGGGACCCCGTCGCGGCACGAGCCGAGATCCGATAGGCAGGTCCTCGACGGTCGCGCGGTCACACGACGCGCCCCGAGGGACGACGCAAACGGAACTCCGAGCTCCGGCCGACTGGTTCCGCGGGCGCGAACTCTCGCCTACCGGAACCGGACCGGCCACCGAGGTCGTCGGATGGCCGAGGCAGGTGAACTCGCATGATGCCTGCCGCCGACAATGTAGTTGGAGAGTCGTATGTGTGATGTCTTGGCCCGGGCCGTGAATCGTATGCCCGAGACCGGTCGGCGCCGCTTCCTCAAAACGCTGACAACGACCGCCGTCGCCGGCGGCGCCCTCGCGGTCGGCGCGTCCGCCGCCGCGTGCGCGGCGCCCGAAAACTCTCCCGCTGTACCCGATGCATCCGGTTATCGGACCAAGCTGGTTCTCCTCGGAACGGCGGGTGGGCCCTTGCTGCTGGACGGCGCTCGCGCCGGTATCTCCACCGCGGTGGTCTACGAGGACCGCACCTATATCGTCGATCTCGGGATGGGTTCGTTGCATCGTTTGACGGCGAGCGGTCTCGGCCACACCGGCGCACCGGCCTCGGCTCTCACCCGGGTGCGCGGGGTTCTGTTCACCCACCTGCACAGCGATCACTTTCTCGACTGGCCCGCCCTGTACTCCGTCGGTTCGATGAACTCCACGGGCAACGACGGGGCGCGGGTGAAGGTCTTCGGCCCCGGTGACCGCGGGACGCTGCCGCGCGTGTACCCGCCGAACCGGCAGGCCCCGCCGGTCTACTACCCCGAAGACCCGACACCGGGCATCACCGGAATGACCGGGCACCTGCGCAGGGCCTTCGCGCAGGATTTCAACGACCGGGCCAGGGACGGCAATATGCCCGACCCGGAACGCATCTTCGATATCCGCGATATCGATCTGGCCGGTGTCTGGGATGTAGACCCCCAGGGAATACCGCCGCGGCTGTCCGAACCGCTGCACATCTGGGAAGACGACGCGGTACGAATCACCGCCACGCTGGTGGATCATCATCCGATCGCGCCCGCGTTCGCCTATCGCTTCGACACCCCTGACGGGTCGGTGGTGATCTCGGGAGACACGACCGTGAGCGAGAACTTGATCGATCTCGCGCAGGGCTGCGATTACCTGGTCCACGAGGTGATCGATCCGCAATTCGTCGAGGAGACCGTCACCGCACTGCCGGACGAGATCGCGGGACCGGCGCGGGAACATCTCCTCGGTGCGCATACCACCATCGAGCAAGTGGGGCGTGATGTCGCCGAACCCGCCGGTGCGAAGAACCTGGTGCTCACTCATCTCGCACCGGCGAACAACCCCGAATCGCGGTGGCAGGCCGCGCAACAGGGGTACTCGGGACGGCTGATCGTCGGCCAGGACCTCATGCAACTGGGTGTGGGAACCGGGTAGCGCGGAATCGAACGGCAGGTCCGCTACTGCCAGAAATCCCGGACACTCCGTAGCCGCGGCTCATCGACGACCCGTGGCTCGGCATCAGAAAGGAACCGGAAACCATGCCATTCATACAGGGGGCACATCATGTGACGCTGTCGGTCGGTCATGCCCAGGAGGATGTGGATTTCCACACCGGAGTGCTGGGTATGCGGTTCATCAAGAAAACCGTGCTCTACGACGGCTCCGTGCCGATCTATCACCTCTACTACTCCAATGCCGGCGGCGAACCGTCGAGCGTGGTCACCACATTCCCGTGGGCACAGGCCGGGGTGTACGGCAAACGGGGCACCAACCAGGCGCGAGAGGTACTGCTGTCGGTGCCGGAGACCTCCCTGGACTACTGGCACAAGCGGCTGACCGAACACAACATCGAGGTGAGCAACGCCGAGGTGTTCGGAAAGCGGCGTCTGCAGTTCGCTCACCCGTGCGGTATCGAATACGTGCTCGTCGGGAACACCGATGATCCGCGGATCGCCTACGCCGGCGGCAGCGTGCCGCAGGAGCACGGCGTCCACGGTATCCACGGCACCGCGATCCACGCGCACACCCCGGAACGCACCGTCGAATTCGCCGAATCGGTGTTCTACTCCCAGGGCCGGCTTGTCGAGGACGGCAATCGGGTCACCTTCCAGATCGGTGAGGACAAGTTCGGCAACCATGTCGAGGTGCTCGGTAACCGCACCGACGACCAGGGCACCTGGTCGTACGGCGCGGGCACCTACCATCACTTCGCCTGGAATCTGGGCAGTCTGGACAATCAGCAGCAGGTGAAGTTCGCGATCGAGGGGGCCGGCTACACCGATATCTCCGAGTTGAAGGACCGGACCTACTTCAAGTCCGTGTACTGCCGGATGCCCGGTGGCGCCCTGTTCGAACTCGCCGTCACCCACGACGAAGGCGGCTGGGACTGCGACGAATCACCCGAAGAACTCGGCCGGGAATTCATGCTGCCGCCCCAGTTCGAAGCCCAGCGCGCCGAGATCATGGCCCGCCTCGAACCCATCACCGTCGCATCCTGACCCGGTCGCGGGCCGGTACCGGATTCCGATGGCGGCCCGCTGATCCGACCGTATCGAACCGATCGGCCGCGGTGCCGCGAGCGATATTCGCCCACGGCTGTCAGGCGTGTGGTGCCGCCGCCCCGGAGGGAGATCTGATGACCGGCGAGAAGAACCCGCACTTGCTGACGCGATGGCGCACGCGGGGTCCGGCTCCGCAGGAGGCTCCGCTGTCGGCGATCCTCGTACACGGACGCGGGCAGGAAGCGGACTATATGGTGGACGTCGCCGAGCGGATCGGCATGGACGATATCCACCAGCTCTACCCGGTCGCGCACGAGAAGTCCTGGTACCCGCACCGATTCATGGAGCCACCGGCGGTGAACGAGCCATCGCTGAGCTATGCGCTCGAAGCCGTGGCCGCCGCCGTCGGCCGGTTCAGCCGAGCCGGGGTCGGCAACCGCAGGATCGCGTTGATCGGTTTTTCCCAGGGCGCATGCTTACTGGCGGAATACCTCGCCAGGACGGCTTTTACGCCCGGTGCCGCTGTGCTGCTGACCGGTGGATACATCGGCCCTGCGGAGGACCGCCGGGCCCGGGGCCGACTGGACGGGACGCCGATCCTGCTGAGCAGCAGCGAGAAGGACGAGTGGGTACCGCCCGGGCGGGTGCGGGAAACGTCCCGCCTTTTCGAGGATATGGGCGCGGCGGTGTCGACGCGGATCCACGACACCGCCGAACATACGGTCGGCGACGAGGAAATCGTGATGGTCCGCGACCTCCTGCGCGAACTGCGCGGCAACTGACCGTCCGGCCGGACGAACTGCGCCGCAAACCGTAGACGACGTCCGTTCCCATCGCGCCCCTCGCGGGTCCCCGTCGGTCCGGCAATCGCCGGATCGGGCCCCGAAGGTCGGGGGCGCTGTTCCGTGTGCGCCGCTGTTCCGTGTGTACGGGCTCATGCCGTCAGGCGACCGGCGAGCGGCGTGCCGAACGGACCGCGGCGAGGTCGTCGTACTGTTCCCGCAGTGCCCCGATTGGTGGCGGTTATCGGGGTGTGCGATGGACGTACAACCGTTCGTTAATGGCACGAACTCGGTTATGGTGTGTCGAGCGTCGCTTTCCGCCAATACGTTGACCGATTCCGCCAGTGCATGGGACCCGGGTGCGCGATGGGGCAGGTTGGGGAAGGAATCGCGGCTGCCGCGCCGGATGCGCTGCTCAGCGCCTCCTGAACAGGCATAGACGCGAGTGCATCGCATTGCGTTCGAAAGTGGAGGATCGGCTATGCAGCAGCCGCAGGTGATCGTCGTCGGAGCGGGTCCGGTCGGGCTGGTGACCGCACTCGGGCTCGCCCGCCGCGGGGTCACGGTCACGGTGCTGGAGCGCGAACAGGACGTAGTCCGCTCGCCCCGCGCGATGGTTTACCACAATGGTGTGCTGCCCGGTCTCGCCGACCTCGGCATCCTCGACGATGTGGACGCCGCGGGCTTCCGGGCGACCGAACTAGCGTTCTGGGACCACGCGAACCGCGACGCCGTGCGCTTCGATCTGGGGGTGTTCGCGGGACATGAGCCCTACTCGTACAACGTTCACCTCGGACAGGATCGTCTCGCCGACGTGGCATTGGCCCATCTGCGGGAGGGCGGGAGCGCCGAGGTCGTCTTCGACGCGCGGGTCGCCGATATCGCACAGAACGCCGATGGCGTCTCGGTGTCCGCTTTCGTGAACGGGCACCTGCGGACCTACCGTGCCGACTACATCGTGGGGACGGACGGGGCATCCAGCACCGTGCGGACCGCGGCCGGTCTCGGCTTCGACGGCATGACCTGGCCCGAGCGGTTCATCGCGACCAATATCCGCTACGACCTCGCGAGTCTCGGATACGCCGATTCGACCCTGGTCGTCGATCCGGTCATGGGCGGTGTCATCGCCCGCATCGACGAGTCCGACCTGTGGCGCGTCACCTACCACGAGGACAGCGCGCTGCCGATCGAGACCGTGGCGTCCCGGATCGCGGCATTCTTCGCCGAGTTGCTGCCGGCCGGCGCGACGTACGAGCTGGCGCAGTTCTCCCCGTACACGATGCACCAGCGGTCGGCGACCCGCTATCGCGCGGGCCGCCTGCTGCTGGCCGGCGACGCCGCCCATGTCACCAACCCGATCGGTGGCCTGGGCCTCACCGGCGGTCTGTTCGATTCCTACATCCTGGCCGAGGCGCTCGCCGCGGTCCTGGCGGGCACCGTGGGCGATGAGATCCTCGACGAGTACTCGCGCCGGCGCCGGGACGCTTTCCTCGAGTACGGATCGCCGCGGGCCACCGCGTTCAAGAACCTGGTGTTCAACACCACCGACCGCGCGGAGGTCGACAAGACCCTGGGCGGGTTGCGGGCGGCCGTGGCCGATCCGGAGGCCGCGCGTCAGGCGTTGTATGTCAGCCAGCCCTATCGGACGCCGTCTCTCTTGGGCGACGCCGCACTTTCCGCCAGCGACAACTGAGGACCGAGCATGCAGCGTGACGGATTCTGGATCCAGGGTGAGCTCCGGCAGACGCCACTGGGCACCGCGAGTTTCGGTGCCATGTATGTCGAGCGGTTGACTCCCGAGGCGCCCACCCAGCCCTATCCGGCGGTGCTCATCCACGGGGGCGGCGGCCAGGGGACCGACTGGCTGGGCACGCCGGACGGCCGACCCGGCTGGGCGCAGCAACTCGCCGACGAAGGATATGTGGTCTATGTGGTGGACCGGCCGGGGCACGGTCGCTCGCCGCACGATCCGGCGGTGCTGGGACCGACGATCCCGGCGCTGACGGCCGAGATGTTCCTGGGCATCTTCGCGCCGGAACAGTTCGCCGAACAGCACACGCAGTGGCCGATCGGCCGCACTCCCGAGGATTCCGGTGTCCAGCAGGTCACGGCGAGCTTCGGGCCCATGACCGCGGACTGGGCCCAGATGCACGCCGTGGAGCAGGCACGGCTGGCCGCGCTCCTCGACCGGATCGGCGAGGCCGTGGTCTTCTGTCATTCGGCCGGGGGGCCGGCCGGCTACCTGCTGGCCGATGCGCGCCCCGCGCTGGTGAAGGCGCTGGTCGCCATCGAAACCGTCGGGCCGCCGTTCGCGACGCACCCGGCGGGCGGGAAGCTGGCATGGGGCCTGGCCTGCGCGCCCCTGACCTACGATCCGCCGGCCGCCGAGCCGTCCGAGCTGAGCCTGCACACCACCGAGATGCCCGCCGGGCCGCCGCGTACGCTCCAGGCCGGCACTGTCCGTACGCTGGCCCACCTGGCGCAGGTACCGATCGGTGTGGTGACCTCGCCCAACTCTGTCTTCCGCAGCTTCGACGACCACCTCCTCGCCTTCCTCGAACAGGCGGGATGCCGGGCCGACTCGTTACGGCTGGAGGATCACGGTGTGCTGGGGAACGGGCACGGCATGATGTTCGAACTGAACAATCTGGAGGTACTCCAGGTGATTCTCGATTGGCTCGCTGAGCGGCTGCCCTGACCGCGGAGCGCGCAGCGCGACTTCGAGCCGATCGACGGCCCTGCCCACAACGGAGTGGGCAGGGCCTTTCTGTGTCCGTGTTCGTATCGGCGCACCATGTCACCGAGGTATCGATGCGTTTTCGCGGAGGTTTCGGGAATCCGCCGGATTCCTTGCGAACAGTTGGGCGCTCTTCGTACACTTGGGCGCTATACGGTCAGTGGTGTGGATCATAGTTCCGGCCGAGCCCGCGGGGCGCCGGCACTGCGTAGTTCCGGGTCGGGGCCGTGGCCAGGTAGTCATCGAGGACTTCGAGGAAGGGCACCTGAGTGATGTTCGTGAGTGCCCCGGCCGTTCGCACGGGTTACGGCGTGGGCTGGATGAACCGGATCGACAGCGCGGTGGCGATCCATGGGTGAGCCGCTCGCCGGGCGCCGCGAAACGCAGCCGGCGCCGATGACCTTCTCGACCGCCGGTGTGCCCTCGTCTCGGCGGATGGCGCTCTGGGAGCAGTACAACGCGCGGGCCATGGTGCAGATCTCGGGCCGTACGCTCGGCGGTGAAGCGCTCGAGGCGACGGAACGCAACCTCCGGTCGCCGCGGCTGCGGTTGGCGCACATCACGGCCGCGCCGCATATCGCGGAGCGCACTGCGCGGGAGATCGAGCGGCACCCGACCGATTCGGTATTGCTGACGGTGGTGCTGGCGGGCGAGACCTCGGTCTACTACCGGGACGACGTCGTCACGCTCAAGCCCGGACAGGCCATCCTGAGCGATACCGATGTCCCCTCCATGCGCGGCTTCGCCCACCGGCTCGACCAGTTGGCGCTGACGGTGCCCAAGTCCGTGTATCGGGAGCTCGTGCTGCCCGATATCCCCAAGCCCTACGACGTGTTCGAACTCTCCGGCGGGGCGGGGCGGTCCGGGTCCGGAGCGGCGCTGGCGAAGCTCATCGGTGACGCCGTGCGTCGTGAAAACGTGGATACCGAGGCTCTCGAGCGGGATGCGCTGGCCTTACTTCGCGCGATGGTCACGCGCCACCTGGTCGACGACGCGGGCTCCCAGCTCGCGGCGGCCCAAGCGTATATCCGCCGGCACCTCGCCGACCCGACACTGTCGGCGCTCAAGATCGCGGGGGCGCTCGGTGTGAGCGAACGACAGGTGTCGCGAGTTTTCCGGCAGCACGGGGGAGTGGCGCGCTGGGTCACCGACCAGCGCCTCGACCTTGCGCTCGCGATGCTGACGGCACCGGGCCAGCGCACAGTAGGGCAGGTCGTCCGGGAGTGCGGATTCGGATCCTCGTCCTATTTCGCGCGTGTTTTCCGGCAGCGGTTCGGGATGTCACCGCGCGACGCGCTCAACGAGAAAGGCGCGGCGGTCGGGGTGGCGTGACATATCGCGCGGTGTGACCATTCTCGCCGCCGGGGCGACGGATTCCGCCACGATTCCCCGGCGGTGATCCCGGGCTGTCAGCGTATTCGGCGCGCAACCCGGAGGTGAGGTCATCGATGACTGCGCTCGACCCTGTCCAGGGCGCCCTGCCGGCCGAATTCGTCGCCCGGCTACAGGCGTTCCTCGGCGCCGAGGCCGTCTGCTCGACCCGGCGACTCCGGACATCACGGCGCTGGGGATGCTGCCCGAGAACACCGAACAGGTTCGGACAATCGTCCGCGCGGCCAACGAGGTCGAGATGCCGCGGTCGATCCCCGTGGCATCCTCTCACCGGCCGCCACGGTGTGTGGCCGAGCCGGGGCGCCGGGAGCGATAGCACACGGTGCGGGCGATCCGGCGTTTGGCATTTTGCCGCCACTGATGTGGCCGAATCCGCCAGCGTTGTCCGGCGCTTCTCCGCTCGTGACACCGTCTGTCGAGTAGGGCGGGCAGCGCCCGCGCTGATGCGGAGAACACCGCATCGCTCGCCGAGTGCCGCCACGCGCACCGAGGACCGAGCACCGAGACAAAGGAGTTTCACCACATGATCACCGCGGAAATAAACTATGCGCTCGGTGTCCCGGGCCGCGCCCGGTTCGACGTCATCGAGAAAGAACGCACCACTGTGCAGGTCGCCCCGGCGCGGGTGGAGGTGCGCGACGCCAGGCCCCACAATGCGGAGCTGGACCTCGATGTGGACGGCTACCGGCTGTATCAGCACAGCTTCCCCCTCGCCGTCACGGGTACGAAGGCGGAGCTCGAGTCGACCTATCTCGATGAGATGTGCGCCTTCATCAAGGAACTGACCGGAGCCCGCGAAGTCCGGCCGCAGCGCAGCGGTATGCAGATTCGGCGGTCCTCGATGGCGCAGGGAGAAAGTGAGAGCATGAACGGCCGCTTGCTGCCCGCCTCGTTCGCGCATCTGGACTTCACCGAGCATTCCATCGCCGCGTTCCTGGACCTGTCCGTGGCCGACGACGGACCGATCGCCCCGTACCGCCGCATGGCCCTTTATCAGACCTGGCGGGTCACCTCGCCGCCGCCGCAGGACAACCTGCTCGCCGTGGCCGATCCGGGATCGGTGGCCGACGAAGACATCTTCCTGATGGACACCCGGCTCGGACCGGAGGAATTTCCCTCGTGCTTCTTCGAGTCGCGGCTGTGCACGGTCAACCCGCAGCACAACTGGTACTACTACCCGAATATGACTCCCGACGAGGTGCTCGTGTTCAAAGGTCACGACACCGACCCGGACCGCGTCAGCGGCGTGATGCACACCGCCTTCGAGGTTCCCGGCGCCCCGGCCGACGCGGTGCCGAGGTCCAGCGTCGAAGCCCGATTCATGGCGTTCTTCGACTGAGCGCCCCCGACTACCGAGGAGACCGAGGATGGACGACGCCAAGGCCACTGTGCGGACGATGATCGACGCGCTGAATCGAAGAGACTGGGAACGTTTCGCCGAACTGCTCGCCCCCGAGGTGAGTTACACGATCCTGGGCTATGAGTTCCCCGGAGCCGGCACGATGGACCGGGAGACGGTCCTGCGGCAACTGCCCGCAGTATTCGGAATTTTCGACGCGGACAGCCCCAAGCTCGAGATCACACACCTGATCGCCGAGGGCGACTGGGTGATCGTGGAGGCCACGGGTACGGGCTCTTTCCTCGACGGCACCCGCTACGAGAACCGGTACGCCAACGTCTACGAGGTGGTGGACGGCCGGGTCCGGACCGTGCGCGAGTACATGGACACGCAGCATATGGCGAACCTGCTGTCCGCCGTGGCGGCTCCGGCCGGCGAGGCGCGATGAGCGGGGAGCGGACCCGGGGACTGGTCGTGGTCGTCACGGGCGCGGCGAGCGGGCAAGGTCTGGCGCATGCGGCCGCGCTGGCCGCCGAGGGCGCCACGGTGATCGCCACCGATATCGGTGCGCCCCGGCAGGAGTTGCCCGCGGGGGTGGTGTTCCGGACGTTGGACGTCGCCGACGAGGAGCAGTGGCGGGAGCTCGCGCGGTGGCTCGGCGATACCCACGGCCGGGTGGACGCGCTGGTGAACAATGCCGGGGTGGCCAGCGGCGCCGGGCTCACGGATCTTGAACTGGCGGAGTGGCACCGGGTTTTCGGCGTCAATGTCACCGGGCCGATGCTGGGGATGAAACACATGGTGCCGCTGATGACCGCCGGCGGGTCGATCGTCAACGTCAGCTCGCTCGCGGGCATGCTCGGCGCGTTGCTGCCGGCGTATACGGCGAGCAAATGGGCGTTGCGTGGGCTGTCCCGCAGTGCGAGCCAGGAGTTGGGTGCGCGCAATATCAGGGTGAATACGATCAGTCCCGGGTTCATCGATACCCCGATGGTGGAATTCCTCGGGCAACCCATGCGGGACGCGACGCTGGCGAATGTGCCACTGGGCCGGCTCGGCACCGTGGACGATGTCAGCCCGCTCGTCGTCTTCCTCGTCTCACCCGAATCCTCCTGGATCAGTGGCGCGGAGATCCCGGTGGACGGCGGTGAGTGGTCGCACGGCGGCAACAAACGTCTCTCCGACTTCCTTCACGAGTCGGGCGCGCTCGCCGGGGCCGAACCGAAGGGGTGAGTGCCGGCCCGGCCGGCGCCCGCGCTGCTCATCGGATGCGTTCCTGTCCGTCCGGAGAACACCGGTTTCGGCCGCGGTGATAACCAGTTGACCGCGGCCGGGCCGGCACTGCGGCGCGTGTGGCATACCTGCGCCGCGTCACTCGATCCGTCGAATCGGAGTGAACCCGCCGGAGCCGGGACCGCTACAGGTCAGATGATGGTGTAGCCGCCGTCGACCATGATGTGGTCACCGGTGATGAAGGAGGCGTGGTCGGACAGCAGGAACAGTGCCGCACGCACGACATCCTCGGGCTGCCCGATGCGCTGGATGATCTGGTGGCCGAGGACCGTGTCGAGCACGTCGGGGTTCTGGGTCAACTTCTCGGTGGCCGGCGACCGGATCAGGCCGGGGCAGATGGCGTTGACGCGAATATTGTGCGGGCCGCCCGCGGCAGCCAGCTCACGGGTGAGCCCGAGGATGCCGTGCTTGGTGGTTGCGTGCGCGGTGCCGCCGGTGGCCCAGCGCAAGGCGTTGACGCCTTGGATCGAGGCGATATTCACGATCGCGCCGCCGCCGCGGGCGATCATATGCGGCCAGACCAGCTGGGTGACGTGGAAGACCACGTCCAGCTCATTGCGGAGCGTGGCGTGCCAGTCGGCGGGCGTCATCTCCGCGAACGGCGCGAAACGCGGCGCCGACGCGTTGTTGTAGAGCAGGTCGATACCGCCGTGCTCGCGCACCGCGTCGTCGATCCATGCGGACACGGCCGCGCGGTCGGCGAGGTCTAGGGGTTGGGCCGAGGTCATCGTCGCGCCCTTGGCGGTAACGAGCTCGCGGGTCTCCTCCGCGCCGTCGGTCTTCATATCGCAACCGATCACGGTCGCGCCCTCCTCGGCCAGCGCGAGCGCCGCGGCGCGACCCTGCCCGCCACCGGTGCCGGTGACCACCACAACTTTGCCTGCGAAGCGTCCGTTCATGTCCGGATCGTAGGTTCGCCGCACCATCGCACGCTGTGACAAAGGTCCGGTGCGCGGAACCCGCAGGCCGAGCCGCTCCGTGCGGTCAGCCGATGGCTGCGGCGTGCAGACCGGCCGGGTCGAGGAGGACGAGCCGGCGCTCGCGCCGCTCGAGCAATCCCTCGTCTTGGAAGGCGCACAGGGCGCGGGAAACCACCTCACGGACCGAACCGATCGCGGCCGCGATCTCCTGGTGGCTGACGGCGACGACCAAGTGCCCGCCGTCGCGGACAGCGAGCGGTAGCAGGTGCCGCGCCACGCGGGCGCGGACCGGGCTGAAGACGTTGGTCGCGATCAACTCCTGATCGCGCATCGCCTGCTCGGCCACCTCCTGCATCAGGGCCCACGCGAGGGCGGGCCGGGTCCGGGCGGCCCGCGCCACCTCGGTGCGGGGGAGCAGCAGGACGCGGCTGTCCTGCAGTGCTTCGCCGTTGAGGGCGCCGCCGAGGGCGCGGGAAGCGGGCTCGGCGGCACCGCCGAGGGCGAGGCCGCGCACACCGATCAGCTCACCGCGGCCGGCGTAGCGCACCGTCACCGAGCGGCCGTCGGGCACGTGCAGGTAGAACCGCAGCAGTCCCCGCACCACCATGGCCAGCAGCGCTGTCTCGCAGTGGTGCGACCCGCGATAGAACACTTCACCGGCCCGCACCGTGGACTCCAGGGCGTGATCGAGGAGGACATCGCTCACCGCGGTCGGCAGAGCGGCGAACCGAGTGGTGCGCCAGGCGGCCTGTGCCTCGGGTGACAACCGGGTGACCTGCGGGCCGGCGCCGACCTGCCGCGGCGGTCGGCCGGGCTGGGTGCGGGCCGACGCGGACGGTGGTGCCGGGATGGTGTCCTTCATCGGTCCTCCTCGCTCGGGTGAACTGTCAGCCGGCGGCGCCGGATCAGGCGCCCGCCGCGGCGAGGTGGTCCGCGATCGCGCCACTGAGCAGGTCCGGGGTCTCCAGCTGCGCCATATGCGGTGCGTCGTCGAGCACCACCAGCCGCCCGCGCGGCGCCCGGTCGGCGATGTCCGCGGACCGGGCCACCGGTGAGGCGGTATCGCGTTTCCCGGCCACCGCCGTGACGGGCATCGGGAGCGTCGCGAGCCGATCGGCGGCATCGTGGGTCGCGATCGCACGCCAGCCGTCGGCGAAGGCGGACGGGTCCAGCGCCAGCAGTGTGTCCCGGGCATACACCACCCCGGGGTGCGGCGGGTCGGCCGCGAGTGCTGCGGGGGTGAACCAGCGTTGCAGCGTGGTCGCCAGCACCCCGCGCATGCCCTGGGTCTCGGCCGCTGCCGCGCGCGCGAGCATCGTGTCGGGTGACGCGCTCGCGCCGGTGCATGCCACGAGCAGCGAGGCCACCCGGTCGGGGTGCCGGAGGGCGACGTGCTGGGCGACCATACCGCCCATCGACACGCCTACCAGGTGCAACGGGCCGGGGTACAGTGCCGCCACCTCATCGGCGAGCGAGGCCATCGTCGGCGTCGTCTCGGCCCGCGGCCGACCGAAGCCCGGAAACCGGTGACGAACCGCGCCCGCGGGCGCATCGATCCACTGCCAGGTCGCCGCGTCGTTGCCGACCGGTGGCAGGAGCACGACCGTCACTGTTCGATCCTCAGCAACCCCATCGGGCACGCAGCGACCGCCGCGTGGGCGAGTTCCTCCTTACCGGGCGGCACCTGCACTCCGTCGCCGATATCGATGTATCCGTCGCTATCGGCCGGAAAGAGTTCCGCATCGACAGCCGAACAGCTCCCGCTGGCGGCGCAATCCCAGTCCTCGGTGATGACACGCATCTGCTCAGATCCCCTTCCTGGCCAGCTCGAGCATGCGGTCGATCTCGACCACCTTGACTCGCGGGCGCATCTGCTGTGCACCCTGTGCGGTTTCGTGGTCCTCGATGGCCCGGGCTCCGGCGATATCGA
Source organism: Nocardia sp. NPDC050378 (assembly GCF_040655675.1). Taxonomy (NCBI): domain Bacteria; kingdom Bacillati; phylum Actinomycetota; class Actinomycetes; order Mycobacteriales; family Nocardiaceae; genus Nocardia; species Nocardia sp. NPDC050378. The sequence continues at coordinate 25,009 of NZ_JBFAKI010000023.1, forward strand.
CATGGTCGGGCAGCAGTTCGGCGAGATCGGTTGGCGCCTGGACAGGTTCGGGAAGCGCACCGGCGGCGAGATCCGCCAACAATCTCCCGACGGTGTCGGCGGCGCACTGCTTGTTCATCCCGATCCCGCCGGAGGGCCCGCGTTTGATCCAGCCGGTGGTGTAGACCCCCGGTACGGGCAGGCCCGAGATCGGGTCGGTCACCCGGCCGTTGTCGTTGGGGATGATCCCGCGTTCGGCGTCGTAGGGGAGATCGGCGATCGGAGATCCGCGATACCCGATGGCCCGCAGTACCAGCCCACAGTCGAGCAATTCGGATGTACCGGCCGGTTCCACGCGGGTGCGGCCCTCCGCCTCGGAGACGAGCCGGTTGTGGCCGAGGCGGATACCGGTGACCCGGTCCTCGCCGGCGATCTCTGTGGGCGAGGACAGGAATCGCAGCACGATGCGCCGGTCCCGGCCGCGAGCCCGGTCGGCCAGTCCACCGAGTACCTCTACCTTGTATTCGGACAGTGGCGGAGCTCCGGCGGGGAAGGCGCCGCGGTGCGCCTCGATCGCCTCCGGCGCGACGACGAGATCGAGGTCCTCGCGCAAGGTCAGGCCGATCAGTTCCGGAGTGGTGAACGCGGCGTCCGCGGGGCCGCGGCGGCCGACCACGACCACCTCACGGATGTTGGAGGTGCGCAGTGCCGCCAGCGCGTGGTCGGCGATATCGGTACCGGCGAGCCGGTCCGGGTCACCGGCCAGCACCCGCGCTACATCGAGCGCGACGTTGCCGTTTCCGACCACGACCGCTCGCGTCCCGGAAAGGTCGAAGGAGCGGTCCGTGTAGTCCGGGTGACCGTTGTACCAGGCGACGAAATCGGTCGCCGAATGGCTGCCGGGCAGATCCTCTCCGGGAATACCCAACTGCCGGTCCGAGCTCGCGCCTACCGCGTAGATCACCGCGTGATAGCGCTGCGACAGCTGCTCGACCGTGATGTCGCGGCCGACCTCCACATTGAGGAACATCCGGAATTCCGGCCGGCGCCGCATCCGGACGAAGGCTGTCTGGACGCCCTTGGTTCGCTCGTGGTCGGGGGCGACGCCGTACCGGATCAACCCGCCCGGGAGCGGCAGCCGCTCGAACATATCGACGGAGACGGCCGCGTCGCCGGAGTCGAGCAGTTCGGCGGCGGCATAGTGCGCCGCCGGGCCCGAGCCGACGATGGCGACCCGCAGCTGCGGCAATTCCGGGGCCGCCGCCGAGACCGACGACGTCTTCAGCGTCAATTTCGGCATCGGCGCAGGCGTCGCGGGCGGGGCGGCGCGATAATAGCGCGCATTGAGCTCCTCGAGCAGGTTGAAGCCGCTCGGCAGTTGGTCGTCGAAGTCCGGGAAGATCGCGTCGACCGGACAGGCGGGTATGCACGCGCCGCAGTCGATACAGGATTCGGCATCGATGTAGAGCATCTCCGCGGTCGCGAATCCCGGTTCGTCCGGCCGGGGGTGGATGCAATCCGCCGGGCACACTGCGACGCAGTTCGCGTCATTGCAGCAATTCTGGGTGATGACGTGGGCCATCGTGTGTCTCCTCGGCCAGTGAACGGGTCAGACCGGCCAGGTAGCGGTGAGCGCCTTGATGCCGCGCACCGTCATCGCACCGGTGTACTCCACCTTCTGTTCGGGAATCGCGAGGTCGGGGATCCGTCGGAAGAGTTCTTCCAGCGCGAGCCGCGTCTCGAGCCGCGCAAGCGGAGCACCGATACACATGTGGCGACCGCCGCCGAAGGCGATATGCGAATCGAGGTCGGCGCGCGCGGGGTCGAAATCTAGCGCCGCGGCGAATGTTCTCGGATCACTTCCGGCACCGGCCGGGATCAGCAGAACCAGGGAACGCGCCGGAATGGTGATGCCGCCGATCTCGACCTCGGCCATCGTGACGCGGCCGAGGGTGTTGACGATGCCGGAACGGCGCAGGCTCTCCTCGATCACCCCGGTCCACAGATCCGGGTCGTCGGCGAGCTGCTTACGCAGCTCGGGCCGTTCGGCCACCCACCGGATCGTATGCCCGATCAGATTGGCGGTCGTATCGCTGCCCGCGGCGAAGAGTTCGATGATATGGGTGATGATCTGCTCATCGCTCATCGCGCGGCTGCCGTCGGGGTTGGTCGCGGCCACCATGCGCGAAGCGAGATCCGCGGTGGGGTGCGCCTGCCGCTCGGCGAGGAATACCTTGACCTCGGCGACGGCGTCGGCGAGGCCGAGGTAGTGACCCTCGAGTTCGTCGGTGGCGTACTGGGAGTCGGCACCGATCGGTGCCATCAGACCGAAGAAACTGCCGATCCAGCGCGGCAGCTTCGGCAGCATGTCCTCCGGCAGTCCGATCATCTGGCTGATCACGCCGATGGTGAGCGCATGGGCGTACTCGCCCATGATCTCGCAGCTGCCGCGATCGATGAAGGTATCGATCAGGCCGTTGACCCGGGCACGGATCGCGTCCTCGGACTCCTGGACCACCCGCGGGGTGAAGACGCGCTGAACCACCTTGCGCTGAGTGGTGTGATCCGGCGGGTCGAGATTGATGATGGTGTGCTGCATCAGATCCGCGGGAAGCTCCTGGATCTCCTTCGGCAGGCGCTCGCGGAGCTCGGCCGTCGGCTGTACGGCCTGGAAGATATGCGAGGAGAAGTGGGCGGAATCGACGAACGCCTGAGATACCTCGTCCCGGCCGGTGACGACCCAGCATTTCATGGGCTCGTAGTAGAAGACGCGGTCGTCGCCGACGTTGTAGTGCCAGAACCGGTGCGGCTCTTCGAGGTAGGCCGGCGAGAGGGGGTCGAAGCCCATGGGGCAGGTAGGTGCGGTCATGTCTGAAACCTAGGCAGCGGCGAAGACCCGAACAGTGACAGTAGTCACAGGTGTGAGCGCTTCGTTCCGGTGTACGTGCCGGACGCTACCGGCCCGGATACGGCCAACACTGGGCCGGCCGCAGGAGTACGGCCCGCGGACGCGCGAGGCTGCCCGCCCGAGTCACACGCTCGGGCGGGCAGCCCCGTTGCCGTCCCGATCGGTAGGTCAGAACTCGAAGAACACGGTCTCGTTCTCGCCTTGGAGATGGATGTCGAAACGGAGCGTGCCGTCGTCGGCGGGGACCGCGCGCAGCGTGTGCCGTCGTTCGGCGGGAACGAGGGCCAGAATCGGATCGATCGCGTTGGCCGCGTCCTCGTCGGGGAAATACAGCCGCGACTCGGCCTGTTTCATCAGGCCGCGGGCCCACACCGTGACGTGCAGGTACGGCGCCAGCGAGGTGCCGTCGGCGAGAGTGACCCCGGTCGGCTTCGCGATCCAGACCTCCCAGCAGCCGAACGCGTCGGTGCGAGCCCGCGTGAACTGATCGCCGTGCCAGACCTCCACGAGCGCATCGGGGTGGGCGAGCGGTTCGCCATTGCCGTCGTAGACGAAGCCGCGCACATGCCGGGCCGCGGGATCGTCGGGCGAGACAGCGGCGTTCATGCCGGGCTCGTACAGCGCGAAGCCGTACATCGGGCCGATGGTCTGCGACGGGGATTGTCCGACAGTCATGGTCAGTGCTCCAGCATCGGGGTCGCGCGGTCGCCCCGGAGCACGATATCCCAGGTGTAGGACAGCGCCGAGGTGTCACCGCCGGAGGTCAACGGGGTGGCGTCGCGGTCGAATACGGCGACGAGCCGCTGTCGTCCGCGGGGGTCGGGAATGGCATCGATGATCGGGTCGTGCTCGATGAGCGGGTCGCCGTCGAAGTAGCACTGGGTGATCAGCCGCTCGCTCAGCGTGCGCCCGAACAGGGAGAAATGAATATGGGCCGGGCGGAACATGGTGCCCTTCGGTCCCGCGTACGCCGCGGGCTTGATGGTCACGAACCGGTAGTTGCCCTGGGCGTCGGTGAGGCAGCGTCCGGCGCCGGTGAAGTTCGGATCGATCGGCATGAAGGCCGGATCGGCCTTGTCGATGTAGCGGCCTGCGGCGTTGGCCTGCCAGATCTCCAGCAGCGCGTTCGGTACGCCGCGGCCGTCGCTGTCGAGCACCCGGCCACTGAGCACCAGCCGCTGGCCCTGCGGGGGACCGGCGTGTCCGACGGTGAGGTCGTGATCCTGGGGCCCGACGTCGAAATGCCCATAGGTCGGGCCGTCGAGCGCGCGGAACCAGCCGCGCGGTAGCTGCACCAGCGGGCGCTGGGGGCCACGCGTGCGCGAGATGATGTAACCGGGATGGAAGTACGGGGGATTTGCGTCGAGATCGGCCATAGGCCGAGGCTAGGAACTGGCGCGGTCGTACTCAGTGACCTTTGTCCACGTAGGGAGCCGATTCGGTGGACGAATGTAACTGCCTGCGCTCGAGCGCCACACGAGAACGGCTTCGCGCCGGCGTCGCTGGGCGGCCCGAACCGTGCAGCGAACGCGGTCACCGTGCAAGTCGTCACAGTGACGGAACCCGGCCATATCTACAAATAGGGCCGGATGCGTGTGGAAGGGGGATCAAGCATTCATCTCGATCAGGTGCGCGCGGATCTCCCGGCGCAGCACCTTGCCGTAGGCGTTGGTCGGCAATGAGTCGCAGAAGACCACCCGCTTGGGCTTTTTGAAGCTCGCGATCCGGCGGCGGCACCACTCGACGAGATCGGCCTCGTCGACGGCGCTTCCGGGGCGCCGGACGACTGCGGCGGTGACGCTCTCACCCCACAGCGCATCCGGCTCCCCGAAGACCACCACCTCGTCCACGTCGGGGTGAGCGAGCAGGGCATCCTCGACCTCGCGGGGATAGATATTGGTGCCGCCGGAGATGATGACGTCCTTGCTGCGGTCGAGGAGGGTGAGCCGGCCCTGCTCGTCGAGTCGGCCGATGTCGCCGGTGTGCAGCCAGCCGCCGCGCAGCGTCGTCGCCGTCGCCTCCGGGCTGTTGCGGTAGCCGCGCATGACCGTATCGCCGCGCACACAGATCTCGCCGGTTTCCCCCACCGGTACGGGCCGGTCGTGCTCGTCGAGCACGGCGACCTCCACCCCGGGGTGCGCGAACCCCGCCGACAGCAGCATCTCGTCGTCTGCGGGCCCGTGCGCGAGATTCAGGTAGGTGATCGTCATCGGTGACTCGCCTTGGCCATAGATCTGCACGAAGACATTGCCGAAGCGCTCGACCATCCGGCGGGCGTGCTCGAGGTGGATCGGCGCGCCGCCGTACACCGCGCGTCGTAGCGAGGAAGTATCGGCCGGCGCGGCAGCGTCCGCGTCGAGCAGCATCACGATCATCGTGGGCGCGACGAAGGCGAGCACCGTGACCCGCTCGCGCTCGATCAGGCGCAAGACGTCGGCGGCGTCGAAGGAGGGCTTGTCGTAGATCAGGTTCTCCGCACCCCGGGTGAGCGCCCCGAGCAGGTAGAGACCGCTGCCGTGGGAGAGCGGGGCGATATGCAGCGCGCGATCGTCGCGCCGGTAATCACACACATCGGCCAGTTCCAGCCAGGTCATGGCCAGCAGGTTGCGGTGGGTGAGCTCGGCGCCCTTGGGGCGACCGGTGGTGCCGGAGGTGTAGAACAGCCAGGCCACGGCCTCGGGTGCCACGTCGACCGGTCGGTCGAGCGGAGTGAGCGAGTCCATCCAGGAGTCGTATTCGGCGCCGATGCGGAGTCGGGGTACCGCAGTGGCGGCCTCCTGCACCACCCCGGCCCCGGCATCGTCGTGGACGAGCAAGGCCGCGCCACTGTCGTCGAGGATGACGGCGAGCTCACTGCCGGAGAGTTTGGCGTTGACGGGCACCACGACCATTCCGGCGGCGAAGGTACCGAACATCGTGACGACGTATTCGGGACCGTTCTTGGCGAAGACGGCGACCCGGTCACCGGGTTGCAGGCCGCGCGCGTGCAGTCCGGCGGCGAACCGGCGCGCCGCCTCGTCGAGCTCGGCGTAGCCGAGCCGGCGGTCGCCGTACCGGATCGCCGTCGCGTCCGGGGAGAGGCGGGCGGACCGGGCCAGGTTCGAGGCGATATTGGGCATCGGACTCCGTTCGGGTTCGAAGGTGTACGCGGGGGCGGCCCGTCAGCGTGCGCTGATCAGCTCGACCAGGGTGCCGCCCGGGGTACGCACCCAGACGGAGGTGTGCAGTTCACCGTCGCTCGGGGCAGAGACGTCGGGGTAACCGTTGTCGAGCAACCGCTCGCACAGCTCCTGACGTTCCGCGGCACTGCCGGCGTCGATGCCGATGTGGTGCGCGGTACCCGCGGCGTAGGTCCAGGTGCCGGGCGCACGGTAGGGCTCGTGGAGCAGTTCGAGCCCGGCGCCGTCGGCGCCGAATCGGTAATAGCCGCTGGCGATCTCCTGCTCGACGTGCTCGGCTCCGAGCACCTCGAGCAGGAAGGCGTGCGTCTCCCGCACATCCATCATCGTCAGGGTGACACTGTGCAAGCCCGCAATCGCGACCGCGGCGTCTGCGGCGCCGGACCGGCCGGCCGTGTCGCTGTCGACGAGGGTGTAGGGAAGCCCGGACGGCGCGGTGAACGCGAGCCGCTTCGTACCGAGGACGGTCTCCACCGAGGTCTCGATATGCGCGTCGTAGAGGCGGGATTCCCAGGTGCCCAGCGAGCCGGCCGGTACGGCGAGGTTCGCCGAGCGCGGGCCGTTGCTGCCCTGGCGCCCGGTCGGGAAGTCCGGACCGGCGCAGTACGCCACCAGGATGGTTGCGGCCGGGTCGTCACCGGCCGCGAACGACAGTTCTTCGCCGGAGCAACCGCGCATCGTCACCGGCCTGCGGCGTACGCAGCGCAGGCCGAGTACCTGTTCGTGGAACCGGACCTCACGCTCGGCGTCGGTCGTGGTGTAGGCGAAAAACTGTACGCGGTGCACGCTCATGACGGGATGCTCACCTCTGGCTGTCGCGGGAGTGGTTGTTCTACAGCGTGGGGCGACAGGGCTTTCGGTTCAGTGACTTGAGTCGTGGATCGTCGCCACCACCGCGCAGAGTATTGATGGATGACCCGTATCAGTGCGCTGCAAGACGGTCTCGACGTCACCAACCCCGATATCACCACGGACGAGGAGATCGCCGCTTTCCACGCCGAGTACGAGCGGACCGGGAAGGGCCGGCTCGACTCCTTCGAATTCTGGATCGAATTCCGGCCCGATGTCCTGAAGCGGCACAAAGCACGGTCCCGGCATTTCTTCGGCGACGAGGCCGCCCGCTACCCGGTGCCGATCCAGATGCTGGCGATCCACCAGTACGCGATCGAATCCTTCAGCGGCGGAATCGGTTACGAGATCCGGCTGGCCCGCTCCAACGGCGCGCTACGCAGCGACATCCTCGATACGCTGTCCGTCGCGTTCATCCACTCCGGCCACGCCGGGATGTACGCCACCCGCGCCGCGGGGCTCGAGCTCCTGCGCGATTACGTGGACCCGCCGGTCACTCAGCGTTTCCCCGACGGGTGGGAGGTCGACCCGGCGGCGTTCGACTCCGGGATGGATTACTCCACCCGGGAGGCGAGCGCGGCCGATATGGACGCGTTGATGGCGTGGTACGAGCGGGTGCTCGGCGAGGTCCCGCGTTCGGCGCAGTTCCTCGCCGTGCGCCGGCCGAACCTGCTCAAGGCATACCGCAACCGCTACGAGCATGCGATCCGCGATTCGCTGCCGAAGCAGATGTTGCCGTACCTGCTGCTCAACCACAATGTGGTCACCGGCAACGTGGACGGCATCCGGGAGCACGCGCTGCTCGGGCGGGCCATGGGCATGACCACCGAGCAGCTGACCGATGCCGTCACGATGGCCGTACTCTTCGCCGGCGTCGAGGTGCTCGGGCCGGTGGAGCAGGCCGCCGGCGATGTGCTGGAGCTGTGACCACGCGGCCATTGCGGTGCGCACACGACCGAGCCGCGCCGGCCGGTTCGTGACCGTGGTCACTGCCCGGGGCGGCCGGTGCGCAAAGACTCGAGTCGACCCACTCGCCCCAGAAGGAGAAATCATGTCAATATCCGCGCGTTCGCGCGTCGAGAAGTACGTCGCTCTCGCAGGCCTGTCCGCCGACTCGCAGCTCGTCTGCGGCGGGTGAGGCGCCGCTATGCCCAGCTTCCCCCTTTCCCCCGGTCGCTTCGACGGCCGTCGTGCGCTGGTCACCGGCGGGGCCAACGGTCTCGGTCTCGCCTGCGCCGAGCGGCTCGCCGCTGAGGGCGCCGCGGTCGGGATCATCGACCTCGATCCGGACACCGTCGCCGCCGCCGCGAAACAACTGACTGCCGATGGGCACCGGGTCGACGGTTACGCCGCCGATGTCTCCGACTACGACCGGATCCAGCAGGTCGTCACCGAGTTCCACGGTAGCCACGGGTCGATCGACATTCTCGTCACGATGGCGGGGATCTATCCGGCGGCGGCTTTCGCCGAGATGACGCCCGCGTTGTGGCGCAAGGTCATCGATGTCAATCTGACCGGCACCTTCAACTGTGTCCACACCGTGTTGCCGTACATGAAGGACCAGCAGTACGGCCGGATCGTCACGGTGTCCTCCGGCACCGTGATGATCGGTCCGCCCGATCTGGCGCACTACGTCGCCTCGAAGGCCGGCATCGTCGGCCTCACCCGATCCGTCGCGCGGGACGCGGGGCCGGACGGAGTCACGGCCAACGTGGTCCTGCCGGGACTGATCAACACCGAGCGCGCCGTGCAGCTCCAGGGGGAGGAGATGTTCGACATGGTCCTCCAGGGCCAGTCGATTCCCCGTCGTGGTGAGCCGGGCGATATCGCCGACGCGGTGGCCTATCTGGCGAGCGAGGGCGCCGGCTTCGTCACCGGGCAGTCGCTGTACTCCGGTGGTGGTGACCGCTTCGTCTGATCACCCGATCCGGGCCGCGAGCCCAGCTCGACCATGACACAAGGAGAGCCGGTCCCCGGAGGGACCGGCTCTCCTTGTCATCGGCAGGGATCAGGCTTGTGCGGCGCCGAGCTCGCTCGGATGAATTCCGTACTGATCGGTTTCCATCAGATGCGAGATCTCCCGGCCCGCCGGGGTCATCGTCAGATCGGCGCGGGTCTCCACCAGCCACGAGCGGTACCGACCGGGGGCGATGTCCTCCTCGGGCCCCTGGTGCAGGAGCCCCTTCGGCGTCCAGGTGATCGTGCCTGCGGTGTCGATGGCGCCCCACGGCGACGGGCCCTCGGCGTAGCAGATGACCTCGTCGAAGTCGGCGTTGTGATGCACCGGCGGGCGGTCGCTGCGCCGGCTGCTGGTGCAGTAGATGAAATCGACATCGTTGGTGCTGCCGAAGAGCCGAGCGGGTGGAAGGCCGCCCTTTTCGGCACCGAGGCCGTTGACGTGCTCGATATTGAGCCGCTGTACCAGCGGCGCCCCGATCGCGTCCAGGCACGGGATCGGATCCACGTCGTAAAAATACGAGGTGAACTGCTTACCGTGCCGGACGACGATTTCGTACTCACCGTCCACCGGCTCACCGGGGCGACCGTGCGGCACCGGCCGGTCGACGTGCAGATCGACGTTGAGGGTGGCGGGCGCGCCCTCGGGGTCGATGCGCAGCTGGCTGCGGGTGACCACGATCAGCTCGGTGATCTCCTCGGCGATCTCACCCCAGCGGTAGGTCACGGCCCGTGGCAGGAGAACGAAATCCCCGGCCCGCACCTCCAGCGTGCCGACTTCGGTGTCGAGGATCCCGCGCCCGGAGATGATGTAGTGCAATTCGTCGGCCAGGACGTTGGCGTAGCCGTAGTCCTGAGCAGCGGAACGCCGGTTGAACTCGATACTGATGCCGTCACCTTCGAGGATCGCGACGGGCAGCGCCAAACGGTCGGCGAAGGCGCTGCCGGACAGCTCCCAGGGATGAAACCTGCGGGGTACGTACTCCCCGCGTGCATGTAGGAATCGAGGTCGATACTGCGCACGGATGATCGTCGTGTTGGGGCCGACGAATCCGTTGCGGGAAAAGTTCTCGATATTGGGCGCGGGCAACTCGTCCGGCATGGAAACCTCCAGGGCATGTGCGGATGACGTCTCTCGACGCTAAGGCGATCCCGGTACCGGTGCAGTGACCGAAGTCCGTTCCGGACAGCAACGACGCTGCCCGGAACGGAACCGTCAGCCGGCAGCGGGGTCGGTCACGCGCACGTAGGCCCAGCCGTCGCGCTCGGTGAGTTCGAAGGCGGCCGGAAATCCTTGCTCGGCGGACATCCGCTGGACGTAGTCCGCGATGACCGAGGCGCGCGGATCGCCCGGCTCGAGTGCGGTGGTGCTGGCGTCGGCGAGCATCTGCGCGGGGAAGAAGCCGACCTCGGCGACCGGATTCTCGCCTTTGCGCAAGGAGAGCGCGACGACCATCGACCGGCGGGCTTCCTCGGCGAACGGCCACAGCTCGAACTCTTCGGCGGGGGGACGCATGGAGGACAGTTCGCCGTACCGGTTCATCGAGTTCGCGCGCATCGCGGGGGTCACCGAGGGCCCCTGAAAGTGGTGGACCAGGGCTCCGGTGCCGTAGAAGATCGGCCGACCGGCGTAGAACTCCACCGGACGCAGCGCGTGGTGGTGGGTGCAGAGCACGACATCAGCGCCGTGATCGACAGCGTCGCGGGCGAGCCGGGGCTCGTAGTCCATGAGCCGCTCGAGGACGTGGGAGTAGCCCCAGTGCATGGACACCACGACGATATCGGCCTGCTCGCGGGCGGCGGCGATCGACCGGCGGCAGCGTTCGAGGTCCTCCGGCACTGCGGCGGTGGTGATCAGCGGGGGGATACCGGGTTCCCAGAAGTTCTCGTCCGGATCGAGGTAGGACGTCGTCACCCGCAACGGTGCCAGGCCGGGACGGTTGGGGCGCGCCTCGTACCCCTTCGGGAACACCGTGGTGAAGCCGACGATCGCCACTCGGACACCATTGTGTTCGGTGACGTAGGGCCGGGTGGCCTCGTCCAGATTCGCTCCGGCGCCCGGCGTGTCGATGCCGAGACTCTTCAGGGTCGCGCGGGTGTCGTCCAGGCCGACGTATCCGCCGTCGAGGGTGTGGTTGTTCGACGCGGTCATGACGGTGAATCCCGCCGTCTTCAGCGGTTCGGCGCGTACCGTCCCCGTGCCCATGAAATGCTTGTGTGTCGGCGATTTCGCGGGCCGGTCGGAATACACGCCCTCACAGTTGCCCAGCACGATATCGCCGGGGGTCAGGAGGGGGGCGACGGGCGCGAAGGCCGCCTCCCCGTTCTCCACGTCGCTGAATACGTCGCCGGCTGCTCTCAGATCCACGATGCTCTCGGTCACCGGGGTAGCCAAGCACCGGCGCCGGGCGCGCGCAGTGACTTGGGTCCCCTTCCGGCCGAAAGGACTGTGGTCACTGTCGTGCGGCCCGGCGGCTGCGAGGCTGCGGCCATGGCCCGAGTTCCTCTGATCGCCGATGATGATCCCACCGCGGTCACCCACGGCGTGTTCAGCACTTTCACCGCCGAGGGGCGTACCCCCATCGACCTCTACCGCGCGCTCGCGAACAGTCCCCGGTTGCTGCTCGCCTACCGGTCGCTGCCCCAGACGCTGCGCCACCACGCGACCACGCCGCGCCGGTTACGCGAGCTCGCGGTGCTCCGGGTGGCGCAGCTGGTCGGCGCCGCCTACGAGTGGAGCCATCACCGCCCCATGGCGCTCGCCGCCGGTGTGTCCGAGGAGCAGATCGCCGATCTCGCCGGCTGGGCGGCCTCGGCGCATTTCTCCGCCGCGGAGCGCGCCGTCCTGGGTGCGGTCGAGGGGATGCACCTGCTGCGCCTCACCGACGAGGGATACGCCGACCTCGAAGCGGCACTGGGCCGGGACGGCGCGCTGGAGATCGTCCTGGTGGTCGCCCAGTACGAGGCGACAGCCAGGATCATTCAGGCACTCGGGGTGGAAGTGGAGCCGGGATACCGGTCGCACCTGGCCGACTGGCCGGATTCCGGCGCTCGGTGACCGGTGCGCCCGGCCGTCGTCACCGGCGGTGACGCACTGCGCGGCCCTGCTGCCGGGCTACCGGGTCAGAGCATCAGCTCGGCGAGCCGGTCCAGCTCCCCGATATCGGTGCTCAACGGCAAGAAGGTGAGTTCGTCGGCCTCCCGGGCGCGGAACGCGTCGGCGACCAGCACCGCCCGTTCGGCGTCCAGGGGAGTCGCGGCCACGAGGTGGTCGACGGCCGGGCCGAGGAATCCGAAGTACTGACGCAGGAAGGCCTCGCTGCTCGCGCGGTTCTGTGCGCCGACGTTGACATAGCGCTGGGCGGTGAGGCGAGGCCGTCCGTCTCGGCCGTCGGCACGCCACGCTTCCCGGACGTGCAGCACACCGCGCGCGAAATCGTCGGGGGAACCGACGGCGAATGTCCAGCCGTCGCCGTATCGGGCGACCCGCTCGGCGGACTTGACACCGGTGCCCCCGAGGAGGATCGGGATGGGGCCGGTGAGTCGCGGGCCGACTACCTCGTACTCGCCCGTACCGGCCCATATATCGATCATCTCCGTCAGCATGACCTCGAGCCGGCGGTGCCTGCCGCGGTGACTGCCGTCCGCGAGCGTGTAGTCGACCGCACGGTCGCCTACACCGACACCGAGCTCCAGGCGGCCCGCGGCGAGATGCTGCAGCGTTGCCAGTTGTTTGGCCAGCGGTCCCGAGGCGCCCCGGTTGGGGAGGAGCACCACGCTGGTGCGCAGCATGACCCGCTCGGTCACGGCCGCCGCGGCGGCCAGCACGGTGAGCGGCTCGAGCTGGTCCCACGCGAACCGGTCGGTGACGACGATACTGGCGAATCCCAGCTCTTCGGCGCGGCGGGCCCAGGCGAGCAGGTCCTCACGCGTGACACCGGGCAGATGGGTGGGAAGACCGACGGAAACCTTCATGGCGTCAGCGTGGAGCACCGGGGCCGGGCAGTCCGTGACTGCTGTCACACGTGCGCCGCTGTGCCCGTGCCTGTCCGGCCGCTCCCTACCAGCCGAGGTCGAATCCGTGCTGTGTGTGACTTAAGTCACGTCGCCTGAGGGTTGGTGCTCCTATCGTTCACGCCCATGGTAGAGAATTCAGCTGATCGCGTCGCAGCCTGGGATCCCGAACAGGACCGCGCGGGTGGGGAACGAGGTGCCGGTTCCCGCTCGTCACAGCGACTGGCCGAGTACGACCGGCTCCGGGCGCAATGTCCGGTGGCGTGGTCCGACCGGTACTCGGGGTATTGGACTCTGACACGTTTCGAGGACGTGACCGCCGCGGCCCGCGACTACACGAACTTCCGATCGGGCTCCCCGTTCGTGGCGATGCCGGACTTCGGAAGCCAGATCCCGATTTCGCTGAATCCGCCGGAACACACCGTCTTCCGGCGACTGCTGAACAAGTACTTCACCCCGCAGCGGATGGAAGCGCTCGAACCGGTGATCCGCGGCTACGTCGTCGAGCATCTGGAAGCGGTACTCGAGGCCGGCGAGACGGATATCATCGCGGCCCTGTGCCAGCCCCTGCCTGCGCGCGCCCTGTCGGCCCTGATGAATCTTCCCGACAGCGCCTACACCGACCTGGTCGACCAGATCGCCGGTTTCGAGCGCATGGGCTGGGACCCCACTCAGGTCGGCGCGGTGATCTTCGAGGTGTTCAGCACCCATATCGCCAAGGTGATCGCCGAGCGGCGGCAGCACCCGCTGGACCCCGAACTGGACCTGCTCGGCGGTGCGATGGCGATGGAGATCGACGGTGAGCCGCTCGGTGACGATCAAGTGCTCCAGATCGGGGTGCAGATGATCGCCGCGGGGCATGCGACGACCGCCGACGCGCTGGGCTCGTCTATTTTCCGGGTGGCCACCAACCCGGATATCCAGATGCGGCTGCGCAGGCAGCCCGAACTCATTCCGCAAGCGGTCGAAGAATTCTTGCGCATCGAGACGCCCCTGCCGGAACTGGGCCGCAAAGCCGGCGCCGACTTCGAATTCCGGGGCGTACCCCTGCGCGAAGGGGATTCCGTGGCGCTCAACTACGGGGCGGCGAACCGCGACGGGGACGTCTTCGAGCACCCGGAAGCCTGCATCATCGACCGGAACCCGAACCGGCACCTGGCCTTCGGCCACGGTATCCACAAATGTCTGGGCGCGCCGCTGGCCCGCTTGGAACTGCGGCTGGCGCTGGAAGAGCTCCTGGCGCGGACCGGTGAGATCGAGCTGGCGGGGCGGCCGGAAGTGACCAAGGGGCTCATGCTGACCGGTTTCACCAAACTGCCGATCAAGGTGACGCCGAGCCCCGCGGCACATCCGGCCTGAGCGCCCACCGGCCGCGGAACCGTTACTCCACCCCGGAGGGTTTACGGATCGCGGGCGGTTCCCCGGTCCGCATCGAGTGGAGGCGGGCTTCGAGTGCCACGATGACCTCGTCGGGGTGGGTCAGGACGAAGAAGCGCTCGGTGCGGATGGCGTCGACGACCTGCTCGGCGGTAATCGCCGGATCGAGCGCGTTACCGGCGGCCATCGCGCCCCGGATCATCTCGAGAACCATTTTGCGCTGCGGGGATTCGTCCACCGGGACATCGCCGGGCCGGTTCCGTTCGGATTCGGGCATCTTCGATTGCGTCATCCCGGGAACCAGCAGGGATACGCGGACGGGGTCCCCGGCGGAACGCAATTCGATATCGAGATTCTCCGAGAGGGAGTGGATGGCGAATTTCGATACGGAGTAGGGCGTGAAGGTCGGCAGGCCGGTGGCGAACGCGGCGGTGGACGCGGTGTTGACGATATGCCCCTCGCCCTGTTCGCGCAGCAGCGGCAGGAAGGTGCGGCAGCCGTAGAGCGTGCCCCAGAAGTTCACCTGCATCACCCACTCCCAGGTGCTGAGCGGGATATCGGTGAACGCCGCACCGCTTTCGACGCCGGCGTTGTTGCACACCACGTGCACGCCGCCGAAGTGGTCCAGGGTCGCCTGGGCGAGTGCCTCGACCTCGTCCGGCCGGGAGACATCGGTGCGGACACCGTGTACCGGCGCCCCGCCGGCACTCAGGGCGGTGACCGCGGTGTCGAGCGCTTCCTGCTCGATATCGGCGATCACCACCTTCATGCCTTCGGCGAGGAACCGTTCGGCGAGTGCGTAGCCGATACCGCTCGCACCGCCGGTGACGACCGCTACGCGGTCCCGGAGTTCCTTCATGACGTAATTCCCTTCTGATGCTTCGAGCGGGGGTGCGGGTCGCGCGCGAGGGCGAGTGTTCTGCGGGCGGTGCGGGCCACGGCCTCGTCGACCATGCGGCCGTCCGCATCGAGGTAGGCGCCGGCGCCGGCGGCCAGGGCGGCGTCGTAGCCCGACAGCAGTTCCCGCGCCGCCGCCACGGCCTCCGGTGCCGGGGTGAACGCCGCGTGCAACACCGGCAGCTGGGCCGGGTGGATGCAGGCGCGGCCCACGAATCCCTGGCGTACGGCGCGTTCGGTCGTCGCGGCGAAGGCCGCCTCGTCGCGGACCACCGTGGACACCGGCGCCACGGGCGGGTCGATCCCCGCCTCGCTGCTCGCGAATACGACCTGCGCACGCGCCCAGGCGGTTTCCCCCTCATCGGGCCCCGCCTGGATGCCGGTCGCCGCACACAGGTCGTACTCACCGATATGCAGCCGGGCCACCCGGGGCAGGCCGGCGATGACGCGGGCGTCGAGTACGGCGCCCGCCGTCTCCAGCAGCGGTGCGAGCTGCCAGTCCAGTTCGCGCCGGTCCAGCTCGTCGGCCAGCTGCCGCAGGTCGGTCACCGTCGCCTTGGCAGGCACCAGCCCGGTCACCCCTGCCGCGTCCGCCAGTGCTGCGACATCGGTGTGCCCGGCGGCCCCGGCATTGACGCGAACCCACAGCTCGCGGCCGGAGCGCGCCCGATCGGCGGCCGTCACCGCGAGCCATTCCGCGACGGCGTGGCGTGCCGCCGGTTTCTCCGCGACCGGCACCGCGTCCTCGAGGTCGAGGATCACCGCGTCGGCGTCGCTGGCCCACGCCTTGTCCAGCCGAGTGCCGGCGTTGCCGGGGACGTAGAGATAGGAGCGGGGCAGCGGTGCGGGAGTCATCCGACGCTGGCGCGGCCCGCGACCAGGGCCTTGGCCACGACGGTGCGCAGGATGTCGTTGGTGCCCTCGCCGATGCTCATCAGCGGCGCGTCGCGGTAGAGGCGCTCGATCTCGTACTCGGTCGAATAACCGTATGCGCCATGGACTTTCATCGCGTCGATGGCATTGTCCAGGGCCATCTCGGAGGAGAAGATCTTGGCCATCCCGGTCGGCCCGTCGGCGCGGCCGTCGCGCACCTCGGTGGCGGCCCAGTAGGTCATCAGCCGGGCCGCCTGCAGATTGGTGGCCATGGTCGCGAGCTTGAGCTGGATGGCCTGGAAGTCGGCGATCGGATGGTCGAAGGCGACACGCTGTTTGGCGTAGGACAGCGCTTCCTCGTAGGCGCGCTGGCCGACCCCGACGCTGCGGGCGGCGATATTGACCCGGCCCCATTCCAGCGCCGACAGGGTCTGCTGCATACCGCGCCCCTCGATACCGCCCAGCAGGTTCGCGACCGGCACCCGCGCGTTGTCGATCAGTATCTCGGAGGTCTCC
Source organism: Nocardia sp. NPDC050378 (assembly GCF_040655675.1). Lineage (NCBI taxonomy): Bacteria > Bacillati > Actinomycetota > Actinomycetes > Mycobacteriales > Nocardiaceae > Nocardia > Nocardia sp. NPDC050378. Next base: position 41,557 of record NZ_JBFAKI010000023.1, read on the forward strand.
GGCCCCTTGTACCCGAGCTTGGGGATATCGGCGAGGACCTCGAATCCGGGGGTGTCCTTCTCGACCAGCAGCACACTCATCCCGGCGTGCTTCGGGGAGGCGGCCGGATCGGTCTTGACGATGATCGGCAGCGGGTCGGCGAAGCGCGCGTTGGTGATCCACATCTTGGTGCCGTTGACCACGTAGTGGTCACCGTCGAGGCGGGCGGTCGTGCGGATGCCCTGCATATCGGTGCCCGCGCCCGGTTCGGTGAGGCCGAGGCCGGTCCGGCGCTCGCCCGTCGCGAGGCCGGGCAGGAACCGCTGCTTCTGGTCCTCGGTGCCGTGCATCGCGATCATCCGGCACGACAGCGAATGGCTGCCCAGCACCCCGGCGATGCCCATCCACCCGCGGGCCAGCTCCTCGAAGACCAGCGCGAACGACACCGGGTCGAGGTCGAGGCCGCCGTACTCCTCGGGGACGGTGATACCGAACAGGCCGAGATCCTTCATCCCCTCGACGATTTCGGTGGGATAGCGTCCGGCCTGCTCCCATTCACGGGCGACCGGGATGATCTCTTTCTCGACGAACGCCCGCAGGGTGGCCTTGAAGTCCTGCTGGTCCTGGGTGAATGTGAAGTCCATGGGGGTTCTCTCCTAATTGGCCGGGTCGTCGCCGGAGTCGAGGTGGGCGGGCGCCGCACCGAATGCGCCGGCGGCGGCGAGTTCGGCCAGTGCTGCCGCGTCGTATCCGGCGAGCTCGCCGGCGACGTAGCCGACGTCCTCGTTGCGGAACGGCGCGCGCCGGTAGGCCGGCCGCTCGGTACCGACGCGGACGGGTGAAGCCAGCTGCCGGACGGTGCCGAAGCGGGGATGTTCGGTTTCGACGATCAGCTCGCGGGCCAACGTATGCGGCTCCTGCAAAGCCTGGCCGACGCTGTTGATGGGCGCGCACGGGATACCGTCCGCGGTGAAGGTTTCGAGCCAGTCCGCGGTATCGCGGGTGGCGAACTCGGCCTCGAGCAGCGGAAGCAGCGTCTCCTTGTGCTCGAAACGGTGCGCGAAATTGTCGAACCGCGGATCGGTCGTCCACTCGGGATGGCCGAGCCGGTTCGCCAGTTTCACCCAGAACTTCTCCTTCGGGCACGCGACGACCAGCCAGCCGTCTCGTGTTTCGAAGGCCTGGAACGGCACCAGTGAGGGATGTGCCGAATGCCGGGTGCGCGCGGGCTCGAAGTCGGCGTTGAGATGCCATGCCGCCGGGTAGTTCAGCATCGTGACGGCCGTGTCGTACAGGCTGACATCGCAGTCCATGCCGATACCGTCGCGCTTGGCCGCGTGCAGGCCGGCCAGCAACGCCAGCGCGGCGACGTACCCACCGGTGAAATCGACCAGTGAGACCCCACTCTTGGTGGGCGGGCCGCCGGGTTCGCCGGTGATATCCATCCAGCCGGCCAGACCTTGGAGGAGGTAGTCGTAGCCGGGCTGGGCGCTGCGCGGGCCGGTCATCCCGTAACCGGACAGCGAGCAGCAGACGATCGCGGGGTTGAGATGGGCGAGATCGTCGTAGGTGATCCCGATCTTGGCCGGTACATCGCCGCGCAGATTGGAGTAGACGGCGTCGGCCTCGCGCACCAGCCGCTCGAACACCTCGCGGCCGCGCGGATTGGTCAGGTCCAGGGAGATACTGCGCTTGTTTCGGTTGAACGCTTCGAAGAACAGCGAGTCCTCGTCCTCGCCGTAGGGCGGTACATACCGTCCCACGTCGCCGCCGGACCGCGGCTCCTCGATCTTGATGACTTCGGCGCCGAGATCGGCCAGGTGCATGCTGCCCCAGGGGCCCGCGCCGTATTGCTCCACCGCGAGGATGCGCACGCCTGCCAGCGGCGGCCGCCGGTTCACTGCTGCCCCTCGGCGGTCAGCGGCACCTCGCCGACCGGGAAGATGTCGCGCACCTGCTCGGCGCCCTGCTTGTGCACCAGGAAGGTGCGCAGGAACGAGCACACCTCTTTGCCGTCCTGGTTGAGCGTGCGCGTTTTGACGGTGACGACGCCCGCGGTGGGCCGGCTCTTGCTCTCGCGTTTGCTGATCACGAGGGATTCGCTCCACAGCGTGTCGCCGGCATAGACCGGATGCGTCATGCGGATGTCGTCCCACCCGAGGTTGGCGACCGCGTTCTGGGTGAGGTCGGTGACACTCTGCCCGACCGCGATGGCGACGGTGAGCGTGGACACCACCAGGGGCCGCTCGAACTCCGACTTCGCCGCGTACTGACTGTTGAAGTGCAGCTGGTTGGTGTTCATGGTCAGCAAGGTGAACCAGGTGTTGTCGTTCTCGGTGACGGTGCGGCCCAACGGGTGCTGGTAGATCGCGCCGATTTCGAAATCCTCGAAGAAGCGGCCCTGCCAGCCGGGTTCTACGCTCACTACTACTCCTTGTGTATCGGGTGCGTACAGGGGTCGGTCACCGCTCGGCCGGCGGCCGGCGCGCAGGATCCGGCTGCTCGATCTCGAGCACCAGGTTGCCCAGCGAGTCGAAGGTGGCGACCTGTCCTGGACGGACCACCACGACGGTGTCGGGTAGCTCGATGAGCGCGGGTCCGGTGATCTCGCCGTCGATCCGCCCCGCACTGATCTTGAGAACGGGGGTTTCCCGCCATTCCCCGAACTCCGACCAATAGACCGGGCGGGAGAGTTCGCGCAGGCCCGTGGCGGGAGCCGCCTGGGCCGGCTGGGGACGGGGAGTCACGCCTTTACCGCGGACGATGAACCCGGTGACGGTCACGCCGCCGGCCCGGTAGCCCGAGCCCTTGCCGTGGAGATCGTCGTAGAGCTGGGCGAATTCCTCGCCCAGCCGGGCGATGCCGTCGTCGTCCAGGGTGATCCCGGCCAGCGGCACCTCGATATTGTGCAGCTGGGCGGTGTACTTCATGCGCACCGACCGCTCGACCTCGATCTTGTCGTCGGTGAACCCCTCCGCGGCCAGTTTGCGGCGCACGTCGTCCTCGAGTTCGGCGAGGGCGGTGGCGAGCACCGCCGGCGCGGCGGGCATGCGGTGGTTTTCCCAGCGCTCGGCCACATGGATGACATCGGCGACGGTGGCCCCGTACGCCGACCACGCCGACGCCATGTGCAGGACCGGCACGATCACCTTGCGGACGCCGACCTCACGGGCGACGGCGCCCAGGCTGCGCGCCACGATCGGCTCCGGTTTGTCGGTGTGGGCGATATCCCAGATCATCCCGCCGTCCACGCCGGCGAGCCGGCCTTCGGCCTTCATGATCAGAGTGATATCGCGGTGGCCGGAGGTGGTGATGAGGCCGGTCCGGGCCCCGCGGCGCTCGATGAGCGCATTGGTGCCGGTGGTGGTGCCGTGGATCAGCAGCGAGCACCGGCCGAGCACATCATCGAGTGAGAGTCCGAGCTGGGCGGCGGCGTCGGTGATGGAGTCGAAGAACCCGACGGCCCGGTTCTGCGGCGTGGTGGGTGTTTTACCGGCTACGGCGTTGCCGTCGGGGAAGACGATCGCGCAGTCGGTGAACGTGCCACCGATATCCACGCCGATGACCACATCGCGGCCGGCCTCGAGATCGGGTGTGATGTCCGAATTCATCGCCGTTACTTTCTCTCGTCGCCGAGGGTGGCGAGTTCGATATGGACCGTGCTGCCCGGTCCGTCTTCGCTGCGGCAGAACTGCTGCGACAGCAGGGCGGCGCAGGACGGGCAGTAGTACTGGCGGAGCAGGAGCGCGGAGTCGCCGAACTCCGCGGGGTCCGGATACATGCGCGCGTCCACGCGGTGGGGCTGCTGCTCAGTAACCGCGGCACCGTTCTGGAAGGCCGTGCCGATCTCGGCGAGCCAATGGCCACAGTGGGAACAGCTCCAGCCGTGTGCCGCACCGACGCGCACCAGGTCGACACTGCCGCCGGCGCGGGACCGGACGACCGTCGCGTCACCGTCCGGCCGCGCGGCCGGCTCGGCCGGTGCGGTGGCGCCGCTGAGCCGGGTCCGGCGGATCTCCGCGCGGGCCGCCTCGGTCGCCGCCGTATCCACTGCGAGCCCGTCGTCGAGTACGACGCCCCAGAATTTCCGGGCCGCCGCCACGCTGACGCGGTCGTGCACGACATCATCGGCCACCCGTTCCGGCTCGCGCTCGAGCGGATCACCGAAACCACCGCCGCCGTTGTGCTCGATGACGACGGCATCCCCGGCGGGTACGGGCATGAGCACCGCCTGCGGGTGCAGCCGCTCGAGCGCACCGGCGGCCGCCTCCAGCTGCTCGCGGTCACCGGGCAGCCGGCCCTGCGCCATGGCGCGGGTGACCGCGCCTCCGGTGGAGCGCATGAAGTTACCGGACAGCGCGTAGTAGCCGCCGCCGAGGCCGGCCGCCATGCCCGCGCTGGGGTCGACGAAAACCATCTGGGCGTTGCTCATATGGGCGTGGTGCGGGATCCAGGCCGCCTCGACCGGATTGCCGCCGCGCCACCGGCCGGGACCGCCGCCGTCGCGCAACTCGCGGCGGTAGAGCACCAGGCCCACACCGTCCTGTTCGATCGGTTCGACATTGCCGGCCGAGGTGCCGAGCATGAACCACGAGCCGCCGTTGTCCATGCCGTCCCGATGGGGGAACGCCCCGATACCGCCGCCGAGCAGGCCGCCGTGGATGGAGACCGGCGGGGCGACGAGGTCGAGATTCTCGTCGAGCCCGAAGCCGATATCGGCCATCGCCACCGACAGACCCCCCGAGGCGGTGGTGCGCTGCTGTAGCTCGGGCGGCCCGCTGAGCAGCATGGAACCCACGGTGAGCCCCGCCAGGTTCATGGTGACGAAAACGCTGTGCAGGGCCGACGTCGCCGCCGGGGGATTGGCGCAGTTGCGTGTACCGAAGACCGGTTCCAGCACGACATGGTCGGCGATCCCGGCCATACAGCCTTGCTGGTCCCACCCGACGGCCGTCGCGAGCGCGCCCACCACGGCCGACCGCAGGATCGAGTACGTCGAATTGCCCGGTCCGCCCTGCGGGGACGTACCGGCGTTGGTGCACACGATCTGCTGACCACGCTTGGTGATGGTGAGGACTTCCTGGTGGACGCGGTGATCCTCGCCGAGCGCGCCCGATACGTACAGCCGCTGGCTCCACGATCCATCCGGGATCTGCAGCAAACGCTCACCGACCACCCGGGAGCAATCGGCGATCATCCGCCGCATCACTCCTTTGACGACGCCCGGCCCGTATTCCGCGACGAGACCGTCGATCCGGGTCGCCATGGCGTTGACGCCGGCGATTCCGCTGTTGACGTTGAGCCGGAGGGTGCCCGGGTCGCGGCCCTGGTTCACCCACAAACCCACGACGTCCTCGCGGACCCGGCCCGCCTCGACGATCTTGACCGGGGCGGTGGCCGCGCCGTCCTCGTACTTGTCGCGCGCGTGCACCGCCCAGCCACCCGGGTCCACACCGCCGAGGTCGCCCATGTGCAGCGCGTTGTAGACCCAGGCGAAAAGTTTGCCCTCGTGGAAGACCGGAGCGAAGACGGCCGTATCGGGCTGCTGCCCGGCGGCGACATACGGGCTGTTCTGCAGGAACACGTCGCCGGGGCGGATTTCCGGGTCGGCGCTGCGGTGTTCCAGCGTCCACTTGATGACCAGATCGGCCAGGGCGGAGAAGAACTGGATGGTGGGGCTGACGGTCACCAGCTCGCCGTCCTCGGTGAGGACAGCGGTAGCGAAATCCTTCGAATAGATCACCGGCGGTGAACCGGTGACGCGCTGGATGATGTCACCGTGTTCCAGGTTCTGGTGCCACAGTCGTGAGCGCAGCACCTGGTAGGTGATCGGGTCGACGTCGAGGTCGGCCTCGGTGTGCAGCGTCAGGCCCGGATCGATCGTGAGATCCGGCCGGGGAATGTAGGACCGCCGGATACCGTCCCACGGCCCGTCGCCGAGCGCGGCGAAATCGACCTGTGGGTTCCGCACGACACCGTCGTCGGTTGCGTAGTTCATGGTCGTTGTCACTGGCTTTCTCTCGCGGTGGTGAATGGTCCGACGAGCAGGCGCGTGCCGCCGTGGGAGGTCTGGCCGCCGTCGACGACGATCTCGGCGCCGCTGATCCAGCTCGCGTCGTCGCTGAGCAGGAATGCCACCAGCGGCGCGATATCGGTGACCTGCCCGACTCGCCCCAGCGGGATCTGGGCGAGCGAGGCGATGCGGAAACTCTCCGGGTTCTGCCGTACGAGCGGAGTGTCGATGTAGCCGGGCAGCACCGTGTTGACCCGGATGCCGCGGTCGCCGAGCTCGTTCGCGGCCAGTTGGGAGAGTCCGCGCAGACCCCATTTGCTGACCGTGTACGCCGTCGTCCGCATTCCGGTGAGGCCGGCGACCGATCCGACATTGACGACCGAACCGCCCTCGGTCATCAGCGGGACCATTGCCTGGATGGCGAGCAGGGGACCGGTGAGGTTGACCGTGAGCGCACGATCCCACTGCTCCGGCGAGACCTCGAGCAGTGTCTGCCGGGCCCCGATGCCCGCGTTGTTCACCAGTCCGTCCAACCGGCCGAATTCGCCGGTGATCGTCTCGGCGAGATGCGTCCAGGTCTGCGCGTCGCCGACTTCGCCCTCATACGCGAACGCGGCGATCTCCCGGGACTCCTCGCTGAGCGCCAGATCGACGGCGATCGGCGTACCGCCGTCCGCCGCGACCTTACGGAGCTCCTCCAGGCCCTGGCCGCGCCCCGCGCCCGTGATCACCACGACCTTGCCGTCCAATGTGCTCATGGCGATCAGGCCCTTCCGGCCGGTGGCACCAGCGGCCGGGTCTCTAGTTGTTTGGTGAACATGAAGTTGGTGCGCTGGGCGTCCTCGTCGGCGGCCAGCGCCCGCAGCTGCGCGAGCTGCTGCTCGAGCTGGTCCGGGTCGCTGGTGTGGTAGAGCAGGCGTTTGTTGGCGCTGGCGCGCGGTGACGCGATCTCCAGGAAGGTGCGGCGCCGGGCATCGGAGTACTCGTCCAGGACCGAATCGGCGGCGCGGCCCGTGATCACCGCGGCGAGCGCGTCATAGAGCACGAAGGTGTCGAAGAGGCCGGAGGTGAGGCCGAGGCCGCCGATCGGGTTGGTCGCGTGCGCGGCGTCCCCGGCGAGTAGCACGCGTCCGGCGCGCATCGAGGAGGCGGCGCGCTGATGCATCCGGTACGGGCGGTAGGCGTCGAGCCGGTACTCGTCGTCGCCGGGCAGCAGCTTGTCGAACCACCGCGGGATACGCCCACCCATCTCCTCTTGCGGAGTATCGAGGTGCTCGCAGTAGGTGACCCGCCAGAGGCCGTCGTTGTCGATCTTGGAGATGATCGCGCCGTAGACCGGATCGATCTGCAGGGTGGACCGGGCGTAGTCGTATTTCTCGAAGTCGTAGTAGACATTCGTCGCGACGAATGTCTCCGGCCAGGTCATGCCCTCGAATTCCAGGCCCAGGGATTTGCGCACCGCGCTGCCGGCGCCGTCCGCCCCGATCAGCCACCCGGCGCGGAACTGCTCGCCCGCCTCGGTGGTGACCGTGACACCCGCGTCGTCCTGGGTGACCGCGGTGACCCTGGTATCGAACCGGACGGTCGCGCTGTCGAACTTCTGCAGCTCCTCCAGCGCGATCCCGGCCAGTTTGTGCTGACCCATGTGGAGGTTGTACGGATGCGGGACCATGCCGTCGAGGACGCTGACGCTGAGTTCGATCTTCTCGCCCGTGGCGTAGACGTAGTAGGCGTAGTCCTGTTTGGTGAACCCGATCTGTTTCGCGGTGTCGAGAATGCCCAGCCGCTCGATTCCCTCCAGGACCGACCAGTGGTAGACCATCGCCCGGGGCGCCTGGATGATGCCGGGCTCGGCTTCGAGGACGGTGACGCTCAGCCCGGCCTGGGCGAGGCCGAGGGCGTTGAGGACGCCGACAGGGCCGGCGCCGACGATCAGGACGTCGCTGTGCTGCATCGTTGGGCTCACTTTCGGGTCGTGGCTGCCGCCAGGGCATCCAGGTAGGAAACGTCGCGCAGGGCGGTCAGATCCAGCGTTGCCTGCTCGAGCGCCGTCACCTCGTCGGCCGGGAGTCCGTAGCCGGCGTTGGTGCGGAACTTGGCCAGGACGTCGTCGGTGGTCAGCGGGTTCTCCGCGCCGCCGCGCTGGTAGCGGAATTCGTGTTCGAGCACCCGGCCGTCCGTCGTTTCGACGCGCACGCCGCCGCCGAAGGAGTCGGGCTTGTCGCTGTAGCGTCGCAGCTCATAGCCGATTCGCGGGGTCAATGCCGCGACCTCGGCGTCGGTGATCGTCTCGTCGGTGAAGCTCGCGACATCGAGCCGGCCGGTGACCAGGCGGGTGGCGAGGCAGTAGGGCAGGCTGAACTTCGCGTCGTAGGCGGTACGCGGGTGGACCTTGTCGGCGGCCGGCTCGCAGACCAGCGCGACGCCGGTCTCGGTGGTGAGGCCGGTGATGGAGGCGATCTCGTCGGCGCGCAGGGGGGTGGTCTGCAGAATTTCGCCGAGTGCGTCGACAGCGGCGTGGGTGTAGTGGCAGGCCGGGTAGGGCTTGTAGGCGATCTCGTCGGTGACCCAGTGGGCGCCGAGATCGTCGACCTGGCTGCCGAGATCGCTGGGCTCGCCGAACATGTAGGTCGCGTAGTACCCGCGCGTGCCCTCGAAGACGGTGGCCGGTCCGGTGGCCCCGTGCGCGGCCAGCGCCGCGGCGGACAGGCCCGCCCGGGCCGCCCACCCGGCGTGCAGGCGCTTGGTCTCGGAGCCGTCGGCGAGGAATTCCAGCAGACCCGAGGCCATGCTGCCGGCCAGCCCCAGGGCGTGCGCCGTCCGGACGGGGTCGAGACCGCGGGCGCGGGCGGCGGCGGCGGTCGCTCCGAACACGCCGCAGACACCGGTGGGGTGGAACCCGCGGGCGTGGAATCGGCCGGCGGCGGCATTGCCGACCCGGATCGAGATCTCGTTGCCGGCGACGATGGCGGCGAGGAGGTCCGCGCCGGTGGCGCCGGCCGCACGCGCGGCGGTGATCGCCGCGGGGACGACGCCGGCGCTGACGTGGACGACCGAATTGGGATGCGTGTCGTCGAAGTCCAGCGCGTGGCACAGCGTGCCGGTGAGGAATGCCGCGTCGCCCGGGGCCAGGCCACGTGCGCCGATCGCCACGGCATCGCCGGTGCCACCGGTTTCGCGTACCGCGTGCGCGGCGTAGGCCGCTTCGCCGAAGGCGTGGGCCGCGATACCGCAGCCGAGCGCGTCGAGCGCATGGAGCTGTGCGTGGTTCGTGGTGGCGCTGGGGATCTGCTCGACCTTGAGCTGCGCGACGAACTCGCTCATCCGCTCCGAGTATGTAGTCACAAATCTTCCGTTCGCTAGACGCCCGTTTGTGCTGTGAACGTACATCTACGCCGTGGGGTGTGTCAACGGTCACCGGGTAGGGGCGAACCTCGTGCCGGAGTCGGCGATCCGGTCGTACGCCGGAGTTCAGGCCGTGTCTCCAGTATCCTGGGTTGTGGGCCACCAGCGAACAGTCGGGCGCTGTGGGGTCATTTGGTGGTTTAGTCTTCGACTATGAACAGCGAGTCGGACCAGCCCCGATTGGAGCAGCTCGAGCGGGCCATCGCCGTGATCCGGGCCTTCGATGCCGAGAATCCGCGGCTCACGGTCAGCGAGGTCGCCCAGCTCACGGACACCACGCGTGCCTCGGCGCGCCGTATTCTGCTCACGTTCAAAGCGCTCGGTCTCATGCGGTCGGACGGGCGGCACTTCTCGCTGACCCCCCGGGTGCTCGAGCTCGGCTGGAACTATTTCGCTTCGCTCGGCGTCGACGAGATCGCCAAGCCGTTGATGAAGGATCTGGTCACCCAGATCGACGAGTCGTGCTCCATGGCCACCCTCGATCTGCCGGATATCGTCTACATCGCCCGTGCGCACACGAACCGGGTCATGACCATCGGCGGCGGTATCGGAACCCGCCTTCCGGCGCACGCCACCGCGTCCGGCATCGTTCTGCTCGGCAGCCTCGACGACGACGAGCTCGACCGGTACCTGGACCGGCCGCTGGAAAGGTTCACCCCGCGAACCACGACAGACCCCGGGCAGCTGCGCACCCTGATCGAGACCAGCCGAGCAAGGGGCTGGTCGCTCAACGACCAAGCGCTCGAAATCGGGCTCCGGGGTATCGCGGTACCGGTGCGGGACCGGTCGGGCGACCTCGTCGCCGCGCTCAGCGTCTCGTCGAATTCCGCCCGGACGACGCTGGACGATCTCCGTGCGCGATGCCTGCCCGCCGTCCAGGAAACGGCCCGGGCCATCGCGTCCGGGCTCTCGCGCGGCGATGCGCGCGAGAGCGTGAGCTGACCGGCCCGCCGATCTCAGAGATCCAGGACCAGCCTCGGTCCCGCCGCGCGGGAGACGCACAGGAACATACAGTCGTTCGCCGCCTGCTCCAGTATCGATCGATCCGGCGGCACGGTGAGCGTCAGGCCGCTGGCGGCCAGCTCGACCCGGAAGGTTTCGTCACTCGCCGGTGACGTCGCAACCTTGGGTGCGAAGCGCTCCACATGCAGGGCGCCCGCCGGCCACCGGACACACCGGTCTTCGACCGCGGCGAGCAGCGGTTCCGGTCCGCAGCAGTACACGAGAGTCTGCTCCCGCGGAGTGCCGAGAATCCGCTCGAGGTCGATGAATCCTACTTCGCCCTGCGGATACAGCGTGACGGGGGAGTCGGCCCGGCCGGTGTCACCCAGCCCGAGGTGGTCGAGAAACGCCATGGACGCCGACCGCCGACCACCGTAGTGCAGTTCCCACTGTGCGCCGGCCTGCTGCGCCGCCGCGATCATCGGCAGGATCGGCGTGATTCCGATCCCGCCCGCGATGAAGACGTAACGCGGCGACGGCTCGAGCGGGAAATGGTTGCGGGGGCCGCGGACCGCCACTTCGGCACCTTCGTGCACATGATCGTGGATATGGACCGAACCGCCACGTCCGCCGTCCTCCCGGAGCACGGCGATCCGCCACACCGAGCGGTCGTGGGGATCGCCGCACAGGGAGTATCGGCGGGTGCGGTCACAGGGGAGGTGGATATCCACGTGTGCGCCCGGGGTCCACGCCGGCAGGTCGGCCCCGGCCGGGTCGCGCTACTCCAAGACGACCACCGCGTCCGCATCGGTCACGTGCCGGCTCACCCGCAGCGTTCGGCCGGCCTCGTCGTGCGGGCCGAGACCGAAGGCCAGATGCCGACGCTCGCGCGGCGCGTCGATACGGCCGGCAGGTCGAGCGCTGGATCGGACGGGTCGACCAGCGCCTGGGCTGCTCGGGGCGGGCGCTCGTGCCCGTCGACAACACGCTCGCCTTCGCCTGGCTCAGCTCGGAGCGGCCGCTCGCGGACCGTTACCGGCAAGGCATTTCGGACGCCGGTGAGTTCACCGACCGAAGGCCGGACCGACCCGCCCGGACGCACCGCCGCACGGTTCATCGCCTGTCCGTGGGGCGCCGTCCGGGCGGGATCGGCTACCGGCTGCCTACGTTTGCGCCGGGGCGAGCACGACGTCGAAGCGAACCTTCGACCAGGTGCCGTCGACGACGCGGCCGTCCGGAGTCGGTGTGCCGACCGGCTGCCGGTCGAAATCCTTGACCAGCGACTCCTTCACCCCGAAGACGGTATCCGAATCCAGCAGTTCATCGCCCCGGACGAAGATATGCGTCACCAGTGTCCGGCAGCCCGGCGCTTCGACCATGAAATGCAGATGCGAGGCGCGCATCGGGGAGCGCCCGGTCGCCTCGAGCATTTTGCCCACCGGGCCGTCGTGCGGGATCGGGTACGGCGTCGGGGTGATGCCCCAGAAGCGGTAGCGTCCCTCGGAGTCGGTGAACAGGTGCGCGCGGGCGGCGACGCGGTCGTCGTCGTACTGCACATCGTAGAAGCCGTCCTCGTCGGCCTCCCACACCTCGATCTTCGCCCCTGGGATCGGCTTGCCCTCGGCGTCGGCGACAGTTCCCTCCACCCAGCAGGGTTCGCCCGCGGCGCCGCCAGACATATCGCCGCCGAGTTCGATTTCCGGTGAACCCTCGACGAAGAAGGGGCCGAAGACGGTGGCTTCCGTGGCGTTTCCGTAGGCCTCGTTGTTGATCGCGATGGTCTGCATCGAGACGCCGAGGGTATCGGAGAGCAGGATGAATTCCTGTCGTTTGTCATCGGTGATATGCCCGACGGCGGTCAGGAAGTCGATGCCCTTGTTCCACTCGTCCTCGGTGAGGCGGACCTCGCGCACGAAGGCGTGCAGGTGCTTGACGGCGGCCTGCATCACCTCCTTGAGCCGGGGGTCGGCGCAATCGTCGAAGGAACGCTGGACGCGTTCGACCAACTCCTGCTCCCGAGCGGTCTGTTCCGCGGAGATCTCGCGGGTGGGTGTCATGCGGGTTCACTTCCTTCCCAGGCCGCACGCAGCAGTGCGGTGAGGTTGTCCCGGTTCACCGGAGTGGGGTTGCCGGCGGGGACAGCATCGAGGATGGGCGGCACCGCGCGGGCGATCCCGTTCTCGGGCATGCCGTAGTCGCGCAGGGCGCGCGGTGCGTTCAGATTCTTGCGCAGGGTAGCGAGGCCCTCGCCGGCGGTCGGGCTGCCGAACGCCCGGGCGATCCGGTGCTCGGCGCCCGGTGCGGCGGGGGCGTTGAAGGCGAGCACGTGCGGTAGTACCACCGCATGCGTCTGGGCGTGCGGGAGGTTGAACATCCCACCCAGCACATGGCAGATCTTGTGATGCATCCCCGAACCCGCCGAGGCGAACGCGACCCCGGCCAGGTAGGCGCCGTAGAGCGTCTGCTCGCGTCCGTCGATCCCGGCCGGATCGGCGGCCACGGCGGGCAGCCCGAGGGCGAGTCCGCGGATACCCTCCTCGGCGAGGATGCGGTCGATCGGGTCGGCCCGCGGGCCCCACATGGAATCGATGCAGTGGGCGAGGGCATTGAGCCCGCTGGCCACCGACATCTCCACCGGCAGACCGGTGAGCAGGGAGGCGTCGTACACGATGGACCGGGGAAGGACCCGGGGGTCGACTCCGGTGGTCTTGACCTCACCTTCGGTGAGGCCCCAGACGTTGGTGGCCTCCGAGCCGGCGTAGGTCGTCGGTACGGCCACGATCGGCAGGCCGGTGGTCATCGCCACCGCTTTGGCGAGGCCAGTCGTGGAACCGCCGCCGACGCAGACCAGCGCGTCCACGGCGCCGGCCGCCGCGGCGGTCCGGGCCCGCTCCGCGACCTCGACCGGGACGTGCATGACCACTTCGTCGTGGCGCACGGCGACCGGTAGTTCCGCACTGATGCGGTCGGCGAGATCGGTTTCCGCGGGTGCGGCGATCAGCATGACCCGGGTGGCGCCCAGGGCCTGCACCTCGCCGGCCACGGCCGCGGCTGCTTCCCCGGAGGCGAAGACAACCCGCTGGGGCAATGTTTCGTGGGCGAAGCGCACGGTTCAGTCCTTTCCGAGGAGGCGGGTGAAGGCGTCGCGCAGCGCGGTCTCCGGGTCGCCGGCCAGGCTCATCGCCCGCCAGGCGATGTGCTTGTCCGGCCGGACGAGTATCGCCCCGGACTCCTCGACCTCGCGGAGCTTGGCCCAGTCGTAGTACAGGTCGGTCACTTCCCGGCCCGGGCCGATCACCACGGTCTCGAGGGGGAGGCCGAGGTCGTGGGCGACCTTGTCGGCGGCCGCGGCCCAGTCCGCGCCGGTGATGCCGGTGAGGAGGGTCCAGCGAATATAGGGTGCCAAATCCATCATGGCCGATTTGGTGACATTGTTGCCCACCCAGGCATGTGGCAGATGCGCCCCGGGGCTGGTCGACATCACGTGGTAGAGGTCCTCGTCCCGGCTCGGGGCGGGCCGGGTTCCGTCGGAGACGATCGCGTTCGACTCGTAGAACTGCCCCAGTTCCACTCCGTGGGCATTGAACTCGTAGTTCTTGGTCTCCATCGCCGTGACGAGGGCCGCGCGCTTGGCCGCACCCGCCGGGGTGGCGGCCTTGCGTTCCTCGATCCGGGCCTGCATCTCGGCCTCGTCCTTCGCGTCCAGCACACCGAGAGCTTCGAAGATATCGATGAACTCCCGGCCGGACTTGTTGGCGCGCTTCACGATCCGCTCGGCTACCGGGGCGCGTTCCGCGGAGTAGCTGTCCAGCAGCGCGGCGCCGGCCTGGCCTTTCAGCACGGCCGCGATCTTCCAGGCGAGATTGTAGGAATCCTGCACGCTCGTATTCGAGCCCAGCCCGTTGCTCGGCGGGTGGCGGTGGACGGCGTCGCCCGCGCAGAAGACCCGGCCCTGCTGCAGGTGGGTCGCGTACATCTCGTTGTTGCCCCACAGGCTGGTGCCGGTGATCTCGACGTCGAGGTCCGGCATACCGAGCAGTTGCCGGACGATGCGGCGCGCCTCGGCCTCGTCGACCTGCGGGGGCTCCTTGGTGATGTCGTAGCCCCAGACGATCAGCCACTCGTTCCAGGGCCGCACCATTCGCACGAGCCCGGCGCCGATCCCGCCGACATTGGCGCCGGGCTGGATCACCCAGTACAGCACCGAGGGTCGGTGGCCCACATGCGCCGAGATATCGGCCTTGAAGGTGATGTTCATCGATCCGGCGATATCCATGGCGCCTTCGAAGGGCAGGCCGATATCGGCCGCGACCTTCGACCGCGCGCCGTCGGCGCCGATGAGGTATTTCGCGCGGATCTCGAACTCCTGGCCGGTGAGCCGGTCGAGGGCCCGGACCGTCACGCCCGTGTCGTCCTGGGTGTGGGACAGATACTCGGTGGAGAACCGGGCCTGGGTCCCGCGCACCGTGGCGTTCTTGACCAGGATCGGCTCGAGGTAGTTCTGCGGAATATCGACCGTGAGGCAGGGGGAGGCCAGTTGGTAGTCCGCCTCGCGGTCCGGCCTGGTGCCCCAGGTGTGGATGCGGCCGATCTCCTCGCCCGCGATGGAGGTGCAGAACACGGTGTCGCCCACCAATTCGTGCGGAGTGGCGTCGGCGAGCACCTGATCCTCGATACCCATATCGCGGAAAATCTCCATCGCCCGCTGGTTGGTGATATGGGCCCGCGGTGTATTGGCGGTCCAGCGATACTTGGTGATCATGATGTTGTCGATCCCCAGGGTCGACAGGAACAGCGCCGCGGAGGCGCCGGCGGGGCCGGAGCCGACGATCAGGACGTCGGTCTCCACCCGCGAGGAGGTCGGGGGAGCGGTCTCTTGCTGACCGTCGTTGAACTCGGGCATGACTTATTCACCTTCCGTTAACGGTGTTCGACCGCAGCGTGCCATCCTCTGGGGTGCTTCTCGCTCGATCGCCGGGTGGACGGCCGAAATCCGTATGGGGCATGTCCGGGGCACGCGCTGCCGCCAGGCGCCGCACCTCACCGGCGGCGATGCCGAACCGCGTGTGAAAGGTCTGCGAGAAGTGCGCGACCGAGCGGAACCCGCACCGGTACGCGACCGTGGCGGTACGCAACTCCGCGGCGCGCGGCCCGGTCAACAGGCTGTGGGCGAGCTCGAGCCGCCGGGCGAGGACATAACGCGGAACGGTCTGTTCCACCTCGGCGAAGACACGGGTGAGCTGACGGACGCTGATACCCACCGCGTCGGCGACGTCGGGGGCCTTCAGACCGGGGTCGTCGAGACGGTCCTGGATATAGGCGCAGGCGAGCGCTCGGTGCGCGGTCTGCGGCCGGGTGGTGCCCCGGCTCACCAGCGCGGCGACGAGTGCGACGATCGTCTGTTCATCCGGCGGCAACGGTCCCCGGTCACCCATGGCACGGGTGGCCAGGCGGGCGATCGCGCGTCCGTAGGGGTCGGTATCGGTCCGCCGGACGATGAGCGGTTCTCCCGGTTGGGGCGGGGCGGCTTCGGGCAGGGCCCGGCGATCGATCCGCAGCGCCACTTCGTCCAAGCCCTGCCCGAAGCCGCGAACGAACCGGCCGTCCGCATCGCAGACCAGCAGGTCGCCGGGGCGCAGGAGCTGGCGCTTGCCTGCCTGCTGGAACAACGCTTCGCCGCGCAGTGAGACGAAGATCGCGACGGAACCCGTCGGCGTCTCCTCGATGAGCCCGGCCGAGCGCTCGACCGCGTGTGCGGTACTGCGGACGCGCGCCATGTGTACCGCCCCCAGTGAAAGGTTGTCCTCCCGGGCGCGGAACTCGTCGCCGGATCGAGTGCGGCACTCCAACGCGATGAGCGTCGCGGCGTTGTGCTCCTCCCAGGCGCGCAGCCGCCGCTCGGGTGCCACCTGCGCTGTCGAGAATGCGCGCGGGGGCCTGGTCATCGCGGCCTCCTTTCGGTCTGGTCGGTCAAAGCACGTATGTGCGCTCACGGTACCGCGTTGTGAAGGATTGTGACAAGCGTCATGGCAGACCGGCGCCTGTGTTGCGCGCGCGGGGCGGGCCGTGTTCCGAAATTGATTCGGATCCGACGGCCGCGCGGGCCGGTCGGCGCGATAGCGCGAGTGAAGTGCGCGCCGGCCGGGGTCGAGTGAGAAGTCCGCCGGCGCACCGGAACTGCCTCGGTGGACAACCCGTCGCCACGGCGAACGGCGTGCTCGGCATGCGCCCGATCCCGCTGAACGCCAAAGCCGTTCGGCCGCCGGCCCGCCGGTGCCGGAAGTCCGGAAGGTACACAGGTCAGCTTCCAACGGCGAGCCGGCCCATACCGCCCCGGAAGTATGCGAGGGGACGGCCGGGCCGGGCCTCGGCGCCGAGAACCTTGCCGACGAAGATCGTGTGTGTGCCAGCCTGTACGGTTTCGGCGATCTCCGCCTCCAGCCAGGCCAAGGATGAGGAGAGCAGCGGAAGCCCGGTGGTGCCCGGCGTCGTGTCCGTTCCGGCGAACTTGTCCGGTCCTTTGGTCGCGAACCGGACGGCAAGGTCCGCGCTGTCCTCGTCGAGGATATTGAGGGCGAACCGGCGGGACTCGCCGATCGCCGCGGCCGTCGCCGAACTCTGGTTGAGGCATAACACCACCATCGGCGGTTCGAGGCACAGCGACGTCACCGCACTGGCTGTGGTGCCGTAGGGGATGCCGTCGGCCATCGTCGTCACAACCGTCACACCACTGAGGAAGTTCCCGATGACCGCTCTGAATGTATCCGGGGTCGGCCCGGCAGGACGGGAAAGCTGTTCGAGGCGAGGAGCATTCGTCATGGCTCCAGGTTGCGGTGGCAGGCCGGCGCCCGCCGTGACCTGTGTCCGCGGTACCGCGGTGGCCGGACTCACGACTGCACACCCCGCGCCGGCAGTGGCGAGAAGTAGGAATCGACTGTGCCGGAGAGGCGAAACGCGATATGGCCCGCCGGGTGGGGAATCTCGCCGTCGTCGGTGGTGCGCATCTGGCAGCGGCTCGGTATCGCTCCGCACACCCACAGCGGTTTCGAGCAGGAGTGCGCCGCCCACGCGGCGTGGGGCGCCCTGTACATCGCGCACCCCGAGACGGTCATGGTGGTGGCCGTGGACCCGGACCGAGGGCCCGAACTCGATCCGCGCACCGGCAAGGCGGCGGCAGCCCAGGGAAGTGCCGTCCGCGGCTGGTTGTCCGAACTGCTGTCACGGCAGGCCGCGGCACAGGATACGGGCGAACTGGCCCCGGTTTCTGCGGACCGTGCTCCGCCGGGTTTCGGCTCGGCGCGAGAATGCCACCGGGCCTGGAGGCGGAGCGGATACAGTACAGCGCATCGCGCACCCGACGGCCGTTCACCTGGTTTCAGCCGTAGCATTATTGTGGTCCAGCACCGGTGATGCGGGAAGATCCCGGCATAGATTCACCCCAGGGACGAATAGCGAACTTCTTCACGGGAACCGGCCGGCGGTAGAACCTCCCGTAGGGCCCTGCTGACCGTAGCGGGTCTCGGCGCGGCCGGGCTCGGTATAGCGGGACTGGGTGTGGCGACGGGCGCTCCGATCGAGAAGACGCCTCCCGGTCCCGGGCAGCCCACACCCCCCTCGAACTCGTTCCCGCCGAACTGTGTGCTGTCGCCCGAGGCCATCGAAGGCCCGTACTACATCGACCACGACCTCGTGCGCACCGATATCCGTGAGGACCGGCAGGAGCGCGCGGGTCGTGGCGACCCCCGCCTACTCGAACCGGCCCGCCGGAACCGTGCGCGTGACGAACGATACCGATCCCCTGTACGAGCAGCAGGGGGGTGCGCAGACCACGCTGCGGGCGCAGCCCCTCGGACCACATCTCGACCACGGCCTGCGGGCGTCGTTGACGATGGGTGTGACCCCGGACGAGACACCGCCGCCGGCCACCTTCACTCCGCCGGCGAACTGACCGGTCTCCCGGTATCGGGGCGGGTGTCGCCGTTCGCGACTCCCGCCCCGAACATGTCGGCCCGGATCCACCGACGGGACCCCCGTTGTTCCGGGGACGCGCGAACCGACGCAGAAAAATCCGGTGTCCCCTCGAGGGCGGGGACACCGGATGCGAAGGTGTTCAGGTTTCGGCTATGTCAGAACATCGTGTTCGAGTTCACCGGATCGCCGTCCGGAACCGGCTGGGCCGCAACCCAGTGCTCGACGATGCCGCCGTCCTCCAGCCGGAACATGTCGAACGAGGCCAGCCCGCGATCGGCCGGGTCGGCCGAATTCAGGACGATATGGGCATGGCAGACGACCAGGTCGTCCTCGGCGATCAGGCGCTTGATCTCGAGGCGGGCATTCGGGAACGGATCCAGGAAATGGTCGTGAATATCCTTCAGAAAGGCTTCCCGACCGTCGGCGACCCCAGGAACATGCTGGATGTAGCGGTTGCCCATCAATTCCGAAGCCTTTTCCGGATTCCGGTCGTTCAGCAGTGTTTCGACGAATTGCCGGACGACTTCCTTGTTGCGGGCTTGTACACTCGCGTCGGCCATATCTGTATTCCTCTTTCTCGAGTACGTGGGTGATCTCGTGATCGAATATTCCGGCCCGCCGTCACCCCGGCAGTGACCCGAGTCACCGAAGCCGGATCGGTGGACTCCTAGCGTGTCCACATGACAACGACGCCCGAAGCAGTACCCGAAACCCGCCCAGCCGACTGGGAACCGATGCAGGACCTAGCGGGCAATGCCCGCGGCGCCGGCTCCCGTTCCGCCCAGCGGCTTGCCGAATACGACCGGCTGCGGCAGCAATGTCCGGTGGCCTGGACGACGGACCATCCCGGGTACTGGACACTCACCCGTTTCGACGACGTCACCGACGCTGCGCGCAAATACGGCCAATTCGAATCCGGCCCGTTCTTCGTGATCACCCTGCCCGAGGGCGGCACGCACGTTCCCATCTCACTGAATCCGCCGGAGCACACCGTCTACCGCCGGATGTTGAATCGCTATTTCACCAAGGAACGGATGGACGAACTCGAACCGGTCATCCGTTCGTTCGCCCGGCAACAATTGGCGCCGATTCTCGAAACAGGTCGGACCGACGCCGTGCAGTCCCTGTGTCAGGTCCTGCCGGCGCGCACTCTGGCGGCGTTGATGAAACTTCCGGACGAGACCTACCACGAACTGATCGAACAGATCGCCGAACTCGAGCGAATGGGATGGGATCCGGACAAGCTCGGCCCGGTGATCTTCGGCATCTTCGGGACGCATATCGAAAAGGTCGTGGCCGAACGCAGAAAAGCGCCGCTGAACCCCGACCAGGATCTCATCAGCGGCGCGATGGCTATGCTTGTCGACGGTGAACCCCTGCCTGACGAAACCGTGATCCGAATCGGCGTGCAGATCATCGCGGCCGGCCATGCCACTACCGCCGACGCGCTCGGCGGCGCGATCTACCGGCTGGCGACCAATCCCGATATCCAGACGCGGCTGCGCCGTCAGCCCGAACTCATCCCCCAGGCCGTCGAGGAATTCCTGCGTCTGGAGACCCCGTTGCCGGAACTGGGACGCCGCGCGGTCGAGGATGTCGAGTTGCACGGGCGAACGGTCCGCGCGGGCGAATTCGTCGCGCTCAACTACGCCGCTGCCAACCGCGACCCGGATGCCTTCGAACACGCCGACAGTTGCGTTATCGACCGTGCGCCGAACAAACATCTCGCCTTCGGTGCCGGCGTCCACAAATGCCTCGGGGCCCCGCTGGCCCGGCTGGAGATGAAGGTCGCGCTCGAGGAGTTGCTCGCCGCCACCACGGAGATCTTCCTCGATGGCACCGCACAGGAGAGTGCAGGCCCGGTGCTGTCCGGTTTCAGCAGCCTTCCCATCCGCGTGGCTGTCCCGTAAAAGCCGCGACCGCCGGTGCCGTTACGAACTTTCGTCCGTAACGGCACCGGCGGTCACACCCTATGGTCGGAACCCGTCACTGCTGCGATACGTGTGCTTTGTGGTCCTCGATAACGGGACGCAGATCACCCACATTGCGCTGGCGGAGAATGGTGCCGTCGGCACCCACCTCGCTGATCGTCACCGCGTTGTGCGGAAAAACGTTGCCGGACAGCCGCATCCAATACGTCACGACCGCTTCGCAGATCACCGTCGTGGTGTCACCGGTGGTCACCGAGTATTCGCTGACGATCCGGTGCTCGATCGATTTGGCCACGGGGACGACCATATTCGCCACATGGGCCGCGATCGCCGCCCGGCCGACGATCTCGGGCTGATCGCCGAAACGCACGACCGCGTCCTCATGAAAGAGCTCGAACGCACTGTCGAGGTTCCCCTCGTCGATGCGCTTGTAATAGGCCCGGACGGTATCGATTGGCAATGCCATGGACGCTCCTGTAATCCAGAGAATCGAGAGGGACCCAAGATTAGGGGTCGCCGCACGCGAAGTATGTGACATGAGTCCGCGCCACCCCTCCCGATGTGAGGCCGAGAAGGGTGGCGCGGTGGTGGGCATGATGTGTCGAGAGTCAGGCCCCGGTCGGGGTCGTCGTCTCAGGCATCCTGTGCGGGAGGCGTCGGAGCCCCGAAAAGCTTCAGGTAGCCGTAGGTCTGGGCGATGCTGTCGCGCTGCCCGTTGCCGACGGCGGTCCAGTACGTGGCGACATCACGGAAGTACCGCTGCATCGGCGCGGTATCGGCGGTCTGCGAGCTGCCGCCGGTCCGCCACAGATGTTCCTGGACCGCATCCCACACGAGGCGGCCCACTTTCGAAGTCAGGGCAGCCAGCCGGAAGTTGGCCACGAGGTCGGTGCTGCCCGGCGTCGATCCCATCTCGATCAACTCGTCCGCGACGACGCGCATGATCGCCTCCGCACTTTCGATATCCATCGACGCGAGACCGAAAATCCGTTGGTACTCGGAGGCGTCGGCCTTCACCTTGGCGTTGGCCAGCGAGGGGTCGAGAATACCGGGCATCTTCTCGGGTGAGCGGGTTGTGATGACCTGTTCGTAGGCGTCGAGCATGCCGTAGCCCATTCCGATGACGAGGGCCGGAACCAGGGCGGATGCGAAGCCCAGCTCTGGAATGGCGTATGTCGAGTCCTCGTGATAGCGGGAACCGAAGGTGCCGTTCTCGTCGGCGCCGAGCGAGGTGAACGAGCCCGTCAGCACCCAGTGATCGGGGACGAACGCCTCGGTGACCGTGACGGTCGCCGATCCGCTGCCGCGCATACCCAAGACATTGCCCCAATCATCACCGATGGTGAAATCGTCGCGCTTGATGACGACGGTGAGGTGGCTGCCCTCCGGCCCGTGCGGCGATCCGGCCGGCGCGGGCACGACCGCGATGTGATAGTTGGCGTAGGGGGAGCCGGAACTGTAGGGATACTTGCCGTTCACGATGTAGCCGCCCTCGACCCGGCGGGCATCACCGCGCGGATAGGCGAAGGCCGCGGACACGAAGTATCCGTCCTCCGCGGCGAACAGTTCGTCCTGCACTTCCGGCGGAAAATAGGCCGCGGCGGTGAGGGTCTTGGCGTGACCGAGTGCGTAGCACCAGGCCGCCGAGGGGCATCCGCGCGCGAGTTCGATGGCGAGTTTCAGAAAGGTCCACGGACCCATCTGGTAGCCGCCGTACCGCTTCGGGGTGAGGACCTTGTAAAAGCCGTTGTCGAGGAACGCCTGGTGGACTTCCTCGATCGGGAAGGTGTTGCGCTCGGTCGCCTCCTGATGCTCGCGGAGGAAGGGCAGCAGTGCGTGGGCCCGCTCGATGATCTCGTCGTGCGTGGGAATGCCGGAGCCTGTCGAGGCATCGCCGATGCCGTCGGCGGTCGCGAGGTGGCCCGGTGAGGTGCTGGATGGGTTCGGCTGAGTGGTGGAAGTCATAGAAGGAGAATTCGCGAGGAGATCGTCTGCATCAGTGACCTGGGTCTCTGCCACTGCTCGCTGCGGTTAGGATGGGACATTCTCACTTCTCAGCAGCAGCCGGAGTCACTGGTGTCCACGCCCGCTTATATCGGCACGAAGCTGGTGGCGCCGCCGATCCCCGCGGAGGCCATCTCCCGTCCTCGAGTCGAATCCCTGATCAGGGCATTGATCGATCGTCACCGCCTGGTTCTGATCGTGGCCACCGCGGGCGCCGGGAAGACGACCGCCACCGCGGGCGCCGTCGGACAGCTCGGTGACCCGGTGGCCTGGCTGTCGGTCGACGATACCGACGTCGCGCCCGGCCGGCTCGTCACCTACCTCGATGCGGCGGTCGGGCGCGTCTGTCCCGAGCTGGCGGGCCTGGCGGTCAACGCGATGTCCGCGAACGCCCTGCCCCATGCCGAAACCGCCGGATTGCTGTCCTCCTCGATCGGGGATCGGCCGCTCGTTCTCGTTCTGGACCAGTTGGAGCGGCTCCAAGACAACGCCGAGGCATGGGCGGTGCTCGAATCGTTCGTGCGTCATGCCGGCCCGGGGGTACGGCTGGTCCTGCTCAGCCGGGAGTTCGTCCCGGCGGGTCGACTGGACACGGTGGGCCCAGAGGTCGGGTTCCTCGGCGAATCATCGCTCGCCTTCACCGAGGAAGAGGCGGCCGCGGCGCTGGTCCGGCGCGGAGTCCGCGATGTCGACCCCCGCCACGCCGTCGCGGAGACCGGAGGCTGGGTGACCGGTGTCCTGTTCGAGGCGTGGCGCTCGGCCGAGCACCTGACCGGTATCGGCGGCGAGGCCGATCCGCTGTACGGCTATCTCTCGGCGCATATTCTCGACCGGCTCGACCCCGCCGACCGCGGATTCCTCATCGATACGGCGTTGCTCGACGAGGTGACACCGCAGCGGGCCGCCGCTCTCGGCGCCGATGACGCGGTCGCCCGGTTGGCGTCGTTGCGCAGGCACACATTGCCTGCCGTCTGGGCCGCGACACATACTCTGCGCTGCCATCCGCGGTTCCGCGAGTACCTCACCGAACTCCTCGCGCGTCGTCCCGGGGCGACAGTCCGCGATCGCCGGGTGCGCTACGGGCAGCTACTGGCTTCGGAAGGCCGCGACGAGGAAGCCACCGAGGTACTGCTGGAGACCGGTGCGCTCGAGCACGCGCTAGCCCCTGCCGCGCGAGCGGTCATCTCCCTCGTGGAGCGCCTCGACTTCCGGGATGCCCAGCGCTGGCTCGACATCTTGGGACCCGTTGCCGCCGAACACGACCCGCTCGCTCTCAGTCTCGGCCACCTGATGCTATCGGTGGCCCAGGAGGAATTCGGTCGCGGCGCGGCCTATGCCGATGACCTGGCCGCCCGCGGTCTGCGAGACGAGTTCGCGCGGAGCTCAGGACGGGCGGTGATCCTGATGGCGCTGTGTTACGCCGACGCACTCGACGTGGACGCGTTGCGCGCCGTCGTGGCCGCGGCGGCGCCGGGGGCGAGTCGCGGTGTGGCGGAGTACATCACCGCGGCGTTCACGCACGAGCCACCCGATACCTACGCACTTCCGCCTCTGAGTCTGGTGGCCGAATACCCGTCGCTGCTGGTGGGAAAATATTTTCACGGCCGCGTCACCGAACTGGACGGAACCCCGGACGGAGCCTGGACCGAGTGGGAGCCGGTGGGGATACGGATCCTCGCCGCCCGGTCACTGGGCCGTACGGCCGAAGCACTCGAATACTACGAGCGCGCCTCCGGTTGGGGCGCGCAGTCCCTGCTGATCCGCGAAGTCGCCCCCGACCTGCTGCTCGACGCCGGCCGCCGGGAGGAGGCCCAAGCTGCGCTGGACACCTACGACGAGGTGATGCACCGGAAGAGTTCGCTGTTCGGGCGTCTGGGCAGCCTGACGATGCGCGCCAAGATGGCACTCCGTCTCGACGCCGATCACGCGGCGGCACTGCAGGTTCTGGCCGTATTCGACCGGCTGAAACCACCGACCGGCGCGGGCCCGCTGGAAGAGCGGGCCGCTACCTGGCGTGGGCTGGCACTGCTGCTGGCCGGTGCGGACGTCGAAGCCGTCGAGTTGTTGCGGAAGGCCACGAAGACCATGCTGGCCGCCGATCTCGTTCTCGAACTTCCCGCTGCCGCCGTTTTCCTCGCCGAGGCGGAGTGGCGGGCCGGCAACCCGGAGGCCGCCGACCGGGCCGCTGATACGGCCCTCACCGCCGCGTACGAGCAAGGATCGACCTTCTTGATGCTCGAAGCGCTGGGCTTCTTCCCCGCCGTGGTATCCCGCCGGATCGACGCGGAGGCGTCGGCATACTCGGCCTGGCACGACCTCGGACGGGCGTTGCACGCGCCGCGGAAGGCGGATCGTTCGGGGTCTGCGACGTCGTCGGTGGTCCTGCGGGAGTTCGGGTCGGTCGAGCTTCTCGTCGACGGGGTCGCGGTATCGACCCGGATCCGCAAGAGCCTGGAACTCCTGGCGTATCTGCTGGCTCACGGCGGCCGTGCCCGACGGCGACAGGTGATGGAGGCGTTGTTCGGCGCCTCGGATCGCTCGGCCCAGGCCTATCTGCGTCAAGCCCGCAGCCGGCTGAACCGGGCGTTGCCGGAACTGGCCGCGATCAGCACCGACGGCGACGACCTGACATTGGCCGATGCGCTCGCGGTCACAAGTGAGTCGGTCGTGATCGAACGCCGGCTGCGTCATGCCCGGCATCTCACCGGGGAGGTGCAACGTCTCCGGGCGATCGTTTCCGTCCTGGAGACGGCCGAGGCCGGGGAGTTCCTGCCCGGTGTGCGTGGCGCGTGGGCGGAGGACCGGCGAGAGCACATCCGGACGCTGCTCATCGAAGCCGAATTCGAAGCCGCCCAACTGGCGCTGGCCGTGGAGCTCTATCCGGAAGCGCGGACGCACGCCGAACGTGTGCTGCGGGAGCAGCCGTATCACGAAAGCGCCTGGCAGACCCTGATCCGGGTTGCGGGCCTGCTCGGTGACAGCGACGGCGTGCTCGACGCCTACCACGCCTGCGAGCGAGCGCTGCGCGAACTCGGTACGTCGCCCTCGCCGACGACGCGGCGGCTCCTGGAGAATCTGCGGCGCTGAGGCCGGGAGCTGCCGCGCCGGCGCGGGGGGCTCACCCGAGGGATGCCTCATACAGTGCCGCGGGGTCCCGCAGCACGAGGTACTGGCCGCGGCGCTCGACGACTCCCTCGGCCTGGAAGCGGCACAGGGCGCGGGAAACGACCTCCCGGACCGAGCCGATCGCGTCGGCGAGCTCCTGATGGCTCATTCGCAGGACCAGTTCGCGGTCGTGCTTGGTGCCCAGCAGCAGCAGATGCCGGGCGACGCGTGTCCGGATCGGACTGAAGACGTTCGTCACGATGAGTTCCTGATCCTGCATCGCCTGATGCGAGACCTCGCGAGTCAGCGCCCAGGCCAATTCGGCGTATCGGCGCGCCGCGGCCGTCACGATATCGCGCGACAGGAGCAGGACGGTGGTGTCCTGCAGGGCCTCGCCGTTCAGGGCGGACCTCCCGTAGGGGTGGGCGGCTGTCCCGGTGTCGGCCTCGAGCGCCAGCCCGCGCACCCCGACCAATTCCCCGCGGCCGGCATAGCGGACTGTCAGCGACCGACCGTCGGGCGTATGGATGTAGAAGCGGAGCAGGCCGCTCACCACAACGCCGAGCAGCGCGGTCTCCGCATGATGTGCGCCGCGATAGAGGACGTGGCCGTCGCGGAACGTGGTCTCGATCGATTGCGACAGGACCGTTCTGGTCAACTCCGGGGACAGGGCGGAAAAGGCCGTCATCTGCCATGCTCCGCGCGCTGCGGGCGACATCCGGCCGACCGCGTCGGGAACCGGCGTACGGGGAGCGGGGAGAACGCCCACCGGCGAAGTCAGCATCGACTGTGCCATCGAAGAACCATCCAATCCATCGGGGTGATGCAAGTCATACCCATGTTCCTCACGACGTGTGAACAAGGGCGAAACCGGGATCGTCAGGTGGTCACTCGGAGGCCCATGGCGGGCCGGCCCGCACCAATCCTGTGCGGAAGGCGATCACTACCAGTTGGGCGCGGTGGCGGGCACCGAGCTCGGTCATGGCGCGCTGGACATGGGTGCGAACGGTCAAGGGGCGCACATACATCCGTTCGGCGACTTCTTCGTTCGCGAGTCCTTCTGCGACGTATACGACGGCTTCGCGTTCGCGGGTCGTGAGAACCTCGACGGACTCGATGGCGGTGGTGTCGCGGGGTTCGGGCTGTGCAAGGAAGCGGGCGATGAGCGCCTTGGTCGCCGCCGGGGAGAGGAGGGTGTCTCCGGCGACGATGATGCGGACGCCGGGCGGCTTCCAAACAGGCGTTCGGCGAGGAGCGGGATCGCAACGACAACAACGACGGCGCCGGCCAGGAGCTGGGCGCATCGCCGCCGCACGTCCCGGATCGTGTGGTGGCCGAGCCGGGCGCGAGCGGGGGACCGGGTCCCCTTCAGCCAACTGAGCGCTGCGCTCGGTTCCGGGCTTTCGCCGCGAGACCTGCGCGTAGGCCGACGGCGGCAGCTTCGCCGCGGGAGGTCACCTCGAGCTTTTTCAGGATGCCGGCGATATGGAATTTGACGGTGCTCTCGGCGACTCCCAGCTCAGCTGCTATGACCTTGTTTCGCATACCGGATGCCACGAAGGCGAGGACCTCTCGTTGTCGCGGGTTCAAGCGCTCGAGGCGGTCGTCGTCCGCCGGCGCGACCGGAATTTCGAGGGGTATGCGGATGGTGGTGCGCGTGCCCCAGCCGGGTACCGCGTCGAATTCAGCCTCCGCACGGAGGGCTTGTACCCGACCGTGTAACCGCCGGCGCAGAGATTCCAGATCGGTGACCCCCGCGCTCTGATCGCGGACATCGATCCGCAGGGCGGTGGAGTCGCAGTGCCAGGCGATGCGTAGCCGCGTTCCCGGCTCGACGGTGAGGGCGAGGACTACGGCGTGGGTCATCGCCCGGGCGCCGGAGGCGACTTCGCCCGGAATCAGTGGGTTGCCCGGCTCCGGCGGCACGAACTCGACGGTCAGATCGTGTCGTCGCAGGAGCGGGCTGATCTCGGTTCGTAAACGCCGGAATGCTGCCGCGGCAGGTTCCTCGGAGAAGGCCCGCTCGGTGGACAGTGCCGCTCGCGCCGCCACCAAGGCAGCGGAGGCCGCGTCGGCGGCGATACTGCGGGAACGCCGGTCGTCGAGGTGGGGGGAGCGTAACGTCGCCACGATCTCCGCGAGTACCGCTTCGTGCGCGGCGGTGAGTTCGGCTATCGTCCGGGCTCGTGCCGTGGCTGCCGCCCGGGATTCGGCCAGATAATCCGGGCCGGATTGGGTGACCTGCTGCCGGATGGACAGCGCGATCAACGCGAAAACCGCAGTGAGAACAGCTGGTTCGGGGCAACCGTGCTCGGACCGCGGCACCAGCACCAGCAGGGTGTCCGTGTCATCGCGTACGAGCCAGATGCGCCTGGTCGCGCCGGCGAAGCGCGCCACGATATCGGCCGAACTGCCCGGCGGCACACCGGCTTTCAATTCCTCGAGCTCGTCGATGCGGACCCGATCGATGATCTGCGCCGGTCCTGACACTTTGCGAGGTCGCCCGGTGCATTCCCGAGTGAAGATCACCAGGGCGGTGTGCGGCCAGCGGTCCGCGAGATACCGGGAGAACCGTGCCGCGATCTCGCCGAGCGGTCCGGCGATCACGTCGCGCAGTGCGCGCAGGTTCGCGACGTCGCATTCGATATCGGGCACCACCGAATTGCTCACCCGTCCCTACCTCGTGCGGCGATTTCTGCGGAACCACCATCCACTATGCGAATGGATAGTAACTGCCGGTCTTTCGGCGAGGTTATGGGGGATTCGTTGGGCGATAGCGTGGCAGCAGTCATGCGCGACGGTGCATGGAATATCGCAATCGACGGAGGAACGTACACAGATGCCACAGCAGGTACGCGGCGTGATAGCCCGCGCCCAGGGCGCGCCGGTGGAACTCACCGAGATCATCGTCCCCGATCCCGGGCCGGGGGAGGTTGTCGTGGCCGTGGCGGCGTGCGGCGTCTGCCACACCGATCTCACTTACCGTGAGGGTGGGATCAACGACGAGTTCCCGTTCCTGCTCGGCCACGAAGCCGCGGGAACGGTCGAGCAGGTCGGCGAGGGTGTCGAGTCGGTCGCGCCTGGAGATTTCGTGGTCCTGAACTGGCGGGCGGTGTGCGGCCGCTGTCGCGCGTGCCGGCGTGGTCGGCCGCAGTACTGTTTCGACACCCACAACGCCACGCAGAAGATGACCCTGCTCGACGGCACGGAACTCACGCCTGCCCTGGGCATCGGGGCCTTCGCCGACAAGACGCTCGTCCATGCCGGGCAATGCACCAAGGTCGACCCGCAGGCCGATCCCGCCGTGGTCGGCCTGCTCGGTTGCGGAGTGATGGCCGGGCTGGGTGCGGCCGTCAACACCGGTGGCGTCGGCCGCGGTGATTCCGTGGCCGTGATCGGTTGTGGTGGTGTGGGTGACGCCGCGATCATGGGGGCCCGGCTGGCCGGGGCCGCCACGATCATCGCGGTGGACCGCGACCCCAAGAAATTGGAGTGGGCGTCGGAGCTGGGTGCCACGCACACCATCGACGCCACCAGGGCCGACACCGTCGCGGCGGTGCAGGAGCTCACCGGCGGATTCGGCGCCGATGTCGTCATCGATGCGGTAGGGCGCCCGGAGACCTGGCGCCAGGCGTTCTACGCTCGTGATCTCGCCGGTGTCGTGGTGCTGGTCGGTGTGCCCACCCCGGATATGAAGCTGGAGATGCCGCTCGTGGACTTCTTTTCCCGCGGTGGCGCGCTGAAGTCCTCCTGGTACGGCGACTGCCTGCCCGAACGTGATTTCCCCTACCTCGTCGATCTCTATCAGCAGGGCCGGTTGCCGCTGGACAAGTTCGTCACCGAGCGCATCGGCCTCGGCGACGTGGAAAAGGCATTCCACACCATGCACGCAGGTGAGGTACTCCGCTCGGTGGTGATCGTGTGAGCGGCACGCTCCGAATCGACCGGGTCGTCACCTTCGGTGTTTTCGAGCTCGACGGCGGATCCTGGGAGGTCGACAACAACGTGTGGCTGGTCGGTGACGACGACGAGGTCGTCATCGTCGACGCCGCCCACGAACCGCAGCCCATCACCGCGGCGGTCGGGTCCCGCCACGTGACCGCGATCGTGTGCACACACGGGCACAACGATCACGTGACCCACGCTCCGCATCTCGCCGCGGCCTTCGACGCGCCGCTGCTCCTGCACCCCGGCGACCAGCCACTGTGGGAACTGACCCATCCCGGTCACCCCTACCGGCACCTCGGCGGCGACCAGCGGATCGCGGTCGCCGGGACGGAACTGCAGGTGATCCACACGCCCGGGCATTCGCCGGGTTCGGTGTGCCTGTATCTGCCGGAGGCGGACGCGTTGTTCTCCGGTGACACCCTGTTCGCCGGCGGTCCCGGTGCAACGGGACGGTCATTCTCCGATTTCCCGACCATCATCGACTCCCTACGGGAACGCATCCTCACCCTGCCCGAGGCGACTCGAGTGCACACCGGGCACGGTGACAACACCACGGTCGGGACCGAAGCACCGTTCCTGGCGGAGTGGATCTCTCGCGGCTTCTGAGCACCGGCGAATCAGGGATGCTCGTCGGCAGAAGCGCGCATTCGCGACCGAACGAGCGGCTCCGGTCGTGGAATCAGGCGTCAGTTGATCACGAATTCGAGCATTACTCGGGGCGCCCGAGACCAATCCTGATCGCGAAATTCGACCCCACCCCGACCAGCGTGTCGGGGTGGTCGCGTCGGAACACGATGCAGGTCCCGGAATCACCGATCAGCAGAGCGGCAGGCTTTGCGGATCCAGTCGCGGCCGGTCAAGGCATGGATCGCCGCAGCGTCGATGTTGGGGTCTGTTCGCGGGGAACGGTGTCGGCCCTACCAGGGTCGGTTTATCGAGGATCTCTCAGATTGACCCGTGTTGAACCCCCACAGGCTCCTGCCTGCGGTTTAAGACTTATCCGACTCGGCTAGCCTCAACGACACACGGCTATCTACGCAGGTCAGAAGGGTAATGCAATGAAAAGCGTTGTGTCCGGAGGGCGGTTCGAACACTACGCACACCGTCTGATTCAGCGGACGTCGTTGGTTCTGGACTGACGGCACGCTCGGCTTGAAGCCCTGCTGATCCAGCAATCTCCTCCGCTAGCCGCCGGCGTTGGGGAGGGCGATTGGTAGAGGATTGGAACCTGCGGCCATTTGCCCCCCCGATTCAGCCGTTCCTTTCGATGACAGCACTCCCACCCTGCGCACTGGAGATAGCGGCTGTGGCTGCTGAGACGAATACCAAGCACGGCGCTGGTGGGCACCGATCGGCGCCGGAGCGGTGCTGTGCACCGGGTGCTGCTTGGCGCCGATCCAGATCGCTGCCGAAATCCTCGGCGGCGGCACCGTAGTGGTGAGGCTGTCCTGGCTGGAACCGCTCGGTTTCGCGCTGATCGGGATCGGTGTCGCCGGGCTAGGCTGGTCGCGCATCAGCGCCCGACGCGGTGGATGCGGTTCAGTCGCCATAGGCGACAGCGCCGCCGGCTCGTCGTGCGCAAATTCGGGGTGTGGGTGCGCGAGCACGGTCACCACCTGCTGAAACCGGACATTCAGGCTCAGCGGATGACTGTGGTGCGCTCGATCCTGTTGTTCGTCCTGGCCGCCATCGCCGAGATCGGTGGTGCCTGGCTCATCTGGCAAGGAGTGCGCGAGCACCGCGGATGGGCGTGGATCGGCGCCGGGGTGATCGCGCTGGGGATCTACGGATTCGTCGCGACGTTGCAACCCGACGCGAACTTCGGGCGCATCCTGGCCGCTTACGGCGGGGTCTTCGTCGCCGGATCGCTGCTGTGGGGCATGGCACTGGACGGGTTTCGACCCGATCGCTGGGATGTGATCGGCGCGGTGATCTGCCTGGTCGGGGTCGCGGTCATCATGTACGCGCCACGGACCGCTTGACCGATTCAGTTCGGTCACTTGCGATCTGGTACGAAGCAACTTTTGCCGAGCGCCGGATCTGGTGCTGTGCCTGGGGTTTCACGCCAAGCCGCGAACACACCTAGTACGACGCCGGTACCGTCGCCCAGATCATCCGAAGGCGCTACCTCGAGACCGCTCGCTCGATGGGGTCGCGGGAGCATCGCGCGATTCGATCTCGAGCGGCTGGAGGCGCGTTCCACGCGGTAGGCCGGGGTGATGTCGGGCTCGCGCTCACGTTCGGCGACGGTTCAGCGCCAGTTCCCGCGGCCAGCCGAACATCCCCGCATAGCCGACGAGCGATATGCCGACGAATTGATTACGGAAACTCTCCGCTGCACTATTCCGGTGCATATATCAATCACTCGGAAGTGAAGATTTGGAGAACCTTCGCCGACCAATGTTCCGAAACGCACGCGGTTTATCTATGGCGACCTCGGGTCAGATGCTGTAATGCGATATGCGCACATGGCACCGTAATGGCTTCTACCATCGTTTACTGCTGCGGCAGATTCCGCCCGGCGCCCGTCGATCGTTGGATGTGGGCTGCGGTGCGGGAGAGTTCGCCGCGCGGGTCGCCGCTTGCGGGGTGAATACCGTCGGCATCGATCTGTCGACGACTATGGTCGATCACGCGCGTGAGCGTTTCGCCGGGGTGACAGGGCTGTCGTTTCGGGTCGTCGATGTCACCCGAACAGACCTGCCGCGTGGTCACTACGACTACATCTCCTGCCTGGCTTGCATTCACCACGTGCCCTTCGAGCCGGTCCTAGCGCGACTACGCGAGGCGCTGAGCCCGGCGGGCGTGCTGGTCGTGCTCGGCCTCTACCGGGCACACACGCCTGCCGAGCGGCTGTTGCTACTGGTCGCGGTGCCGGCCAACCTCGTGGTGAGCGCTGTAGCTTCACTGCGGCCGCGTCCCGATACACCCAGGCATCCGGTTCGGCCTGCGAGTATGACCTTGGCCGAAGTTCGCGAGGCAGCGGCCCGTCAATTGCCTGGCGCCGTCATCCGCCGTCATCTGTTCTGGCGATATTCCCTCGTTTATCAAAACTCCACATAACACGATCCGAGGTTACTGAAACCTGTATTCTCATTTACCCCACGGTGGTCGAGGGATTGCGCGTGCGCTGACGCGCATGGGAGACTTTCCAGGCACCATTGATCCAGGCACCATTGACGATTCAAGTCAGCACATCGACAGACCGGAGAGCGTAGCCACGACCATAGATGGGAGCTAAACCATGACTACTGCACCTATCGATGCTGAGCTCGCACAACGAAATCACGCGGTCGACGTTATTGCGTCGATCGGTGAGAATTTTCCGGACAGGACGTCGAACCAAATTCTGTGCTCTCGAGACAGCGAGGTCATCGCGGCCAAGTCTGCCATGATGGACCTGATCCCCGCCGATTTTCCGGGCATCACCCGATTGTTCATGCCGTTCGCGCCGCAGATGCCGGCCGACGGCACCGGTCGGTTCAGTGCCTACACGTCGCGCCTGCGCGGTGGAGCAACAGTCGCTGAGCATTCCCTGGTGGGTTCGGACTATGCGCTGAAGGTGGTGATCAGCGGTTCGATCGTGTTCCGGGGCCGTACCCTGACAGCTGGCGATTGGCTGTGGATTCCTGGTGGCGCGAGCTATTCCTACACCGCGGAAAGCCTCGGTGCCATGGTGTTCACGATCCTGCCCTGCGTCGGAGAGACGGCTGAGACCAGTCGCTACACCGCGGAATTCGACCGCATCGACGAAATCGACCGCCTGATCCGCCAGCAGGCGGCAGGTGAATTCATCACCTCTCGTGACCCTTTCCTGCTGGAAACCGCCACAACCCTGCGAGACCTGCGACTCATCGTCGAAGAGGCCGACGGCGTCGATCATCATGTCCTGCCGTTTGCGCCGCACATGCCGACCGAGCCGTCGACCGATGGCCGATTCTTCGCATGGCTGTCGATGCTCGAACCGGGGGCTGTGGTGCCGCGGCACACGCACCCGCTGGAGAAAATCGCCGACTTCAAAGTAGTGGTCAACGGGTCGATCCACTGCAAGGGGCACGAGCTGATCCCCGGTGACTGGCTCTGGGCGCCGACCGGTGGCAGCTATGAGTTCAGCGCGGGGCCAGCGGGGGCACTGCTGGTCGCTGGTTGGCCATGGAACTGACATAACACCAGTTCTCGATGTCGGTCCGGTCGTCACGTCCACGGCGCGTGGCGGTCGGACCTCGCCCGCCGGGGGAGAGGTTGTCCGATGCCCGATCATCGTGAGGCGCGAGTCGCGGTCCTCGCCTCCGGCGTAGGCGCCGGCCTGGCGGCCATCCGGGCGGCCGGGGTCCCTGTCGCTGTCGTGCTCGTCGATCGGCCGTGCCCGGCCACTGACATCGCGGCCGGATATGGCATCCCAGTCGAGCTGGTACGACGGCAGCCGAACCGCGAACAGTTCACTCGTTCGATCGTCACCACTCTGGTCCGGCACGACATCGACCTGGTGGTGATCGCGGGATTCATGAGCATCCTCGGCCGCTCCGCCTTCGTGGCCTTCCCCGACCGGGTTCTCAACTTCCACCCGTCTCTGCTGCCCGCTTTTCGCGGTGCGAACGCGGTCGCGGACGCACTGCGCGCCGGTGCCACCGTCACCGGCGCGACAGTGCATATCGCCACCGAGCGAGTCGATGACGGTCCGATCCTGGCTCAGGAGCCGGTACCGATCCTGCCCGGCGACTCCGTCGAGTCGCTGACCAGACGAATCCAGGCCGTCGAGCACCGCCTGTATCCGGAAACCATCCATGACTTCATCGGCCGGCCGACTGAGCTTTCCGACAGCGAGCGCCAGGCCGCAGAAAGGTTTGGCCCATGACATCCGCTGACACCCAACCGGTCCGGTTTCCCCGCGAGCGGGCTCACCCACTTGACCCGCCGGTGGACTACGACCGGATGCGTGCTGATGGTCCGGTGGTCCGTCTGCGGCTCGCCGATGACCAGCTGGGCTGGCTGGTCATCGGCCAGGCCGAGACCCGGGCCATGCTCGCCGACCGACGGTTCAGCGCGGAACGCACCCCGGGGCCGGTGGCCGTGCGCGAGGTCACGCCCGAGCTGGTCGAGGAGAAGACCCGCCGAGGTGCCGTCACGCGGATGGACCCGCCGGAACACACCCGCTACCGGCGACTGCTCAACCGACACTTCAGTCCGAGCCACCTCACCGAGCTCGTCCCGCGCATCGAGCAGATAGCCGCCGAGCGCCTCGCGGCGATGATCACCGCGGGCGCGCCCGCCGACCTGGTCAGCGCTTTCGCCGCCCCCATGGCCACCCAAGTGATCTGCGAATTACTCGGCGTCTCCTACGCAGACCGGGAGATCTTCTGGGCACACGCTCGCACCCTGATGTGTGTGGACACACCACGGGATCAGCTCCTGGCCCACTACCCGGTCGAGCGAGCGTTCATGCAGCGCTACATCGACGCCAAGCGCCGCGAGCCGGGCGAGGATCTGTTGAGCGCCTTGGCCGCTCCCGATTCCGGTCTCGACGACGACGAACTCACAGGCCTGGGCAACATGCTGCTGATGGCCGGCCACGAGCAGCCCACCAATATGATCGCGCTCGCCGTGGTGGCACTGCTCGAGTACCCGGAGCAGTTCGAGCGGCTGTGTCAGGAACCCAGCCTGATCGACTCGGCGGTCGAGGAGCTGTTGCGCTATCTGTCGATCCTGCACTTGGGGACTCCGCGAACCGCGACCGAGCAGATCGAACTCGGTGGTCAGGTGATCCAGCCCGGCGAGCTGGTCATCGCCGCGTTGCCTGCCGCCAACCGCGATCCGGCAACCTATCCGGACCCGCACGGTCTGGACATCTCGCGTCCGGTCACCGGTCATGTCGCCTTCGGCTACGGCATCCATCGGTGTCTTGGCCAGCACCTCACGCGAATCGAGCTGCGTATCGCGCTCACCCAGCTTACGCATCGTCTGCCGACTCTGCGTCTGGCCACAGCACTGGACCGAATCCCGTTCCGCGACAATATGTTCATCTACGGGGCACACGAACTCTCCGTGGCATGGACGGAGAGTCGATGACGGCCGCTGTCGCGCTGCCCAGGGCACGAAACCACCCGCTGGACCCACCGGCGGAATACGACCTGATGCGTGCCGACGGTCCGGTGGTCCGGCTGCGGCTCGCCGCAGACAGATTGGGCTGGCTGGTTATCGGCCACG
Organism: Nocardia sp. NPDC050378; assembly: GCF_040655675.1. Lineage (NCBI taxonomy): Bacteria > Bacillati > Actinomycetota > Actinomycetes > Mycobacteriales > Nocardiaceae > Nocardia > Nocardia sp. NPDC050378. The sequence goes on from NZ_JBFAKI010000023.1 coordinate 77,059, forward strand.
CCGAGGCTCGGGCCATGCTCAGCGACCATCGGTTCAGCGCGCAGCGCACTCCTGGCCCGGTAGCTGTCCGCGACGTCGATACACGGCTCGTTCAGCGGCAGTCGCGCCTCGGCGCCCTTCCTCGTATGGATCCGCCGGAGCACACCCGCTACCGCCGTCTGCTCGGTCGACACTTCAGTCCGCACCGCCTCGCTCGGCTCGCCCCCCGCATCGAACAGATCACCGCCGAGCACCTCGACGCGATGATCACCGCAGGGCCTCCCGCCGACCTGGTCACCGCGTTCGCCGCCCCCATCGCCACCCAGGTGATCTGCGAACTGCTCGGCGTTTCGTACAGCGAGCGGCGCACCATCTGGGCACGCACCTCCTCCTTGCTCACGGTGGACACGCCACCGAGCACGTTGCTCGCCCAGCACGCAGCCGCTCTCGCATTCATGCACCGCACCATCGAGGCCAAACGTTGCACAACCGACGAGGACCTCCTCGGCGTCCTGGTCCGATCCGACACCGGGATGTCCGGCGACGAGCTCGCCGGAGTGGGCAACCTTCTGCTCACGACCGGCCACGAAGAACCCGCGAACATGATCGCCCTCGCCGTCGTCGCGCTGCTCGAGCACCCCGGCCAGCTAGCCCAGCTACACCATGACCCAACCCTGATAGATCACGCCATCGAGGAACTGCTTCGGCACCAGACAATCCTGCACTACGGTTTAGCCCGAACAGCGACCGAACCGATCGAGCTGGGAGGTCAGGTCATCGAGCCGGGTGAGTCGGCCCTGGCCGCACTACCGGCCGCAAACCGCGATCCGGCCGTATACCCGAACCCACACGTGCTCGACCTCACCCGGACGCAAACCGGCCACCTCGCGTTCGGCCACGGCATCCACCAGTGCCTCGGCCAGCATCTCACCCGCCTCCAGCTCCGGATCACGCTCAGCCAGCTGCTCCGACGTGTTCCCACGCTCCGGCTGGCAGCCTCGATCGACCGAATTCCGTTCCGCGACAACATGTTCATTTATGGCGCCCATCAACTACCGGTCACATGGTGAGCGACTCTATCTCGCGGAAAGTGTTGCCGACTGACTGCGGAACAACGCAGTCGGTACTCGTCACAGCGGGACAGCGGTCGCCGGCCCTCACTGCACCTCGGCGAAACTCGATGGGAACGCGACCCGCCGCCGCACGCAGCTCGGTCGCGGTTGCCGACAACACGACCTACCTCTACGGCGGGAATTGCGTGTGCGATCCGGGTATGACGCCACATCGGTCCCCTTGTTGCCGTTGCCGCTGCGGGCCGGTTCGCCGCTCCGGTGGGTCTGCTACTACAGGATGGTGGCTTCCCGAGCCTCCTCGACGGTGCGGTGGGGACAGGGCTCCGGCGAACAGGACGGCGGCCTCGATGCGTGGGTCGACCACCTCCAGCAGGGTGCCGATCGAGACCACCCCGCCCGATTGCCCGACTGGGCCGCCGATCTCGGGAATCGCCCAACAGCTCTGCCGGCGTACCGAGGCGATATCTCCCCGGATAGCCAGCATCCTGTCGGTTTCGCCGACAGGATCTGGTCCACCCGCGCGACTATCCGCAAGCTGCGGGAACCGTTGCGCCACAGGCTATGTCCCGTGCCACCGTCAGGGTGGACAGCGCTCCCGGCGACAGCGGCCACGACCTGCTGCCTGCCCGGGCGGCGTTCAGGCCCCAGGTGGTCAGCGATTCCACCGGGAGGTAGAGGTACAGCACGTCGGTGGCCGGGGTTCCGCATCGGGTGAGTGCCCACCGGAACGGGCTGTCGAGGCACAGCGCGAAGGCCTCTCCGGCCACCGCGGTCGAGCGATGACCCCGTTGTTCGATTGTTGCTCGCCCGGCCAATACCGAGCCCAGCTGCAGATACTGGCTGTAGTGGCGGTCGTCGATATCGGTGCCGCGTTCAGCGGTGATATCAGAAGACCGCAGCCGAGCGAGAAGCACTGCGCCGGGCCGTTCCAGCGGACAGCCGTTCGCCCGCCGCGCCGATTCGCTCGACGATTGCCCCAAACCCGCCAAAACGGACCTCTCTCGTGTCGAGGTCTCGGGATAGACCGTCATCGGGCTGGAGGACCGCTCGCGATGCTCGATCTGTCGTCCGGCTCCGGTCGTGTGCGCGTCTGCCTCGTAGTGCATTTCCCACCTCCCCGCGTCGGTGCGCGATCGCCGGAAACGGGTAGGGCGCGGACCCGTCACCGGTTGCCTGCGCCTGTCGACAATTGGAATCACTCTTGAAATGCGGAGGATAACAGTGGAATTCGGGGCGCCGCGCGGTCGGTTGCATCCGCCGGGCACCGGGTGGGCGACACTCACATTCCGTGCCAGGTTCGCCGGAATGTTGTGCCAGAGAGGGGCGGCCGGACCAGACGTTCGGCTGCGCGGAAGGAGGGTCCCGCCTGCGATTTCGCTGACTCGCCGACCATGACGTGCGCTCGTCGTGGGTTTGCTTGCACATTGCGGCGCCGGTGCCAGCGGCCTAGCCTCGTTCCCGTTGGCCCAGTTGCTCTTCCGTGGTCGAAGGGTTCACAGGTCTCGCATACGTCCGGCTTTCGGAGTTGGTCAACAGAATCTTCCGGGCGCGCTTCATCGCCCACCTCGACGACGAAGGGCTACCGAAACATGCTGTGGGAAGCGCTGCTGTGGGTGTTCGTGGCCGCAGGGCCGGCCGGGGCCGCCGCCTACGTGCTGCGCAGGTGCGGCGAGGGCGACGACGGCGATGCCACCAGCTGGTTCGCTGGGCGCGGCGGGCCGCAGACCACAGCACCGTCGGAACCTGTCGACGTGCCTCGCGTTCCGGTCGGCGCCGTCAGGGTAGTGCCGACGGAGCCGGAGGCGCCGAGCGCCCGACTGCCGTTCGCGGAGGGCCGGCGACACCGACGAGCCTGCAGGCGGACCAGCACCTGGTCCGCCTGCAGCACCCACGCAACTGTTACCTAGCCGACCTGCCCCACGCCGATGAGGCTTCTTTCGCTTCGCAGGAGGAAACGGAGGCGGTGGTCGTCGAACAACGGCGCTGCTGGTGAATATCGCGACTGCCCATGCGGCACGGGCGGCGTCCAAACCCTCGTGATGCTCGAACGCGATCACGTCGCATCCTCACGGCAATCTCGCGAGGTGCGGTGCAGACCTGCGTGCGTGCCCTCCCCGTCGAACCTCGGGAGCGACGAATTAGCCAAGTAGACAACAAGATTCAAGTCAATCGACTGTCACGGCCGAACCCCTTCCGCTAGCATCGTTCTCACCACAATCGATAGCCGGTGGATAACTGATTTCTTCGTTCCACGTGGTGTGTCATCTCGTTTCTCCCATGTCTCGCGAAGCAGGAAGAACTCATGACTGAACTGGCTGAACCCTTTTCCGGAATCGACGCTCCGCAGCTGAGCCTGAGCACGGTGGCCGCGCGAAATCTGGCGACAACCACCAAATCCGTGCCCCAGATGCAGGGCATCACGTCGCGGTGGCTGCTGAAACTGCTGCCCTGGGTGCAGGCCGACGGTGGTGTTTACCGCGTCAACCGTCGCCTGACTTACAGCGTCGGCGACGGCCTGATCACCTGCTACGACACCGCAGGCCAGGCCCGGATCCTCGCGCCCGACCTTCGCGAACTGCGCTACCTGCGCCACTTCTCGGATGACGCTGCCCTGCAGTCGGTCGCGGACTCCTTCGTCGAACGGCGGTACGCGCCGGGCGACATCATCGCCGAAGCCGGTCAGCCTGCCGAAGAGCTGGTGGTCCTCGTCCATGGCAAGGCCGACAAGCTCGGGACCGGTGCCTACGGCGAATCGACCGTGCTCGAGGTGATGACCGACGGCCGGTTCATCGGTGAACGGATCCTCGGTGCCGATGCGGAGCCGTGGAACTTCACCGTCAAAGCCGTCACCGAATGCACCTGTCTCGTCCTCACCGACCGCGCACTGACCGAGGTGAGCGCCCAGCTGGAAGGACTGCGCGAGCACGTGCGGGTGGCCCAGCTCGATGACGCCCTCGCCGACGAGCGGACCAACCCCTACGGCGAGAGCTCGATCGAGCTCGCCTCCGGGCACGAGGGCGAGCCGCAGCTGCCCGGCACATTCGTCGACTACGAATTGTCACCGCGCGAATACGAATTGAGCATCGCGCAGACCGTGCTGCGGGTCCACAGCAGGGTCGCCGACCTCTACAACAAGCCGATGGATCAGATCGAGCAACAGCTGCGGCTGACCATCGAGGCCATGCGCGAGCGGCAAGAAGACGAGATGGTCAACAATCGCGACTTCGGGTTGCTGCACAATGCCGCACCGCGGCAACGGATCAGTACCCGCTCCGGTCCGCCGACCCCGGACGACATGGACGAACTGCTCGCCCTCGTCTGGAAGGAACCGGCGTTCTTCCTCGCCCACCCGAAGGCGATCGCCGCCTTCGGTGCCGAATGCAATCACCGCGGCATCTATCCGACGAGCACCGAGATCAATGGACATCGGGTGCCGTCGTGGCGCGGGATTCCGATCCTGCCGTGCAACAAGATCGGCGTCTCGGCCGGCCGCACTACCTCGATCATGTTGATGCGAACGGGTGAAGCGGACCAGGGCGTGATCGGCCTGCGGCAGACCGGGATTCCCGACGAATACGAGCCGGGACTGAACGTGCGGTTCATGGGCATCGACGACAAAGCGATCATCTCCTACCTCGTCAGCACCTACTACTCGGCCGCTGTGCTGGTGCCCGACGCCCTCGCGATCCTCGAGCACGTGCAGCTCGGCGCCGAGGGCTGACATCGTGCAGCCCTTCGAGCTGCCCGAGTTCTATGTCGCTCACCCCGCGCGGCTGAACGCGCGCGTGGAACGCGCACGGGCACATACCAAACAGTGGGCCTACGAGATGGGAATGCTCGGCGACACCGTCGGTGGCGATGTGGTGTGGGACGAGGCGAGTTTCGACGGCATGGACTACGCCGGCCTGTGCGCCTACACCCATCCGGAGGCCGACGCACTGGTGCTCGACACCGTCACCGACTGGTACACCTGGGTCTTCTACTTCGACGACCACTTCCTCGACGCGTTCAAACGCACCGGTGATCTGGACGGCGCACGGCGGTACCTCGACCGGTTGGCCACCTTCATGCCGCCGGACGATGCCGCGATGCCCGAACCTACCAACCCCGACGAGCGGGGCCTCGCCGACCTCTGGCAGCGGACCGTGCCGTCGATGTCACGGTGCTGGCAGGAACGGTTCCGCGAAAGCACCCGGAACCTGCTGCTCGACTGTGTCTGGGAAATCGGCAATATCAACACCGCCCGGATTCCCAATCCCATCGACTACATCGAGATGCGGCGCAGGGTCGGTGGGGCGCCCTGGTCGGCCGATCTGGTGGAGTACGCACGCGGTATCGAGGTGCCCGAACCCATCGTCGGCACCCGGCCGATGCGCGTGCTCAAGGACACGTTCTCCGATGCGGTGCACCTGCGCAACGACATCTTCTCCTATCAGCGCGAGACCGAGGACGAAGGTGAGGTGAACAACGGAGTCCTCGTGATCGAGCGATTCTTCGACTGTTCGCCACAGCAGGCCGCCGAGATCGTCAACGACCAGCTCACCTCGCGCATCCACCAGTTCGAGAACACCGTGCTGACCGAGCTGCCCCTGCTGTTCGACGAGCATGGGCTCGATGCGGCGCAGCGCGCGGCGGCGCTGTCGTATGCGCAAGGTCTGCAGGACTGGCAGTCGGGTGGCCACGAGTGGCACCTGCGGTCCAACCGGTACATGAACGGGTCGGCGGCGGCGGGGCCTATGTCGTTCGGTCCCGCGGGGATCGGCACCGAACTGGCCAGGCCCGGGTTCTGGAAGGGGCTTGCCGGGCCGGGCGGGCTGCGCAGTCACACCCAGACCCCATTGCGCCGCACCGGGCAGTTGCCGTTGCCGGACTTCGACGTGCCGTTCGAGCTGAGTCTGTCACCGCACCTGCCCGCAGCCCGCGCGGCGAGTATCGATTGGGCTCAACAGGTGGGATTCCACGATGCGCTGCCCGAGCTCCGGGGGCGGCAGTTGTGGACCCGCGAGGATACGGCCGGCTTCGATTTGGCGTTGTGCTCGGCCGGATTGGACCCCGACGCCGATGTCGGTACCTTGACGCTGTCAGCTGAATGGCTCACCTGGGGTACCTGGGGCGACGACTACTTTCCTGCTGTCTTCCCGCCCACCCAGGGGGTCGGCGCGATGGCCGCTGCGAAAGTGTGTAACGCGCGACTGTCGGCATTCATGCCGCTGGATCTCGAACCCGTTGATACGCCGGTCAATCCGCTGGAGCGATCGTTGGCGGACCTGTGGACGCGCACCGCGCGGCCGATGTCGCCCGCTGCTCGACGCTCCTTCCGGCACGCGGTGGAATCGATGACCGAGAGCTGGTTGTGGGAGCTGGCCAACCACATCCAACACCGGGTGCCCGACCCGGTCGACTATCTGGAGATGCGCCGTCGCACCTTCGGCTCGGAGCTCACGATCGCACTGTCGAAGATCGCCCGCGGCGGTGTGGTCCCCGACGCGGTGTTCGAGTCCACCACCATGCGCGGCATCGAACACGCAGCTCAGGACTACGCCTGCCTGATGAACGACTTCTTCTCGTATCAGAAGGAGGTCGAGTACGAAGCCGAGTTGCATAACGCGATCCTCGTGGTCGAGTCGTTCTTCGATTGCGACCGTGATATCGCCGCTACGGTCGTCGACGACCTGATGCGGGCCAGAATGCGCCAGTTCCAGCGACTCGTCGACGACGAACTTCCCGTGCTGTTCGAACACCACCGGCTCGACGACACCGCTCGCGCGTCGCTGACCAGCTACGTCGACGAACTGCGCGATTGGATCGCGGGCATCCTGCATTGGCATCGCGGCACCAGTCGCTACCGACCGGAGAATCTGCGCTACCCGGTCGGCGAGTCACCGCGAACCACCACCCGCCCGGTACATGCCTGGGGCCCTTCGGGTTTCGGCACCGCCGCCGCTCGCCTTCGCCCCCGCGTCGCCACCCATGCCCTCTCGCCGGGAAGGACTTCCTTGTGACAAGTACCGCCCAGAACACACCGACCGCGCTCGGTGTCGCCGCCGCTCGCACGCTGGCGAGCACCACCAAATCCGTTCCGCAGATGCAGGGAATCACGCCCCGCTGGTTGCTGCGCATGCTGCCCTGGGTCCAGGTCGACGGTGGAACCTACCGGATCAACCGGCGCCTCACCTACACTGTCGGAGACGGATACGTCACCTGCACGCTGGCCGGCGGCCGCTACCAGGTGGTCCCGGCCGAACTGCGCGAATTGCGGGCGCTGCGCGATTTCGACGACGACGACATCTTGCGCGAGCTCGCCCGGCTGTTCACTCAGCAGGAATTCGCGGCGGGGGAGACCATCTGCGAGTTCGGCAACGAAATCGATGCGGCCTACGTCCTCGCCCACGGTCGGATCGTCCTGTCCGGGCCGGGCGATTTCGGTGAGCGAGTACAGCTCGACGTACTCGACGACGGCAGTCACCTCGGCACCACGACCCTCCTCGGCGGGCAGGCCATCTGGGAATACACGGCCACCGCGAATACCGCCTGCACGGTACTTGCGTTGCCGCGCGCCATATTCGACGCCCTGTGTGCCCGTGAACCACGACTCGCCGCTCATATCGCCGATGTCGGGGCCGAGGTCGCCGCCGAGCGGACCGGCACCGACAAATACGGTCAGGCACCAATCGGACTGCTGTCAGGCCAGCAGGGTGAGCCGACCCTGCCCGGAACCTATGTCGACTACGACCATCGTCCCCGTGAACTCGCACTGAGCATCGCGCAGGTGTTGCTGCGCGTGCACACCCGGGTCACCGACCTCTACAACAAGCCGATGAACCAGCTCGACCAGCAATTGCGCCTCTCGATCGCCGCGCTGCGCGAACGCCAGGAACGCGACCTGCTGACCCACCACGACTACGGGCTGCTGCACAACGTCGACCCGACGCAGCGGCTGTGTTCGCCGACCGGCCGCCCGACACCCGACGATCTGGATCGTTTGCTTGCGCGCCGTCGTAAAACCGCGTTCTTTCTCGCCCATCCCCGTGTCATCGCCCAGTTCGGCCACGAATGCACAGCCCGCGGCGTCTATCCGGAGCACACCGAAGTCGAGGGAAAACGGGTGCACGCTTGGCGTAATGTGCCGCTGCTGCCCTCGGACAAGATCCCGATCTCGCCGAGCGGAACAAGCACGATCTTGGCGATGCGGGTCGGCGAATCCGACGACGGCGTGATCGGCCTGCGCCAGACCGGCCTGCCGGACGAGGTGGAGCCAGGCGTCAATGTCCGCTTCACCGGCATCGATGAGCGGGCGATCGCCTCCTATCTCATCAGCGCCAATCATGCTGCGGCGGTGCTCGTTCCCGACGCACTCGGCGCCCTGACCGAAATTCAGGTGAACCGATGAGCGCCCCACGTGCCGTGGACACGCCGATCCTGATGCCGACCGAGACGGCAGCGCGCACGCAGTCGCCGGGCCCGCGCACCGCCGCCGACGTCCTCGAACAGTGCCGGACGGACTGCGCCGCCACCCTGCACGCGACCGTGCAGATGATGCCCGCCACGGTCCGCACGATCGTGGGGTACCACTTCGGCTGGTGGGACGAGACCGGGCGACCGGAAAAGCACGACGGTGGCAAAGCTATCCGACCGGCCCTGGTATTGACTACCGCCCGGTTGACCGGCGCCGAGGCGGCGGACGCCGTGCGCGCGGCCGTCGCGGTCGAACTGGTACACAACTTTTCGCTGCTGCACGACGACGTGATGGATCGCGACACCACCCGAAGGCATCGACCGACGGCCTGGACTGTCTTCGGGATCGGGCCCGCCATCCTCGCCGGGGACGCGCTGGTCGCCCAGGCCTATTCCTTGCTCGCCGCGCAACCGCATACCCCGATCATCGAAGCCTCGAACCTGATGAGCCGCTCGGTACTGCAACTCGTCGAGGGGCAGTGCGCGGATCTCGGGTTCGAGCGGCGCACCGATGTCCAGGTCGAGGAATGCCTCACCATGGTCGATCAGAAAACCGGGGCGCTGTTCGGCTGTTCGGCCGCGCTCGGTGGTCTCTTCGGCAACGCGGACCCCGGTGAGCTTCTGCGGCTGCGTGAGTTCGGCAGGCGCATCGGCCGTGCCTTCCAGCACACCGACGACCTCCTCGGCATCTGGGGCGATCCGTCCGTCACCGGCAAGTCGGTGTTCTCCGACCTGCGCAGCCGGAAGAAGTCGTTGCCGGTGGTGTTCGCCCTGCGCTCGGACACCCCGGAAGCGGGTGCGCTCGCTGAGCTCTACCTGCGCGAAAAACCGCTCGACGACACCGAATTGGTGCGCGCCGCCGAACTGATCGAAGCCGCGGGCGGGCGGCAATGGAGTCGGCTCCAGGCTCGGCAACTGTACGAGGAAGCCATGTCTACCATCTCCGAGATCCGCGCCGATGCCGACGCCCTGGCCGATCTGGACCTACTCGCGTCATTGGCCGCGGAGCGGGACTGCTGACAGAGGTCCGTCCGGCAGGGGAGGGGAACCCAACATCGGATCCCGGCGGCGTGGCGTTGTCAGCGGTGAGGAGGGCGGAGACCGTGCGGTCGATGTTCGCGGGAGCGAAGAGAGTCGCCAGCCAGGTATCGACGGGTTCGATGATGTGGTCTTCGCGCAGGTTGATGGTGCGCGGGTGATGGGCCAGTTGCGGGCTTCCCGGTGCGGGGGCCGATGCCCGGCAACGGTAGTAGACGGATCCCCTAGCGTTTTCGGCTTGCATTTCCCTATTGCATAGGTCGCATCGGACGCGCCCACGGAACGGGCGTGGTGTCGTGGACGCGCTCGAGCGGGTGCGTTCGAGTTTGCTGCGGGCGTGGCGGCTTATGCCCGCGCGTTGCTTACGTTTCAAGGTCGCCTGCGTGAACGTTTCGACGGAGATGATCGCGGGGCGTGCGGGATGTCGTGATCGGATGATGCGTTGTGCGGGTGAACGTTTGAACATCACGATGTGGCCGGCGGCGACGTCGTCAGGATCTAGGAGTGATTCGGTTTTTGTCCATCGTCCGAAGAACGCGTACCCGGTGTATCGGGGGTTCTGCAAGATCGCGGCGATGGTGGAGGTATCTCGCGGGTCGTCGCGACAGCCACTGCGGCTGAGAAACTCTCGAACTACGGGCAAGGCCTCGTGGGCGCCGGTGCGCGCCGCGACTTCCATGACGCTGTTCACGAACACTGCGGAGCATGGCGCGAGGCGCTGCCATGGTGGGTACAAATCCTCGATCCCCGCCGAGACGAAGTGGTCGATGGCACCACTATCGCCCTTGCCGAAGATCCCCTGATGCGTGACTCTCTCGTGGCCGCCGCCAGGCACACTCCCCGAAGTCGCAGTGCGAATACAAAGGGTCCGTGCGTCGGTGAGCCACCTCGACGCGGCCGGGGTTCTAAGCATCTCAACGGTGGTACGACAATCCGATCGGAAGCGCCGCGACTTCCCCGGCCGCTGGCAGAGCCGAGCGCGCCATGGCCAACTGACATTGAGTTGGAAACGATGCTCCACGACGCCGTCGCCGACGCTGAAGTCGCATTCGCTGACGAGTTCATCGACCATGCCGCGCATGAAGAGGAAGGGCATCTGCGTAGCCTGATGAAAGGGATCGAGGCCACCCTGACCTCGCGACATCAAGTCCGTGCGCTCCAAGGCGAGTCGAACAGCGCCCCAGACTTAGTCGGTGCCTACCGGCCCTAACCCAAAGAAGGAGGAAAAAGGGATCGGAGCCGATCTGGCACTCGTCGTGTCCATCGAGATGGCAGGTCGGCTGCGCCTGGCCTTTGCTGAGTTCGTGCAGGTCAAGAAGTCTTATCAGGAGGTCGGCGACTGCTTTGGACACCAAAGGTGTCGTTTTCGATGCCGAGATGTTCCAGCCGACGATCGCGCGGGAGTAGGCGTCGAACACGAACGCCACATACGCCCACCTCGTCCA
>NZ_JBFAKI010000024.1:0-78330 GCF_040655675.1 Nocardia sp. NPDC050378
CAAGGTTCGCACGTCACGCAAAGGCGTCCACATACGGGACGAGTCGAGCGGAACAGCTGCGTTCAGTTGAACAGTCATCGTTGACTCCTTCGCTGTGAGCCCGCACCGAATCCGGACCGTACAAAGCGTTCCTGTTTTCGAATGCGGGTAGTCGATGCCGTGGCTCACATAGGTTGGGCTCTGCGCATGACTCTAGAGTGAGCTACCGTTCAGCTTCTACTCCCGTTTCGCGCAGGATCGCACTGCACTAAAAGAGCTTCTACCTGCATGAATGGCCCTGTTATCAGTACGCGTTGCGCTGCAATCGGGTGGTGACGCGCGTATCGCTCATCTTTCGAGAGCCTCTCCGACAGTAATCGGGACTGGCGATGCACGATGGTTGGACAGCAGCCCGAGCTAACAGCAAGACCATTCATGCCGCCCTTTCTGCACAGATGCAGGCGCGATGACAGAACGGGTCGAGGAGATAGTCGCCGATATCCCCAAGACTGGACCGGTACTGAGCAGCAGTGGGGCCAAGTGTGAATCACCCACGTTCGAACACTGGCACGACGGCGAGATGCCCTGGCAGGTTGCAGAAGCCCCAAGGAGCAGCTCCGCCGAGTCCGGTTGCCGAGGCCGGGTTCTGACCGGTGACCAAACGTTCGTCGATGATGACGTTCTCGGTGTAAGCCGCGGCCGACACCGGGAGTCCGATACCCCGCGCGCCCAGTCGTTGAATCGCGTCGTCGAACCACGGTCCTAGTCTTCGGTCAGGCGAGCTGGACGATGACCGTTTCCTCGGCCGGTGTTTCGTAGCCTAGTTCCGTCAGCCAGCCCGGTGTACGGGTGCCGCGCTCCATCGCGTCCACGACGAGGTCGGCCGTAAGCGTTTCCGTCGCGCTGCCGGGTGCGCGTGAGATGGTCTGGACGCCGGTGATCCGGTCCCCGACCGCCGCCGGGACAAAACCCACGGCATCGCGGCGGTCAGCGATCCGCACCGACGGCAGCGCCCGGACCCTGTCGCGGATAATGCCTTCCAGTCGCAACCTGGTCGGCAGATGGGTTGGAACCTGCGGCTGTCCGGGCTATGGCGCAATCGGACCCCAACCGCGTATTCGATTCCTCATGTCACGGTCAGCCGTTGCTGGCGGCGTTGGTGGGCTGGCGGGTCCATTGTGATCAGATCACATCGGGTTCGCACCCACGCCGGATTGTTCTGAATATGTCGGAAATCGGGTGTGATCACCACGGCGATGCCATTGGCGTCGATATAATCGATCAATGAGTCGAGGTCGATACCGGGCTCGATGATCATGTGAACAATCCGGACACGGTGGGCTGCGGCGATGTCGAGCGCGTAGGCACGAACGATGCCGAGCATGTCAGTGAGTTGAAGCCGGTCGGCGACGAAGACGGCATTGTCATTCATTCGGTCCTCCTCGAAGTTGCCGCCAGGAGGGCGCGCGAGGCTGGGACTCCCACATGGCGGGTGTTCTCCAGTAGACATCGCCGGAACATGTTGAGAGCTTTTGTCTGTAACCTCCACATGACCGGCGCCGACTTGTTGAGAATTAATCCAGCTCCTTCTCGTATTCCACCGAAACGTTGGCTGTAGATACTGGGTCTCGCCGACGATCATGAACGGCTGTCGCGATTTCAACACAGAGCTTGCGACTAGTCCGTAGTTGCCTCCGCTGGCTAGCGGCCGGACATCCGCAGGACAAAGCTATGTTGAAACGGCGTGGCCGGGATCAAGACAGCACTTCATCGTCGACACGTCGAGCCGATCAGTGGGCGGCGATGAGGTAAGCGTCGAGTCGCTGCCGATGTATACGCAATGACCGAGTAGAGAACCCAGTAGTCATGTGCTGGGCGTCAGACTCCAGCCCGGCAAGATATGCGGCGGCGGATGCGGCGTCAGGGCCTCCAGGCGCTCGTAGATATCGACTGCCGCACGCGCAGATCTGGTAGCCCGGCGGAGCACAAAACATAGGCAACTGGGAAACGCCTGGTTATTTCTGGCTGCTATCCAATCTGACGATCACGGGCTGCCGATTCGGACAGCTTCGCAATCCATCATGTCGGTGCTACGGTGTTGGCTTCTGACCTCAAGGAAATCCTGCTCGACCGACTGGTCACCGGTGCAAGCAACGCTGCGCCGCCGCACACCGACTCCGGCCAGTGTGCTCGACGATCCAGCAGCCAGCGGCCACTTGTCGCGGATGCCGCAGTGCGGGAGTGCAGCCGGTCCTGTAAGCACTACCCCAACCCCCGCCGCTCAGACAGATCGCCGCAACGACCTCGCGGGCATCAGAGTCTCCGATGTGCCTATGGCGGAATGTCCGACAGCCGTCGGGCGCACGCGTCGGTTCATCGGCGAAGTTGCGCCCAGGCGTGACATGCTGCCACCAACTCCGCTATTCCACCAGGCTCGCTCAGATTGCGTCCGGTGAGTTCTTCCAGCCGCCGCAACCGTTTTCGTACGGTGTTGGGATGGCAATGCAAACGCTCGGCTGTGTCGCTGGCCGACCCTGCGGCCGAGACCCACACCTGCAGTGTGTGCATCAGCGTCTGTTGGGTTTCCTCGGTGACCTCGAGCAGGTCACCGAGGACGGTGTTGGCGGTGCTGCGCGCCGCGTCCCTGCCGCCGAGGACGAGCATGTTCAGTGGCGAATTCTCGAACTGGTCGACCACCGGTCGACCAGGTAACCCGTCGCGCACCAGTTCGGCGAGGTCGAGTGCCCATGCGGTACGGCGCAGCGATCCGAAGACCGGACTGACGCCCACCGGGCCGCCCGCATGTCGACGCAACACTTGCAGGGCCGCGTCCGCGCGGGCGGGATTGCGCAACGACAGCACACCGACTGCGGTGTCGTAGCGGACCCGCCAGACCATCGTCACGTCGATCGCCGCCAACGCGGAGACCACGCGTGGCATCGGATCCTGGCCACGGTCGCTCACGGTTGCGATCGCGAGGAACGCGCCTTCGAGCGGAAGCCGGAGCGCGCGAGCGACATCGAGCAAGGTGGCCATCCCCGCGTCGTCGGACACGAGCACATCGACCAGGGCGGCGCGTTCTCGCTCCCGCTGGGACAGCAGGTAGTCCGCCTCGGTCCGGTAGCCCTCGATCATCGCGTCGGCGTCGAGACTGTGGTTGCGGAAGACCGCCTGCATGAGTCCGATCACGACCGGCGCGGGCACGGCGGGTGGCTCGGCGCCGACAGCGACGACGGCCGTCGACATCGCCTGGTAGCCGAGCCGGTATGCACACAATACGTCGGCGAGGGGTGCATCCTGCCTGGCCCGCAACCGCCCGGTTTCCGCAGGCGCGGACGGTAGATGTTCTCCGGTGAGCAGACTGCGCAACCCCGCCTCCAGGTTGATCAGCAACCGGGCGCCGACCTCGGTCGCAGTGCCCGCACCACCGGCCCGGTAGAACGGAATCTCGCTGAACATGCGCGCGGTGACGTCGTCGGCCATCGTCGGCAGATCCCGCCGCACCCGTGCGACAACTTCCTGCGCCAGTGCTGAATCTGGGTAACCGACCGCGCCGAGCATCCGCCTAGCGTATCGGCCCGGTGTGACTGCCGACACTCGATCGGCCGGTTCGGTGTCCGCTCGACCACTGACCGGAGTTCGCCCGGAATCTACCGTTCGTCCGGTATCGACCGAGCCGCCATCCGCCACGTGCGGATGCGCACAATGCAAGGAGACCGAGCGATGACGACCAGCTCAGGCCAACCACCCACCGTGAACGAGGCCGAAGTCCGCAAAGTGGCTATGGTCAGCCTCGTCGGCGCCAGCGTCGAGTGGTTCGACTTCTTCCTCTTCGGCACCGCGGCGGCGTTGGTGTTCCCGACGCTGTTCTTTCCCAGCACCGATCCGGTCACCGGGGTGCTGGTCTCGTTCGGGGTCTTCGGTATCGGATTCATCGCACGACCCGTCGGCGGTGTCGTCTGGGGCCACTTCGGCGACCGAGTGGGCCGCAAGAAGGCCTTTATCGCCGCGCTGGGGTTGATGGCGGTGGCGAGCGCGTTGATCGGCCTGCTCCCGACGTATGCGACCATCGGCATCGCGGCGCCGATCGCGTTGACGCTGCTGCGCTTCGCGCAGGGTGTCGCGGTGGGCGGTCAGTGGGGTGGTGCCGCCCTGTTGGCAACCGAATCCGCACCCGCGCACAAGCGGGGGTTCTACGGCAGTTTCGCTCAGCTCGGAGTGCCGATCGGTGTGCTGCTCGGGGTGTCGGCCTACTTCCTGCTCTCGGTCTCGCTGGGCGCGGAGGCATTCCGCCGCTATGGATGGCGGATTCCGTTCGTGGTCAGCATTCTGTTCGTCGGCGTCGTTCTCTATGTCCACCACCGGCTGGAGGAAACTCCGGCGTTCCGGAATCTGCAGCGCGCAGCGCAGGAAAAGGCCGCGACCGCCCCGTCGGTCGGCAAGTCGCCGGTGATCGAGGTGCTCCGTTCGCACTGGAAGCGGGTGGTGCTGGCCGGTGGGGCCTTCATCGTCGTGAATGCGACGTTCTACCTCTACATCACCTTCATGCTCGATTACGGGACCCGGACGCTGAAGCTGACGATGGCCGACGTGCTCGGACCGCTCAGCATGGCGACGCTGCTGCTGCTCGGCTGCATGCCGGTGTTCGCGGCGCTGTCGGACCGGGTCGGACGCCGCCCCTTGTACACAGCGGGTGCGATTCTCACCGCGTTGTGGGCGTTCCCGTTCTTCACGCTCGTCGACACGAAGACGTTCCTCGGCATGACGGCCGGTCTCGCTGTCGGGATGACGTTCCTGACGATGATGTACGGCCCGCTGGCGGCGTTCTTCGGCGAGTTGTTCCCGCCCGAGGTGCGCTACAGCGGAGCGTCGTTGGGCTATCAACTGGGGTCGGTGATCGGCGGCGCCGCGACGCCGTTGATCGCGGTCGAGTTGCTCGACCGGACCGGTTCGACGACCTCGCTGTCGCTGATGCTGGTCGGATTGTCGCTGTTGGCGGTGGTCTGCATCCGGCTGCTCGCGAGCATGCACAGCCAGGACGGCCGCGACTAGCTGAGCACGAATTCGCCCGGGAACACCATCGTGTGGTCCCGGGCGAATTCTCGTGCAGGCGATCAGCGGCCGGTGATCGCCCTGGCCATCTCGCGGATAGCGGCCAGCTGTGGCGCGCTCTTGGTGGCATAGCCCGCGCCGGTGTACCCCCACCAGTCCCAGCAACCCTGCGGATTCAGTGGGAGGAGACCGGCTGTCGCCTGGGGGTAGAGCACCACCAGATTGTTGGTGTCGGCGTAGGTGTCGAGATTGCCCGCCCGGGGGAACAGGTCACCGAACAGATACCGCCCGCTGGCGCAACCGTGGAGGGCGACGACGAGCCGGCAGGGTTCGCCCGCCGCGCACGCGGGCGGGGTGTAGACCATGCCGACCGTGTCCATGCTGATCGCCGAAGGTGTGGTCCCGGTGACGTACCGCTTCTGGTCGAAGGTGCTCAGCACCCCTTGCGGGGCAACGGCATTGGGCGGCCGCACCGAACCGAACCAGTGCGCGAGCATCTCGGCCTGCGCGTCAGTGCCGCAGTCGCTCAGAAACGGCGGCAAGGTCAGGCCGCACGGCACACTGCCCGCGGGCGTCGGCCAGGCATGGCCTGCGGGATCGGTGTCGCGATAGGCGACCTCGGCGCCGAAATGCCGATAGAACTCCACACCGGCGTCGGACACCTCGTCGGTGACGATCGGGTCGCGGGTGCCGTGGTAGGCGTAGACCGGTTTGCCCGTCAGATGGGTGATCGGATCGATCAGGCCCTGTTCCGACCAGGTTCGTGCCTGCTCTTGCAGTCCGGACAGCCCCGTGTCGCCCAGCACACACGACACGGTCTCGACGACCTCGCCGCGACCGCAGCCGTAAGGTCCCGCAGCGACGATGCCCGCACCGGCGAAGGTTCCCGAGTAGGCGACGGCCAGCTGGGTGGCCAGGAACCCGCCTGACGACACCCCCGTCGCATAGGTGTCGGTGATGTTGAGCCTCGGCAGGGCGGGTTGTGGTGCTGCTTGGGCTAGCGGTAACCCGCCGAGCCCGCTGACCAGGACTGTTGCGGCACTCAGAGCGAATGCGGTGGCCAAGCGGTGGAAACGGAATGTCATCGTCGACGCTCCAGGGAATCGAAGGTGTGTGGCAGTGAATCGGGAGTGTGGGCGGGCCAGCCTGGATCGCCGTCGGTGGCGAAACCGACCCAGGCCCGGTGCATTTCGTCGGCCAGACGCTGCGGCGGATTCTCGCCGGTCAACGCGTGCGCCCCGGCGAGAGTGTCGAAGACGAACGGCAGCTCAAGGGCGTGGCAAGCACCGAGGTTCATGACGTCTGTCGCCCAGGCGAATTCATAGAGATAGCTGGACGGCCCGAGCACCTCGGCGAGCCGCACGGCTGGTTCGGTGAAGATCCGATCGGTGAGAAGCTCACAAAAGATGTCGCCCGGCGTGGCGTCGGGCCGGCGAGGCCGATGATTCTCGACGGCCGCCGGGCTGATGCCCGCGCGGGCCAGCATCGAGGGCAACGACTGTGCGTCGATCCCGCTGACCAGGCCGAGCGGCACCACGAAGAAGCGGAACTCCTCGGTATTGGTTCCGACCATCACCGGCACCGACCCGGTCGCGCGCACGACATCCAGCGGAACGCCGGGCACGAGGTCGCCGTCGACGACGGGGAACATGCTCATCAACCCGGAGCCGCCCGTGATCACCGACGCACCCCAGCGCGCCGGATCGGGGTCGACGGCCAGCGCCGCACCGACCTCGGCGTGGGTCCGGAGCAGCTGATCCGGCGACATCTCGCCGAACTCGGCTGCCGTCGGACCGATCCCCAGTATTTTCGCGGCTTCGGTGCTGACCCACGCGGCGTCCGGCGCGGTGGCCACGGCTGTAGCGTCGCCGCTCTGCAGGATCGCGCGGTGGAACAGCCCTTCAGCGGCCGGTGCGCACAGCAGGCACGCGATGCTGATCGCACCCGCCGATTCGCCGAAGACCGTGATGTTTCCGGGGTCACCGCCGAAGGCCGCGATGTTCTCCGACACCCACCGCAGCGCCTGCACCTGGTCGTGCAGGCCGCGATTGGACGGAGCGCCGGGCAGCTCCGCGAATCCGGGGATGCCGAGCCGGTAGTTGATCGACACCAGCACCACCCCGTCGCGCGCGAAGGCCGTGCCGTCATAGAGCGGATGGGAGTTCGCGCCACGGCTGAACGCGCCACCGTGGATCCAGACCATGACCGGCAGCCCCGAGCCCGCCGGATCCGGAGTCCAGACGTTGAGGTTCAGCACATCGTCCCCGGCGATCGGCGAGCTGCCGATCAGTGCCTGCACCACACCGGGATAGGGCAATTGCGAACTGGTCGGGCCGAAGGCGTGCGCCTCACGCACACCCTCCCACCGCGCGGCGGGCGCGGCCAACCGGAATCGCGCCGGGCCCACCGGCGCGGTTGCGTAGGGGATGCCGAGAAAACGTGACACACCGTCGGCGCTGCGACGACCGCGCAGCCGGCCCTCGCTGACCGTGACGACCGGTTCGCTGGTCATCGCGCCTCCTCGGCGCCCACAGACGAGCTGTTGCTCGAACGGAAACCGAGCTCCGAGCAAGGTGAATTCATCGCAAACCTACTTCCTACCGATCGATCGATCGGCTTGGTGAGTAGCGTCACAGAAGGCGGTTACACTGTCAACCGATCGATCGTTCGCAAAGGAGATGGCATGACCCACGTCGGTGAGATCGCACTCCGGCAGCGAAGGCTGGTCGCGAAGACGCCGACACTGCCGCAGGCCGCTACACCCCCCGGGACCCGCGGCGCGATTCTGCAGGCCGGGTTGACACTCTTCGCCGAGCAAGGCTTCCACGGCAGCTCCATCCGGCAGCTCGCCGCGGCCGTCGGCATCACCACCGCCACCCTGTACGCGCACTACCCGTCCAAGGACGACGTACTCACGGAGTTGATCCGGATCGGCCACGAGGAGATATGGCAACGACTCAGTGCGGCAGTGGCCGACGTCGCCGACCCAACAGCTCGATTGCGGGCACTCGTCGGCGCCCATGTGCACCTGCACATCGATCACGCGCTGCTGGCAGTAGTCGTCAACAACGAGCTGCACGCCCTGCACCCTGATCAGGCTGAATCAGCTTTGACCTTGCGCAACAAATGTTTTCAGCTGCTGGCCGACACCATCAGCGATGGCGTCGCGAATAGAGATTTCGACATCGTGGACCCCGAGCTGGCCGCGATCGCTATCGCGAGCATGAACATGCGCGTGGCCAACTGGTACGACCCGCGACTGAGCTACACCCCGGACCAATTAGCCACCCGCTACGCCGAATACGCCCTGGACATCGTGCGCGCCCGCCGCCCGATCTGACCTCGCAGCGCCGCGTCAGCGGCATGGATGCCTGCTGCGTCACATCACCGACAGTGGTCGCGTGGACCCTGCCCGTCAGCTGTTCGGGGGTTTAAAGCGCCGGTTTCTCGTCCGAACGCAAGCCGCCGAATGCCGTAAACATGCCGACCTGGGTCGTAAAGACCTCACCGATGTGGGCGCTTTCACGCGCCGGACCATCCCGCAGACGCGGGGCCGACCCGATGCACCGCTCCGGGTTGGCCGGATCCCAGGTCGATCCCCGCAGGTGCGGGGCCGACACTTCTTCACCTGCACGTTTTCGAGAAGCCTACCCCGTTTCGTTCAGTGCTCTCTGCCTGTTGCTCGGCGGACGCGTGGCTTATCGAGACGCGGTTACACGTCGATCGAGACGACCCGACGCGATAATAGCGGTGTCGACAACGACCGCCCTTTATCAGGACTCGCGCGAGCGACCTACCCGCAGACAGACACTGCCGGTCGAGGTCGCATGGGGTGTCTCAGCATGCGCGCGATGTCATTCACTTCGCCTCGCATGGTCCCACAAGGGTCCGACTGTCTTCTACGCCCGGATCTCCGACGCGCTACGCGCTCACGAAGCCTCTTCCGCCCCAGCGCAGTACACACCAGGCTCAAATGCATGCGTCGGACTGGCCACCTTGTGGTGGTGAACCTCCCGGGCCGGATGGCCGATCTGATTCCGGGTCGGCTTGGTCGAACACCGAGTGCAGCAGGGTGCGCACCCAGGGCCACGACGTTTTCGGGGTGATCGACATCAAGTTGACGGTGTAGTGGGTGCGGCAACGTTGCCAGGCCGCGCCTGGCAGGGTCGCGCCGATCGCGGCGACCAGCCCGGCGTGGGCATCAGAGGTGACCAGCTCGACCCCGGACAAGCCGCGCGCCACGAGGTCGCGGAAGAACGCCAGCCAGCCGGCACCATCCTCGCCGGAAGTGACCTGCAAGCCGAGGATCTCTCGGTAGCCCTCGGCGTTGACGCCGGTCGCGACCAGGGCGTGGACGTTGACCACGCGCCCGTTCTCGCGGACCTTCAATACCAACGCGTCCGCGGCGACGAAGGTGGAGGGGCCTTGGTCGAGTGGTCGGGTGCGGAATGCTTCGACTTGATCGTAGAGGTCGGCGGCCATGATCGAGACCTGCGATTTCGACAGCTGGGTGACACCGAGGGACTCGACGAGCTTTTCCATCCGGCGGGTCGAAACGTCGAGCAGGTAACAGGTCGCGACCACACTGGTCAACGCTCGTTCGGCGCGTTTGCGGCGTTCGAGCAGCCAATCGGGGAAGTAGCTCCCCGACCGCAGTTTGGGGATCGCGGCGTCCATGGTCCCGACGCGGGTGTCGAAATCACGGTGGCGGTATCCGTTTCGGGAGTTGACCCGCTCGTCGCTACGTTGCCCGTAGCCGGCGCCGCACATGCTGTCGGCTTCGGCGTTCGTGATCGTGTGCACGAAGCTGGACAGCATCTCCCGCAGCAGATCAGGGCCGGCCGCGGCGAGTTGGGCATCGAAGGGTTTGCTCGGGTCGATACGCTGGATATCGGTCATCGCGTGATGCCTCCTTCAAGTGACTTTGGACGGTCTCTTCAAGGGTCACGCGGTGACCACCTCACTTCCGGCTACGACACGCTCGGAGCTGCTCCGCTGGTCAGGCCGTACACCACGCTATTGGACGCAACCCCAGCCAGCACGAACACCTCGTCCCCGGCGGTGGGCTCATCCCCGCTCGCGCGGGGAGCACCATGGTCGGTACAGGGGTCGGTACAGCAGGGGGGCTCATCCCCGCTCGCGCGGGGAGCACAATGCGACGACTGCCTGTGCCGGCACCACGCCGGGCTCATCCCCGCTCGCGCGGGGAGCACCTCGAATGCGGCCAGGCCGCCCGCCCAGTGTCGGGCTCATCCCCGCTCGCGCGGGGAGCACTTCAGTCCGACCGTGGCCAGCTGCACGCGCCGGGGCTCATCCCCGCTCGCGCGGGGAGCACCCGGCAGCGAGAGCGAGTTCGCGGTCGGTGAGCATCCGTGGCTCATCCCCGCTCGCGCGGGGAGCACTCGCGAAATCGGTGTGGGCGAGCAGCCAGCCGGGGCTCATCCCCGCTCGCGCGGGGAGCACACTAATTGACCTGCACGTTCACACAGCAATCGACCAAATCACATTCACTTTCGAGTAAAACCACAATCGTCAAACCGACACCTAGTCCGCCATACCGCTGCCGTCCCTGCGTCAATCTCAACCACCGTATCCACCTCTCACCACGACCGACCGGCCATGTGAAAGCGACATTTGGCCGACATATCCTCACTTCGCGATGCGTGTCCAGCCTCGCCACGATGCACTGCACCATCAAGCCAGTGATGATCCCCACCGGGCTCAGCCCCGCTCACGCAGGGAGAGCCTTCCCGAGCCCGATGTCGAGCCGCGCCGTCAGGGCCCATCCCCGCTCGCGCGCGGAGCGCCCACCGAACTCAACACCTCCTGTCGGATCGGGGCTCATCCCTCCTCGCACCTGCACCACCTTGCCGCCCCGCTCTGCCAGTAGTCCCCAGCTAGGCACCGACCCCTTACCAATCCACGGTCACCGTGAAAGGCGGACCTCAGATTCGGTGGAGTCGGGCCAGCGCGGACCATCCCCACAAGCGCGGGGAGCAGGACATACCTACGCCCTCAACTGACGATCCAGTAGGGCTCATCCCCGCAAACGGGGACCGGGCCACATGCACTCGGCCCAAGTCGAGGCTACCGGCACGATATTCGCTAGCACCGCCTGGCCTGCATAAGCGTCCCCACCCGATCAATCAGGTTGCCAGTTGTGTCTACCCCGGGGCTATTACATGGCCAAGACCGCAGCAGGTTCACCTACCTCCCCCCTCGAGATCCGAAAGGCCATCCAGCACAGGCAACACCAACGCCCGGCGAAGCCAGTATGCGATCTCACCCACGACAACCCGCCCGCCCGCACTCAGAAAACCCAGTCCACTAACAATGATCAACAGCGTCAACGGACGCTCCACCACACCTGGCCAAGAACGATCCGCAGCATTAGAGACACCCAGTACCCAGAGTGCCCCCAAAAGGCAAAGGCACCCAGCGGACAACGTGACCGACAGGACAAGCCGGCGTCCGTAGATCGGCGGCATGATCAGCGACCTCCTACGCCTCGTGCCATCAGGATCCGGTCCGAGAGCGGCGACCATCAACTTCTCCTATCTGAGAGCTGCCGCACGTCACCGGAGGCGCTCTTCAACTTACGATGCAGTAGTTCAATACTGTACGCCTCCGTGCACGGCCAAGCAATTGCCAACAGCGTTAATCATGTTGTACGGCAACGAATCTGAAGTTCGCAGTCTGCACGCTTCCCAGGGGGGCGATATGACTTGCGGCCCGCACAGATTCAGCTGATACGCACCCGTGGATCAAGCAGAGCCGTCGGGGCGGGGCCCTTTAGCCTGATGCGCACGACGATAACGGCTCGCCTTGCTCCATCCCGGCCGTGCCCCGCCACCGCTGCCGTCACCCGTGTGCGGCCGGAGCATCAGGTGAATGCCGTCGATGTCGATCGGTTCCCAGTCATGCCGATGGGTCTTGAACGCCAGCCGCTGTTCGCCACGGGTGGTGTGAATCATGATCGCGCGACCGTCTTTACACAGTTCGACCATTCGTTGCCAGGCGAGATCTCGTACTCGAGCACTGACCACGCCCACGAAGACGCCCGGACTGATCTCGAGGAACCATCGGGTGAGGTGACCGCGGAGCCCAGCAGGGCATGCGGTGAGGACCAGCACTACCACGGTGGGTCCTCATCAACGTAGGAAATGCCCGCTGCGAGGTTGCCTTTGCGGTCCCACAGTTCCACGACGTCGCTGTCCCACTCCTCAGCGTCACCGTCATGTGTAGGAAGTAGCAGTGCGTAGATGTCGGAACAGCAGCGCGCCAACAAGTTTCCCTCGTGCACCGCGTCACGGACCGCGCGCCGGGTGACTCCCCCGATCTCGTCGCCACCTTCAGCCGCGACCATCGCCGCCGCATCGAATGCCGCGGGTATCGCGTAGTCGGCCTTGTACAGGTCGGCCAGATCGAACACGAACGACCGCTCGTGACCGGTGTGCACGAATCCCAGTCCAGGAGCACAACCGAGCGCGACGATCACCGCATGCGCCACTCCGTACAGGCAGGTCGTCGCCGCCGAGAGCGCCTGATTGACCAGGTCCGAGGAGCCGAAGTCGTTCGGGTTGTAGTCACGGCGTTGCCATTCGATGCCGGTCCGTTGGGCGTGCTCGCGGTAGATGCGGCGCACGCGCGCGCCTTCGCGACCACGCAGTTGCTGCATGGTCAATCCGGCGACGTCCTCACCGGGGAACCGCATCTCATACATCTGGCGGGCGATCCGCAGGCGGATGCTCTGGTTCGACACGGCCGCGGCCTGTGCTTCGAGCAGGCTCGAGCTGCGTGCCAGGGACCGGCCGTGCGCGTAATAGCGCACGCCTCGCTCCCCCACCCACACGACGGTGGATCCACTTTCGGCGAGCAGCATCATCGCCTGATGGGTGACCCGGGTGCCCGGGCCCAGCAGCAGCGCCCCGATCGCCGCGGCGGGAATGTGTACGACGCCGCGTTCGTCGGTGGAGGTGATCGCGTTCGCGTCCCGATGCACCGTGGCGCGTTCGAGGTAGATGAACGACAGCCGATCGCGCGCCCGGACCAGTTCCCCGATCCGGGGCGGGCGTGTTCCGGGAATGTCTTTCACACCGGTGCCAAGGTGAGAAGCCCGCAGCCATATCCCTTCGCGCGCCCGATCCCGCCGATCAGTGCCGCGCGGAGACGGTGGGGGTCGGTGACTTCCAGGGTGCCCTCGAAGGTCGCGGTGGACAAAGCCACCGTGTGCGTTCGGCGTTGGAAGGTCACCGATCTGCGGTCGGTGATGATCACGTCGGGTTCCTTGCCGTCCCCGCTCACAACTTGGCCGAGCTCGAAACCGTGATCGGCTGCTTTGCGCTGCAACCAGTGCAGCTGGCCGGTCGAGTCGAGACCGACTGTCTTGCCTCGCTCGGTCGGGTCGTTGCGGTCACGGTCCATTGCGCGGCGCACGGGGTTGGCGGTGAGCCGGAAATGCCAGCGCTGGCCGACAGCGAGATCGTTGAGCAGGTCGCGATAGTCGCGCGTGGCCCAGGCACTGGTGGTCGGCCAGCCCGCCTGCTCGACCACGTGGGTGAAATCCGGTCGGTGGGGCGAGACGACGTACAGGTGGATGTTGTTGTCGGTTCGGTCGATTCGCCACAACACCCGACCGTCTGAGGGACTATCGGTCGTGTCGCCGGGTTCTGAGGGTGGGAAAGCAGCCATCACTGCGGCGTGGGTGACCTGTGGGGAGGTGAGGAACAGGCGGGTGCCTTTACGGGCGGGGTTGAGCGGTACTCGCGACAGATACATCAGGCACCTCCCAGCGCGGCGAACGGATCATGTCGTGTGGCGCCGTCGGGATTGGTGATCTCGACCGCAGCCGAGACCACACACCGCCACCCGTACTCGCGACGCTGGGGGTCGAAATCCACTGGCACGTCGCGGACGCGATCCTGCAGAGCCTCGTCGGGATCACCCGGCAGCAGGTCCCGGTAGATCGGCAGATGTACCGTCGCGGGCTGGCGCTTGCGATACCACGGGGCCGCCTGCCACTCCGTGGTCGCCAACGCATCGGTCAGCGTCTGGTCGGTGACCTCACCGAGCGGCAGCGGTTCGGTGACCGGGCAGGACCGGCGACCCAGGTAGAGCGGGAACGTCGGCGCCCGCAGAGCGTCCCGAATCCCTTCCAGCAGCTGACGTTCACCAGCGATCGCGGCCACGAACACCGCGTCAGCGAGGTAGTAGCGGTAGGACAGTGGGTAGCTGTCGCGGCCGTCGAGGCTGCGTGCGACCTGGAAGTCCCGCACGAGCGAGCCCTGCTGATCGATGCGGACCCCGAATCCCAGCCCGATCAGTTCTTCTTCGATCGGGTCGGTGCGGCGGCGGCCCTGCGCGGCGCAGATCAAGCCCAGTACGCCGCTTTTGGATGGGTACTGCTGGGTTTCGCGGCGGGTGAACCGGCTCGCCACACCCCATGACTGCAGGGGCGCGGCGAGTTTGAGCAGCAGCACACTCACGATGCCCTGCCGAGGGCCTCACGCACCTGCGCGGCGACCTGGTCCACAACGGCGGTCAGTGAGGCGGGGGTGGCCAGTTCGTTCAATGCTTCCAGGTCGTTGGCCGCAGCCACGACGTAGTTGGTGGCATCACTGCTGCCGTAGGCGGATTCCAGCGCGTGGTAGCGCTGCACCAGTTGTTTGGCCGCACCGGCCGAGCGGGCGGCGCCGAGGGCATCGACGGGTGGTTCGAACGCGGTGACCAGGTTTATCGGCTGGTCGGTGCGCACGCTGACCACGACCGCGTCGGGCAGGGTGCGGTTGGCGAAGGTGTTCTGCTTGCCGGTGGGCATGCTGCGCACGAACGCGGTCAGGAAATTCGCCACCGCCACCGCGGTCGCTTCGTTGTCACCGAGATTCTCGGCGAGCTGGGCAACATTGACGGTGGCATAGCGGTACAGGGTGGAGGAGTTGAATTCGACGACACCGATCATTCCGGCGCCGGCGTTGTCCTCGGGGGCGCGGTCATCGACGGCGGTGAAATAGTCGAACTCGTTGTTGACCGAGTGCACGCTCAACGCGTGAGCGACTTGGGCGGCGGCGTCGACGTTGAGGTCGGTGGAGTCGGCGACCATCCGCCCGAACAAGGCGACGTCGATGCTGTCGGCGCCGTTGGCGGCGGCTTTGGCGGCGGCCTTGTTCGAGACCCCGGTGGTGGCTGTCTCGATCGCGAGCTGCGCGAGACGCTCGATCTGTGTGGCGCTCAGAAACAGCAGGTACTTGGACTGTTCGAGCTGATCACCCGATTCAGCGCTGTCTTCGTCTTTGCCCTTCTTCTTGGGCTTTTCGAGCTTGATACCGGCGTCTTTTAGTACTTGAGCTGCGGCGGCGGCCGGGTCGTCGACGGCGTCACCGATGCGTTCGGCGACAAGTTCCACGACCCGTTTGGTGCGCACACCCAGCGTTGCCGGATTGACCAGATCACCGAACATCTTGCGGGTGGCGCGTTTCCATGCCTGGCTCGACACGCGGGCGCGGCGCACACCACCGTAGACGGCGGTCTTGGGGCTGCCGGTGTCGTCGCGGTTGATGTTGGACGGGGGCACGGTCTGCAGGATGTGGACGTCGACGAACATGCGGGTCACTGGTTGTCTCCGGTTTCCGAGGTGGCAGAAGTGGTGGTCGGTGCGGGGTTGCGGTGGTAGTCGCGACCCCACGACAGCAGAACTTGATCGGCGTAGCGCCCGGTGTCGAGCTTGTACAGATCGACCGCGAGACGGGCGTAGTCCAGTGGGATCTCGTGGGCGCGGAGCTGGCCGATCAACCCCCGCAGATGTGTCAGGCGCGCGTCGTGGTCGGTGGCGGTGCCGATGACATGGAATCGGGACCGCACGGCGTCCTCGGCCCCGGAGGAGGCACCGAGGCGACGCACCGCGGCGCCCAGACTGGCGTGATCACGCCGATGCATCGGCTTGGCGCGTGACTGCTGATGCAAGGCGTGGATTGCCATCGCGTCATAGGCCGCCGACTCCCACGCCGTCGGTTCCTCCGGCTCCTGGACGGGCCCGTAGCCGGAGCTTTCATATGGTGCGGCCGGAAGGTCTTGCAGGGTCAACGCCCACAGGTCCGGGAGCCGCCCGGGTGGGGCGTTGAGTCCGCGGCGTAGCTTGGCCATCGCCGCCAAAGCGTCGCTCTCACGCCGGATATAGGCGGCTTGCCGACCCGAAATACGCTGGTGGACATAGTCTTCCAGGGGCCCGTATTTGCTGGTGCTGGCCTGTGGTGTCGCGCTCACGTGAGGTCTCCGTCGTCATCGGTGGGTTCGAAGGCTCCCGGCACTGCTTTACGACGCTGGGTCTGGTAGATCAGCTGTGCCGCAGCGGAGTCGAGCCAGCGGTTGTCGATCTCTCGCCCGACCCAGGCAGGCTTTCCCGCAGCGCGCAAGGCGTCGGCAGCGTGTTCATCGATGATCGAGCGCACGATCCGATGCCAGGCCCGGTACTCGTCGTCGAAGGTGTCGTTGCGCGGATCCAACCCGGCCAGCCAGCGCCGGAACGGCCCTTCCAGCGCGAAGTAGCCTTCTTCGCGGGCTCGGGCACGCGGCCCGTCCGGGTCGCCGCCAGCGGCCCTGACCAGGTTCGCGGTCAGCCCGGCCAGTGCCGCCACCGCGCTGTCCGCGCTGGCGACGGCCCTGGCGGCGATCGAACGCAATGTGGGGTTCGACAGCAGTCCGACGCGGAACCCGATGGTGTCGTCGACGACTTCACCGACGACGGACTGCTGGTTGATGTAGTGCATTCCCACCGCGTGCAGGCGCACCGGATGTGTGGGGTCCAAGGCGTCCTCGTCGACGAGGCGCTGGGCCCAGTGCACGACCCCGGCGGTGATGTCGTTGCCGGCGGCAGGTGCCGCGGCGAGGTCGTCGAGCATCGAACTCATGCCGCGCCACAGTGACCGTTCCGGGTCGTGGGTGCGCGGGTAGTGGCGTGTGTTGCCGCCGGCTTTCTTGGTCTGGATGTCGCTGTAGCGCCAGCCGCTCATCGGTTCGAGCAGGTGCTGGTTGAACGGTTCGAGCGGATCCCCGTTACACAGCACCACCCCGGTGACGTGATCATCGGTGGCTACGAGCCGGATTCGGCGGCTCTGCCAGGTCGCCAGATCCGCCGGACCGGTCGGGACCGGGTTCTCGCGCACGCGGGGACCGTCGGGCTCGCGTTCCCACACCGGGAGGTCATCGCCTCGGTAACGCTGCCCGTTGACGTCGAGCAGCACCAGGTTCAACAGCAGTGTTTCGCGCAAGGTGGCGCCCTCGAGGAACACCCCGCCCAAGGCACCCGCGAAGCCGACCCCGATGGGGTAGCCCTTGTTGTTCTTCACCCGCGGATCCCCCACGGCGCCGGTCTTGATACCGGAGGGATCGAACCCGTGCGCATGAACCAGCCACCGCGCGGCCTCGGCGAAGTCGATCCGCTGCAGATGCCGACCGGCACGGGTGGTGAAGTATTTGGCGCCGTTGGGCACGTCGGCGATCAGCTTGTCCAACGCACCCACCGCGTCCCCGGCGGATTGCAGGCCCGCGACCTGGAAGAACGGAGCCACCGGATCGAACAGCTCGAACCGTGCCCGATGGGTGTCGAGGTAGGTGTCGATCTCGCCGGCCGGCAACGTGTCGAGATCCCACAACTGCGACCACACATCCACGGCCGACCCCGCCCGGGTGGCGAGACTGCGTCGCAGGACCGCCAGCAACAACCGCAGGATCGCGAACGACTGTGTGGGTACCTCACCGACGATCCCCGATAGCTCCGAGGCTCGGTGTAGTACCTGGCGAACAGAGAGCACGTCCGCGATCACGGTCCGGTCGACCACCTGGATCCACGGGTCGTCGACGAGGTTCAGCCCTGCTGTTGTCGTCGTCATCGCTGGGTGTCTGCTTCCTTCTTCGCTGTCACGACCAGTCCGAGGGCCGGGTCGTAGGTCAAATGGTGTTGCGCCAGTTCGGTGGACAGATTCTCGTCGAGTTCGAGAACGAGTTCACCTGCCAGCCAATGTGATTGCTGCCAGCCCGGATAGAAAGTGTCCTCCAGTGTCCGTAGCACGATGCCCATCCGGTTGTATCGCGTCAGGAAGACCGGGAGCCGGATGGTGCACTGTGCCAGCACCTTCGCCAGTGCCGGATCCGGACAGGAGTCGGCGGGGACGACGCGGCCACCCATCTCCGGGATGGTGGGCAGCACCCGGATCTGGTCACCGACGCGGTGCACAACGATGGCTTCGATGCTGTCTTCGGCGTCGCGGACCTGCGCTTGACCGCCGACACCGTCGGCGTCGTCGCGTACACCGGCCACCAGCCAATCCCGAATCGTCGTGTTCTCGGTGTGCGGAGGGCCCAGCAGATAGTCACCAGCACGTTTGCGCTGATCGGCTACATGCAAGGCCCACGCGGACTCTGCCTCAGCGAACGTCTCTGCCCAGTCTGCAGCAACAGCGAAGCTGTCCGCGTAAGCGTGTGCCACCAGCCCCGGAATGTCGGCGGGAACGTCGACACCCGACTCACGGCGATCGGCGAGGACTGCTGCCGCACGTAGTAGACGTGCCCGGCCGTAGACCTTTTCGCCGCCCTTGTCCAGTTTCGGGGGAACCGATCCCCATTCGGCGCCGCGGATCCAGCAGCGCGGATGGTTCACCCGCGCGGGACGTCCCGAACGTGGATGGCGGTGCAGTCGGCCGATGCGCTGCAGCACCAGGTCCACCGGCGCCAGATCGGTCACCAACAGATCGACATCGATATCGAGAGACTGCTCGATCACCTGGGTCCCGATGACCACCATCCGCGCAGGTCTGCCCCCGCTACCCGGCGGGCCGAGCAGCCGACGCAATCGGCTCTCGTGCCGCGCACGATCCACTGCTACGAACCGTGAATGCAGCAGCAGCACCTCACCCGGATCGAATCGACCGTCGGCGGTCATCACCTCGAACAGGTGCTGAGCGCGAACGACGGTGTTACACACTACTCCTGCCGTGCCGCCCTCGGCCAGCGCCTCAGCCAACCTGTCGACCAACAGGCCCGCGTCGTCGTCGATGAAATCGAGCTCGATCCCCTCGATCGATCGGCCCGAGGCAGCAACAGCACACGACAGCGCAGGATTCGGCCACACCGAGATCGCCGGATATCCGGCCACGGCAACAGCAGACTCGCCTTCCCTGCCGCGGCCACGCCGATAGGCTTCGAGTAGCGAATCACGCTGCGCGGGAGGCAACGTCGCCGACAACAACAGCACCGGAACACGGTAGGCACCGAGCCATTCCAGCACCCGACACAGGTAGGTCGACATGTAGCTGTCCGCGGCATGGACCTCATCGATCACTACGACCTTGTTCGCCAGACCGAGGTGCCGCAACATCACGTGACGAGCCTTGAGCGCACCCCTCAGCACTTGATCGATGGTGCCGACCACGAAGTTCGCCAAGGGACCCCTCTTCCCGACGAACCAACCATGCGCCAAGACCGTGCTGTCGCCGCAGTCGGAACCGATATCGATGAAGCTACGCCGCTTCAACTTCGCATAGTCCTCGTTCAACGCCGCCTTACCGTGCGCCAGGACCATGCTGCCCGGAATTCCCGAGACCGAATCCACCCACTGACGTACCCTCGCGAACATCGCATCCGAGGTCGCCATCGTCGGCAACGCAACGAATACCCCACCCGCACCGAACCTTTCAGCGAGTACTTCGGCAGCGAGCAACGCGGCCTCGGTCTTCCCCTCCCCCATAGGCGCTTCGATGATCATCAACCCCGGATCAGGCAGCTCGCAGGCGATCCGCAGGCACTCCTGCTGCAGGGGCCGCATCGGATCCTCACGAGCGAACCTCGATCTGAACAACTCCTGGCGGGCGGTTTCTGAATCCGTCGCCGCGCCTGCCGGTGACCAGGCGTCTGGCAATCCGAGCAGGGTCCACGCCTTGGGTGCCTCGATGCTTGATGCTCGCCGACTGTCGAGGGGGAACAGGTCCTGGTTGCTGGCGATCCAGTCGGTCACAATCACCGCCGCAGTCAGCAGCACCTGCTGCACAGTCGACAACCTGACCACAGACCAGGCGGCGATGCGATCTGCAGCACCGGTCCGCTCGGTCACCATCGTCATCAGCTCGCTGCGAGCACGCTCCCACTCCGGTCCACCCCACAACGAACGCCCGCCGTTGACCGCGGCCTGAATCTGGCCCACCGTCGCAGGGACACCGTGGTGGCTCCCGACGACGACCGCATACGTCGACGCCACCCGCTTCGACCAACCATGGCTGACGAGAAATTGCTCCACCGTGATCTGGCCGGCCAGTCCGTGCGGCAACAACTTTCGATCGACAGGTGCACCTGTTACCGGCAGGCCGTTGCCATGCATGTGGTCGAACAACTCCGGCACCTGACACGCAAACGCCGGAGTCAGCTTCCCGATGTCATGCAATCCAGCCAACCAGCAGAACAGGATTCGCCCATCAGCCAACCCAGCGGGCAGGCCCTCAGCAAGCAGGGACAGAACATGGGCGGGTAGCCAGTGGTCCCACACCAGACCGGCAACCACCGACGAGTCGGCCGAATGCCGAAACAACGACAAGCTGGCCCCGGCACGATCGCTCTTCGCCCACGCAGACATCACCGCTGATGAGACCACCACATTCCCCCTTCGTCTTCCACCCCGCTATCCGCGACTGCCGACCATACCCACTTTCATCGACATTTACACTCGCCCTGCGAAATTCATCGATAATTCCCACCGCCGCAGGTGGCGCCGTTCCCGACGCACGAGCAGAAGGTGGAGCGCTGGTTTGCGGCGCGGCTCGGCCAAGAAACACTCAGCTCATGGCGGTACTGATCGGTAGGCGAAACATGCGGGTGGTTCTATCGGTGATCTGTGACATCACCGATCGGTAGATCCTGACGTCACCTCTGATCCGAGGATGTTCGCATCGGCGAATTTTGACGTCGTGATCTTGGTTGTGGTGCAAAGATGCGTGTGCTTCGCCCCATACACATGCGTTGAAGGGAGTCGCCGTTGCCTCGTCAGACGAAGGTCGAGCTCTACGCCGCGATCCGGCGCGACGCACGAGCGGGATTGTCAGGTCGGGCGTTGCAGAGGAAGTACGGGGTCGGTTGGCGCACAGTCCAAGCCGCGACCAACACGGCGTGGCCCAGCGAGCGCAAGAAGTACCCCACGCGAGGCTCGAAACTCGATCCGTTCAAGCCCTTCATCGACGAGGTTCTGCGCACGGATTTGCGGGCGCCACGCAGACAGCGTCACACGATCAAACGCCTGTATGCCCGACTGCTCGACGAACACGGCATGGATGACGTCGCCTACCAAACGTTGCGTGACTACGTCGCCTAGCGGAAACCGCAGGTCCGTGCTGAGGAAGGCAAAGGCCCTGCGGAGGTCCTTATCCGCCAAACCCACCGCCCCGGAGAAGAAGCCGAGGTCGACTTCTCCGACGTGACGGTCCGGCTACGCGGCGAGCTGGTGGTGGTGTGTTTGTTCGCGTTGCGAATGTCGTTTTCGGGCAAGGCCGTTCACCGCTGCTTCCTCTCGGCTGGTCAGGAAGCGTTCTTCGAAGGTCAGGTCCACGCCTTCCGCGTGTTGGGTGGGGTACCGGTCGGCAACATCCGCTACGACAACCTGCGCGCCGCGCGGTCGCCCGAGTGATCGGATTCGCACGGCTGCGTGAGGAATCCGACCGTTGGACCGCGTTCCGTTCCCACTACGACTTCGACGCGTTCTACTGCCGACCCGGGAATCGAGGGCACCCACGAGAAGGGCGGTGTCGAGAAACAGATCGGGTGGTTCCGTAGAAACCACTTCATCCCGATCCCCGAGGTCGAGTCGATCGACGAGCTCAACGAACTGGTCGATGCCTGGGACATCGCCGACGAACAACGCCGCATCGGCGCCCGCCCCCGCACCATCGGCGAACTTTTCGCCGCCGAGAAACCGCTGCTCAAGCCACTGCCCGACGAACCACCCGAGACTGGGCGTTGGTTTACTCCACGGGTCGACAAGTTTCCCAGATCACCGTGCGCACCAACCATTACTCGGTGCCGGTCCGGTTGATCGGTCGACGACCTCGAAGAAGCAGCCAGATCCAGCTAGGACCATGGGTTGCAGACCTCGGCTCCGTACGCTGAGCCGAGATGGTATTGGAACACAGCATCCTCAAATCGTCACCGACGTGACTTCGTTGTCAAATGCCATGCGCGGCAACGGCATCGATATGCTTCGCGGGCCGGACCTCCGCCGCCGGGCGGGATCTTCCAGGTTCGGGCCTTACCCTGCAGTGCATCTTCCCTCGTCAGGTAGACCTTCTTTTCCGGATGAGGGCACAGCGCACGGTTCAACTCGTGGGCATGGGCGGCGGCCTTCGCTTCGGTCCGGCCTCGGGTATGTCCGGTCCACGACTTGCCGCAGGAACAGCTCACGATGTACTGGTGGGGCCCGAGCTTCTCGGTCGTGAACATGTGGACTTCCACGCGGCTAGCCTACAGACATGTCATCGTTCGGCTTGCCAAGTACGCAATGCAATAAGCCGAACGCCCCTCCTCGCTATGAGATCGACAACGCTTTAGCATCCAAGCGGCGTTCGGCGTTCCTCATCGAATCCACCCAACGCCCAATAACAGACGAGGCCGGGCTACCTGGCTGCGTGGTTGATCTGAGCAAGCCGGAGCCACCCGACGGAGGGCATGGCAGGGTCGAAAAGGATCCGGTATTCCACTTGTGGACGATGGGCCAGACCTACGGCGATGAGACGGTGATCCAGTTGTACCGCAACGACTTAGATGCCTTCATCGCAGCGTGTATCCCGCTGCTGCCCGTGCTGGCTCGATGCCGCAACGGGCGAACGTACTGGGTCGAACGGGCTCACCCTGGACACTGATCACCGAACCGGTTCGCCACGGCGTTTGCTGTCCGGGCGCCCGCCCCGTTGCGATCGTCAGTACAGACCGACCCCGCAGCGCGCCAACGCTAGACAGGGGATCTAGCGAGGAATCTGAAGAAAACAGACGCCCTACCCACGCACAGCGTGGACGGGTCGACAGATCGCGAGCACATCCTCGGGTCCATCCCCGCAAGCGGGCCGGGAATTTCGTCGGTGCCGCCGATCGAAGCGGATCGGCCAACGCGCAAAGTCCTGGGGCACGCCAGCCTAGGCGACGCAACATTTCGTTGTTGAAGCGATTGTAGATGCTCCTCCATCGCCTCGGCCGGCGTGCGCCACCCGAGGACCTTCCGCGGTCGCTTGTTTAGCGCGTCAGCGACCGCCGCCAGGTCCCGTTTGGTCCAACGGGACAGATCCGTTCCCTTCGGAAAGCACTGGCGTAGAAGATCATTCGTGTTTCGTTTGTCCCCCGCTGCCACGGGCTATATGGGTCAGCGAATAGACCGCGACCCCGGTAGTCGCCGTCAGTTCCGCATGGGCGGACAGTTCCTTTCCTCGGTCCCAGGTCAGCGACTTCACCATCGCGGTCGGCAGTTTCGCCATCGTTGCCGCGAGCGCCTTGTTCATCGAGGCCGCCCCGTAACCGCTGAGCGCGGGACCGTTCTTCACCGGAGCGCACTCGCGCCATCCGCGTTCGCGGGGCAAGTTAACCAGCATCGTGAATCGATGTTGTTTGAGCTGGTTGATGCCGCGCTCGACGGCGTTGCGGTCCGGGACTGCCCCGAGTTCGGTTAAGTCGCGGGTTTGGTCTATCAGGCCGCGAGTGCGGGCCGGTTTATTGTCTCATTCTCGATCGGGGTGAGACGGCCGAGTCGGCGTTGCCGACGGGTGCGGTGGTAGGTCTTCTCGATCCAGACCATAATCGCCAGGCGGAGCTCGTGACGGGTCGCCCACCGTTTCCGGTCGAGCACGTTCTTCTGCAGCAGTGCGAAGAACGACTCCATTGCCGCATTGTCACCACAGGCTCCGACCCTTCCCATCGAACCTCGTAAACTATTGACCGACAGCGTGTTCACGAACTTCCGAGAACGAAATTGGCTGCCTCTGTCCGAGTGGACAATCGTCGCGGTGGGTGATCGGAGAGCGACCGCATGGCGCAACGCCGACACTGCCAGCGATGCCTTCATCCGTGAACCGATCGAGTACCCGACGATCCGGTTGGAGAACACGTCCTTGACCGCGCACAGATACAATTTCCCTCACTGGTGGCGTGCTCGGTGATATCTGTCAACCACATCGCGCCCGGGACCCCGGCAGTGAAGGTGCGCCCGACGAGGTCGTCATGGACCGGCGGGCCGGCCTTGCAATTGAGGCCTCGTTTCTTGGCGAAGACGCTCCAGATCCGCTGCGCCGAGCACAACCTGTGGACCCGGTTCTCGCTCGCGCGGATACCGCGGGCGAGCAGCTCGTCGGCGATGAATCGGTAGCCGAAAGCCGGGTCGTCGGTATGGATGTCGAGAGCTGCGTTGATCAGGTGCGCGTCGTCCCAATCACGTTGCGAGACAGGGCATTGCTTCCATTTGTAGAATGCTTGGGTGGAGAAGCCGAGTACCCGGCAGATCACCGCGACGGGGATACCGTCGGCGGCCAGGTCGAGGACCAGCGGGTAGCTCATTTTGGGTTGACGTCACGCGAGAAATAGGCGACCGCGCGGCGCATGACCTCGGCTTCTTGCTCCAGCTGGCGGATCCGTTTACGCGCTTCGCGCAGCTCGGCCGATTCGTCGCGGGTGGCGCCGGGCCGGTGACCGTCTTCAATATGAGCTTGTTTGAGCCAGTTCTTCACGCAGCTCTGGGAGATTCCGAAATCCTTGGCGATCTGGGTCAACGAGATCTCGCCCTTGCGGGCGACCGCGACTACGTCGCGGCGAAACTCCTCGGGATAGGGCTTCGGCACGGTGAACATCCGTCCAGCGAGGAGTAGTCATCACAGGTCAGGAGTCAACTGAACCGGGGGCAATCCCGCGGAGGTTTGCCCGAGCGCGCGGCAAACATAGGTGATGGCGCAGTCTCCGGCGGCTGCTGGCAGATCCGTGAGACGGCGATCGCCACGTTCGCCGGCCAGTTCCGAATGCTTAAGCTGCTCGAATTGGCTTGGTGACAAGTCTGGGTGAACAGCATGCGTTGCCCGTGGTGGTCCGGCTGGCTGTCGATCCCTGCGCAGTCATCGAGGTTACGGGCTGGAGTGGAACCGGCGCATTCGCGCGCACTGCGCAGCGCGATCGCCGGCTCGTCGAGCGAGACACCCGCGCCCGCCCGAGCGGATCAGCCGTCTGCGTAGCAGCTCGGTCGCGAGATCAAGGAGGGCCGGCAACGAACAAGGTCACAATACCTTTTCAGGATCATCTGTCGGCTCGCCAGTTGTCCACTGCTGAACGCGACCTGTAGAGCCAGCATCGAGCCGTCGATGCGCCCGAGCAGCAGTACCCTCCCACATGCGCTGTGACAGTCAACCCGCACCGCACACCGAATTCCGGCAATTGGCTTCGGGGCGCTCGGGGTAGGGCTCAACAGCCCCCAACCAAGGGCGTGGATGATCATCTCGACATACGCACCCGCTTCGTCGCGTTCAACGCAGGTGTGGGGCAACGACCGAACCCAGCCGCCCCGGTTACGGATTCCTTCCGGAGAACGCAGATTTCGCGTCGGTGTGCGCCGAGGAGAACCTGATCTTCGTCGGGCCGTCGCCGGAGACGATGACCGCGCTGGCCGACAAGGCGGTGACCCGGGCGCTGATGAGCGCGGCAAAACCGTCACCAAGGTCACGGGCCTGGCGATACCGGCACCGCATCAGATGTCCCACGTCAAGCCGCCATCAACTGCCAATCGGTGGCCAGCTTCGCTCCACAGTAACCCCGACCGCCGGGTCTGGCGAAGTAGCCGTTACTAATTGGCGCCCCACTGCCCGTTATGACGCGATGAAACCATACCCAGAATCGATGACATCACTGACCGCTGTGGCGGAGTCGGGGAAGATTACTAGATACTCATCAACCATGCGCAGCCGATGAGACAGTCAAGTCGCGAGTCAGCGGTACCCATCCCAAGTACCTCGTCCCGGCCGACCCAGCTCCACCCACTGCGTGTAAGTGGCCTGAGCGCGATCAAATATCCAAGTCAGCTCGGTTCCGGTCTTGCGACTTCGCACGAAACCCATTTGCGTGCGCGGGTTGTAAAATCCGGAAGAGTATTCCGTGTCGACAACCGTGGCCGGGCTGGTCTTGGGAGGTTGAGGCGGCAGCGCGACCCACTTTCCCTCGAAGTTGCGCACAAAGGTCTCACCGATGAAGTACATGAATCGGCTACCCAGTTTGTAGTTCTCCTCAGTCCATGGACTGGAGTCAGCGAACCGGCGGAGAATCTCTTGCTCGGCAATAACCAAACCTTCGCGGGTGTACTCATAACCGCTGAGCTCAGGCACATCGAAAACCGTGAATTCTATTTCCATCGCAGCCTCCTGCATGAGCAGCCAGCTACGAAACTGCTCATCATTCTGCAACGCCTTGAATTCCGGCGTTTCCCGAACACCAACGTCCGACTTCTTACCCATTACGAGGCAAGTCCTTTCTATAGATAGTTGATGGTCAGGCGATCGCCGTAAATCGATTTCAACCGGTCGAGCGCCCTCTGGTCGCTGGGCGACAGGTCACTCTTGAGATTATAGGTCACCCGGTAACCTTGCTCGAGCGCGCCTTCGTCTTTGGCTAGTTGCTCCGTATCCAGCCGACCACTCTTGTTTTCCACCAGCTCATCAGGTTCGCCATCTTCATTGTAGTGGACGAAATCATAGCGTCGCCCGTCGACTCCTTCAACATGCCGCTGGGCGGCCCACCCCTCCTCAGGTGTGTAGTCCATGATTTCAGCAACCTTTTGATCCCATTCGGAACCGTTTCCGGTATTTTCCATGAGCTGGTCGTACAGGCGACTCCACTCTTCCATAGTTTTACATCCCCCACGACGGAGGTGGCAGGTTTCCAGATATCGTTCCCATGCCTCCTGTTTCCAATTGGGAAACGTAATCTGCATCTTCCGCTCGCCCGAGTCCTTGTCGATGTCTACCTTTACAACAGGCTTTTGAACGGTTTTGGACATCAACTGAATGGCAGTGTTGCTCAGCTTCACGAGAGCAAAGGTCGACCTAGCCATCCTGACAATCGCGATCAAGAGCTCGATCGATGTTCGTATTCGGTTTGCACAGGAGGTGATTCGAGTAGCGGTGATGACGCCGGCAGCGACATCGGACCCACCGACGGTAACGACGGTTCCCAGGACGCCAACGCCGAGCGTTATGGTCGCCTCTGCGAGGAACTGGTGACAGGCATCCTCCATGGACTGGCGTTGTTTGACGATCTGCTCACCGAATGTGGTAGCGGCAGAAGCCAGTGTGTTCGCGTCGGATGCGGCCATCCCGGAAGGCCCCAGGACGCCCTCGACGTACTCATCGTAAAGTTTGCGCGCGTCTTCGGAATCCCGGTCACCGGGCTCGCGACCGACCTTCCGTACCGCGTCAGTCTGTTCCTGGACGACTGTGGCGATAGCCTTCAGAGATGCTCCGACATTCTTCAGCTTCTCGTCGTTTCCAGTGGGCAGAGGAATGCCTATTTGTTCGACTAGTCCCGCGATATCGGTGATGAGCGGATCACCGGTCGCACCGATCGAGGTCGGCATGTTCCCGTATGACCGCCGTTGGTCGGCGTTCTGGGGCGGCCCGGTAGGCGGCTGCGGAACCGCCCCCACCCGATTATTCGCTACCCACTCCACGTATAGTTGGTTGACACCCGCATAGTAAGCACGGTTGCTGATTGCCCCGTATGCGTCCGCCAGTTGACAAACTGCGGGGAGGAAACGGTTGAATGCGGTATCCCACTCCTTGCCCCATACTTGACCGACTTGCTCATCGCTTCCGGCCATTCCTGAACCATTGTATTCGAGGTTCTCGGCGTGATTGTCGATGACCTCACGAATCTTCCCCGATGCGGTGTCAGCGACGACCGCGAATTCGAAGAAATTGAACCAACTGTAATGGGCGATAGCCATGCGTCCCTCAAGTCGACTGATGTCACGACACGTCAGCCGAACATCTGGTTATTCGCGTCCAACGACGCTTGGTAGGCGGTCCGCGCATTCTTCAAGCGGGTGCGGATCTGATCCAATGCTTCGACGGCAGCAGCCGCTTTTGTCGCCCAAGCAGTATGCCGTGTGAAATAGGCATCGGCGGCCGCACCCGTCCAGCGCTCGGGAGTCGAGTTGACGAGACTTTCAATGGTAGTCAACTGGTCTTTCGCGAAGCCAACGAACCCCTCTAGCCTTCGCTCAACGGTCTCCAACATCTCCAAGTCGACTGCGTAACCATCCTGACTCACCTCAGGGCTCCCTAAAGATCTAGCGAGAACTGGACCGCGGAGATATCGCCCGCGTGAGTCCGGTCGGAGTCTACAAGGGTGTCGACCACCGTCGGGACCGCGGCCATGATCGTGGACGCCTCGGCTATCAGCTGCTCGAAGGACGTGCGGGCCTCCTGATAGACGGTGCGGAAACTATCCGCAGCTTGTCCAATCCATCCGTCCGCCAGCAACTCCTCGATGTCGCCCACGACCGAGCGAAGTCCGGCCTCCAGCGACTGATTGATGCCGTTCAACGAGTTCGTGGCTGTCGCGATCGCGGCACCATCGACTAGAAACTCATCCCCTGACAACGCTCCCCCTCCGGGAATCAAGATGCTCACTACAACGCTGAAGCCCCACACCCCGCAAGCCCTTACGAGGCTACGACCAGAATACGGTCCCTACCAGACTTTACCTCCACACGGAGCGCTCACGGCGGCCGCGCGGGGAAGGGATCGAACACAGCAGAAAGTCTGAGTGACCAACGAAGTTCCTCCCGCGCGGCAGGCCGCAGCGAGTGTTTCGCCAGGGCCCCTCAGGCGCCGACGACGAGACAGGGCAGTCCATTCTCGAGGACCATCCAACACCAGCCGCCCCATTCAATCCGTGGCTCATCCCCGCTCGCGCGGGGAGCACCTTGTATCCCTTCGCCAGCCATTCGACGGCTTGGGCTCATCCCCGCTCGCGCGGGGAGCACTCGGTGGACCTGCCCGGTTCGCTGCCTGCCCGGGGCTCATCCCCGCTCGCGCGGGGAGCACTCTCCCTCGGCATCAAAGCCATCGTCGGCCCGGGGCTCATCCCCGCTCGCGCGGGGAGCACTCCAACCTCGCCATCAGCCTGGTGGTCATGGTGGGCTCATCCCCGCTCGCGCGGGGAGCACGTAGGCACTCACTTTGCCCTTCCCTTCCTGGGGGGCTCATCCCCGCTCGCGCGGGGAGCACCCAGACCCTCCGGAGTGCGCGAGTAGCGAGAGGGGCTCATCCCCGCTCGCGCGGGTAGCACACTAATTGACCTGCAGCTTTGCACGGCATTCGGTCGATTGTCATTCACTTTCGGCCGGACTCCCTGCGGATCAACGACACCCATGACGCACATTCCGGTCATCTGCACAATACTGCCCGCGTCACAGCCAGATCGTGCTTGCCCTTCCCAAGGCCTGCCGCTGGCACAACACTCCATCCGAGGCCCGTTACCCAGCGCCGAGACAAGATTGACAGTGGTTCGACGAACACCGCGTCTCGAATTGATAAGTGGCATAACATCATCCCCGCCGCCCGCCGCGGAGGCCCTCTGGCCACAGCAATGGTCCCAAGAATGTCGTCGAAGGGTAGGTCCCCGTGCCTGCAACGCTCCTGCGAAAAGGTGAGAACGCTGCCCTAGCAACAGGCCAGTGCTTGTGTACCGTTGCGCCCGCAGGCACACCTGCTGACGTCTCCGCACTCCTCGTTGCTGCTGACGGAAAAGTCCGCACGGACAACGACCTGGTGTTCTACAACCACCCGTCCCAGGACGGGGTTTCGGTGTCCGGCATGACTGTCACGGCCGAACTGTCACGTGTCCCCCGCGACGTTGACAAGATCATCATCGTCGCAAGCGCAGACCCATTGCACCCCGGGGCGGTGTTCACCGCTGCTCCGTTGCTGACCCTGAAGCCGGCAACGGCCCCTGAACTGGAGTTCAAAGCGCCGGATTTCACTGCGGGTGAGACCGTAGTTCTACTCGCCGAGATCTACCGTCGCGGCGACAGTTGGAAGGTGCGAGCCGTAGGTCAAGGCTACTCCTCCGGTCTCGCCGGCCTCGCCACCGATTTCGGCGTAACCGTCGACGACAACCCGTCGTCCACCCCACCACCCACGCGCGGAGCAACTCAACCGGCACCATCCTCGGTAGAGCTGACGAAGGTCGCGAACCAAGCTCCGGCGTTGTTGGCACCCGCCCGCCAAGCAGGACAAGTTCTTTCCCGCAGCGGACTCACCAGCTACCGTGCCGCCGTCTACCTCGTCCTCGATCACGACTACGACATGAAAGATCTGTACGAGTCGTTCGCAATTCAAGCATTCGCCGAGCGCGTACTCGCCCTTTCAGTGAATCTCGATGACGACGGCGTCGTTCCGGTGATCTTCTCCGGCGAACAGGAACCGTTCCTCGAAGAGATCAGCCTGACCAACTACCGCGGAAAGATCGGCCAACTCCACACCCAAGTCGACTGGGGCTGGGGCAACGTCACCCAGGCAATGCGCCGAATCGTCAACCACTATCAGGAATCGGGAAGCTCGGACCCGGTCTTCGCGATCGTCCAAGTCGGTAGCGAACCCTACGACAAGGCCGAGATCCGCTCCCTGCTACAGAACACAGCCTCCCTGGGCGTATTCTGGCTCTTCGTCGGATTCGGCCGCGGAAAGCTCGCATTCTACAAGAACCTCAACGCCTCGACATCGGCCACCTTCACCAACGTGGCCTTCTATGATGCGGGCAAAAACCCGGGCGCAGTCCCAGGAGAACAGTTCTACGCAGGACTTGTAGAGGCATTCGGAGTGTGGGCTCAGCGACATGCGTAGCACCCGACCGCGACCAGCATCGATCAACGGTACCAACACCAGGCCGCTCCGTAGACATCCCTAGACCATCGTAAAGGGGCAACTCCCTCTCCTCATGAACACGCAACGCGTATCCGCGCCGAGCAGGCCAGCAAGCTCGTCCCCGCTCACCGAGGAGGCTCTTGCAAGGTAGGGGCAGCGTACCGGTTCATTTCTCCTCACAGCGCGAGCACTACCACGACATCACAAGAACCGAGCCCGACGGCAACTGCCGCAGCCGTGAACCGCATCCAAAATGCTCGCTCCACGCTCGATGCGGCCTCCCAACCACAGGAAGTAGCAACCAACACTGCAGCAGGCCCCAGGTTAGAACGACCGGCGGCATCCCGTTCGGGATGACGGTTGCCTACCGACGCCACCACACACCCAGCACTCCGCTGGCGTCAGCTGAAATATTACGACCTCGAATGCCATGCAAACCCGCGCGTCGACGAGGACTACCCGACATCCACGACACCTATGCGAATACTGCAGTCGACACTGCGATGTCGCAGCAGCGAGCACACTTTCAGCGACAACGCCTACGTCGAGAGCTTCGACCTTTTCCTCTGCCATGCGGCGCTTCACGATCGGCCAGCGCAGCCCCGATCCTGGCACCGGTGTCACCTCCGGGCGAACTTGATGAGGATCGCAGCTAGACCAGCCAGCCTGCAGCGTAGGCCGCAGCTCGAAGGGGGTGCCAGTTGTCGATAAGTAGGAAAGTGCCGAGGACTGCGAGACCAGCGAGCAGGAGTGTGATCCGCACGGGATAAATACTTTCAGCGGGTGGGTGGGTGGTACAACGCGAAAATAGTCTCAGCCCGCAGATGATTCGGACTCGTCCCCGAACGGCCGCAAGGACTCCGTGATCCCTCCTGTGCCCGCACACATTCCAGGCGACCTGCTCGCAAAGCGATCACGTGACCGCCTGGGCAGTCTACTTCCCAACGAGGGCTCATCGGCGCACGCCTGATGAGCGCACAGACGACTGCACCCTCATGCCGTCAGCCGCGGGCTGATCCCCGCTCGCACGGGGAGCACTCAAATCCTCGGCCGACTGCCGACTGTTGCCGAGGGCTCATCCCCGCTCGCGCGGAGAGCACTCGCGGCCGGGCTCGTAGACGCCGTGGTTTTCCGGCTCATCCTCGCTCGCGCGGGGAGCACGCGGCGGGTTTGGTTGGTAACGGTTGGTATGGGGGCTCATCCCCGCTTGCGCGGGGAGCACCGGATGCTCGGCCGGACCCCGCAGTCGCGACCGGGCTCATCCCCGCTCGCGCGGGGAGCACTCGTCCGAGGTCGCCGAGCCAGTAGGCGATGCGGGCTCATCCTCGCTCGCGCGGGGAGCACGCAAAGCCGTTTGCCGCGACCTGCTGCCAGAAGGGCTCATCCCCGCTCACGCGGGGAGCACGTCACCACGCGGGCCCTCAATTTCGCCACCGTGGGCTCATCCCCGCTCGCGCGGGGAGCACGCGGCAACCATGGCCGGTGGGGATGACCGCGTGGGGCTCATCCCCGCTCGCGCGGGGAGCACTGGCTGGTAGTCGAGCTGTGGTGTCCACGCGAGGGCCCATCCCCGCTCGCGCGGGGAGCACCCGCGGCCAGTAG
The DNA here is from genome assembly GCF_040655675.1 of Nocardia sp. NPDC050378. Classification (NCBI taxonomy): domain Bacteria; kingdom Bacillati; phylum Actinomycetota; class Actinomycetes; order Mycobacteriales; family Nocardiaceae; genus Nocardia; species Nocardia sp. NPDC050378. The sequence goes on from NZ_JBFAKI010000024.1 coordinate 32,547, forward strand.
CTGTTCCGGGAGCTGCCAGCGGCTCATCCCCGCTCGCGCGGGGAGCACGTCTCGACGCGGATGTGCTCACGCAGGCCGTTGGGCTCATCCCCGCTCGCGCGGGAAGCACGTCCGGTGGCCGTGGCGTGCTGCGGCCCGCACGGGCTCATCCCCGCTCGCGCGGGGAGCACACCATCAAGGTCAAGGAGTACGCCGGGCGGCTGGGCTCATCCCCGCTCGCGCGGGGAGCACGCGCCCGCACGGGTGGCGGGTGAGCTGTGGGAGGGCTCATCCCCGCTCGCGCGGGGAGCACAACCACAGCGGGTCACCGTCGAGGGGTTGCCAGGGCTCATCCCCGCTCGCGCGGGGAGCACGAAGCTGACTGGTGCGATCCAACCCAGCTGACGGGCTCATCCCCGCTCGCGCGGGGAGCACGAGGAAGCGCACAGCCGTCTCCTGCCCAACCTGGGCTCATCCCCGCTCGCGCGGGGAGCACGTCGCGCCGTACACGGCGTCGATGATCTCTTTGGGCTCATCCCCGCTCGCGCGGGGAGCACCGCTTCCGCGCCCGGTAGCGCATCCGGGGGAAGGGCTCATCCCCGCTCGCGCGGGGAGCACTGTCTCCGTGGGGGGTGTCGGCGCGACGGTTGGGGCTCATCCCCGCTCGCGCAGGGAGCACATTTTCACGACGACCAGCAGCGAGGGCCGCACGGGCTCATCCCCGCTCGCGCGGGGAGCACCTGCACATCCCCGAGGACGAGGTGCCTGGCAAGGGCTCATCCCCGCTCGCGCGGGGAGCACCACTCCCGTTCTCTGGGAGTTCGTGATCGATGGGGCTCATCCCCGCTCGCGCGGGGAGCACTGCGGCCCTGTCAGCTCGACAGTCACCGTCCCGGGCTCATCCCCGCTCGCGCGGGGAGCACGACCTCTGCGCGTTCACCGTGACCGGCGAGGAGGGCTCATCCCCGCTCGCGCGGGGAGCACGCCCGCCACGAAATCGACTCCGTACGTGAGGAGGGCTCATCCCCGCTCGCGCGGGGAGCACATCCCCCAGGTGCACCAGGGCGATCTCGCCAAGGGCTCATCCCCGCTCGCGCGGGGAGCACCACAGACCGGCGTTGGCGAAGTGGCCCGCAGCGGCTCATCCCCGCTCGCGCGGGGAGCACACTAATTGACCTGCAGCTTTGTACGGCATTCGGCCGATTTTCATTCACTTTCGGCCGGACTCCCTGTTGATCAACGGCGCCCGTGACGCGCATTGCGGTCATCTTCACAATACTGCCAGTGTCATAGCCAGATCGTGGTTGCCCTTCGCCAAGGCCTGCCGTGGGCGCACCACCCCGTCCAGAGGCACGTTATCCAGCGCCGGGGCAGGATTGGCAGTGGTTCGACGAATCCCGCGTCTGCGGCGCGCAGGTATCGACGATCGCGGTTTTCAGCTCGAAAGTGGTGCCGCAGAGGAGCACTGGCACCGCCGCGAGCGCGGACTACCTGAACTGGGTAGATCCGGCTCAGATCGTGTCCACACCAGATCACGAACGATGGGTTCGTTCGATCGCGGTAGAACCGACTCGGCGCACTCTGACCGAGGCATGTGTCGCACTCCACCAGGCCAAGACTCCGGCAGAACTGGAAGCGTGGATCGACCGGCGCTGGATCGGCGGCACGACGCAGCTCGTGGAGCTCGGCCGCGTCGAGGGGCCGGGCGGTCCCATCTACCGCGTCGGTGACGACTGCACCCACCGCGCACACTTCGCCCGTATCTTCGGGTTGCCGCTTCTGGCCGCGGGGCGCACCAGTCCCCTGCCGCAGCCGCTGCTGGTGTTCGACCGCCCGGAATGCGAGGGCGGCCCACTTGGTCGGTGGGCATCGCTATGGCGCGGAATGCAAGAACTGGGATTACTCGATGTCGACGAACACCCGGAGTCCGGCATAGGATGTGCACACCGACGCGGATCTGCGCAGAGTGGATGCTCATGAGCCCACCGCGCGCCACTGCAGTGAACTGCGCCTACGCCCGGGCGTATCCGCAGGCCCTCGCGCGAGCCACCGGCCTGTCCGACGACGAGCTGTTCGATCCCGACCGATGGGCCAGGAAAATCCTCGGCCCCCACAGCCGCGATCGTGGAGAGCACGATGGTCCACCCTCACCGAACGAGCCCGCGCCGAGCTCACATCATGAACTGCCCGTGCCGCCACAGTGCTTGTGAGCCTTGGCGTTTCTTCCAGTCTCGGAGCTGGGAACCGGCACCGACCAGCTCCGATGAGACATCCCCAGGCTTGCACCTTCGAAATCCGCGATTGCGTACACGAACATCTCGGGCTCGTTCTGAGCTAGCCACAAACCCTATGGTGGCCCGCCCGAACGTTGTTGTCCCGGCATACGTCTCACATCGTGATGACCCCTCACGGTCATGATTGAGGCACACGAAGGCTTAGCCGGGCAGCCAGGTTCACGCCGACGTCGGCGGGCTTCGGGAGGTCAGGCGTTGATGCGGAATTCGGCCCAGAGTGGGTAGTGGTCGGAGATGCGGTAGGAGATCTGGGTTCGGGTGAGGTCGGGGTAGCAGTGTGGGAGGAAGTCGAAGTGGCCCGCTCGCTGGGTGTAGGTGAGGTCGGTGAGCAGGCTGTGATCCTCGAGGGTGCTGAACCAGGCGATCTGGTCGTAGTAGTTGGTGGTGTTGTCGTTGCCGAAGATTGTGCGGTCGACGGTGTCGAGTTCGGTGGGTGCCCAGAGCCCGGTCGATACGAAGGCGTCGAAGAGCGGGTTGCCGAGCCGGTCGAGATTGAAATCACCCAGGACCAGCAGGTTGTCGTTCCAGTCGTTGGGTCGGTCGTTCCAGTCGCGCATCCAGTGGGCGAAGGCTGTGATCTCGGGCAGCCGCTGATGGGGGTTGGCGCCCCAGAGGATGTGGACGGTGGTGAGGATGAACTCGATTCCGGCGCGGGTGAAGCTCGCGGCGTAGGGGGTGCGGACGAACTGTTGGGTGGGGTCGCCAGCGGCGGGCGGGAGCACGATCTCGCCGACGAGTCCGGAGGGCTGGACTCGGGTGGTGTTGTAGAGGTAGGCGAGTCGTTCACCGTTGCCGTCGTTGTCGCCTTCGGTGACGTCGGAGACGATCGCCCGCCAGTCCGGGCCGAGTTGGGTGAGCAGGAAGCGCAGGGCGGTGGTGTTGCGTTGGACTTCTTGCACAGCGCAGATGTCGAAGGCGGCGATGATCGCCGCGATCAATGTGGTTGCGCGCCAATCACGTTTAGGTGAGTCGGTGGTGGCGGCGTCCCAGGACGCAGTGAGGTTGCCGAACTCACGCAGGTTCCAGGTGCCGATAATCACGTTCGAGTCCATGCGGGCGGGCACGACCGCATCGACTGCGGTACGGAGTCGGCTGGCTTGTTTACTGACATCGGCCGGAATTGCCATAGCGTAATTGCATCACAGGCCGCGATGATCGCCGATTGCTTCAGATCGAATCGAAGATATCGAGGCGGTCCGACTTGGCGAACGCCAGGTGGAAGGTGAATATCCCACGGTGGAACTGGCCCCGGCTTGGAACGGTTGTGAGCTCTACTCGTACGATCTCAAAGCGTTAGCCTTTGGGCTCATCCCCGCTCGCGCGGGGAGCACCGGCGCGTGTTCGTGAACAGCATGTCCGACCTGGGCTCATCCCCGCTCGCGCGGGGAGCACTTCCCGCTGCACGCGCTCAAGCCGGTGCCGCAGGGCTCATCCCCGCTCGCGCGGGGAGCACTTGGTGATCGCCAGCGCCGCAGTGCCCGACGGGGGCTCATCCCCGCTCGCGCGGGGAGCACGCATCTATCACCGGCGGCCCGCGCCGGATCGTGGGCTCATCCCCGCTCGCGCGGGGAGCACGAGCAACACGTGATGCGGGTCGCCCGGCTCCGGGGCTCATCTTCGCTCGCGCGGGGAGCACGCCGCGATCGAGCGGGCCCAGTGGTGGGCCGAGGGCTCATCCCCGCTCGCGCGGGGAGCACGTGGCCCTTGACCTCCTTGTACAACTCACGCAGGGCTCATCCCCGCTCGCGCGGGGAGCACGCCAACGACAACCCCGCGACCTGGCGCCGGTTGGCCTCATCCCCGCTCGCGCGGGGAGCACTACTTCCCGGCCGTCTGGCGCTTCTGTTCGCGGGGCTCATCCCCGCTCGCGCGGGGAGCACATCGTCGACCGGATGAAGTCGTAATCAGTGACGGGCTCATCCCCGCTCGCGCGGGGAGCACAGCCACTCGGCTTCCTGCGCGGGGGTCTTCGCGGGCTCATCCCCGCTCGCGCGGGGAGCACGATTGCAGGCGGTACAGACGTGGTGGAGCTGTGGGCTCATCCCCGCTCGCGCGGGGAGCACGCGTCTCGCGCTGGACCACATCACCGTCCTGCGGGCTCATCCCCGCTCGCGCGGGGAGCACTTGGCAGATTTGAGGCGCGTTTCTGGAGCGGGGTTGGGCTCATCCCCGCTTGCGCGGGGAGCACGCGTTCGACTCCAGCTCGGGTCTGCTCGCTGAGGGCTCATCCCCGCTCGCGCGGGGAGCACGCAGGGTCGGTACCGACCCTGCCGACCCTGGGGGGCTCATCCCCGCTCGCGCGGGGAGCACCACGACTACATCGACGCCATGACCGGCGAGCAGGGCTCATCCCCGCTCGCGCGGGGAGCACAAGATCGGCTTCAGCGTATTTTCCCAGGCGTCGGGCTCATCCCCGCTCGCGCGGGGAGCACAATCCGACGTTCTTCCAGCCGTTCGCGTACTGGGGCTCATCCCCGCTCGCGCGGGGAGCACTCTGGAAGTAGGGCCTACTGATTCGCAGGCGTGGGCTCATCCCCGCTCGCGCGGGGAGCACGCGGCAATGACCGAAACCAAACGCCCCAACCTGGGCTCATCCCCGCTCGCGCGGGGAGCACATGATCGCCTGATGCAGGGCGGGCAGGATCTTGGGCTCATCCCCGCTCGCGCGGGGAGCACTTGTCCCGACCCAACGTGTTGATGAGCTGCCCGGGCTCATCCCCGCTCGCGCGGGGAGCACACCACGTCGCCCTTTTCCATCGAGCGCAGCTTGGGCTCATCCCCGCTCGCGCGGGGAGCACGCGAAGGCCATTTTCGAGACGATCCGCGACATGGGCTCATCCCCGCTCGCGCGGGGAGCACGTTCCACAGGTCATCAGGAACACGGAAATTTCGGGCTCATCCCCGCTCGCGCGGGGAGCACGTTCACACAGCCCACGGTGCCACACGAGGCCAGGGCTCATCCCCGCTCGCGCGGGGAGCACACTAATTGACCTGCGCGTTTGCAGGCCAACCAGCCGAATTTCATTCACTTTCGACCGCTCCGAAGCCGAAATCACCAACAAGACAGACCAGCATCCGGTTTCACATACACACCACCTCATCACGCGACCTCAGCAGCCACCGTCATACCGCAGTGCCACAGCACCCTAGCCGTCCATCGGGCAGCATGCCGGTGCATCGTCACGACACCGACCGAGCACGGGCGCACTTGACGACTTCTCGAAACCGCACCAAAGCCGCGGCCGCAGCACTCGACCCAACACACATTAATCACACAGAAATAACCGGAAACAGCGGGAAACGATGGGAAGTAACCAGGATACGGCGCACGCCGAAGCTCTGCTCTACCAGTACTTTTGGGTACTTTCCGGTAGCTTCGGGTCGACGTGAACCGTCGTCAGGTGGGCGCAGGTTCAAATCCTGTCAGCCCGACAGGTAAAACCCTCCCTGAAGTGGGTCGGAGGGGTCTTTATGTTTCCGAGGATTTGACGTGGTTTGCCCGAATCACACAGAGATCCCACATTCATTGCTTGAACCGACCGGGTAGACGACCCTCTGGGCCCGATTGCGTCTGCTCGGGCACTTCCGTGCCCGACGGAGGCTGTGGCGTGGCACAGACCACAAACTTGCAGCTCCAGGTCCCCAGGCCTAGTTCCGCGAGGTTCCCCAGATTTCGACAACGCGCTTCACGAGCCGCCAAGCACGTGCCGATTCGTTCGGGACCTGCGGGTGGCGACGGTGCGGGTAGGGGTCTGCGGTCCCCGCCCCACACCGTCACGGTGATGGTAGTCAGTTCTGTTGTGCCCCAACATCTTCTGTGATCTTTACTACCCAGATAGAGAAGCCCGCTCGCTCAGCGGAAAGGGTCGCCGACCCGCCGCCGACGCAACGCCTGCCGAGTCGAGGGATGCGAATATGCCCGGTGCGCGATCACCGTCTCGGGCCGCATCCGTGGTCGGCGCGACCCGCGCGAGCCACCGGATACCGTCGAGCAGCGGCAGCAATTGCGGGTTGTCACCGGCCTGGCCTGGGGTGAGCAGCACCTGGATCGGCAGACGCAGCCATCGACGGCGAGGAGATCTTGGTGCTCAGCCCACCTCGGGACCGGCCGAGGACTTCTGCGTTGACCACAACGGAACCCCCTATTCCGGGCACCGGCAGCATGCTGATGGGCCCGCACGATCGTGGAATCAACACTGACGATCCACTCGACCTCAACGATCGAGTCTCTTTGACGATCACCTGTCGAGGATCTTCTGCCATATCCCGTCCGCGGTCCGCATCCGGAGTCGTTCATGGGCGGTTTCCCGCGGTCCGTACCGTTCGGGCAGGCAGGTTACGCCACGATGTGCCCGTCCGCAGCTTCCACAGGATCGCATTGATCACCTGCCGGTGATCACGCCAGCGTCGACCACGCCCCGATACCGACAGCATGGGCACGATCCGAGCCATGCACGATCTGTCAACTCGCCACGTCGAACCACGAAATCCAGCTAACACCAACCAGCACAACGATCACCGGACAGGCCCTAGGCGGTGAGCATGCTGCCTCTCGGCCGGTGAGTCGTGTCCGACGTCGCTCTTGATTGCGAATGATCGGACCGCGGTACTGGCCGCAGCCCTGAGGCGCCGCGCAGCCTTGGTGGTGCCGAACCATCGGGCGCGCCAGCGACTAATCGCGGCGTTGCAGCCCGCCGTTCGCGGCGGGCGTGCCTCCAGCACGACGGTTTGATCCGGCCAGCCGCCCGATGCCGCCGTTGCCCCAAGTTGCCTGGCTCGAAATTCACAACACAAGCTGTTGTATCGCCGGATGCTGTCACCCCCCACATATACGATTGAGATGTCGCCGGAAGCAGCTTCGGCGACAGGGAGTTATCCCACCGTTATCGCCGAGGCGCCCTGCCGGAGCGGAACACCAGCAGGACGACCTAGGACGTGTCTTTGGCCAGACCTTCCGATGGTAGGCCACCTCGCATCCGCCGGCGCGGCGGGTGCGAGAGCGCTCGCCTGCACGTTCCATCCGCACAGGTGCCTCGGCCTTATGAAGGAGATGCGCGGATGCATCTGACAACCGAAGGCGCCGGGCTCGACTCGAGCCAGGTCGACGCCATCGAGGCCGGGTTGAATGCTATTGGCGCCGCCGAGGACAGCGTCGAGGTCATCGTCACCGACAACCTCGTCGACAAGGTCCGCGGACTCACGGGTGACCCCGACTACGGCGCTGACCGCGGCGCGGGCGTGGTAGGCGCCAAGACGATCCCCACCGCCGAGGACTCGGTCATCGTGCTCAATGCGCCGGAGTTCCGCCGTCGTGGCGCCGCCGACCTCGAGCGCATCCTCGCCCACGAGGGCGGCCATGTACTGCTGAACCGGCGAGGCGAGACGCTGACGGGGCGCCGGCATCTGGCCGGGCGCCCGCAGTGGCGGTGGCATCTGCTCTGCGTCGGCGCCCTGGCGCTCGACGAGTACCGCATCGAGCGCGCCCTCGCCGAACTCGGGTACCCCACGCCGGAGTCGTGCGATCTCGATCATTTCGAGCCGACGATGGTCGCGGTCAACGAGATTCTCAACGCCTGCGTCGATCCCCGCAGCCAGAATCCGCAGTTCTTCATGGAACAGGTGATCCGCACCCAGGACTGGCTGTCGAAGTACCTCGCCTACGCGGCCCCGTTCTTCCCCGACGGTCCTCCGCAGGCGCAGGCGCGCGGGCATGCCCGCGCGAACTGGAACGACTATGTCGGCGAGCACTGGCATGAGCGCGCGACGCTGTATGCCACGGTGCCCTCGGCGCGTGAGCCGATGGCCAACCCGCAGTTCGACGCCGTGTTGCGCCGCGGCCTTGACCTGGAAATCGCGTTGCTGAAGCAGCTCGGGTTCGAATTCACCACCCAGGGCGAGCACTACTGCTTCTGGCGGCGCGGCACCGACGCGCTGTGGGCGCGCCGGGATGCCCGGTTGCGGCAGGCGTTGGACGGCGACGCCGCCTAGCTGGTGCCGGTCCGAGTCGGCCAGGCGCACAGTCGGACTCGAGGCTCCGGACTGTGGCTGTACCCGACTGCTGTTGTCGGTCACCAGGTCGTGACCCAATCATGGCTCCGCCGCCTGGCCGGTGGGGATCCAGCTGTCGCTGTTCGCCGCCCCTCCACCGGCTGCGGCCGCCATCGGCGAGTCACGAGGAGCAGGTAGGCGAACCTCCGGTTGACGCATTGAGTGCTCGCGCGTCCTCTCGGGTAGCTGCCGAACTGACCGCACTACCCACGCCCGAACAGACTCTGGCTCCTTTGCCGCTCCCGATCGACGCCGAGGTACGTCGGTCACGGAAATAACGGGTGTCGCCTCGCGCCGCCATGGGCCAGACTTTCAGGGTGGAAGACGATTGGGACGAGCTGCAGGAGTGGACTCCTGACGCCGACGACGTGCACGAAGCGGTCGATCTGATCGATCAGTTGTGCGGTGCCTTGATCGCGGAGAGCACCAAGGGGGGTGATGGCAACCCGCGTGCTTACCGCAAGAACCACAGCGAACTGGCGAAGATCTTGCGTCCACTAGGGATTCGCCACCCCTTCCCTTGGCAAAACCTACATGAAGGCGATGCGTTCGCTCGGGGAAGCTACGTCAGCTACAACGAGCGAAGAGAACTCTTCATGGCTCGTGCCGAGCAGGTCAAGGGGCTTCTTGCGACCAGAATCAACGACGACGCTGCCGGTGATGTAACCGCAGCCGTGCACGGGCTACTGATTGCATCCGAAGAGCTGATCGCGCCGACCGCGCTCCGGAAAGAACTCCAACGCATGGAGTCCAGCCTGTCGAGCGATCCGAGCGCAGTTATCGGCAAATCGAAGAACCTTATCGAAGCGACCGCGAAAGCCGTCTTGGCCGAACTCGGCCAGCCTTACAGGAACGCTAATTTCATCACGCAAGCGAAGGGCGCGATGAAGGCGCTCGGAATCGACCCCGAGACCACAACCGGATATGAACACGAACTCGCCATCGTGGCCGCCAGCCTGACCGAACTCACCACCGCTCTGCGAAATCTACGCAATCAGGCCGGTGACGCCCACGGATACGGCGACGACAAATTCCCAGTGGGGCTCGACCTCCGCTACGGTCGCCTCGCCGCTCGTTCCGCGATTGCCTGGGCGGCATTCATGCTCGACACATTGCATGACCGACAGCACGGTCGAACAGCGACCTGAACTTGGCCTGCCCAACCCGCATTCCCAGGCGGAGCGTTCCGGCTTGCATCATTTCTAGCGGCCTAAAGAAATACCTGTTTCACACATCCGATGAAGCATTTGGCCGCCGGCAAATAGTCTCCATCCGTGTTACAATTGAAGGTAGGGATTGCGATTCTGAACAGTGCCATGCATTAACAAGAAAGGAGTTGTTTATGATTGAGTATACCAAATCAGGACAGAGAACGCCGTGACAGTCGCCGCGAGATAATGGATATCGTTCGATCTATTCTTATTAAGATTATAGTCGAAATTGCTTTCCAATTTATCGGCTGATTGTTCCGCAAAAGTCCAGGGTCGGCATCACCCCGCAGGGTGTTGATGCCGCCCCTGGCGCTGTATTGACCCCGAAACGACGCTGAGAAGACCTCCGGGCGCGATACCGTCTCAGCTGCGCCCAGCCTCGTCGATCGACTCACGCCCACCTCGCTTACAGGATCGGCCGATTGGGCTCCAACGAAATTGGCGGATTCGGCAAGCCCAGTTTCCATGCCACAGCATGCCGGTCGCCGTGATTCTCATAACGGCGACGAGTGCCGCGGCGGTGGCTTGCGTGCGGGGCCGACACCCCGCGAGCAGCAGAAGCGGCTGTCTGGGCGAGGGAACATCCCCACGGGTGCGGGGCCGACAACAGCGTGCCCTTGTCCTCGCCCTTGCTGGTCGGAACATCCCCACGGGTGCGGGGCCGACACTTCTTCACCTGCATGTTTTCGAGAAACCCGCCCCGTTTTCATCAGTGTTCTCTGTCCTGCCACTCGGCGGACACGTGGCTTATCGAGCCGCGGTTTCACGTCGATCGAAACGAGCCGCCGCGATAACAGCGGTGTCGACAACGACCACCCTTCATCAGGACTCGCGCGAGCGACCGGTTCGCAGACAGACACCGACGGTGAGCTCGCATGGGTGCCTGAGCATGCGTGCAATGTCATTCACTGCACCTCGCATGGTCCCACAAGGGTCCGACTGTCTTCTGGCCCAGATCTCCGAGGCGCTATGCGCTCACGAGGCCTCTTCCGCCCCGGCGCAGTACACACCAGGTTCAAATGCATGCGTCGGACTTGCCACCTTGTGGTGGTGAACCACCCGGACCGGATGGCCGATCTGAGATGCCCTGCCACATTGTCCGGCATCTTGGACTGCGCTGAACCGGTCCAGGGCTACAATCGGCTGCGGCAGCGGAAATTTCGCTATGCTAGTCCGCCGTCGGTGATCCTGCGATTTGTATTCGATCGCACTCGATCACACATTTGTTGAATTCTGATCAACAATCTGTGTTCAAGTCCCCTCTCGCGCACAAATCGGTGACTTGCTGGTCAGATTTCGACTTCTGTGTGTTCGAGTGCACTCGCACGCGAAGGAGTTGAGCTGCGCACGCCTCTGACCTGCGCAAACATACTAGCTCGAGTGACCATCTGGTCACTTTTCGCCCCGCTTGATCGTAGGAGAGCCGGGCGCGGCCGGCGTCGGGGCACAGATCACGCTCAGCAAGGTACTTGCCAGGCCCTGGCCGGCGGCGGGTGAGGAAGACCGGCCCGCGGGTGCGGTCACGATTCAGCCGGGGCAGCAGCCGCCTGGGGCCGCGTCCCAGTACACGTTCTCGAGGACGTGCTCGTCGTGGCCGCGCAGGGTGCGCGCCGGCGGGGTTGTGCGGAGTCAGGATCACCTTCGCGACCATCGAGACCCGCCTTCCGGCTTGCCACCGGATAACGGGGCCGCCTCGTGTACGCGCCGGAGTGGGTCCCCCGCAGGTCCAGTCCAACGATACGGATAATGGCCCGTTATCCGGGATGATCGGGATCTCGACGGCGGGGCTATTTCAGCACGGTGTGCGGGATTTCGGACGTTGATCGATGAGATCCATTCGATGAGAGACCCGAGCGAGGTTCGTACCGATACGGCGTGCTCGGCCTCAGGGTGGACTACAGCCAGTCGTTCTCGATCATCGCCAGACGTAGCTCGCTGTCGACTGTGTTGGGCAGTGAGTCCATGTCCCCGGCGGAGTCCGAAATCCATCTGCGGAAGACGTCCTCGCTTACTGCGAGTCCGATAGTGACCACGATTCGAGGAAGTGGGCTCGTATCGAGGTCAACGCCCAACCGTGCCGCGGCGATACGGCGGAGTTCGGCTTGCGAGGCATGGCTGACCAGCCGGACACGGTCGAGGAGGTGAGGAGCTGTCCGCACTGCTCGCAGCCAGGTTCGGAACATGCCCGGCGAGGGAGCGGTCATGGCCTCGACGGTCGCCTGTATGAAGGCCTCGGCAACGCTTTCGGTTGCGGGCCGCGCGGCGAACGCAGGCACCATCCCCGAGATTTCTTCGAGCAACGGGTCTATGAGTAGGGCTTCTTTCGTCGTCGCGACGCGCAGCACCGTGCTGCGTGACACTCCCGCGGCTGCTGCCACATCGTCGACGGTCACCGCGTCGAAGCCCTGGTCGGCAAACAGGCCGATCGCCACGCGATAGAGGTCGTTGCGTAGTTGCTGGCGCTGGCGTGCTCGCAGCGATACCTGCGGCTTCGTCATCTGTGTTTTCCTCCCGCTCGCTGCCGTGGACGATGCATCTAATGATACCCGATCTCCTATTGATACTGAGTGTCACAACTTGCTAGGGTCGAATCGGCCACGAACTTCCAACGGGAGCAAACGAAGCAATGACGATAAAAGTGATCCAATGGGCAACCGGCTCGGTCGGACGCGAGTCGGTCGACTGCATACTCGACCACCCCGATCTGGAGCTGGTCGGGTGCTGGGTCCACTCGGCGGAGAAGACCGGCAAAGACGTCGGCGAGGTCCTGGGAATCCCGGCGACGGGTGTCATCACGACCAACAGCCTCGACGAGATCTGCGCCATCGACGCCGATGCGGTGATGTACAGCCCGCTGGTCCCAAATCCCAAAGAGGTCAGCGCCCTCCTGCGGTCGGGCAAGAACGTGGTCACTCCGGTCGGATGGTTCTACCCCGACGACGAGCAGACCCGACGGATGAACGAGGCGTGCGAAGCTGCAGGAGTCACGCTGCACGGCACGGGAATGGACCCGGGCGCCATCACCGAGGTGTTTCCCCTGATCATGTCGGCGATGTCGAAGAACGTGACTTTCGTGCGAGGCGAGGAAATCTCCGATATCAGGGGCTATGGCTCCCCGGACGTGGTCCGCGACATCATGATGTTCGGCGGCACGCCCGAAGAGGCGGTCGGCGGTCCGATGCTCGACCTCCTCGACTCCGGCTACCGACAGTCACTCAATATGATCACCGACGCCCTCGGAATCAAGCGCGAAGGAATCCGCATCGAACGCCTTCTCGAGACTGCCGTTGCCACCGCACCCATCGAATCGCCGATCGGCACCATCGAGCCCGGCCATGTTGCCGGGCAGCGCTTCTATTGGGACGCCTACGTCGGTCACGCCAAGGTCGCGCGGGTCGGCGTGACCTGGTTGATGGGCGAGGAGAACCTCGAACCGGCCTGGGACTTCGGCGAGCAGGGCGAGCGGTTCGACATCGAGGTGCGCGGCACGCCGGACACTGTGTTCGCGGTGAGTAGTTGGCACCCCGAGACCAACCACGAGGGTCTCGACAGAAACCTTGGAATCATCGCAACCGCAGCTCACTGCGTTAACGCGATCCCAGTAGTCGTCGAGGCAGCCCCAGGAGTGCAGACTTCGCTGGACCTACCGATGATCACCGGCCGCGCGCATAAGGACTTGATCGCCGCGGCTGCACAGCCGTAAACGGTCTCCGCACCATTCATCGAGGTCATGTTCCTGCACAAACACATATCTCACGACCAGCTGGTCGCCTACCTGATCACCGCTACGTGTGTAGCGGTGATCAGAACAGAGTGTCGCCGACCCGCAGCGGCCGGTAGCCGGTCGGTCCGAGCTGGGCGAGTTCACCCTCGACATCGACTTCGATCGCGCCGAAGAAGTTGACGTTGGCGCTGTGGGCCGGGCTGATACGGGCTAGGCGTCCTCGTCGACGCGGCGCCTGGACCGGCGCACCTGCTCGACGGCGAGCCCGTAGTACTCGGTGGTCCAGGTGATCGCGGCGTTGGTGGCCAGGGTCAGACGCCACGCCTGTTCGGGCTGGCGCGAGATCCTGCGCCGGTAGTCCGGATCGGAGAGGTACTTCGCGGCGTAGATCGTGCGCCGCAACGCCCTGTACTCCTTCGATGCCGCAGCCAGGGTGTTCTGCCGCCCCGAGGCCGAGAGCTTGCCGACCAACAGCGAGGCGGTGGCGTGCCCGAACTTCAACGACCCGGCCAGCCGCAGCAGGTCGTTGCAGTGCTCGGCAACAAGTGCCTGGGACGCGGTCGTCACCAACCAACAGAACGACCCCGTCGCCACCTACGACGTCCTGACCCTCGTCGCCAAGGGAGAACAGTCATGAGCACCCGCATCTCGATTTGCTCTGGAAAGCCCACCGACATGGCCGCGTTCGACCAGCACTACACCAACGTGCACATCCCGCTCGCGAGCAAGGTCCCTGGACTGCTCTCCTACACCTGGGGCAAGGCTCGCTCAATCGATGGCTCCGACCTCCCTTCTACGCCGTGGCAGCCCTGTACTTCGCCGACGCGGCTGCCCTGCAGGCCGGGCTCGAATCTCCCGAGATGGCCGCCGCCGGAAAGGACGTGCGCAACTTCGCCACCGGCAGGGTGACGATGTACATCACCGACGAGCAGACGGTCGGACCGTGACCTCGACAGCAGGCGAGCGCCTGGGTCCCCGCGATGTCTGCGCCGCACGGGCCATGTTCGACGCCGACATCGCGTCACGTGCGCTCGGCATCGAACTCCTGAAACTCGGTGACGGATACGCACACACCTCGATCACCGTCGCGGACGGTATGGTCAACGGCCACAGCATCACTCACGGCGGCTATGCTCCTCGCCGATGCCACCTTCGCCCTGCCTGCAACAGCCATCCCGATCCCGCAGTCGCTGGTCGCGCCGACATCCGACACCTCCGTCCAACTCACGCCGGGGATCTGCTCGTCGCCTCCGCTTCCGAAGATTGCGCTACGGCCGCAACGGCTTCTATGACGGGACAATCACCTGCGGCAACGTCGTAGCCGCGGAATTTCGGAGCGACCGTCGCGTCATCTCACTGCCCACCTGACCAACGAGCCGTATCGAAAATGAGAAAGACTGCATGCTCGTTGCACCGGCATCACTGTGCCTCGCTCAGAGTCAACGGGAACTCCGGCAAAGAGCTCCAAGTTGCCAACCACCAGCCCGTGGCGGTCTGTATCCGAGTAAACACCAGATACTGTCCTCAGGTACCGCGACGGAGAGCACGAAGCCATTGATGTTCAATCGCTCGTCGATGGTTTTGAACCACGGTGATCCAAACAACTGACCAGGGCCTCTTAGCCCGCGCCGTGCTGGCCGAATCGACCGACCCACAGGGCTCAGCTCTCTTCGGCTCCGGGCTGGTGTAAGCGACGACGAGCACCTTCGATACGCCAGTACTGTGCCGCCGGATACGATGCGGCACGCTGGCGTCGAAATACGCGCCGTCCCCGACGCCGAGTACCGCCAACACCCCGCCGTGCTCCAGTTCGACCTCGCCGTCGAGGACGAAGACATTCCCGTCACGTCGACACGCGACATCCTTGGCGCGCCTTTGCCGATCTATGTTGAGATGGGAAGAGTCGCTGACCACATACAAAGTTGGTGCGTCATGTCCTCTTCCAATTCCTCACCGTCGCCTCAACGCGCCGGTTCGAGTGGCACTTATCCTCACGTGACTACGAGCGGTGAAACATGGCTCAGCACTGCTGAACTCGCCGCGAGCTTGAACGTCCCGGTCATAACCTTGATGGCGTGGGCGATCCGAGGTCCCGGGCTGCGGCATGCCCGGATGGGACGCTATCGACTCGGGGGACGCCCACGCCTTGGATGACCAACCTTTCGTTGATGGCGGCAGCAGTCTTATGCCTGACGAGACTCACAGCCACATTGGGTTGGTGCACAATGCCACGGCGTAGCCCGCAGAGGACTGCGACCCCAAAGCCACTACGTATCCATCAAGTTCGCCGCCGAGCGAGCTGGCGTCAGCAGAGACACCATCAGACGGATAATCGCGGACGGGACGCTTGCCGCCTACAGGTTTCGCGGTCAGATCCGGATCGCACTAGAAGAAACGCAGCGATGTGGCCGATCAACTGATGTTGCCAGCCGCGGCCCCGCCGTACGGACAGGGCGGCAAGCAGTACGCGGTGATGCAAATCACAAGTCAGCAGCGCTGACGCACGTCTTCAAGGGCAGGTTCGGTGGCATTCACGCGCTCACAACGTAGCACCATTGCACGTATATTGCACGAAAAGTGCAGACCATCGCCCAAAAGGCGTTGGCCTGCACTTCCACGGCGGTCCTAGCCGGTTTCGAGCCAGCAGACTCGCGACACCGCCCTTACCGCGAATAGTCACCACTTGACCCGCGCGTTTCCCGCCACAGCCGCCGAGCAGCAGCGTGCTCGGCTCAGCACGGTCGGGTTCAAGCTTGTCTCGTCGTTTGTTGCGCAGGCACGCGAGGAGTGCCTCGCGGTTCGGGAAGTGGCGGTGGCGAGGGTGGTCCCCTGGCAGACTCTCGAGCGCCGCTCCAGCGTGGGCGTTGCCGACCTGTGTCGAGGACGACATCTCGGCTGCCTCGGGGATCCTGGCTCGGTCCCTGACTGCATCCGACCTGGTCTTATTCGCGTCGGTGGCCGCGTACTGATCGATTTCATAAGTCCTCCACCGCGGTGCCATACGGAGGATGGCTCCGTTTTTTGGAATATGGAGGGGTCCTCCGCATCTTGTAACCGGATGGGCCGCTGCGTGTGTGGCCGTTGATGCCGCGACTGTAGGAGGACGAATGGCCGATCGCGCGATGGTGTTGGGAGTGGCGCTGGGGGAGAACTATGGCGTACACCCCGGTGCTTGGCGTATGCCGGAGGTGGACCCCGGTGCCTACACCGATATCGAGGCGTCTGTGCGGACGGCACGGACAGCCGAGCGTGGCGGGCTCGACTTCGCCTTCTATCCCGACCGGGTCTTCCTGCACGGCGGCTTCCGGGACGGGCCGCCGATGTTCCCGATGGAGCCGCTGATGGTGCTCGCCGCAGTCGCCCATGCCACCCGGCGCATCGGCCTGGTCGCCTCGGCCTCGACCTCCTTCAACGAGCCCTACACCCTGGCTCGTCAGCTCCGCGCCTTGGACGTGATCAGCAGGGGGCGAGCCGGGTGGAATGCGATCCCCAGCTTCGAACCGGAGGCCTTTGCGAACTACGGACGCCGGCCGCTGGAGCGGGCGGAGAAGTACGAGCGACTCCACGAGGTCATCCAGATCGTCCAGGCGCTGTGGGGTAGCTGGGAACGGGAGGCCGGCGCGCCGGACCAGGCCACCGGCGTGTTCGCCGACGCTGCCCATATCCGTCCGATCAACCTGGCGGGGCGCCACGTCGGCTCGCGTGGACCGATCCAGATCCCGCCCTCGGAGCAGGGACAGCCGGTGATCTTCATGCCGTCGGCCAGCGGAATGGGTCTGCAGGCGGCGGGCATGTACAGCAACGGCATCATCGCGATGCCGGACACCCAGGAGGAGAGCCGCGCCCAGCGCGACATGATCCGGTCCCTGGCCGCGGCTTCCGGTCGCAGCCCCGACGAGGTGAAGTTCCTGCCGTTCATCGGCTTCGGGCTCGGGGCCACCCAGCGTGAAGCCCTGGATCGTCGCCGGGTCCTGGAGGAGAAGGCCGGTCTCGGGTCACGTCTGGCGCACCTGTCCGCGATCCTCGGTGTGCGCCTGGATCCGGAGCGAGCCGATACGCCCCTGGCCGACTCCCAGATCGCTGCTCTGCGCCCGCACCCCGGTATGCCGCGGGCTGTTCGTGCGGTAGAGCTGGCAAGTGCGGGCTGGTCACCGCTCGACATCCTCGCCCACGGTGTCCTCGACACCAATCCCGGCGTCGTCGGAACTCCCGAGCAGGCCGCCGACTTGATGCAGGAATGGATCGAGGCCGACGTCTGCGATGGCTTCACCCTGGTGGTGGACAACCTGCACGACGGCCTCGACGCTTTCGTCGATCAGGTCGTCCCGATCCTGCGCCGACGCGGGCTGCGACCGCCCGGCTACCAGGGTGCCACCCTGCGCGAACACCTCGGCCTGGCCGAGCAGCTCGGCGTCGATCCGCGCCTGGCGACCACCTCACCGACCGCCAACTGAAAGGTCTTCCGATGCCCGTGAATGTTCCCCTGTCTGTCCTGGACCTGGCCCGTGTCGCTCCCGGCGAGTCCGCGTCCGAGGGCATTGCTCGCAGTGTGCGCTTGGCCCAGACCGCGGACAAAGGCGGCTACGCGCGTGTGTGGTTCGCCGAGCACCACAACGCGCGCGGGATCGCGTCGTCGGCCACCGCGCTAATGATCCAGCACGTCGCCGCGCACACCTCCCGCATCCGCGTGGGGGCCGGTGGGATCATGCTGCCGAACCACTCCCCCCTGGTGATCGCCGAGCAGTTCGGCACACTCGAGGCGCTGTATCCGGGGCGTATCGACCTGGGGCTGGGTCGCGCTCCCGGGACCGACCAGGCGACCATGCGGGCACTGCGCCGCGACGGCCGGGAAGCCGACAGATTCCCGGCTGACGTCGTGGAGTTGCACGGATTCCTCAGCGACCGATCCCCCATCCCCGGCATCCATGCCTACCCGGGCGAGGGCACCGAGGTACCGCTCTACATTCTGGGCTCCTCCCTCTTCGGGGCGAGGCTGGCCGCCCAGCTCGGACTGCCCTACGCCTTCGCCTCACACTTCGCACCCGCGATGCTGCACCAGGCAGCGCAGGCCTACCGCCACGACTTCGACCCGTCGGGCCCGCTCGCCGGGCCAGAGGCGAAACCCTGGTTCGTGGCGGGCGTCAATGTCCTCGCGGCAGACGACGCCGACACCGCGTCCGACCAGCGGCGCAAGTTCGAGAACGGATGGCTGCAGGGCGCCCTGGGACGGGACCGCACCTTCAGCGAGGACGAGTTGGAGATGGTTCGGCGGCACCCGCAGGGGCAGCAGGTCCTCTCGATGCTCGAGCACAGTGTGGTCGGAACCCGCGACCAGGTCGTCATCGGCCTGGACACCTTCGCCGCCGACGTCCGGGCAGATGAGCTGATCGTGGTGAACATGGCCTTCGACGAGGACCAGCAGCACCGCACGCTGGAACTGCTCGCGCCCACCGGCACAGCCTGAGTGCGGTCAAGCGCCGGAGAAGGCAGCTTGCGTTACCACGCAGGCGCAGAGCACTCAGGCTAATCCAATACAGCCTGAGTGCGGTCGTCTCTCGCCCTCGATGCACAACGTATGGCAGCACATTCACACGAACGTCGATATTTTCAGGACAGGTACATGACTGAACGCCAGATGATCCTCGCCACGATCCTCGCAGACGGATACGGAACACTCCCGGGCGCATGGCGTGCACCCCACGTCGACCCCGGCAACTACGCGAATATCGACGCGAACATCCGCTACGCGCAGGCTGCGGAGCGTGGTGGGTTCACTTTCTTGTTCACCCCGGACTTCCCGGCCGTCCGCGGCGACGTCGAGCACGCAACGCTCGGCAATGTCATGGATCCGCTCATGGCGGCGGCCGCGATCTCGCAGGCGACGAACAACATCGGGTTCGTGCTGACGGGTTCCACGACCTTCCAGGAGCCGTTCAACACCGCGCGCCAGTTCAAGGTGCTCGACATCATGAGCCACGGGCGGGCCGGGTGGAACGCGGTCACGACCAGCGACGCAACGGTCGCCGCGAACTACGGCAAGCCGGTCGCCGACCGTGGTGAGCGATACCAGCGGGCGCACGAGTCGGTCCAGATCGTGCAGGCGCTCTGGGGCAGCTGGGAAAACGATGCCTGGATCAAGGATCAGCAGTCGGGCCGCTTCATCGACCCGGCGAAGCTGCAACCCGTCAACCTCGGCGGACAGTACGTCGCGTCGAGAGGCCCACTCGCCCTGCCGCCTTCGGAGCAGGGGCAGCCGGTGATCTTCACATCGGGCGGCCCGAGTCCCCATCTGCTCGAATTCGCGGGTCGATACGCGAGCGGGTTCATCGCCGAGGTGTGGACGATCGAAGAGGGCCGCGCGCAGCGCGAGGCCGTGCGGAAGGCCGCCGCGGACGCGGGGCGCGATCCCGACGACATCAAGTACTTCCCAGGGCTGATGACCACCGTCGCCCGCACGGTGCGGGAGGGACTCGACCGGCGAATCGAATACTCCGGCGAGGTGATCGAGGCCCGGTTGCCGCACCTGAGCTCCATGATCGGCGTGTGGCTGCGGCCGGAGGACCTCGATGCGCCGCTCTCCGCGGACAAGCTCGCCGCCGCGCATGTCGCCTCGACCGATCCCCGTGCCGGCATCGCGCTCGAGGTCGCGCGCGCGGGCTGGTCACCCCGCGACATCCTGGCGCACGGGGTGATCGACTACCATCCGACAACCGTCGGCCCGGGCGCGGTGCACGCGGATCATCTGCAGAAATGGTTCGAGGCAGGAGCCGCGGACGGGTTCTGGATCATGCCCGACATCTTCGAAGACGGCATCGACGATTTCGTCGACGAGGTGGTGCCGATCCTGCGCGAGCGGGGCCTCTACCCGGAGAAATACGCCGGCTCGACCCTGCGCGAAAACCTCGGCGTACCCGAGCAGTACGGCATCGGAGAGTGGATCTCGTGATCAGTCCCGAGAGCGGCCTCCCTGTCGAAATATGAGAGCCTTCTTCCGTTTCGAGTGTGCCGTTCGGCGCAGAAGGGAGGTGGACCACATGAATACAGAGGCTTCACTTCGAAAGGAGCGAGCCGACGTCATCCGGAACCGCGCGAAGATCCTGCACGCCGCGGAGGTCCATTTCGGCTCGTCCGGTGTCGGCGCCTCACTCGAGGCGGTGGCGCGGGCTGCCGGAGTCGGACCTGCCACCCTCTACCGCCACTTCCCCACTCGGGAAGCGCTGCTGGCAGCCCTGCTGCGGATTCATCGGGACAGGTTGCTCGCACGGCAGCGCGAGCTCGACGAATTGTCCGACGCGGGTGAGGCGTTGCGTGGGTGGCTGCTCGGTTTGGAGGAGTACTTCGGTTTGTTCCAAGGCATCTCGGAACCACTGGTGGCCGCCGCCCGCAGCGGAGATACCGATCATCCGCTGGCCGGATCATGCCAGGAGCTCATCTCGGCAACCGATCGATATTTGACGTCGGCGCAGCGTGACGGCCGCGCGCGCCCAGACCTGGATGGTCTGGATCTCTTCATCGCGGTGAGTGCAGTCAGTTGGATCGCGGGAACAGGTACCGCGGACACAGCGTCCGTCGCGAAACTCCGAACGCTGTTCGAGTTCGGTTATCTGACGGAGTAGTCCTCGGCTGAGCGATGGCAACCGGTGGTCGAGGCTCTGGTGCGGGCCGGCGCCGGAAAAATGCGGAACGCATCCTACCCACGCTATGCCCGTGACGTTCCGGTGAGCGCACCGGAACATCACGGCGTTGAGCCGGCGAGCCGTGGCACCCGGGAACTAGGCGGAGTCGAGCGACGAGTGGTGAAACACGCTCTTCGATGTGGGAATGCGGTCGATCTGGTACCGGGCTGCGGGGTCGCTGGTATCGGGATACCCGAAGGATATGCCGAACAGCATTTTCATGTCCTCGGGTAGTCCCAGCAGCGCTCGGGCTTGCTCGGCATACGATCCCAGCATCGTCTGCGGAACACCGGCCAGTCCGTTCGCCACCAGGGCCAGCAGGAAGGTCTGTGCGTACATGCCGATGTCGGCGGCGACGCGTACGTTGTCACCTACGTTCGGGGCGAACAGCAGAGCAACATGCGGGGCACCGAAGAACGTGAGATTTCGCCTGGTGGCGTCCTTGCGTTGATCATAAGCTTCGCGGGCGATGCCGAGTGCCTGATAGTAGGCAGCGCCCTGAGCGTGTGCTCTCGCTCGGCACTCGGTGTCGTAATCCGTCACGGCGAAGGAGAAGTCCTTGGTGTCCTCGCCGGCGTCGAAGGCCGCGGTGATGATTTTGGCGAAGGTGTCTTTGGCGTCGCCGGACAGGATGTGGACCTGCCACGGTTGGTTGTTGCAGTTGGACGGAGTGTGCTGGGCATGTGAGGTCCCGGTGACCCGCTGCGGGTACCGCTGGGCGTAGGCGAGGATTAGCGTCGAACCCCAAGACCCGCCATACAGCAGCCAGCGGTCGATGCTGAGGTGGATGCGCAACCGCTCCATATCGGCGATCAGGTGCTCGGTGGTGTTCACCGCCATGTCGGTGCCCGGATCGGTGGCGCTCGGAAGGCTCCGACCACAACCCCCTTATCGAACTGCACGATCCGAAAGGCGTTTGGATCGAACGACTTCCGTGATCGCGGGCCGCTCCCGCTGCCCGGCCCTCCGTGCACGACCAATGCCGGCCGCCCAACAGGGTTGCCGCTGACACACCAGTACACCCGGTTTCCGTCGCCGACTTCGAGCATGCCCTCGGCGTACGGCTCGATCGGGGAAAGGATGTCGCCACGTTGCCGAGGTTGATGGAGGCGCGCGGAGTCGAGGACTACGCAGGCGTTGACCCGGCCGTGGCCGGACCACGGACTGAGACCTGGTGCCGCGGTACCCGCACATCGGCAGATCAATACATTCGTCGGCCGGGGCCGCAGTCCTGAGGATCGTGCGCCTCGCGGCATCATCGTGCTTTGTTGGGGCTGCTGTAGAGATTTGGGGGGAACTTCTGCTGCGGTGGGGGGTAGCGATGCAGAAGGGGTGGCCGTCGGGGTCGATAAGTACCTGGAAGCGTCCGCCGCCAGGCTGGTGGTAGAAAAGCTTGGCGCCCGGTAGTACGGAGCAGATCACTGTCGCCCTGACAGAGAAGGCACCCGTGGGTGGACGATCGCGAAACGGACATCTCTGAACTTGGCGGAGTCCGGATCACCGCAGCCGATGCACGAGTAGTCCCGGTGTTCGCCTCACACACGCACACGAAGGGTCAGTCGAGATAGCCGAGGAACAAATGTGAGCGTGCCGGGTGGCAGAGTTTCGACAACGTCTTCGCCTCGATCTGCCGAATCCGTTCACCCGGCACACCGAATCTACGGCCGATCTCGTCAAGAGTTCGCACATTTCCGTCGATCAGACCGAAACGCAACCTTATGACAGCGGCTTCTCTTTCGGTCAAGGAATCGAGCACCGACGCCACATGACGCTGCATCAGCGCGAACGATGCGGCTTCGACGGCGACGACACCTTCGGCGTCCTCCACCAGCTCGCCGAAACTCGTGTCGGAGTCGTCACCGACGGTCTGGTCCAATGAGATCGGCTCGAGTGCCAACCGTTGAAGCTCGTGCACCTTCGCGGATGTGATGCCCATCGCCGCAGCGAGTTCGTCTGCCGTCGGCGTGCGGCCCAGCTCCAGCACAAGAGTGCGCTCAACGCTGCCGAGCCGGTTGATCACCTCTACTCCGTGCACCGGGATCCGGATGGCGCGCGCCTGATCGGCGATCGCGCGGCTGATGGCCTGACGTATCCACCACGTCGCGTACGTCGAGAGCTTGAACCCCTTCTTGTAGTCGAATTTCTCGATAGCACGAACGAGACCGAAGTTTCCCTCCTGCACCAAGTCCAAGAAATCGAGGCCGCGACCGTTGTACTTTTTGGCGATCGAAACAACGAGCCGCAAGTTCGCCTCGAGTAGGTGGTCTTTGGCCATGACGCCGTCTCGTGCGACCAACATCAGGTCTCGCCGCCGAGAAGCACTGGGGCCCTTCATGCCGTCGGCAATTTCCTGCAGCTCCGCAGCGGCGACCAATCCAGCTTCCACACGGATCGCCAAATCCACCTCCTGCTCTGCGGTCAGCAATGCAACACGGCCGATCTGCCGTAGATACGACCGAGTCGAGTCGACCTCGGCCGTGCCGGCATCCCGCACACTCCCTGGTGCCGCCGTTCTCGGATTTGTTGGCATGGTCGATCTCTCGAGTCAGGGCGGCATCGCGACGTGGAAGCACATCGCGGAGAGGCCGCGGGTGGCTGTGGCACTCCGCTGGTGAAAGGGTGCCCGTGAATCCGTTATGTCACGATCCGCAGTGGGTTTTCGACCAATTCCTTCAGGGTCGCCAAGAACTGGGCTGCGACCGCGCCGTCAATGGCTCGGTGGTCCGCGGAGAGGGTCACGCGCAGGATCTTTCGAGCTACTACCTTGTCGTTCTCGAGGCGTAGTTCGTCGGCTGCGGCTCCTACCGCGAGGATGGCGGACTCCGGCGTGTTGATGATGGCGGTGAATTGCTCGACGCCGAACATCCCGAGGTTGGAGATGGTGAAGGTGCCGCCTGTCATGTCTTCTGAGGGAAGCTTGCGGTCGCGCGCGCGGGCCGCCTTGTCACGGCTCTCGGTGGCGATATCGGAAACGCTCTTACGGTCCGCGTCGCGGATGACTGGAACGAGTAGCCCGGCCGGAGTCGCTACTGCGATTCCGATGTGGATTCCCTTGTGTCGCAAAAGTTTTTCCCCCGCATAGCTGACGTTGACGGCACCGTCCTTGCGCAGCGCGACAGCGACGGCTTTGACAAGTAGGTCGTTCACGCTCACCCTGCTGGCGCCCGAGGCGTCCAACGTTGCGTTGATCCGTGCGCGGAAGGCGAACAACTCGGTCACATCGATCGCGCTGGTCAGGTAGAAGTGCGGCGCCTGTTGTTTGCTCGCGGTCAGCCTGGTAGCGGAGACGCGCTGAACAGCGGTGAGCGCGACCTCTTCGAGCTCTTGTGGCGCCGGAACATCCTGCACAGCAGCGGCACTTGCCTTTGGTACGGCAGTTGGGGTGACGGTGGACACGTCGGCCTCGGTAGCGTTGTGCGCAGCCTCTACATCGCGTTTCATCACCCGCCCGCCCAGCCCGGTAGGCACGACAGAGTCCATGTCGACCCCCAACTCGCGCGCGACCTTGCGAGCAAGCGGCGAGGATTTGACCAAATCGGTCCTGCTCGACTTTGCGGCCGTATCACTGAGTGAAACACGCTCTGGCGCAGCGTCTGATGCAGTCGAGCCCACCTCGGATGACGCATCGCGCGAAGGCGCTGCCTCGGCAGCGGCACCTCCTACAGCCGAACGCTCGCCCGACCCGGTGCCATCTCCGACGACCGCGATCGGCTCGCCGATCGGAACCCGAACGCCGGCCTCGGCGAGGATCTTCTCGAGGACGCCGTCGTCGTCGGCTTCGAGTTCCATCAGTGCTTTGTCGGTCTCGATTTCCGCGAGAACCTCACCGCGAGTGATCGGGTCACCCACCTTCTTGAGCCAGGTGGAGACGACGCCGTCTTCCATGGTTTCCGACAGCTGGGGCATGATGATGTCAGGCATTGCGAGTGTCCTTACCGATGACTGCCAGGGTTTCCGTCATCGCGGTGTAGAGCGATTCCTGCGGAGGGCAGGGCGAGTTTCTCGAGTGGTGTGGTAGCGCCACGATGGTGTCGCGGTCCACCGGCGCAGGCTGCGCGAATGATTGGCTGCGTCGGCTCGTCGCCCCTTTCTGCGTTGCGGACTAGTCGAGCGGCGCGATCGCCGACTTCGCCTCGCCAGGGTGCGCGGAGCCGCCACGGCCAACGAATCATCGCTGCCCGGCCGAGGGCTCTGCTGCGCGCGGAGTGGGGCGGCCCCGGGACGAGCCGCTCGCCCGGTGACCGCGTCTGTTTACAGGTGCTCCAAAAACCACATCCCTGCCGCGTGCCTGGTTTCGTCCAGGTGATCGGTGTAGGAATGGAAATGCCCGTCGGCGATGACCACGAGACGCTTCGGCTCCAGAGCCCGATCGTAGGCATCCAGCGCGAGGTCAGGGGGTGTCGTCTCGTCACCCGTGGCGACGATCATGAGCAGCGGCGTCGGAGATACGCGGCTCACGAAGTGCCCCGGCTCATACATCGCGGCGCGTCGTGAGGAGCGCACGGTGATCGTATCCGGGTTCTCGACGCCGTCCGGGAGCGGATAGCGGGCCTGGTACGCGATCATGTCCGCAGACCGATACGCCGCAGGTACATTCGGATCCAGGCTGACGACCGCACGCCGGGCCGGCGGTTCGCCGGCGAGTTGAGCTCGCTCGTCCGCGTCGTAGCCGGCTTCGACCGCGGCGCGGTCCTCCGGCTTCACCCGCCGAAGGCTCTGTTCGAATCCGCTGATCGTCGGTACTTGAACGGAGACAGCTCGGAGCCGGCGGTCGGTCGCGCCGAGGACGATCCCGTGGCCACCCGCGTAGCTGGTCCCCCACAGCCCGATACGATCGGCGTCGACTTCGGGCCGGGATTCGACGTAGGAGATCACGCGCCGCCAATCGGCGATCTGCTGCCACGGGTCGATATCTCCCCGAATCTCGCCGCCGCTGTGCCCGAAGTTTCGGTGATCATGGACCACGACGACGAAACCGAGCGACGCGAAGTACTCGGCGTACCCCGACAGCGCGCGGTACTTCAGGCTGGCGAATCCGGGCGCCATCGTGATGGCCGGGTACGGGCCCTCACCGCTGGTGGGGATGTAAAGCCATGCGTGCAAATGGATTCCGCCCTCGACGGGAATCGCCACATCGATGCGATCGGTCACAGCCGTCTCCCGTACTCGCGTAGTTCTTCGCTGTTCACACCGCACTCCCGGCCAAGGCTCGCACCTCATAGGCTTCGGGGCGGAACACACCATTCGAATCACGGAATCGGCTCATGAAGTCCGGCCAGATCACCGAAAGCCTTCCATTACGCTGATCCACGTACCAACTCTTGCAGCCGCCGTCGAGCCAGACGGTTCCTTGCGCCTTGCGGTCGAGCATCGCCGCGAACTCCGTCTCCGCCTCCTGCCTGACCTCGATCCGCGTGTAGCCGTTCCGGCCGAGGTAATCGAGGGCACCGAGGATGTAGTCGATCTGGGACTCGATGACGAAGATGATGGATCCGGCGCCGAGACCCGAGTTCGGACCGTTCATGATGAACAGGTTCGGAAAGCCGTTGACCGTACTGCAGGCATACGCTTGCTCACCATCGGCCCAATGGTCGGCCAGCAACAGTCCGTCCCGGCCCCGGATACGGCGAGCGATGGGTAGGTCACTGGCTTCGAAGCCGGTGCTGACGATCAGCACATCCAATTCGTGCCGAGTGCCATCCGCCATGACCACCGCGTTCTCGGTGATGTGGTCGATGCCGCGGGTTTCGAGTTCGACGTTCTCCCGCAGGAAGGTGGGGAAGTACTGGTTCGAGATGAGCACCCGTTTACACCCGACCGCGTAATCCGGCGTCAACTTGGCGCGCAGGACCGGGTCCGCGATCTGGTTGGCGAGATGGTCGAGCGCGAGCCGCTCGACTCTGCTGATGAAGCTCTCGATGCCGCGGCGCTGCGGGAATCGCGCCTCACTCGCCCAGAAGAGATCTCGGCGCAGCTTCTGCGCGGTATGGGGCAACCGGGCGAACATGTTCCGCTCGCCGGCCGTGTATTCGCGATCCAAGCGTGGGACAACGTAGGGAGCGGAGCGCTGGAAGACGGTGAGATTGCCGGCCACCTTCGCGACCTCGGGAACGATCTGGATCGCCGACGCACCGGTTCCGATGACGCCGACGCGCTTGCCGTCGAGGGCGGTGTCGTGATCCCATCGCGCGGAATGGAATTTGGCGCCTGCGAAATCCTCGATTCCCGCGATGTCGGGGTATTTCGGATCGGAGAGGTGGCCGGAGGCCGAGACCAGCACGCGGGCCGCGTAGTCACCGTTCGTGGTGCTGATGAGCCACTCGTTGGACTCCTCGATCCATGCCGCCTCCAGTACTTCACTGTCGAACCGCATGTGTTCTACGATGCCTTCGCTGGTCGCGCAATCGCGCAGGTATTGAAGAATTTCCGGCTGCCGTGCGTAGACGCGCGACCAATCCGGCTTGGGCTTGAAGGAGTACGAGTAGAGGTGTGACTGGACGTCGCAGGCCGCCCCGGGATAATGATTGTCGCGCCACGTCCCGCCGAGTGTATTCTCGCGCTCGAGTACGACGAACGACTCTTCGCCGGAACGCTTGAGCTGGATTGCGAGCCCGGTTCCCGAGAAACCGGAGCCGATGATGGCGACATTCACCCGGTGGACGTTCTGCCCGGCGTGTTCGTTATCGGCCCGAACGATGGAAGTCATGATAGTGCGATCTCTCCGTTGACACGTGCATCAGGGGGTGGAAGTGGCGTAGATGTCGCCGGGTGCTTTCGCGTGCGGTGCCGCGACGAAGTTGTCGATGAGCGCGAACAGCTCAGCGGGACGCTCCTGCACCACGGCGTGCCCCGCCTCGATCTCGGCATAACGTGAATCACGGATCGCGCCGAACAGTTCCCGGCTGTGGCTGACGTCGACGATCTGGTCGAAGATGTTGCCCACCACGAGCGTTGGGATCTCCACCGTGTGCGCTTCGTCTCCGATGTCGATGGCGAGACCGAGCGCCACGGCACGGGGCGAGATCGAGGAAGACCTCGTTCTGTCGACGACTTCCTTGAAGTCACGCTCGGTGCGAGAGCACAGGTACTGGGCGCTGTAGCTCGAGTACAGGACGAAGTCCGCAAGGGCGGCAGATCCGGTCCGGTGCAGTTCCTGCCAGATGCCGCTCCACGTCAGCTGGTGCCTATCGGTCTTCATCCAGCCGGCGATGAGCACGAGTGATGCGACGAGCTCCGGTTTCCGTGCCGCCGTAGCCGCAGCGGCCACCGCACCGAGCGAGTAGCCGACCAGCGCGACGGGCTTGCCGGGCGAGAGCTTCTCGATGATCGCTACTGTCTGGGCGACATACTCCTCGAGGGTGAAGTCACGGTCCCCTTCGGGAAGCGCGACATCGAAGGTGATCGTCCGGTGGGTGAACGCCAGCATCGGGAACAGCGCCCAAAAATCTTTCTCGGCCGAGCCCTCGAAACCGGGGAGCAGTACCACAGGCGGGCTCTCGCTGCCGCCGCGACTGTCGTAGTAGCGGACGTCGATGCCATCGACAACGACCGTCCCCTCGTCAAGATCGGGGTAAAAAGACACCGGACTCCTTCACAATGGGTGCTTCTGTCGGGCTACGAGGCCGACGGGTCGGTACCGGCCGATCGACCGTCGAGTACCAAGGGGTCGAGCTGGGCGCTCAGCCGGGCATCGACTCGCTGCCAGATGGTCTCCGGCTCGAATCCGCGCACCGGCGTGCGATCGACTTCGTGGATGAAAATGCCCTGGCAGTTCTGCGCCACAGCCAGTGGATCCACGCCGGCGATGAGTCGGCCTGCGGCCTGTCCATCGGCGATGATGCGCCGCGCCCTCGCGATGAGCCTGTCGCCCTGCTGTATCGCGCGTTCGCAGCCGGGGCTCGCAATATCGAATCCCTGCCGCAGGTAGAGCGACGCGTTGACGGGATCCTGGAGGTAGAAGTCGGCTCGAGCCCGGTACAGATTGCGAATTCGGTCGCAGTACCAGTGGCCGTCTTCCGCCTCGCCCGCTTCCTCGATGCGATCGTCCTCGCGCTCGAGTTCGTCGAGTACGGAGTCCATCCTGTCGCCGTACGCCAGCGTGAGCAGTTCGTCCTTGGACGAAACGTATCGGAAAAAGGTCGCGTCGCCGATGCCCGCGTGCTGTGCCACCTCTTTGGTGGTGATAGAGGCATACGGCTTGGTCGCCAGGAGATCGACGGCCGCGGCGCGGATCCGCCGCATGACCTCGAGCCTCGATTGCTCCCTCAGCCCGATTCGGGCGTTCGGTGAAGCCGGAACTTTTCTGGTCATCGCTTCTCCCTGGGGACGCGGCAGGAATTGGCCGGTGATACACAGCCGGAGTGCTATCTCTCTTTGAGAGTACACTATCACTATGAGTGCGCGCACTCATAAATCGCAATTACTGTCGGAGATGAGCCGCTGCCGACAGGGCGCCTACAAGGTTCTGCCCAGCAACGACCAGGGCACGACGGCGGAAAGATGCGGAGGTACTCCAGTGAGCCGGGCAGCCCGGCTCACTGGAGTACCGCAGGGAGTCACGGCACTCCGGTAACCCTCACGGAGATCTCGGCAAGCGCCGCGGCGATTCGGCGCTGGTCCAGCGTCCCACCGAGCGGATGGCCGTCGACCCATGCCTCGGCGACGGTGATGGCCAGCGTCATGTAGGTGCGGGACGCGAGCCTCTCGACGGCGTGATCCAACGGCGTGGACCCGCTGAAGCGGCGCATGCGTCGCCGCACCTTGCGCACGTAGTACTCCTCGAACCGGTGGCGGACCGCCTTGGCTTCGGGCGGTCCCGCGACAGCCCAGACGTAAAGGAGCTTCGCTTCCTCCCGGTGATGTTCCGCCCAGGTCCAGACGATATCCACCGCTTCCTTGGTGTGCAGGAAGGTATCCGGCGGCTCATGCGAGCTCGTCGCATTCATGATCCTGCGGCTTACCTCGGATACGCACGCGGTGAAAAGCTCAGGCTTGTTCTTGAAGTGGTAATAGATGGAAGCCTGGCTCATCGAACTCTCCTTCGCTACCTCAGCGATGGATGCCGATATACCTTCCCGAGCGAAAACCGCGATCGCGGCTTCGATGATTTCCTGTCGGCGGGACGGCCGGTGCGCTGCCCGCCGCGGGCGATCGTCCGCCGTCATCGACCGACCACGATCGACATCGGAACTTGTACCCACAGTGGACCCGCTCCCCGCCTTCCCGTTCACGATTCGGCTCAGTATACGGCCGGACCGCGATCCGACTCGTCGGCCGAAGATCGGCTCGGCGGCCGATGCTGTCTAACTCGCCGGCAACGCGACTCGGCACAGCTGCCGTGCGGCGTCCTTGATCGTTTCCGCGGTCGGAAAGACGTTCAAGGCGGTCGAGAACGGCACCGGAACGAATGGCGCCCCGATGCGGAGAACAGGAGCCTCCAGCTCGCCGAACAACTCCTCGGTGATCCGGGAAGCGATCTCCGCGCCGGGGCCGACCGACTTCGTGGCCTGATGGGTCACGATGGCGCGCCGGGTCCGCGAAACCGACTCGAGCACGGTCTGCATGTCGAGCGGAACGAGTGTGCGGAGGTCGATCACCTCGACGTCGATACCTTCGGTGCTCAATTCCTCGGCGGCCGCGAGGGCGACCGCGACCTGGGGGCCGTAGGTGACGACAGTGACGTCGTCACCGTGCCGCTTGATATCCGCCACTCCGAACGGAATGCGCACGTCGCCATCCGGGACGGGCCCCTTCACGCTGAAAAGCATTTCGCTGTTCTCGATGAACAGCGTCGGGTCGTCGCCGAGGATGCTGGTCAGCATGAGGCCTCGCGCGTCAGCGGGCGTGGAGGGGACGACCACGTTGATGCCCGGCGTATGCATGAACCAGCCCTCGAGTGACTGGGCGTGCTGGGCGCCGAATCGCGAGCTGCCGACGGTCGTACGGATCGTGAGCGGGACCGGGGTGTGACCTCCGCTCATGTAGCGGAGCTTGGCTGCGTGGTTGACGATCTGGTCCATAGCGACGCTGATGAAGTCGAAGAACATGATCTCGGCGATGGGGCGGTAGCCGGCCAGCGACAGACCGATCGCGGAGCCGACGATGGCGGCCTCGGCGATGGGCGTGGCCCGCACCCGGTCCGTGCCGTATTTCGCGGACAGACCTTTGGTCACCTTGAAGACGCCGCCGGCCGGGTCGGCGACGTCCTCGCCCAGCAGGACGACTCGATCGTCGAGGCCGAACGCCACGTCCATGCCCTCGTTGAGGGCCTTGGACATCGTCACGATCCGGCTGGATTCGTTTGTCTCGGCACCGGTGCTCATGCTGAAATCTCCATTGTCTCGGTCGAAAACACGTCGGTATATGCCTCACGCTGGTCCGGGTAGTCGCTGGCGTAGGCGAAGGTGAAGGCGTCCTCGACCTCGGCGAGCGCCGCGCTGTCGATTTCTTCCAGTCGCTGGCTGCTGAGCGCCGCCGAGCCTTCCAACAGCTCGCGCAGCCTGCCGACCGGCTCCGCCTTCCGCGCGGCGTCGAGGTCCTCCTTGGGCATGTAGGCGTAGTCCGCCGTCGAGGTGTGGCCGCCGAGCCGGTAGGACACCGCTTCGACGAAGTAGGGGCCGTCGCCGTTGCGGACCGACTCCGCCGCCTCCAGCACGACCTCCAGCGTTGCCAGCGGGTCGAATCCGTCGACCGTCGCCGACTGCATGCCGTAACTCCGAACCTTGCCCGCGATCTGGGTGTCGACCATGTGCAGTGTCGTCGGGGTGTGCTCGGCCCACTGATTGTTCTGGCACATGAACAGGATCGGCAGATTCCAGACAGCTGCCAGGTTCATCGCCTCGTGGAACGCGCCGATGGACGTGGCGCCGTCGCCGAAGGTCACGGCGGTGATCCGCCCGTCCCCGGCGAGCAGCGATGACAGAGCCAAGCCGGTGGCGATGGGCAGCCCCGAGCCGACGATTCCCGTCGTCGTCATCAAGCCGTACGCTGAGTCGGCGATGTGCATCGCCCCGCCCTTGCCCTTCGCGACACCGGTTGCCCGGCCGGCGATCTCGGCGATGACGGGCCGTAGCGGAACCCCCTTGGCGATGACATCACCGAGGTTCCGGTAGGTGGAGACCAGGTAGTCTTCCGGCCGCAGCGCCAGACCCAGGCTCGCGCACACCGCCTCGAGACCTGCCACGGGATAGGTCGCGGCCTTCAGCGTGCCGCTCTTCACATCTTTCTGGATTCTGCTACCGCAGGTCTGAATGGTCTTCGCCACGGTGTAGAACCGCTCGAGATCCGCTTCGGCGGGCAGCCCGGCCGCTGTACGCGGCGGGTCGATGTCGTCAGAATGGGTCATCGTGTGTTCTCCTTCTCAAAGCTTTTGGGCGGGCACCTGCAGGAATCGGTTAAGCACGGAGTGGAAGTGGGTGATCCTGACCTCCGAAGAACCGATGGTTACGTATTCCAAGGTGCTGTTGTGCAGCCCCTTCTGAACTTTCCAGAGATTGTCGAAATCCTGGTCGAGGACGGCGCCCATACTCTGCTTGGTTATATCGATCTCGATCAGCGGCGCCGGCGCGGGGGGCTCTTCGTTCTCATCCGGCCAGACCAGGGTGTAGATATCGAAGAAGCACTTGTTCGGATCGGTGGGATGCGGGCGCGAAACGAATCCGAGGGCACCACCGGCGTGGGAATTGAATTTGAGGTTGGGGAAGAGGTGGTAGTCGTAATCGTCGACCATCTGCTCCCTGGTCAGCTCCGAGTAATCGTGGCCCAGTTTCTCGCCGGTCTCCCGCGCCCGCGCGATGAGGTAGTCCCGCATGGTGCCGTCGCCGATCCACTCCCCGTCCTGATCGAACAACTCCGGCGGCAGTTCGGTGACCGACTGCCCCGTCGCCTTCGCGGCCTCGGAATGCCGGAACGACGTCGCCGAGCGGCTGAAGTAGGCCTCATAGATCTCGGCCTCTTCGACATGTTCCAGACGCATACTCGGGACGCCGTACGGCACGATCATCCGGCTGTGGTCGCCGAGCGTGGTGTGCAGTGTGTTGACATCGTCGAGGTAGGGGGTGATCTGTGGATGCGTGGCGGCGACGTGGTACGCCTCCAGGAATGCCTCCAGCGCCACCTTCCAGTTGCACTCGAGTGGGATTCGCGCGTGCATGGTCGCCCGGTAGCGCTCCATGTGGTAGACATCCAGGTCGGCTGCGGCCCGGCCGAGGAACTCCCGTAGCGGCGGCGCCTGCTCGGGCTGGGGGTGGATGAAGATGAAACCGCCCCAGGTATCGCAGGCTACCTCCGGCAGCGCGTACTCCTCGTCGGTGACCCCGGGGAAGAGATGGCGGTCGGGGATATCCCTGAGTTCACCTTTCAGCGACCAGCACCAGGCATGGAAGGAGCACTTGAGCTCCTTGGCATTGCCGGTGCCGTGCTTGAGCAGTGTGCCGCGGTGCCTGCAGGCGTTCTGGAAGGCACGGAGCCGGCCGTCTTCGCCCCGGACGATCAGGAAGGGCTGATTCCCGATCGTGTATTCGGCGAAATCGCCGGGCTCGGCCACTTCCTCGACCCTGCAGACCACCTGCCAGACGCGGCTCCAGAGCCGCTCGAATTCGAGGGCGAGCCGCGCTTCCGACGTGTAGACCTCGGTGGGGATGCGGGATTCCTGCGAAGTCAATTCGATGGATTCGGGAAACTTCGCGTCGGCCGGGAATTTGAGCCCGTACAACTCCACATTGGAGTGATACGCCTTCACATCGTCGCTGATCGTCATTTTCTTACCTTCTGTCCGCATCCCCGCGAATGCGGACACTTCGCCGCCGCACGAGAATATCTCCATTGATTTTTGCGCAACAGGCCAAACGTTCCGGCCCAGCCGGACGGCCCCTCCACCGCATTCGGTCCAAGGCTTGCCGCTCCATCTCACCCATCGGCGAGATGAATTCCTGCCCCTCGAGAACTTCCATGTAGCAGCGCGTGCACTCGACCGACCCTTTGCAGATCGTCGGCCACGAAACGCCACAGTTCTCGGCCGCCTCGAACACCGTCATTCCGGGCTGGACCTCGAAGCGGATCTCGCTGGGGAGGACGCGGACCGTTGGCGTGTCCTGGTCTCCGGCCATCGACAGTTCCCACTTACTCAAGAGAGTCTCTACTAACTGTCCGTCGATGTTACTGTAATCACTCTCCAGTTACAACCCCCCGATGGGTTGACTTTGTGGTTCAGCTCACAGATACTAACTGGTGACTGCCTAAAGTAACTCGATGGCACCGGGCCCAGCCCTGACCGGTCGCCCATCGACCGGCGGGTCCAGATGCTCACTGGTGAGGAAGGCCTGACGAACACGACATGTACGAGAATCTCTTCGAGCCGCTGAACCTCGGCTCAGTGACCGTTCCCAACCGCATCGCGCGCGGCGCCCATAACGTGGGCCTGCCCTGGGTGGACCAGAGCGATGCCTTCATCGCCTACCACGAGGAACGGGCGAAGGGTGGGGTGGGACTGATCGTCCTCGGCATCGCGGGGGTGCACGCCACCTCACCGACGGGAATCCCCGTCACCCACGACAAGGTGATCGGCGGCTACGAGAAAATCGCCTCCCGGCTGCACCCGCACGGCACGAAGGTCTTCCAGCAGCTGTGGCATGCGGGCTCCGCCCGGGCGTTCCCGGGGACCGCCCCCTGGTCGGCGAGCGATGTCCCCAACCCGCACGTGGGCGTCTCCCCGATCCCCATGACGAAAGCCATGATCGACGATGTGGTCGAGTCCTTTGCGGCCGCGGCCCGCCGGGTCAAGGAAGGCGGGCTCGACGGCATCGAGCTCCACGGCGCGCACGGCTACCTGATCGGGCAGTTCCTCTCCCCCGCGACCAACCACCGCACCGACGAGTACGGCGGCACCGAAGAGAATCGCGTGCGGTTCCTCGCCGAGATCCTGGCGGCCATCCGCGGTACGGTCGGACCCGACTTTCCGGTGGGCGTGCGGTTCAGCTCCGAGGACGGTACGGACGGCGGCCTCCGGCCGAAGGACGTCGCCGCCATCGCCCGCCGCATCGAGTCGGCGGTGGACTTCATCGACGTGACCAAGAGTACCGACTACCGGCATCATCAGATGTTCGCCACCATGGACTCGCCCCTGGCCTACGAGATTCCCGACAGTGAGGTGGTCACCCGCGAGCTGAGCGTTCCGACTATCGTCACCGGGCGCATCATGACCCTGGACGTGGCGAGCGAGATCATCGCCAGTGGCGCGGCGGACATGGTCTCCATCGTGCGGCCGCTCATCGCGGATCCCGGGCTCATCGAAAAGGCGCGGTCGGGCCGGTCGGCTCAGATCCGGCCCTGTATCGGGACGAATCAGGGCTGCGTGGCCAAGGTGCTGACCACCGGCAAGGTCGGTTGCTCGGTCAACCCCACTGTCGGCCGGGAGTTCGAAATGAGCTTCGAGCCGGACGGGAAGGCCGCCACCAGCAAGCGCGTCCTGATCGTCGGCGGCGGTCCCGCCGGTCTCGAGGCGGCCCGCACGGCCGCGCTGCGCGGGCATACGGTCGAACTGCTCGAGATGTCGCGACAGCTCGGCGGCCAAGTCGCGATCGCCGCGTCCGCTCCGCACCGCGCGGACATGGGAGCGATCACCAGCTGGCTCGCCGACGAGGTCAAGCGGCTGGGGGTGAAGGTCCGGCTCGGGGTACCCGCCGACCCCGAGCTGATCATGGCCCAGAACCCCGACGAAGTGATCATCGCCGCGGGCTCCACCCCGCGCCGCGACGGCTTCCAGGCAT
Source organism: Nocardia sp. NPDC050378 (assembly GCF_040655675.1). Classification (NCBI taxonomy): domain Bacteria; kingdom Bacillati; phylum Actinomycetota; class Actinomycetes; order Mycobacteriales; family Nocardiaceae; genus Nocardia; species Nocardia sp. NPDC050378. The sequence goes on from NZ_JBFAKI010000024.1 coordinate 68,244, forward strand.
CCCACCCCGCGAAGCCGATCCCGGGCGCCGGCCTTCGGCACGTCTACACGTCCTGGGACGTTTTCGGTTTCGGCGGCCGCGCCGAGGTGGGGCACAACGTCCTGGTCCACGACGACACCGGCAGTTACGAGGCGATCTCCGTCGTCGAGAAACTGATCGCCGACGGACACCAGGTAACCTTTGCCACCCGCCACGAAACCGTCGGCGGCACCGTCGATTTCCCGCCCGCGACGGTGTACCCGGCGCGCGAGCGCATGGCGGCGGCCGGGGTGGAGTTCGTCCACATGTCCTATGTCGGTGAGATCACCCCCGACGACGTCGAGCTGGTACTGGCCGGCGGCACCGCGCGAAAGCGGGTCGGCGCGGACACCGTGGTCCTGGTCGGCTACAACGAGCCCAATCGCGAGAATGCCGACGAACTCATCGACGCGCCCTTCCCCGTCCACCTGATCGGCGATGCCACCGGCACCCGTACGGTCGACGAAGCGATCAGACAGGGCGCGGAGCTCGCCCGCACTATTTGAGTTGACCTCACTTTTTCGTGATGAGCAAGCTGACAAATCTCGCCGCTTGCCGACGTCTAGGGCGAAGGAGCCCAAATGCCCAAGTTGAAACAACATGAGCTCGAGGAGTATCTTGCCGAGCCCGGCCGTTACGCGCGGTTCGCGACGGTGGACGATGACGGCTACCCGCGGGTTATCCCGATCTCCTTTTTGTTCCACAACGGAACTATCCAATTCACGCTTCGGCCCAACTCCGCACCGTGGAGCAACGTCCGCCGCGACCCCCGCATCTCGATCGCGCTCGACGAGATGGAGGATCCCATGCGGCGCGTGATCATCCAGGGTATCGCCCGGGTTGTCCACGAGCCCGGCTCGGAGGACCAGTGGGAGGATCTGCACCGCCAGATGCTGCTCAAAACGAGGCCGGCGGACGAGGTCGAGGAATATCTCCGAGCCATGGCGGAAGCAGGGGTTGAACGACCATGGCTCGCAGTCGACCTCGATGCCCCGACCCGCGTGAAGAGTTGGCGCAGTTTTCATGCCGGTGAGGCCCGAGACCGTCTCGTACCCTACGCCCAGCAGTATCTCAAGTCCTGACCCGGGAGGCGCCTCGTTCAGGTGGGCTTCATGAGGAGATACGACAAAGGCTTCCAGCAGGTCGAGAAGCTGTTGGACTCGGGGGAATTCGGGAGCCCACTGATCGCGAAGATCAGCCAGCGGTCCGAGAAGATCTCAGAGTTGTATCCCTACTACACGAACGAGATGCAGATCACCGACGCCGCAATCCACGAAATCGACATCTTGCCTTGGTTGATCGGTGGCGATGAATGGGACGAGGTTCAATGCCACTCCTCGAAACCGAGCGTGCATGTGAGCGCCACGCGGAGATCGTATCTGAGGACGGGATAGTAAATCTTCCGGGTCCCGCATCGCCGGTGACTCGCAGAAATTCCCAGGTTTCGGTTGAAATCGAGAAAGACTGGCTGATTCGTTTCGACGAGTCTTACGCGGCACAGCTCCAGGACTGGGTGGACAAGGTACTCGTCGGCACTGCCGGCGGCTCTTCCGCGTGGGATGGGTACACCGCAGCCCTCACCACGGACGCAGCACTCGCCTCGCAGCAGTCGGGCAAGGCGGAAAAAGTGATCGCCGGCAAGAGACCGGCCCTCTACAACAGTTGACAACGACGGCCGTGGAACAGGTGGAGCAGGGCCAGTGGCCATCAGTTCCGACGGCTCGCGACCCGTTGGGAACGCTGTGCGCCGACATCCACCAGGGGCTTCGTAACGCCGGCAGCAGCGCTCATCTGCCGGCGCCGACGACGCAACCGAACTTGTCAGGGGCTCTTACACCACGGCGCCGGATTCCCGGATAGCTCCCTGGTAAAACCGGTCTTCTCCCGTCCACAACGGCACCCCGGACACGTATGTGTCCGGGGTGCTCGATGGTTTCGGTCCCGGATGCGGGACGGCGTCTCCCGTCGACAGATGCGGGATCAGTTCTCTTGCAACACCATTTCTCGAAGCGAGACCTTCGAGAACTTGCCGGTGGCGGTCTTCGGGACCTCGTCGATGATCCGGACTTCTTCCGGGATCCACCAGCCGGCGACCCGGCCGCGAAGGAATTCCCGCACGTCGTCACCGGTCAGTTCGCCGTGTGCGACGGGGACCACGCAGGCCATCGGCCGCTCGCCCCAGCGATCGTTCGGAACGGCGATGACCGCGGCCTCCGCCACCCGCGAGTCGGCCATGATCTCGTTCTCCAGTTCGACCGAGGAGATCCATTCGCCACCGGACTTGATGAGGTCCTTGGTGCGGTCGACGATGCGCAGCCGGCCGTGCGGGTCGATGGTGGCGACGTCGCCGGTGCGCAACCATCCGTCCTCGGTGACCGCCTCCGAACGCCCGGTCTGGCCGAAGTACCCACCGGCGATAGTCGGGCCCGCGACCTGCAGTTCCCCACGAGCCTGGCCGTCGTGCGGCGCCAGGGAGCCGTCGTCGAGCATCAGCCGCAGCTCGGTCAGGGGCAGCGCGGTGCCGGGGCCGGCCAGGACCTCGAGGTGGTGCTCGTCGTCGAGGCCGCGATCGGCAGTGGTGATCCTGGCGCTGGTGACCACGGGGCTGGTCTCGGTCATCCCCCACGCGTTACGCAGAGGTTGCCCGACGGTGTCCCGGTAGTGGCGCGAGAGGGAGACCGGCACCGCGCCGCCGCCGCAGACGATGTGCCGCAAACTGCTCAGGTCGCGGCCGTCGAGGAACCCGGCGGCGTCGCGCCAGACGGTGGTGACCGCGGCCGTGAAGGTGACCCGGTGGCGCTCGATCTGCTCGACGAGTTGTTCGGGGCGCGTGGACGTGCCCGGCATGACCAGGTCCGCGCCACACATCAGTGCCGCGTAGGGCAGGCCCCAGGCGTTGACGTGGAACATCGGGACCACCGGCATGATCGTGTCCGATTCCCGCAGGCCGAACGAGTCAACCAGTTGCAACATCAACGCGTGCAACACGATCGAACGGTGGTCATAGAGCACACCTTTGGGCCTGCCGGTCGTCCCCGACGTGTAGCAGAGCGCGGCGGCGGTGCGTTCGTCGGCGACCTCCAGGATCCCGTCGACGGGTACGGCGGCGGCGAGCAGCGCCTCGTAGTCGTGGATACGAGGATCGTCGGGTAGCGGGAAGTCCGCCCCGTCATCCATGACGACGATGTGCCGCACCCGCTCACACGCCTCGATCACCGGCCAGATCGACGCGAGAATGGACCGGTCGACGAACAACACATCGTCCTCGGCATCGTTGACGATGAAGGTGAGCTGCGAGGCCGAGAGACGGTGATTGATCGTGTGCAGCACCCGGTTCGTGCACGGCACCGCCATGTACAGCTCGAGGTGCCGCTGCGTGTTCCATCCGAAGGTGCCCACCCGCGCGTCCCGGGGAACACCGAGGTGGTCGAGTACCCCGGCGAGGGCGCGGATACGGGTCGCGACCTCCCCGTAGCCGGCGGTCATCACGTAGCCGATCTGCTCGGTGGTCACCGTTTTGTCGCGGTACTGATTCTCCATCCGGTTCATCAGCATCGGCAGCGACAGCGGGCGGTCTTGCATCAGTCCCAGCATGGGAAATCCGGTTCCTTCTGTTGTGGCGGCGCAGGGCGGCGGCGTGGGTCGGGCCTGCGTGGCGGATGGGTGCGAGCCGGGCTCACGCGTCCTGGATCACCCAGGTGTTCACGACATCCATCGCCTCCACGATCGAGCTGTGCTTGTCCTTCAGGCGCTCGAGGAAGTCCCATGCCTTCTGGTTCTCTGCTTCGCCGCGCGAGGAGAACAGGGCCAGGTAGACATGAGCGCCCGCGTGGTTATTCTCCGGTCGATCGTTGTTGCGTTCGGGAGCCATCGGGCCGGGGCCGACCCACGGACCCGCGAAGCGCCCCTTCTGCACGCGCTGCCCGAAGCGCCCCGCCTCGACGGCTTCCCGCCACTCCTCGTCGAAAGCGTGCATGTCGTCGACGTTCGCGATGTCGATTTCGACAATGAGGGCGAACGTCTGCAGGAAACCGACGTCTGGATCCACTGGCGCGAAGCTGTCCCAGATGTCGGTGAAAAACAGCTGGGTGGAGGCGTAGTTCCGCACGTAAGGACGGTATTGCAGCATGTTCGCGTGACCGGCGGGCAAGTAGTTGTTCTTCAGCCAATCCTCGACCGTCGCGAACATGTTGATGCTGAGGTGACGCCCGGGCCGGTCCTCGTCGAAGACCCGCAAGCAGCGCACACCGGTTCGGCGGCCCTGTGTCTCACGCTCCCACTCGACATCGAGCCGGCGCACATGCTCCGGGTCCGAGACATAGAAGTCCGAGAAGTTGGCCATGACCACTTTCGCGCCCATGAAGGCGGGTGGCTCGACCAGCTTCGGGTAGTCGAAACGGGGATTGCGCCGGAAGCGATGCTTTTTCGGCGCACCGTCGAGGGCTGCGTCGATGGCACTGGCTCGGTCGCTCATGGCCGCCACGATGGCAGCCATGGGATCGGTCCCACCGGCATCTGAATTCACAGCTTCGTCATTGCTCAAGGCATCGACCTTTCGGAAAGGGCACAGCGGGTGGAAAATCCGCGTTCTCGGCTTGTCATGTGTAGAACCGGTACACGGGTTCGGCGACGCACACGGGCTTGTCCACCGCGGTGCAGTGCACCGTCGCCTGGACGACGATCTGGACGCCGCCCGCGATGTCGTCGACGCCGATCAGCTCCGCGCTCAACCGCACCTTGGATCCGACCGGAACCGCGGCGGGAAATCGGACCTTGTTCAGGCCGTAGTTCACAACCATCGAGGTCTGCCGGACCTCGACGAGCTGCAGAAACATGGGGCCGAGCAGCGAGAGCGTGAGGTAACCGTGGGCAATGGGCCCGCCGTATGGGCTTTCGGCGCCGGCGCGTTCGACGTCCACGTGGATCCATTGATGGTCGTCTGTGGCGTCGGCGAAGGTGTTCACTCGGCCCTGAGTGATGTCGAACCACTCACTGCTGCCGAGTTGCTGTCCGAGAAGGCCGTGCAGGCTGTCGACGTCCTCGACTGTGATGGGCATGGATTGTCTGCTCTCGGAGAAGGGAAAACGGGGTCAGAACCAGCGCGGATTCATGTCGAGGGTCGTCCGGTCCAGACTCTCGAGGAGGTCGAGCTGTGGAGCGACCTTGGGCAGCTCGTAGCGGTAGAAGTAGCGGGCGGCGTGGCGCTTGCCGTCATAGAAGTCGCCCTCCTTCCCCGCGACGGCGGTGAGCTGCTCGAGCCACATCCACGCGATCACCGTGTGCCCGACGGCCTCCAGGTAGACCGACGAGTTCGCCAGCGCCGTCGCAGCGTCGCCCGCCGCCCACAGCACCCCGGTGACCTCCACGATCCGCGTCCACACGGCATCGAGCTCGGCCGCGTAGCGGGCGGTGTCGCCGCCGATCACCCGGCCGCGATCGATGGTCGCGGCGACCTTCGAGCCGAGCAGCGCGAGCCCGGCGCCGTCCCGCATGGTGACTTTGCGCCCCAGCAGGTCCAGCCCCTGCACGCCATGCGTTCCCTCGTGGATCGGATTCAACCGGTTGTCGCGATAATGCTGTTCGACGTCGTAGTCTCGGGTGTAGCCGTACCCGCCGTGCACCTGGATAGCCAGGCTGTTGGCTTCGAGGCACCACTGCGAGGGCCAGCTTTTCGCGATCGGGGTCAGGACGTCCAGAAGCAAGGTGGCCTCCGCCGCGGCCGCCGGATCATCGGCGGTGTCCTGCTCATCGACCAGGTGGGAACAGAAGAGACCGAGCGCTAGCGCGCCCTCGACGTAGGACTTCTGCGCCAGCAGCATGCGGCGGACATCGGCGTGATCGATGATCGGCACCGGCGGCGCGGACGGGTCCTTGGCACCGAGGGGACGGCCCTGGGTCCGGGCCCGCGCGTACTCGAGCGACTTCAGGTAGCCAACGTAGCCGAGGGACGTCGCGAGGAATCCGACGCCGATCCGGGCCTCGTTCATCATGTGGAACATATACGAAAGACCCCGGTGCTCCTGCCCTACGAGGAAACCGACGGCGCCGGATTTCCCTGCGGGGGAATGGGTTCCGTCACCGAACGCGAGCAGTGTGTTGATCGTGCCCCGGTTGCCCATCTTGTGGTTGAGGCCCATCAGCGTGACATCGTTGCGCTCGCCGGGCGCGCCGTCGGCGCCGGGGAGAAATTTCGGGACGATGAACAGCGAGATGCCCTTGACCCCGGGACCGCCGCCGGGGACTTTCGCCAGCACCAGGTGCACGATGTTCTCGGTGAGCTCATGGTCGCCGCCCGAGATCCACATTTTCGTTCCGGTCAGCCGATAGCTGCCGTCCGCCTGCGGCGCCGCCCGGGTGCTGATGTCCGCGAGCGACGACCCGGCCTGGGGTTCCGACAGGCACATCGTGCCGAAGTACCGGCCCTCGAGCATCGGACGGACGTAGTCGTCGATCTGCTGGTCGGTGCCGTGAGCGGCGATCAAGTTGGCGTTGGCGACCGTAAGAAACGGGTATGCGGCGGTACCCGCGTTGGCCGCCTGGAACCACGCCATCGCCGCCCGCGCCACCGTGGTCGGCAACTGCATGCCCCCGACGCCCTCGTCGAACTGTCCGGCGATCAGGCCCGACGCCGCATAGGCGTCGAGCGCGGTCTTGACCTCATCGATCATGTGGACAGTGCCGTCGGGGCGCATGCTCGGCTCGTTCGCGTCGGCCGTCTTGTTATGGGTGGCGAAGTGCTTGTGCGCGAGGTCCGCGCTGAGGTCGAGCACCGCGTCGAAGGTGTCCTTCGAGTGTTCGGCGAAGCGCTTGCGGGAGGTCAGCGAGACCACGTCGAGCCATTCGTAGAGCAGGAACGCGAGATCTCGGCGGGACAGTACATCGGTCATGAATGTGGTCCGTTCACAATGGGTGTCACATCGAGACACCGCCGACGACCGGAAGGACGACGCCGGTGATGTAGCCGGCTTCCTCCGAAGCCAGGAAGCAGACGGCGTCGGCCATCTCGGCCGGATCGGCGAAACGCGAAATGGGCCCGGTGAGCTCGGCGATCTTCTCGTCCGGGATCGAGGCCGTCATGCGGGTCGCGGCATTCGGCGAGATCGCGTTGACCGTGACACCGAACGCGGCGAGTTCCTTCGCCGCGGTCTTGGTGAATCCGACGATCCCAGCCTTGGCGGCGGCGTAGTTCGCCTGCCCCCGGTTGCCGTGCAGCCCGGTGTAGGAGGTGATGTTGACGACCCGCCCGAATCCCTGCTCGCGGAAACGCGGGACGCAGGCCCTGGTGAAGCGGAAAGTGCCGCCGGCGTGGATATTCAGGACCTGGTCCCAATCGTCGTCGGTCAGCTTCCACAACACTCTGTCGCGCAAGATGCCGGCGTTGTTGACCAGGACATCGACCCGCCCTGTCTCGGCGATGACGGTGGTGATGACGTTCTCGACGTCATTGGTGTCGCTGACGTCAGCGGGTATACCGATGGCGCCGACATCGCGTGCGGCCTTGTCGAGTTCGGCCTTGTCGAAGTCCACCATGAACACGGTCGCTCCGGCATCGGCGAAGCGGCGGGCGATGGCCTGACCGATCCCGCGGGCCGCGCCGGTGACGACGACGCTGCGGCCCGTGAAGTCGAACGAGATGTTGCCCATTGATGCTTCCTTCTCTTCTGCCGCGCCGAAACCAGCTGCGGCACATCAGTTATGAGGTGGTTCAGGATTCGATCAGTGCAGACGATTGGGCTTCGACGATCTGCTTGATTGCCCGCAGGGTCGCGGGAATTCCGGACAGGGCAGCGTCACGTCGTACCTCGAGTTTGGCTTCGACTTCGTCCCCGAAGATCTCGCGAAATGTCGGGAACCCTTCCGGCTGGACGGCCCACGATTCGGTCAGCGTGGTACCACTCTTCGCCGGCGCCAGGGTGAAACCCCAGCGGACTGCGTTACCCATGACCATCCAGGCGAACTCCGCAGGTTCCTCGGCCACGACCACCAGAGACTCTGTCTCCCAAACCTTGCCGTCTGCCTCGTTCCGGCCGATGAACCAAGCGCCGACCTCGGGGCCGGTCGCCGGCTCCTTCCACCACGCTGCACGGCAGACCGGGCTCCACTCTCCTGTTCGTTCGATCCGGGTCACCACGTCCCATACCTGTTGAGGGGTGGCGTCGATCTGGATCGACTCGGAATGAGAGTAGTAAACGTGATCGCGAGCGATTTGTGTCATCAGCTTTGAATCCTTCTTGACGATGGGAGTGGGTTACTCATCCATGTGGGGCTAGTACTGGTGAACGACCTCGTCGGGCGCCCGGAGCCCCGCCGTCCTGCCCCTCGACGACATCGACGTCCTCACCGCGCAACATCGCAGACAGTTCTGTGTCGCCTCCGATGGGACGCACGGACACCACACCGAGGTCTCGGAGCATCAGCGCAGCAGCCTCCACGGTCCGCGCCCGGTCGGTGCGCGTTTCGCACTCGTCTTGAAGGATCACTTCTGGCGACCTCGGCACGAACGCGCCTCCGGACCCGTACGTTCCGTGCGTGCGCCGTACGTAGATGACTACGCCGAGACCTTCCTGCGCCACTGTTTCGAGAGCGGCGGTCAATGCTGCGCTACAGGAACAAGCGGAGGAACCGAAGACATCACCGACAACGCATTCGGAGTGGATCCATGTCGGAACCGCCTCTCGGCCGCCCACGTCCCCGGCGATGACAGCGATGTGGTCAGCACCGTCAACACGATCGAAATAGCCTACGGCAGTGAGCATTCCGTAGCTGGTCGGCAAACGCGTCACCGCGCCACGCTGCACCACCGCCTCGTGGCGGCGACGGTACCGCACCAAGGACTCGATCGATACGATGCGCAGGCCGTGTACGTCCGCGAAGTCTCGAAGTTCGGCACCCCGCTTCATCGTTCCGTCGTCGTTGATCAATTCGCCGAGAACGCCGACCGGAGCCAGTCCGGCCAGCTTCACGAGATCGACGGCGGCCTCGGTGTGACCGCGGCGTGTCAGCACGCCCCCTGGACGACTCCGCAACGCGTGCACGTGTCCCGGCCGCCGCAGATCCGCGACCACCGAAGCTGGATCGGCCAGCACCCTCGCCGTCCGAGCCCGATCAGCCGCCGAGATGCCCGTCGTCACTCCGGCGGCAGCATCGACCGAAACGGTGAACGCCGTGCCCATGGAGTCGATGTTGTCGTAGGCCATCATCGGAATCTGCAACCGCTCCAGATCATGCGCCTCCATGGGCACGCAGATCATGCCACTCGAGTGACGAACCGCGAAGGCCATCAGTCGTGTTGTCGCCGAAGCGGCCGCAAAGACGATATCGCCTTCGTTCTCGCGATCGGCATCGTCGACCACGATGACGGGACGTCCCGCCGCGATATCGGCGATCGCGCTCTCGACGTTGTCGAACTCGATCATGACCATCTCACTGTGCTCAGGTGTTGTAGCCGATGGTGATGGAAAGGAAGACGCAGTCCTCGTCGTAGCGGTTCTTCCACGCATGCGGGACGCCTGCCTTGACGAGGAGGTCACCGGGGACGAGCGTGTGCACCTTGCCACCGGGAAGCTCCAGATCGAGTTTGCCGGACAGCACCACTTCGTAGTCGATGGTGTTACTTGCGTGCATCCCGGCGTCATGATCGTCGCTGCTCTCCGCGTCGATTCCGGTCGATGCCACGTCCACTTTGCCGGCCGAGTTCGCGGCAAAGCGCACCAGACCGAAAGTCGATCCGTTCGGACCCGCGAGATCGAGGGTCTTCGGCATGCTGCCGGGCGTTTCCTTCGAATGCCCGTTTTCCACGCTCCAGTACCAAACACCTTCGACGATGCCGGGCTGGTTGAGAATCGCTTCGGGCTTCGCACCGATAACGAAATCCGGTTCGCCGGAATCGTTCACGGTTGCGACAACAAGGTTCCAGTTCTGAGGGTCGGGAAAGGTCATGATCACTCCGTTGTGTGTGCTTCGAGCGAAGATCCGCTGGGTCAGCGGCTGGGGCAGAGTCCGCCGTCGACGCCGAGGATTTGGGAGGTGATGAATTTGGCGGCGTCGGACATGAGGAACTGGATGGCGG
>NZ_JBFAKI010000025.1:0-60648 GCF_040655675.1 Nocardia sp. NPDC050378
CTCATGGTCGACACCGGCTTCGCCGCCGTCGTCCGTGCGTCAGCAAACGATATCTCCGATCGGCAACGTCGCGACATACTCGAAATGACTGCGCAGATGATGGGCCAATGGATAGCAGGAGAAGTCACAGCCAACTCGGATCGATAACACGGCACCAACCCACGAAACTAATGCGTTGTTCTCCAGGCCCGGAACGGCAGGGATGGGGCTGCTTGCGTCGGGTGGAGGCTCGCCACAGTTGGCGGCTTCGCCGTTCCACAAGCGCCGAGACAAGCACTGCTCGCTGCGCATGAGCAGCGAAATGGACTGGTAACCGAGCAATCATCTGCCGGAGCCTCGCACCATCACCGAGATCGCAGGAGGTTCGTAATGGTTGCCGAGGTGAACACGCCGTGGTGCTCGGCCGAGTTGCCGTTCGCGGTTCTGTACCTCTACGGACCCGGCGGCGTCGGCAAGACCACGCTGCTCGCCGAACTCGACGAGGTGGCAGAAGCCGCGAGCGTAACCACCACCCGGGTGGACGGAGGTGCCATCGAACCTTCGCCCGCTGCCTTCACAGCCGCCTTCTGTGCAGCAGCGGTCCGTGGTATTCGTCGACACCTTCGAACATCTCGCACCACTGGAGGATTGGCTGTGTGAGACATTCCTCCCGGCGTTGTCCACGAATGTCTTGATGGTGATCGCTTCTCGTCGGCCGCCTGCGGGCCGCTGGTCCGACGACCCCGGCTGGCGGGAGCTGTTGCGCGTGGTTTCCGTACGCAACCTCGCACCCGAGGATGCCCGGGCCTACCTCAGGATCGCCCAGGTGCCCGCGGCTCGACACGACCGCATGATGACGCTCACCCATGGCCATCCTCTGGCATTGTCGCTATTAGTCGACGTGTTGACCCAAACCGCCGGGGCCTTCCCGATGAGCCTGGTCGACGCCCGACGCGGTGCGCGCGTTGCTCGCCCGCTTCCTCGATTCTGTGCCGAGCGCACGCTATCGTGCCGCGCTGGAGGTATGCGCGCATGTCCGGTTCACCACCGAAGCCCTCTTTCGGGCAGCGCTCGACGAACCGGACTGCGCCGACCTCTTCGATTAGCTGCGTGGGCTCGCGATTATCGAATCCGGCCCGCTGGGGCTCGCGCCGCACGAGATCGCCCGCGACGTTCTCGACGCCGACCTGCGCTGGCGCGACCCGCAGGCCTATCTCGCTGTGCATCACCGACTTCGCGCGCACCTGCTCGAGGTGCTCGACCTCACGGCCGCGCACGGGCGGCGGTCGGTCGCCGACCTTGTCTTCCTGCACCGGCACAACCCGACCATCTCCGCGTACTGGGATTGGTCGAGTTTCGGCCTGACCTTTCCCGACATCCTGGCGATGACCAAGCGGCATCAGGGGCCCGAGCAGGCCGAGTTGGTCGACTTCTGGCTGACCCGTTACCCGAACCTCCATCGAGACCGCCCGGATCTGGCTGGTCACACTCACCCCCCTCATAGTCGCGGCGTCCAGCATCGTCGTAGCGATCCTCAACCGCTGACGCGAACCGTGTGCCTTGCGCACACGGCCTGGCGTTGCCCGCTAGCCCTAGCTATCGGGCAATGGTCCGCCTGCCGTGCCGATGCCGGTGGCAAACCTCTGAACAGTGCCCGCGCGTGACGGGATGCGGAAGCTGTCGTAGACGATCATTGCCAGCATGAACTTCGCACTGGACGGGTTCGGTGGGTTCGTGCGCTTCTCCGAATTGCCGGAGGCGGACGTGCCTGCCGAACCTGGTGTGTATGTAGTCGTCGGGCCCACGGAGACCGCTCCGGTCTTTCTGTCGGTCAGTCCTGCTGGATGGTTCAAGGGCAGAGACCCCACGTTGCCGGTGGACGAGCTCCAGGCGGCGTGGGTGCCGGGCGAGCCTGTGCTCTACATCGGCAAGGCGGCGGGTGGACAGTCAGGGAAACGCGGGCTGCGTAAACGGCTCGACGAGTACCGCCGACATGGTGCCGGTCAGCCGGTGGGCCACTGGGGCGGGCGGATGATCTGGCAGCTGGCCGACAGCAGCGAGCTGTTGGTCGGCTGGCGGACCACCGACGACGTGCTACGGAGAAGGTCATGATCGCCGACTTCGTCGCGATCTACGGCCAGCGGCCCTTCGCCAACCGCGCCGGATAGTAGGGGTTGGTACGAAGCCGCTCGCTGCCAGGATTCGCGACACGTTTGTTCGACGTCGCGACAGGCTCGGCGGCCGTGGTCGTCGATGTTCGAAGTCATTTTCAGTAGTGTGCGAAGTCCTGTTCAGCTGCGAGGTGACGCCTGATTGTCGAAATGGCCTGGTCTGCGGTAAGGACAGCACGGGAGGCAGTTGAAGGTGTGCGGGATCCAGGTCTGGGTGTCGGTGCGGTGCTGGTCGGGAATTCGTCGCGCTCGCCCGGCCGGCGGGTGCGGTCGCGGTGACGGTGGACTTGGATTCGGACCCGGCGCACCGGTGGGGCCGGAGGGGCTTCTTCGAAGGGCGCGGGTTCGTCCCGGTCGATGGCAGTGCGTTGTATTTTCGTTTACCGCTGTGATCGGCCGCAGCGCAATCGCCACGGCCATGCCGGCCCGGGCGAAAGTATCGACGTGTTGCCGCCGACCGGCACCTTCACGCCTGCCTCGCTCGACGAGGAACCAACCTGTGGCTCACCGTTTGTGAAAGCATTGTCGCTTCCGCCTGAAGACTGACCCTCTGATTCCGGGTGAATGCTGACCCACCCGTGAACGATCATGAGGTGCTGAACGTGGAGGACTGGGCGGAGATCCGCCGGTTGCATCGCGCTGAAGGTATGGCCATTCGCGCGATCGCTCGTCGGATGAAGATCTCGAAGAACACGGTGAAGAAGGCGCTGGGCTCCCACGAGCCACCGCAGTACCATCGCAAACCGCGAGGCTCGGCGGTCGACGAGTTCGAACCGCTGATCCGGGCGGTGTTGGCGGAGTTCCCGGACATGCCCACGACGGTGATCATGGAACGCGTCGGCTGGCAGCGCGGCAAGACCGTGTTCTTCGAGCGGGTCGGGCAACTGCGGCCATTGTTCAAGCCGGTGGACCCGGCGTCGCGGACCGAGTACCAGCCCGGTGAGCTCGCCCAGTGCGATCTGTGGTTCCCGCCGGCGTAGCGGCTCGGATTCGGTGTGCGCTTCGGACTACGCCTGGGCATGCCGCACCGACCCGATGAGTTGGCTACGAGTCTCGCCCAGCACGCGGCATCGCCAACAGTGCTCGCGATAGATCTCGTTGCCGCACCGTCCGAGGCCGGGGCTGTTGATCCCCTGATCGATGCACGGACCCGTACCTGGCCATGCGCTCCGGGCGATCAGCGTAGTGACGGTTGAGCGCTGCTCTGTGTCGAGCTTGCTTGCCGCTGCCGAGGCCGAGGAGGCACAGCTGGTGGTCGCGCGTCGCGAAATACTCAGTTTGTACATCGGGCACCTTGTTGACTGTTGCCCGATCAACGACTCTTCCCCCTCAAGGAAACCCGAAATCGGGAGGTTTCGCCAGTAACAGCCCAATGGATGTCGCGGAGCTCTTGTGCCAACCGCTTAGAGGCGTTGCTCGCAGCGCTGGTACCTCGGTCGGTGCCGGAGCCGTCGTTCGCCCGGGGAGCGGAACCGGCAATGCAGAGGCTGTGGAGCGGCTGGCCGGTCCCTGCTCTCATGCTCGAAGACCGGCCAGGATCAGTTGCAAACCGGCGCGAAACCCCTCGTGGGTCGCTGTCGGCTGCGACGGTTGCGACTTCGATCAGCTTGGGGAATCGATCGGGAGGCAGGGCTGCGATGCGGTCGGTGACAGCCTCGGGGGTGGTGGCCGATAGTGGGCTCGTGAGCTCGGCTTGGGCGAAGCCGGAGATGTACCCCGACACTGTGCGAAAGGCGATGAGCAGGTCGCGGCCCGACCGGCCGCTGTGGGACAGCGCCTGCAACAGGGCCTCGGCGGGGGTGAGGGTGGCGACGTCGGAACTGCGGCGAGTCAAGATCAACGGGGATCGCGTGGGGGTGGGTGCGTACTGCCGACCACATTCCCTGGGCGATCGCCGCCACCTGCGCCGCCCAGTCATTGGCGGTCGCTGGGGGCGCATAAAATATGCCGCCGATACTCGACCTGCGCGCCGTCTGCCGCGCCTCCGCGGTCCGCTGCATCTACCGCTACGCCGGGGATCCGGCCGCAGGACAATCCGACGCGATAGTGTCCGCCGTGGGAGGCCGAGGGCATCGACGGGGATCCCAGCCGGTTGAAAAGTACATTCCCCGAGTAAACTTCGCTTCCGCCCCGGATGACGCCGCCACGGCCCCCAATCAATTCGCCTGCCAGGTCGGTTGCGGCAACGCAGTCCGCACCGACAGCCATGCCCGCGCGGCACGCGACTACGCCGACACACTCGACCGCCAAGCAGCCCATCTGCCCGAGCCAGCAGGTAAACGTTTGCGCCTCAACGCAACACGAATGCGTGATCTCGCCGACGCTCATGATGCCGAGGCGCTTCCCGGCACCGAGGTCGTGGCATGACCGGGCCGCGCGACGACGAGCGAACCCGCATTCGCGCCGCGATCGACCGACTCCTCGCCGGCCAACCCGAACTCTCAGACGGCAGTCTCGCCGTGGTCTCTCTGGCGATCGAGGCCGACGTCCACCGCATGGCCCTGCAGAAACGCCACGCCGACCTGAAAGAGGAGTTCTACGCACGAGTGCGCGCTGAAACCAACCAGCCGCCCGATTCCGAGAAACGCCTGCGCAGTGAGGTCACTCGGCTGAGAAGGGCGCTCAATGAATCCCGCGCGGCCGAAACGGAATCCCGCCACCGCGCCGAACAGATCGTGCTCGCCACCGCTGTGCTCCTGCAACAGAACCGCGGCGGATCGACGAACCCGCAACACATCGCGGCGGTACTGCCACTGCGGCCTTCACCCGGGTCCACGGGGGACACGCACGATCAGTGCGCGAAGTCGCCGCGGAACCGCGGCGACCACAACTAGGATCGACGACGTCTGACGCGAGAAGCACCCCGGCCGAGAGCGCCAAATGATCTCGCTGACGGCCGTTACCGAGGCATTCGACATTTCCCGGTTCGGCACCGACTACGTGAAAGGATGTGCACCATGCGCTCTGGCGGCTGCTTGTGCGGCAACATCCGGTATCAGGCGTCAGGCCAGCTGTCGTTCGTCCACTTGTGCAGCTGTGATCACTGCCAACGGCTGTCCGGTAGCCCCGTCATGTCGTGGCTCGACTTCCCCCGCGAAGGTTTCGAATGGACCGGGCCGGGCGGAGAACCGGTCTGGTACAACACTTTCCCAGACTCCCAGCGCGGGTTCTGCGGTGCCTGCGGAAGTTCGGTGGCCGCCCAGGACGACGGTACCGCCGAATTGGTCGGCGTCACCCTGATGAGCCTCGATGATCACACCGGCTTAGTGCCCGAGCGACAGAGCTTCCGCCCCAACGCTGTCCCGTGGCTTCCGATCGTCGGCGCACAGGACTGACACGCGCGAGCAGTTCGGATCACCAGGGCGGTCGGATTCACCAGCACGGTGGCTGGGTGCGTCTCCGTAACAGTTTCGGTCAGCTGTTCGAAACCACGGCCAGAAGGTACTCACGCCCACCGAGGAGTTCGTTGAACGAGTTCGAGTCGACCGCCAAGGCGTTCGTAACAGTCTGCTTCGAAAGATTGCGAGCAGAAGGAGCGATCCTGACGTCTACATCCCACAGACATCTCCAGGCCGGCCTCGACTTCGAAATCTCCCCGATCGAGAAGCTTCCGGAGTATGCGCGGCTCGCGAAATCGGTGATTTCGGCGGCGGCTGACGCCATCCGCGATAGCTACCAGGGTTCCGGCGGGCCGCAGTTCGCGGCCTCGTTGCTGCTGACGAGTGAGGTCTCCGGTAGATCGGTTTAACGACCAAGAAAACCGGAGACCTCGTGACCGGCGTAGCGGTGATCAGGCGGGCGGATCTGACCGATGCTCAGTGGGCGCGGTTGGAGCCGTTGCTGCCTCGTCGCAAGAAGGCGGGCCGTCGCTGAAGTGGGATAAACGGCAGCTCATCGATGGGATCCGGTCGCGGCCCCAGGCCGGGAACCCGTGGCGGGATGTGCCGGTCGTGTTCGCGACACGCGATGGTCGCGATACGACGCGCCGGTAGCAAAGTTTGATACTTCAGGGATGGTGGTAGCCGGGTAGTGGTGGTGAAAGCCACCGCCCGGCGGGGGGTTCGGTGCCGGGTGAAAGAACGTATCAGGGCTTTCCGTCCGGCGTTTTGTTTCTTGTCTCGAACGAACGAATTGTTTCCTCAGTTCTCGCTGTGACCGCCGTTGCGGAGGGTTCGTAGAAAGCGAAAAGGATTCGGCGCGCCTCACGGGTGCACGCCGGCCCACCCACTCGCCAGTAGACAACGACCGGAGGAACAAAATGACCATTCGTGAAGAGAACGCGTTGACCGGTGCCGAACTGGAGCAGGCTCTGGCCCGGGCGGCGCAGTTCTATCCGACGCTCGAGGAGGTCGACTCGGCCCCTGAGCTGTATGCGCCGAAGCCGAAAGAAGCGGCCGACATCGACAAGATGATCAAGAAATCGAAAATCGATCTCGGGATCACGACACCCATCCCGGCAGATGAAAAGAAAAACGTCAAACCGCTCCTGAGTTACCTGCAGAAGTATGAGGTGATCATGTCGAGCAGGATACGCAACGACGTACTGAAAGCGGTCAAGGAGAAAGGGTACGCGGAGGGGCGGAAGACGTTCTACAAAAGTGAGGTGTGGGAGGCGGCTTTTCTGCAGCTGCAATATTTGTCGTATCGGTCCAACGTCGTCTACACGTTCAGACACGAGGGGGCGGGTGTGGAGATCCCGACCGCGATGGTCAAGGCCTTGATCGGTGCCACCGCCGGTAACAAGCTCGTTGCCGCGAACGAGTTCAAAAACTTTCTGACCCAGCAGCAGAAAAGCCTTTCGGTCGACGTAGAGGCTGGTGGCGACTATCTGGGGATGAACATCTTGTCGCCCTGCATCTTCATGGAGCCGATCGCCTCCAATATGGATCTCCTCGTGGGGCAGATCAGCCTTTTCATGTTCGATCAGGAAAACACCAAGAAACTCGTCAAGGCCAACTGCGCTTCCGCTCACCATGTGAAAGTCGAGGCGAAGGCGACGAGGATCGATACCAGGTTCCCTGTCTCCTTCCTGGACAGCCCCAATGACAAGAAGAGGATAGACAAGTGGATGGACGAGCGGCTGGACAAGATCGCCGAAGCCGCCACGAAATTCGAACAGTTCGAAGCGAAATCTTCCTGAACGGATCAACTGTCCGTTATCCCTGTCTACGAAGGAGTCGCGGTGACCGTGAAACAGAAGACGTCGCAACCGAGTGTGGTCGCGGTGGACCGCACGTATCAGACGACGGGTAAGGGAGCCTCATACCTCACTCTCGCCTATGACCGTGCGACCAGTACCGACAGTCCTATGCTGCGCGCGTTGCGAACGTGTGCGATCTTCGCCGCCGATGGCGCCTCTTTGCAGAAGAACCCGCACGCGCCGGAGGTTTGGGCCGACCTCTTCGGCCGCCTGGGCCTTCTCGCGCTGGGGTCCTCCGATCAGAAGTTGAGGGAACCTCCCGCGTCGACCGCGGCGAAGTTCGCCGACCTGTGGCTGCCCGCACCGGCCGCCACCACCGGCACCGGTGAGGTTTCGTGGCCATTGACTCTGCTGGTCGGCTCCCTGGCCGCCGCGACATTGCCCACTCTGCGGCAGCGGTACTGCACCACCCTGCTGAGCCTGACCCTCAAGCCCGGCGCCGGCGCCACCGTGGAAGGACTCGTCGACCTCACCGTCATCGACGCGGGCGCGGCGCCCGGCGCCGGTTCGGCGCCGGGGTCGATCACCCACACGGTCGAGCGATTCTCGGGAACCCTGGATTCCGAACGACTGAAGAAGAAGGTCTGGGCGGATCTCGAGAAAAAATATGTGACACCGGAAAATCTCTCGGCTCTGCACAAAGCACCGAATTACCGGTACTACGAATCCCGCTGAACCGACCCGGATCGCTCGAGGAGGTAGTTGTGAGCCAACCAGTGACCAGGCAATCACCGAAAGTCCTGGGAAAGCACGGGGTAGCGACCACGACCGTCTGCTCCGTCGGAAAATTCCTGCCAGGCTCCGGCGGATGGGACACTGCCGACGCTCTCACCGCCGGCGCGCAACCCGTCGAATTTCCGAAAATGGAGGATTTGCGGAAGGAGACGAAGCGCCGACTAGCAATAGTTGACAAGCTACTACTGCTATTGACCCGTAGAATGTATGAGAAGATCACTCCGTCTCAATTTCCCCGGAGCATCGCGGAGGCATCCAGATTCGATTCTTGGGGTAACCTCTTCGCCGAACCATACGAGTTGGAACCCGATAAGAAATACAACGTCGTGAGTTTTCAACATGATCAGTATGCGCGTTTGAGGCAAGTCCTGACAGGCGATGGATACGAAAAGGATGTCAGTTATTTCAAGACGCCACACGACAGCCTGCGGTCGTTGCTGGGCGTCAAACCTTACTCGGTCAGTGACATGCTCAAACTATCGGACTCGATGCAAGCCTCGGTCCGGAAGGGGGCGCCGATTCCCGAGATGACAAGAATTGTCACAGTACTGAACTTGACGACGGCCGATAAATGGGGACGATTCAAAACCTACCTCGGCGTCGCTGAGCAGGAGTACACGCCATTCGTTTCTCAGAGGAGAGTAAAGGATCCCAAAAAGGCCATGGTCGAAACACGGATACAGACCTTTCCGTTGAAGGAGGAATACCTCAAGGTCGGCGACAAGCACTACGTTTTGCTTCAAACGAATCTGAACCGTGACCTCGAGTATCAACTCGAGGGGTCCCCCTTTTATCAGAGCCACATATTTTAGTGCGGCTGCACCTGTGTGCGGAACCGCCGGGCGCTGCTGTGTCACCCGGCGGAGCCGGTGCCGCTGCTGACCCGCTACGACACCAACGACCGCAGCTGGTCCGAGCCCATGCCGTTTCTGTTCCAACGCCAATACGGCAGCCTGCGCACCGTCGCCAGCCCCGGCACCATCCAGGGCTGGCTCACCAGCGCCTGCCGCGAGCTCCCGCTCTGCGTTCCTTGGACCAGGGGTGGTCTTGATTACCAAGGACGGGGGCAAGGCAGAAATCCAAACTCGGAGTTGAGAAGGGTCAGAAGAAGAGAAAGATATGTGCGTTCACGGTGCGCGGGTGGGCGAGGGCGGAGGGCGTACCCTCCCCCACCTACCGCGCACCGCCGGGGGGTAATCGGCTGCTGTTCAGCACACCCCGATCGTCATTAAAATCGGGGTGCAGTTCGGCGGCGGTTGGCGCTTCTGGCGCTTCTGGGAGTCGGGCGGGCGGGCGTCGAGGGCATCGGGGGCATCGAGGTGGTCGTCCCCGCTCGGAACCATGTGTCTGCTGGAATCGGACTGGGCGTCCTCACCTTGTGTTCGAGGGTCGGAATGGGTGGCGAGTTCGGCACCTGGAGCCGCGAGGACCGTGGCGGCCGGGCCGAGGACGACCCCGGCCGCCATGGCGGTGACGAGTATTGCGCGAAGACTGTTTGCCACTGTCGAACTCCCTTGTTCTCAGGGGTGAAGCAGGACAAAACGGACCCTAACCGCAGTCGGTCACCCCACCGGCGATGAGCGCGTAACCCAGCGTTTCCGACTTGCGCCATCTACTCCTGACCATCGTTTTCCGAACAGCAGCTCCCTGTCGCGTGACCGCACCAGTGTGTGGTCTCCGCAGCTGATGGGGCCACGAGTCCGGGGCTCCCGGAGCGCGGTGCGCCGGGAAGTCCTGTCTGCGCCTCAGGTGGCGGGACGGGAGCACACTGTCATGCCGGATGCCGGGCATGTGTCGATCGACGCGTCGACTTTAAGGAGAAAGGACTCGAGCGGGCTGTTGAATCTCAACCGTTTGGTACGTAAAAACCCGAACTTGAGGATCGGGAAGGTTCGACTTGCAGGGGTCCGCACGCCCCGGGTTCTGGGGCGTGCGGACTGATTGCAAGGAGTTACCAAAGGTACTCTTCCCACGCGTTCGCGGGGGGCTTCTTTGCGAAGATCTTTCGCAGGGCAGCAATCATGGTTGTCACCTCCTTGGCGTGCTCGGTTGACTCCGGTCAAGGATTGTGGGGGGCGCGGTGCATGGTGAAGCGGCGGGTGGTGGCGGCGCTGGTCACGATCGGACGGGTGTCGGCGTGACTGACGCGCGCGCCGATGTCGGTGCTCAGCGCGGTGACCACTTCGGTGATGATCTGTTGTGCCAGCGCTGCTCCCGAGCATCCGAGCGGACCGGAGCTGAAAGGCAGATAGGTCCCACACGAGCTTGGTTCGCTCCAGCGTTCGGGGCGGAATGTGTGCGGGTCACCCCATTCGGGTCCGTGGTGGAGCAGGTAAGGACACACCGAGAGCACCTCACCGGGTGTGAACGAGTTGCCGGCGAACTCACCGGGGGCCGGGACGGGCCGTCCGACCATCCACACCACGGGCCGGTGTCGAAGTGCTTCGCGCACAACCCAACTACTGGGCCAGGACCAGGGCCAGGGTGAGTGGTGCTGGTGGAGGCTTGCCAGCAACATCGTCCAGGCCACCGAATGGCCGAGGGTCGCGACGGTCGAGCGCAGCGTCATCAGCAGCAGTTCTGCGGCTGCCCGGTCGGTGTCCTGCCCGGTGTACTCAACGATCGCGGCGTCGAGCACATCTCGCGGGGGCCCGTCACCGGGGCCGCTGCGGCACCGGTCGCGCACCTCTTGACCGACCGCGGCGATCAGTGTGGCGCCCAGCCACTGGGCTCGTGCTCGCTGCCATGCCCGCTGCGGGCGGATGGCGACACCGGCCCGGACGAACTGCTCGACGGCTGCCCGGGCGGCCGGGCGGCTTTGCGGGTGCAGCAGCTGATCGGCCAGACACGTGTGGACCAGTTCGACACCGGTACCAGGCCAGGCGCTGGCCGAGGGCAGTTGTGCTACCGCCTCGGCGGCGGTAGCCCGACAGCTGGAAAGTCC
The DNA here is from genome assembly GCF_040655675.1 of Nocardia sp. NPDC050378. Classification (NCBI taxonomy): domain Bacteria; kingdom Bacillati; phylum Actinomycetota; class Actinomycetes; order Mycobacteriales; family Nocardiaceae; genus Nocardia; species Nocardia sp. NPDC050378. The sequence goes on from NZ_JBFAKI010000025.1 coordinate 11,030, forward strand.
TTCCCGCAGCACCGTGCGCATCCCGGCACCGAAACCGAGCTGACTCGACCGGGCAGGCAGTAGCCGTTCGAAAAGCCCGCCCGCGCCCCCGGTGAAACCGGGGTCGTGTAAAACCCGCAACGCCAGCTCCGGATCGCTCACACACCAGCCACCCCACGGCAACGCGAACACCCCACCCGAAGCACGCCCAGCTAGATCCTCGACAAACCGCAACGGGTCGCGCCGGAACATCCGCATCTGCGTGTAGCCCATAACACGACCTCTCCCGAGCGGGTTGAGCCTCATGTCAGCTGGACACAGGCTGTGTAACCGATATCCACATCCCCAAACAAGCCGATCAACCCGTCCGGAAAACAGTGGCAGCATTCCGTCTGGTCAATGACCGCCCATACACAAGCACGGACCGCTCTAGTCTGACGGCCACGCGCCCCAGACCATCAGGCCGTAGCCCACTACGTTCTGTACGAGATCCTGGGCAACGCAACGGATCTGCCGATCACCGAGCACGCGACAGATACCCATGGCGTCACGCTCGTGAATTTCGGATTGTTCGACTTGCTGGGGTTGCAGCTGTCCCCGCGGATCCGGGACCTGGGCAAGATCACCCTGTACCGGCCGGTCCCGCGCGCCGAGGCCGAAGCCCGATTCCCGCGCGCCGGACCGCTGCTGACCCGCAAGGTGAACCTGGAGTTGCTCGCAGAGCACTACGACGATCTCCTGCGGCTCGCCGGATCATTGAAGTTCGGGCACGCGACCGCGTCCCTGCGGCAAGCTGTCCGCGTCCGGCCGTCAGAACGCCCTGGCTGCGGCGCTCAAGGAATACGGCGCGCTGCGGCGCACCATCTACGCCGCGAAATACCTCTCGGATCCGGATTACCGGCGCCGTATCGCCCGCCAGCTCAACAAGGGCGAATCCCTGCACGCGCTGCGCCGCGATCTGCTGTATGCGCATGAAGGCATGATCCGTGGCCGTCACCTCGAGGCCCAGACCGAACAAGCCTGGTGCCTGACCCTGGCGACCAACGCCGTAATCGCCTGGACAACTGAGTATTACGGGCTCGCGGTCGAACAGATGCGCCGCACCGGACGACGGAGCGATGACGAGGTACTTGCCCACATTTCTCCGGCGCACAGTGAGAACATCAATTTCTTCGGCGCGATCGAGGTCGACATCGATGCTGAACTCGCCCAGCTCGGCCCCACCGGGTACCGGCCGCTACGCGTGCGCGACACCTTTTCTGACCACTGCTATCTCAGCGGATAACCTCGGAACCCGGGACCGAACTCAGCGGATAAGGGGAGCACGCCGAAATGGCCGCCAACACTCACACCGGGCCCGCGTCGAGCCGCCCGTCGATGCCCACGAACCCGCACTGGGTCGGCAGCCAGACGCTGTGGCACTACCTGACCGTGCTCGGCGCGATCACGATCGAGCACAGCGACCACACTCCCGGCGACTGGCGTATCTACGAACCCGACGACCTCGACGAACCCGGCGAGGAGATCGCCGAGCTGTCGGGCACCGCCCTGTCCGACCTGACCGCCGCCGGGATCCGCGTGCAGCACCGCGACGGCACCGACTGGCGACCGCTCACCACCCGGTGAACGCGACCGTCACCCCGGTGCACAGCCCACCCGCCGACATCGTGGCGGCCGCGCGCCACGCCCTCGATCAGGCGCACCGCTACCTCGACCGATGCAAGCTGGCCGCCAACACCGTCACCGCCTACCGCCGCCAGACCAGCGCCTACGTCGCATGGCTGCACACCCGCGCCGCTGAGCACTCCGACGCCTTTGCCGATGCCGTGGGCGCGGAGGCTGCGGTCACCGCGTGGCGTCGGCATCTGCTGCGCGCCAAGAAGTCCAGCCCTGCCACGATCAATCAGGCCCTGGCCGCGGTCACCCTGCTGTATCAGCGCAGCCCGCAATTGCACATCAAAGTCAAACGCGTCCGCGTGCCCCGCCCCGGCGAACCCGACGCCTTGTCTGTCGCCGACCAGGGCAAGGTCGAACGCGCCTCGCTGCGCCGCGGCGCGCGTGACGCCACCATGCCGTTTGTACCGGGACCCCTACTTCTGTTGGCCCTTCTCCCACTGCTCCTTTTGTTTTTTACACTGCGGGTTGTTGGGTATTTTGTAGCAGTATTGATACGGATTTTGCCAACCCGGAAAGCTGATTTCCGAGTTGGTGTCTCCCGAGGGCGCCTGGTCGGGGCCGGGTTCTGCTATGCGGGTGAGCACCGGCGCGGTATCAACGGTGCGGGCCTGGGCAGTCGCGGTTGCGGGTCGGCCCAGCAGGGATGTGGTGGGCACCAATAGTGCCGGGGTCAGGAGACCGGCCAGAACAATAGCGGTGGTGCGGTTCATCTGTAGTCCCTTCTTCGAAGCTTGAAGCGGGCACGTACGTTTCTGAACTGCGTTGTGAGCAAACCGGGTGTACCGCCAGGTGGCTGCGCTACACCTCCACGTCATCAATAGTTATCGACCTCGACCACAAGTCAGACGGGCCGCGACGCAGGGCAACATGTCCGCGAGTGCGGTTCACGCCATCGCAGGAGTAGGCAAGACGATCCGCGAACTGCTATTTCCGTTCAGCGGGTCGCTATGGGGATCGGCGTTTTGGCACCCGACTCAGGTTACACTACGGTGAATTCTGTTTTGTGGCGGCGGGCGTGGGTGTGCCGGTAACGATTTGATGCCGGTGGGTGTAGTGGTGAGAGCGGGTGGTATCCGCTTCTTCGTTATTGCGGAGTTCGATCCGTATGGTGTCTGCTTCATTCCTCGAAGAAGGGATTCCCGACTGATGAACCGCACCCCCGCTATTGTTATGGCCGGTCTGCTCACCCCCGCGGCATTACTGCTCACCGCCGTTCCCTTGTCGGCCGCACCAGCATCGGGCACTGCCCAGGTCCGCACCATCGATACGCGGCCACTGTCGACTCCTGCGGCAAACCTCGACCTGGCAGCACAACAACCCGACTTCGCCGAGCAACCCTCACCGGGCGAGGACGTCAACCGCCCGAACCGCCGCCGCCAGGCACCACCTGCTCCTCCCAAGAGCGACACCGCCCCTGACGAGACAGAGCCCCCGGCCTGGTGCCGGATACCAGAACTGGCGCGGGACTACCGGTGCTTCTGATCCGCTGACCCCCGGCACGAGGTGAACGAGCAGGCAGGGACCCCGGCGTACTGGCCAGGCGGTCCACCGCGGCCCGCCGCAGCGCACGAGCACTCGCGTCGACCACCTGCCGAACCTCCCGCCCTGGCACGCCACAATACGGCGTGCGGTCGTCCGGGCAACCACAAACGCCTACTGGACCTCGGTGTTATCCCACGCTGTCGCCCCGGGCCCTCAATGCGGCCAGGGGGGCATCCGCATGAACAGAAGCACTTGACAGGGAATTATGTAGCTGTGACCACTGTCAGTGCTTGTCCGGCAGCCCGGTGATGTAGTGGGTCGATTTCCCCCGCGAAGGATTCGAATGGACCGGACCCGGCGGACAACCAACCTGGTACAACACATTTCCTGATTCCCAGCGCGGCTTCTGCGGCAACTGTGGAAGCTCGATCGCTGCCCAGGACGACGGTGACGCGGAACTGGTCGGCCTCACCATGATGAGCCTCGACAACCACTCGGATTTGACGCCCGAGCGGCAGAGCTTCCGCCCCAACGCCGTGCCGTGGCTGCCGATCGTCGGCGCCCAAGACTGAACGAGCCCGCAAGTTTTCGAAGCCCGGCCGATCGTCGACAGCGCTCGACGATCGGCCGGACTCGATCAGATGGGCTCCGCAGCGCGGCCACGCCTGTGCCCTGCAGTGTCGTGTCAGGGGGTGATCCAGAGAGGCTGAGTCCAGGAACGGTTCAGTTTCTGAGTGTTGTCCCAGTCGTAGCTTTGGTCCCAGTTGTCTTCTTCGCCGATACTTTTCCATCCGGGGCCTCGACCGACGCATTCGAAGCGGATGTAGGTGGGATCGAGGAAGTTGTGCTTCGGGTCGGGGTCTGGAAGTGGGAATGTGGTGGTGAAGCTTCGAGACTGCCCTGGCGTGGAGTTGGTAGGCGTCTTCTGATCAGGTTCGATAGTCAGGCGGGGGCTGCCGCCCACGATCGCGTAGACGATTTCGGCGTCGGTGTCGATTCGCACCCTTTTCCCGTCTGCCTCGACGGTGACGTCATAGATCGTCACGCCCTTGGCAGCCGGGCGACGCAGCTCGTTCTTCGGGTTCTCCGGACCGGCTGGCTTGTTCGCATCCCTGGGGTCGGAGACGGCGGAGAAGTAGAACGCACCATTGCTGATGGCGCGCATCAGATCATTCACATCCGGCTTCGGCTCGACCTGCTTGTCCTGGTCCAACCAGACCTTGATCCAGGACACGCCCACGTCACGCTCGGCGACACTGCAGCAGCCCGCCACACCCCACACCCGTGTACCCGGCACCAACTTGCCTTCGTCATCCCGGTCGACCGGCTTGAGCAGGCGGTCCCAGAGGTGGAACGCGAACGGACTGTACTTCCCGGCGGAATCCTCGAAAGCATGCGGACGCTGCATCCACCAACTGTTCACGATCTCGAGCGCGTCGATGTTCTTGCTGTCCAGAATGTTCTTCTCGCGGCCGTCGACCTCCCGGGGAAACTGGGGGTGCAGCTGTGTGATCAGCTGGTGTGGCTTGCCCGGGGTGGCGTCGTTGCGTTCGGGGTCCTTTCGGGCGCGATCGATGATCTGATCGAGGGTGAAAAGACCGGTACTCGGGTCCGGTGCCTGGTAGCGGGGGTCACCGGACGGGTTGATATGACCGAGGTGCTGGTCGGTTTTGACGCGGACGCCATCGAGCTCCACGCCGGGAATGACAGTGACCCCGTGGGCGTCGAGATTGAGATCATTGATATCCTGCTGGGTGGTGTAGTCGTTCTGCTCGGAAAAGACAACGAATTCGTACCCAGCCTCTTTATAGTCGGCCAAGACTTCCTCGGGCGGGCGCGGCGTATCCTCTTCATGGTGCGTGGAGCCCGGATACATTTCTGCCACTGTGCTGTGGGCATGTAGCGAGCCCTTGAACCAGAAATTTTGATCGGCGGATGCGTCTTTGTACGGGTTCTCGATTGGCATGGGCACAGATGCTAGGGCTGTGACCAGCAACTTCTACCGCGTTGTGACATCAGCTCGGCGTGTCGGACGGTGGGACGAGTACGGGTTCGAGAACTCGACGAGGACGAAGGACAGCGGCTGGTACGGATCGTCCGGCGTGGCAGCGGCTAGGTGGTGGGCTGGCACCGCATCCGGATGAAAACCTTGTCGGCGCAGGGCATTCCGGGCTCAAGATAGTCGAGGCCAGTTTCGCCAGCGTATTGCCAGGCTACTTCCCCTGCCCGGCAATCACATTCGGGACGTGACAACTCGCGGGCTGGCTGTTCAGGAACCGCCGGACCTCACGGCCTGCGCGAACCCGTTGTCCGCCAATCACTTCGTGGATCGGATAGCGGTGTGTAAGTGAATGTTTGGTCGGGATGTTGAATCAGCTGCCGGACATCACGAGTACGTACCCGTACGCGGGGGCGGGAATGGATTGTGTTCTTGTCTCCACTGCCAAAGTGTTTTGCTGGCCGCGGCGATGTCGTGGGTCGATCTGCCTCACTTCGGTTCCGAGCGGACCGATCCAGGCGGCGAACCGGTCGGGCACGGGCACCTTCCCCGGTCTTCATCGAGGTTGCGGAAGCTGCGGAGCTTTGTCGCTGCCTGCGACGTCGCCGCAGCGATCGGTGATGCGTGGACCGTAGTCAACGTCGAGGCAAGACCGGCTGGATCCGGATACCCGCAGGTGTCACGCGCGCAGAGCCGGACCGAGGAATGGTGATCCTTGCGCAAACAGTCAGTGTGTCGGTTTTCGGCAAATTTGTGGCGGAGGGAGTGACCGTAGTGAGAGGGTGTTTGGAGCCGCAGCAATTTGGCTACAGCCTCAACATCGAATTCCATCTCCCTAGACGGGTAAGTCTGAAGTGTCGTGTCGTTGGCATAGATGATGCCTTCCAGGCGTGGTCGGCGCGGTTGGGCATATGTGGCAGTTGTGGGGTTGTTGGGATCAACCGCACGACCGCGATCATGCCTGGAATCGGGATAGTCGCGTACAGGTAGTAGCAGAGAGCGTGAACAGTCGCCACCTGCGAGGAAGGTTGCGCGGCGATCAACATTGCGCCCCGTGAAGAGTGGACCGAAGCGAATATCACATCCGATAGGAGACCGAGGCTATGAGCACGTCCCCCGAAGATCGTGAACCGCTGGAAGAAGATTCGAAGACAAGCGCTGAGACGAAGCGGAACCTCGAAGTCGAGGCGGCATTCCCCGACGGCGAGAAGATGGTGGGTATCAACGACCCGATCAGGTCGCCCGAGGAAGAGTCTTGAACAGATCCACCAGGTTTCCCTGACGACTTCCCGCATCGGGCCTGTTCAGTCACGGATCTGAGGAGATTCGTGGTGGTCACAGAGGGGCCGGTGTGAACCGTTTGCGCTGACGATCCGTTCACCTCGTGGGTCGAGTCACTCACGGAGGTGATCATGCTCGTGCACCTTCGGCGCGGCCGAAAATTGGTGAGCGCGACGCTTCGAGAACTGTTACCGCGCCGGTCACGATCTGCGGTCGGCCTGCACTGCGACACCGTCTTCTCGAGGATTCTGCTCACAGGCTTGGGCTGAGAATCCTCCTACTCGAAGGGAGATCCAATGCCGAGGAATGTTCCCGAACTTCCCCCCACCCCCTGTATGGACGTGACCAAGAAGAACTGGGATAAATCTGTGGCGACCTGGTCGTTCCAGAATGTGGACAAATTTCTCAGAACTGTGCCCATTCCTCGGATCCACGATGACGACGACACCGCGACGCTGCCGGATGCGGACGGGGTGGACCGTGACGAGATCCGCGCTCTGGAAGTGACGCTCAAGAACGGCGAGCGCTGCTCGGTGAGCGAGATCATCCCAGCCACCGATACCGACGGCTGGATCGTGCTGCGTGACAACAAGGTGGTCATCGAGGAGTATCCCGGGATGACAGCGGAGACGAAACATCTGCTGATGTCGGTGACCAAGACACTGACCGCGACTGTGGCCGGGATCCTGATGGAAGAGAAAACGACCTCCGGCGAACACACGATCGAGCCCGACAAGGCGGTCGACGAGTATGTGCCGGACCTGGGTGCGGCGAACTCCGGTTACAAGGGCGCCAAAGTCCAGACAGTGCTCGATATGCGTAGTCTCATCAAATTCTCCGAGGGCTACCTCGATCCCACCTCCGAAGTGCGTGAGATGGACGGCGCGTCCGGGTGGGCGCCACTGCCCACCCCTACGTCACCGACAACGGTCAAACAGTTCCTCAGAAACATGACGCTGGCCACGGACCCGAAGCGGAAACCAGGCAGCTTCGAGTACCGCAGTTGCGAAACCAGTGTGATCGGCTGGGTCTGCGAGGCCGCCTACGAAAAGTCTCACGGCACGGACACACCCTTCGCGGAGATAGCTTCGGAGCTGCTGTGGTCGAAGCTGGGCGCACAGGACGATGCCTACATCACCGTCGATGAAGAGGGCACCGCGTCCTTTGACGGCGGCATCTGCGCCACTCTGCGTGATCTGGCCCGGTTCGGGGCCATGATCTGCGGCCTGGGTAGATCGGTTCGCGGCGATCGCGTGGTGTCAGAGAGTTGGGCCAAGGACCTCTTCGCGGGCGGGGACGCGCAGGCTTTCAAGGACGGTCCCCGCTATAAGGATCTGGAGATGGTAGATGGCAAGTTCCACAACATGTTCTGGTCGCCCTCGGCGGATCGTAATGTGGTCGTCGGCATCGGTATCCATGGCCAGATGCTCTACATCAACAAGGACACCAAGACGGTCGGGGTGAAGCTCTCCAGTTGGGCGTTGCCGGAGGAAGCTTGGAAAGGCGGGTGGAAAGGCTTCTCCGCATTGGCGGTTTTCGAAGCGATCGACGCCTATCTTTCCCAATCGGTCGCGCAGATCCCCGCCGGGGTAGCCGGCCGTTGAGTCCGTCACCTCGGTAGTCTCCGCCCGTCCGGTTGGTGACCGTAATGCCGGTGCACCTGAAAGCCGCTGGCAGCGGTCCTGCTGGACCGCCGCCAGCGCCGCGCGGTCTCGCGACGCCCGCGACCGCGCCCCGGTTCGAGGATGTTCTCGCCGCCGTAAGGGCCTTAGCGCCGAGCGCCGAAGTCGTGGCTACACCGGCCGTCACCGTCCGCGTTCCCCTCACCCGTAGCCAGAGCGCCACTAACACGATGTGCCTACCCCAACAGTACGAATGATGTTTCATCGACAGACAGGAGCGGCTGATGTACGCGACGATAGGTGACCAGATCTTCCTCGGTAGATCATCCTCTGCAAATGCACGTGATCAATCCGGCGAGATCATCGAAGTACGCGGTTCTGACGGGCAGCCGCCGTATGTGGTGCGCTTCACCGACGGACACGAGACCCTTGTCAACCCTGGCCCGGACGCCACCGTCGTACCAGGTGAATCTGCGGAGTAGTCAACGGCTTCCGTGTAGCCACTCTGGAGTCGGCGCGTTGCGGAACGCTGTCGGGGCCACGAGATGGATGACACCGGGTTACCGGGTCTGCGCGCTGGTGCGGCAACGTGACTACCGCACTCTGGTCTTTGGTAGTCGCTTCCGTACGACCACTGTTTGCGAGTCGATCACCGACAGCCCGAAACTATCGTGCGACCGAATGTCAGGGAGCATCCATGAGCAAGGCTCTGATCATCGTCGACGTTCAGAACGACTTTTGCGAAGGCGGTGCGGTCGCCGTCTCCGGCGGGGCAGCGGTGGCCGAAAAGATCAGCGAGTACCTGCGCGACAGCGACTATGCCGCGATCACCGCGACTCGTGACTACCACATCGACCCCGGGCCACATTTCTCCGACAACCCCGACTTCATCGACACATGGCCGCCGCACTGCCGGGCCGACACCTCGGGCAGTGAGTTCCACCCGAACCTGGACACCGCACCGATTGACGAGGTCTTCTTCAAGGGTGCCTACACTGCCGCATACTCTGGTTTCGAGGGCGCCGCCGCCGACGGCACGTTCCTCGCAGACTGGTTGCGCGCCAAAGGCATCGACACCGTCGATGTGTGCGGCATCGCCACCGATCACTGTGTTCGCGCGACCGCCATGGACGCCCGCACCGCGGGGTTCGACACCCGGGTGCTTGTAGACCTGTCCGCCGGTGTCTCTCCCGCCAGTATAGATCGGGCCCTAGCCCAACTCCGTGGGGCGGGCGTGGAGGCCACCTGAAAGACCGAGCACTGACCATCGGTGCGCGGACCAGCGCCCGCCGACCGGCCGCGTAAGGAATTCCTGAGACCACCTGTTCAAAGCGGCTCGCCTAGGACGAGTCAGGGCACGGCGTTGCGGCGAGAACTCGTCGAACCTCTTTCAGACCTGATCCGCTGCGTGGCGCCGCCGTGCCAGATCCATTGCGGCACAGTGGCCCCCCGCTCGATACCGAGGTAGTCCGCTGGACATCAGGTACGGGACAATGACCCGGCCGACCACCCGTCTGCAATAGTGCGCCTTTGAGTGGTAGACGTGGAGAGAAGGATGCAGATCGAGCGAGCAACAGTCGATCGTCCATGGTGGGTTGTGCCGGGCAACGACCTTCTCAGGGCAGCCTGCGGCAGTGGCTACATATCCGAGAAGGAGCTGCGTTCTATCGCCGTCGACGACAGCTCAGCCATATTCATCGCCCACGGGTCGACAGGGCTGGTCGGTCTCTGCATCGTCGCTGTAGCCCAGGAGACAGTCCAAGCCCAGCTGACCAGGACGCTCTCAGCGCTGGAGTCTTCCGAGACCTTCCCGGCGGCTGAGCCCGTCGGCTGGTTGCAGGCGGTCGTGGTCGATCCGGCTGTGCGCGGACAAGGAATCGGTGACCGGAGTGTGAAAGCCGGGCTGAAGTTCCTTCGACAGAAGCACTGCCGCATCACATACGCGGTGTCGTGGGTTTCTGGAACCGGTCAGGAGTCCGGCGGGATGTTAACCCGCAACGGCTTCGCAAGCTTGGAGTGGTCTTGAACTACAGGTCCGAGGTCGTCGACTACCGGGGCTTCTGTGCCGTGTGCGGTAAACCCTGTCGATGCTCGGCCATCATCATGTGCAGGACAGCTGGCGGCGCACTCGATCGTAGCGGTGAGAACCACATTGCTTGAACAGACGTACTTGACAGGGAAGCGTGGGGGTGAGCCCAGGACGGAACACCCAATGACCAACCCCGACACGTCGTCCCCACACGCGTGAGGGTGAGCCCGTCGTCAACGTGGGGCTGAAAAACGCCTGGAAGTCGTCCCCATACGCGCGGGGGTGAGCCCGTGTCCAGCGTGGTCTTCCCGAAGTCGGCGAGGTGGTCCCCACACGCGTGGGGGTGAGCCTGTGCGGCTGTCGCTGCGCTACCCCGATGTCGCGTCGTCCCCACAGTCCTAGCCTGAGGCAGCCTGGGCGGTTCGGTCTTCGTCGAACCCGGGGTCGGCATCGCGAGCCTCGCGTCAACGGATACTGGAGACAGCGCGCCGGTGGGAACTGATCGCACCGTACCTTCTGGGCTGCGCTCGGTGGCATCTGCGCCTAGCTTTCTCTTAATCCCATTCACGAGATGTGCTCGGCTCAAGGAGAGTTCGCTTATGGCATCACCGGCAAAACTTGCTCATGTCGTCCTTCGCACCGGTCAGCTTCCGGAAATGGTCGACTGGTACATGCAGGTCCTCGAGGGTCGCCTGGTGTTCAGCAACGACATGTTGGCGTTCATCACCTACGACGAGGAGCATCATCGCGTCGCATTCCTGGCGACCGGTGCGTCCCAGCGGCCCACCGACGCGCATTCGGGTCTGCATCACGTCGCCTTCACCTACGACTCGCTCGGTGATCTGCTTGGCACTTACGAGCGGTTGAAAGCTGTCGGCGTCCAGCCGTTTTGGACGATCAACCACGGTCCAACTACCTCGATGTACTACGAGGACCCCGATGGGAACCACATAGAGTTGCAGATCGACAACTTCAGCACTGATGCGGAACTGAACGAGTTCTTCGAGTCCGGCGCCTTCGACACCAACCCCATCGGGGTCGACTTCGATGCCGATGAACTGGTGGTCCGTTTCGCCGCAGGCGAGCCGCTCGCGGATCTGGTGCGCCGACCCTGACCGGTCCGAACTCACTCCGGTGCTGATCGTCGGCGCGGGTCTCGTAGGCGTCGCGACGGCGTATCTGCTGGGACGCCACGGTACTTCGAGATACGGCGCGGTCAACCCGCACCCAGTGCACAGCTGGTTGGCTTTGGTCGTGAATTCGGACGTCGTTTGGTCGCGAATCTCGGCACCACTGCCAGGATCGCGGGCTGAAGATGTGCACGAAAATGAACACCACCCAGCAAGGCTCGCGTCGGGTGGTGTCGCCGTCGGATGGTTAGTTTGCTTGGCTCGGGTGCTGGCCAGACGGTAGGAATCGGTGCCGGTCTCGATGATGTGGCCACTGAAGGTGAGGCGGTCGACGATCGCCGCAGAGGCGTGGATCGGTGAAGGTCCTGGCCCAACCGCAGTAGCTGTTGTTGGAGTCGATCGCGACGGAGTTCGTCATCGCTCAGCTCGGCCGTTGCCGGTCTCCGCGTGTCCACCAAGAGAATCCGCGTGTTGACTCCTTGGGGCTGGGTTCGGGGCGCACTCGGCGCGCGTGGGTGAGCAGCGTGTTGTAGCTGACGCCGAGGGCGCTGGCCACGTCGCGGACCCGTTCGCCAGCGTTGACGCGATCGATCGCCTCGAGCGCCTGGGCGTCGGTGAGGGCCGGGCGTGACCACGAAGGTTCGAGGCCGTGTCCGCGCCGCCATTTCTTGACGCGGGCCGACCACCCCTCGGGGGTGATGTTCAGCCCAGTTCGGCGATCGCCTGGGGAAGGGCGCGTCCGGCGTCCAGCAGGCCGCTGGCCTGCGGACTTCGGCCTCGGTGATCTTGGTGGTGGCGATCCGCGCGAGTTCGCGTGCCTTTTTCCACGTGGCCTTGCGCACCTGCAGGCCCGCAGCGCTGATGTTTCCGTTCCGGTTGGGCTCGCCCGACCAGAGCGCCTTCCTTTTGTTCGGCCATTGCGTGAGCGCGGCACGGCGGCGGCCGTGGTCGTGACCGACTCGGCGCGCTCGTGGGCGACCGAGCGCAGGCGCGCCGGAAATATGACCCCGGCGCGCCCGGGGCGGTGATCTCAGTAGTTCACAGACTTCGACCCTGTGGTTGGTGGAGTATGTCGATGGTTGGTAGTTGTGAGGCTCAGGCGGATGCCTTGTCGTAGGCTGCGATGACGTCGGCGGCGATCCTGCCTCGTGCGGACACAGAGAGTCCGTTGTTGTTGGCCCAAGTCCGTATTGCATTGAGGTCGTTGCGGCGTAGCGGTGCCCCTGCTGAAGCCTTCGCCTCAGATCGGCGCACGGATGCCTTGATTCGGCCGGTGCGGCGTGCGTAGGGAAGCCACTGGTCGAACGTTGCGCGCAGTGTGGCCGCGTTGTCGGCGGACAAGTCGATTTCGTACGCGGTGCCGTCGATTTCGAAGGTGACCGTTTCCTCAGCAATTGAGGTGCCGTCGGAGTCGTCGATCAGTGTGACAACAACTTTGCGCGCCATGTATGTGTGTCCTGTTCGCTCTGTGTCTGTGGTTCACGGTCGCTGGCGAGCGTAATTGCCCTTCCGGTTCAGGGCGAAACCGGCGGGCGGGCTGCTGCTGCCATGGGCAGGTGAGTCCATATCACGGGTTATCTGCTCAGGATGGGGCGCGCTGATGTGTCCAGGTAGCGAGTGAGTCGGTGCGCTGTCGGGGTGCGAGCCCGTGGCCGTCCTCGCGGCGAGTCAGATCGGCCGCCCGTTGCGCCTGGCTCCCCAGCGCGCCCTGGGTCGTGTCCACGCCATGCTGGCAGGGTCCAGCAGTCGAGCCCGGTGACGCCTTCGAGGAGGTTGAGTGGCGCAGCCCGATCCGACCGGCGAGTGTGTCGCCGCTGGTGACATTGCAGCTGGGCTGGCGTCGTGGACCTCCCATTCCGTGGGCGGTTCGAGCCCTGAATACCATTTCCGCAATTCGGGCATCGTCGCTGAGGGTATTCCGAGTGCGTCGGCCAGCATCTCGACATGCGCGGTGGTGCCCTGCCCAGGGCCAGGTAGCTGGCTAGCTACTGGTCAATCGAGGGATGGATCGACGGGCCGCCGCGAGGTGTCCAGACTGGTAGCGGCAGTGGTGATAGGACACGGCTGGTTGTGGATTGCCCCACCGCAAGTGGGTGTAGTTCGCTGGTGAGCGCGGATACGGCATCTGCGACCTCGTGGACGCTTGCCCGAACGTAGGTCAGCGTCGCACCGCCGGGTGTGTACTGGACAGCGTGGGCGGCGTAGGCGCGGGCGACGGCATAGCCGAAGTTTCGCTCGACCCAGGTCAGCACGGTGTGGCGGAGCCAGTGCGTGCTGACCTGTTGGGTCGCGACCCATGGCAGTTGTCGGCCCGCGCGCATCCACAGGTGGTCGTAGCGTCGGCGCGTGATAGGGCGCCCGTACCGGTAGCGCAGCAGCTGTCCGTCAGGATCATCGCCGCGCGCACAGTGGGCAGTGAGCATGGCGAGCAGAGCCGTCGAGATCGGCTGCCAATGGACGGTTCCGCCTTTTCCACGCAGTTTGACCAGGCGCTGCCTGGTATCGAGATCCGCCGGCCGAATAGCCAGTGCGCTGCCGGTCCTGCACGCGGTTTCCAGATGCAGGCGCAGCAGCAGAGTGTCTAGCTCGACGTCGTCGCCGGTAGTGGTGACCACTTCGATCACCTCGTGGAGCCGCTCGGCGGCGATCGCTCCACGGGGGCTGGGTAGTCGACGCGGCTTGATCAATTCCGTAGCAGCGTTGGAGGTCCGGACGTAGCCGTCGTTGGCCGCGAACCGATACAGGTAGCGCAGCGCACTCACCATGTGCTCGGCTGCGGACCTCCCACCGCGGGAATTGCGGCGCTTTACCGCGCCCGCGCGGATGCGTTCGACGAGTGCCTGCATCTCCAGACTCGTCGGGTCGTCGAGGCGCCGTGTTCCCCACTCGTTCCGTAGGCGCTGCCAGTAAGTCCCGTAGGTTCGCAGTGTTCCGGCCGAGACTGTGGGGATGATTCTCGCGATGTACTCGTCGAATGTGGGCGCCGGTGCTGGGTCCGACTTCGGCAGGAGATCTTGTGCCTGAACCCCCAGCTGTTCCAGCAACTTCCGTGCGATCTCATGGTTGGGGTCGCTCATCGCTCGCCCCCGCCATAACGTGCTGCATATGGGCCAGTCGCGGCGATCGTGCTGCTCTTCCTCAGGGGATTGCCCTTGCTGGCAAGGTCGGAGGAGCAGGCTACCGGGGACATGCGAACAACCCGGGGGAGGGGGATGTGGGGGTAGTCGTGAATTTTCATCGGGCACCTGTTCTGCCCGATCAACGGCTCTTCCACATTCCAGTAGACAGCAAGTCTGCGAATCGCGCCACCCGCAATGTGGCAGTCAGTTGCCGGGGGAGTTGTAGGCGACGGCGAATGCGTAGAGGGCGGAGGCGTAGGTCGGGTCCAGCGGGCACGGTCGTGTCCTGGACGGTTGCCATGTTCCGAGGCACCGTGGGCCGCTACCGTGACACAGAGCAGGGCACCAGACCTCGTCCGCATCCTGGCCCCGATCGGCGAAGTTCGGCGTCTTTGGGCCGCAGCCCTGACATGCCCCCCGCGCCGTGATGTGGTCTACCTCGTCTCACCGTGGTGCTCGGGTGGTTCGCGGTCCGGGTTCGCCAAGGCTATGTCGAGTTCGTCGATGTCCCACCGGAATTCCCTTCCGACTCGAATGGGTTTGGGTAGCCACGGGTGCTTGCCCGGTTGGCGGGCCCAACGCCGTAGTACTTCGGGGTGGATGCCGATGTGGTCGGCGGCCGTTCTGGTGTTGACCCACCGGCGAAGCGGCGGTGGCGGAGTCGAAGGGTCATCGCGCATTGGTGTGCCCCCGGTCGTGGTCGATGCCGATTCCGGGTTCGCGATATTGGGCGCCGCGCACCAGAGGTGGGCAGGAGCCGAGAAGTGGTCCTGTCTTCGTACAAGGTTGGCGACGAAGGCGATGTAGGACAACGTGCGAATATGACCTGACCGAGGTCGGGCCAGGGCGGCTTCGGGCGTTACGAGACCACCAGCGATCGGTGATGGGGGCGCGCGAAGTCGCCGCTGGAGAATGGTCGCGCCCATAGACGGGGGCGGTTGCTGCGTGAATCTTCATCGGGCACCTGTTCTGCCCGATCAGTGGCTCTTCCAACCTCCAGAAGACATGAACTTCGCGGAGTTTGCCACCCATTTCTTGCATGAGCCGTGAAATGGGGCGCGATTAGCAGTGTTTCGGGGTTTGGTGCTTTGTTTGGGCTCACAATTGTCCGACCCGCGAGAGCGAGATATGTCCCCGCCAGACCGGTCGGATGTTGCTGGTGCTCAGTCGAGTACGGGCCCGGAGTAGGTCTCTGGTGTGGCCGTGACCAGCTGGATGTGTTTGGAGACGATGCTGTCGGTCAGCGACAGCTGGTAGGAGACCCTGTTCTGGTCAGTGCTGTGGGCGTGCAACAGGCGCCGCGTGTCGCGGCCGAGGGAGACCTTCACGCTCGCTGCCCACAGTCGTTGAGCTTCACTGTTCGGGGCCAGTGCGGCAACGAGCTCTTTGGCCTGTACCGACGTTCGATGTCGGCCGAGCGCGGCTTTTACCTTCGCGATCATCCAGGAACGTTCGCCATCAGGATCGACTAGGACGGTGCTGGCGTGCTCGCTGAACATCCAGACTGGTACCGATCCGATGTCATCGATGCCGATCAGGACCTCGGCGAACAAGTCGTTGCGCGACAACACATTCGACATCGGGTCGATGTATGCGGCCAAGACGCCTCGGGTCTGGAAGCGTTCGAGGTTGACAGCCAATGCGGGCTCGGCCTGGACGTAGGTGCGCAGGTGGTGGGTTGGGGCCAGCGGGATGTCGGCGATGGCGAGGTCGTGCAGGTGTGCCGACATCGCCTGGTCGAGTCGGTAGCCTCGAACGATCCCTTCAAGGGTGTTCAGCGAGGGCTCACGCTCGCCGCGTTCGATGCGCCCGAGGTGGACCGCGCTGAACCCGACCGCGTCGGCCGCCTCTTCGCGAGTGAAACCCAGATCCTCCCGGATCCACCGGCACGTCGTGCCGAGGTCGGGAATGGACACATCAGGTCGGGTCGGATCGCGTCGACGCCGTCGCCGTGGCCGATCTGACAACCGCCTAGAGGGACGTTTGTTTTTCATATCTCCCCCCCGGGAGCTAGTGGTGAAAGTCACAGGCTGAGAGGTTTGAAGTGAGTCACCTGCTGGTGATGGGACCCTGTTTACCAGAAGGGGTTTCATGCGGCAAGTTTGCCCACGGCTGCGGAATTGCGGACGGAGCTGTTCGCCAGATCTTCAGCAACAGTGGAAGTTTCGACGCGGCTTCCCGTGGTCTGGGGAGTTCAAGTAGCCGCGTCGCCGGATGGGTCAGTTTGGTCCCGTGGTTTGCCCCCGCTGACATGAGTTCCTTAACTGATCCTTTTTGATATATCCAAACTGGATCAGTTAATGCTCTAGCGGCCCAGTCGGTTTCATGGCTTGGATGGAAAGCGAAAGTAATTCCCTCCCAGAAAGGAAATCCCGTGGATCCGATCGTGATCGCGAGCTATCTCAACGCCGGGCTGTCGCTGTTGGCCAACGGCGCCGCCCTGGCCAATCAGGTGCTGTATCTGGCTCTGACCTTGCTCTGACCTAGCCGCCGAGCGGTACCGCCGAACCGGATACACCGATCGGCGGTGCCGGGCAGCAGCCCACCGATCTGAATTCTTGCCGCGCACGCGAAGCCCATCCCGCTGCGGCCCCACGTATCAGCTTCACCTTTCGACTAGAGAGGTCGATCAGTCATGCCCGAAAACACTCCGACCGCCCGCCGCAGCGCAGCTCGCCGCCGCTCCGGAATCTCCGGCGCACGTCGCACCGGCACCGTGCTGCTCGCTGCCGCCATTCCGGTCGCTGTGGCAGTCGGCGCCGCCGGCCCTGCCCACGCCAACAGCGCCCTGGTCACCGTTGCCGATCAAGGCGGCGTGACCAGTCCGTCCCAACCCGGTACCGAAACACCCACGCCCCCAGCAGCTCCCGAACCCGCGCTCGAGCCGACTCCTGAACCCACATCACCGGTGTACTACGAACAGCCCCAACAGGTAAGAACAGGCCCGGCCCGGCCCGCCCCCGAAGTGGACGAGCCGATCGAACCCGTGCGCATCGAAGAACTGCACCTCCCCGTTCCGGTCGAGCCGGTCGCACCAATCATCCCGCCGGAGAACACGATTCGGATCGGCGAGTGGCAGACCCCGAGCCCGGAGTGGCTCCCGGTGGAAGTCCGCGACACCATCAATAACACCGCAGCAGGGGCAGAGGCGCAGGTCGCGACAGCACTGGACTCGGTCGGTATCCCCGCAGGACGCTCAGATCGCGTCAGCGGCGCGACCCTGGGTGGCGCCGCACTGGGCGGCGCGGCCGGAGCGACCGCGCTCGGGGCACCAGCAGCGGCAGTCGGTGCGGTAGCCGGAGGCTTGATCGGCGGAACGGTCGGGGGAATCGCCGGTGCCGCACTCGGAATCATGATCCCGGTCCCCATCATCGGACAAGCGACGAGCGGAGTCGCAGGCACCGCCTTGGGCGCCGCCGCCGGAGCCGCCGCGGGTGCGGCGATCCTCGGCGTACCGGCCGGTGCTGTCGGCGGGGCGGTCGGTGCAACGATCGGCGCGGGGTTCGGCGCCGGCGTCGGAGTCGGTCAATGACCAGCGCAGCCCGTACCGCAGCATCTGTGGCCGCCGCCATGGTGGGAGCCGCGGCGATCACCGCGGCCTCACCGGCGGCTCCCGCAGTCGCAGTGCCGATCGACGGATGCCCGGCGCTGTTCATCCTCGGTGTCCAAGGAACAGGCCAATCGTCGCCGAACGCGGACCCCCTCGCAGACACCGGCGTTGTCGGGTCGCTGATCGGACCGGTCGTGGGTGCGGTGCCATCGCTCGTGCAGCGCGCCTACATCGGCTACGACGCGGGCTTCGGCGGCATCGTCCCCGGCGGGGGCTCCGACCCGTACGTCGCCTCGGTCTCGGGGGCCCGGGCCAACCTCGACGCTGCGGCACTCCAGGTCGTGCAGGCGTGCCCGGACACGATGCTGGCCGGTGTCGGTTACAGCCAAGGCGCCCAAGCGATGGCGAGTTTCGCCCGCGATGTCGGTGCCGGCAACGGCCCTGTCCCGGCCGATCGCATCGCAGGAATCGCGTTGTATGCCAACCCTGATCGTGGCGAACTCGAACCCGTCTTCCCCGGGCGACCGGGTCAAACCGTGCCCGACCCGGCACCGGGCACCTCGGGTGCGGCGGTGGCGAGGGTGCAAGTCCTCGCGGCCCCAGCAGGTGGTGCGGGACTAGCGACCACCCGCGCCGGATACGGCGATCTCACCGGCCGGGTCGCCGACATCTGCAGCGACGGCGACCTCGCCTGCTCCGCCCCGGGCCAGGCATCGGTTCTGCGACTGGGTGCTCAGGTCTTTGCCCAAGCCGACCTCACCAACCCTTTCGCGGCGCTGTCCACGCTGGGCGCCGCACTCTCCGACGCACTCGGTGAGGCCTGGAACGCCGTGATCGTCAACGACTTTCAGGTCGGTGCCGGCGGTGTCGACTACGCGCCGCAGGTGGGGTTGGGGCAGCGGTTGGTCGATGCAGGGGATCCCCGCACGCCCGTGACGGATCCAGTGGCGGCGGCTGCGCGTTGGGACGAGATCACCGCGCTGGTCGCGGCGAACCCACTGGTGCAGGTGCCGAAATTGTTCGCCCAGCTCGGTGGGGCGTGGGGACAGCTCGCGGCCGAGAACGCCGAGCTGGTCAACCCGGTGATCTTGTTGCGGTTCGTCGACACCGTCGGACGCCACAACTCCTATGCCCTGACCGGGCAGTTGGACTCGGGCATCGCGTGGATGATCGCGCTGGCCCACGACGTCGCGGGAGCCCGCCCATGACCAGCACCGGGGCGGATGAGTTCCGCGCGAACACCGCGATCGGCTCCGGCGCCCCCGGCCGCATCCTGCGTACCCGCGAGGTGATGGTGCCCCACATCGCCGGACTCCGGCGCGCCTGGCAGGTGATCTACAGGACCAAAACCAGCTTCGGCGTCCCGGTTTCCGCCTCAGGCATCGTGCTGGAACCGGCAACGCCGAGTAGTGGCGCGGTGATGAAAGCCCCGCTGGTGGTGTACTGCCCGACGTTTCACGGTCTGGGTGGCCGGTGCGCTCCCTCACAACTGCTGGTCGACGGGAACGAACCCGACACGAGCAGCATCGCCGCCGCGCTCGTGCAGGGATGGACAGTCGCGGTTCCCGACGGGATCGGTCTGGGCATCCACGGCGCCGGACCCCACCATTTCCTGGCCAAGAAGGCGGCCGCACATGCGGTGCTGGACATAGCTCGAGCGGTCGCGGGCCAACCTGCACAGGGCACTGTCGAGGCTCCGGTCGCGGTCTGGGGCTACGCCGATGGCGGCCGGGTCGCCGCCGCTGCCGCGGAGTTCCAACCTGCCTACGCGCCCGAGCTGGATTTGCGGGCTGTCGCGGCCGGTGCGGTGATCCGCGACCCCGGCGCGCTGATCAACAGCCTCGATGGTGGACCGTGGTCGGGGCTGGCGTTCGCGGGCATGATCGGGCTGGCCCGGGCATACGCGCACCTGCCGGTCGATCATCTGCTGAGCGACGACGGCGTGCGCGCGGTCCGCGCGGCTTCCCAGCTCGACCTGGCGACCTTGATGGTCGAGTACCTGGCTCCGCTCTCGGCATGGTGTGAGCGTCCCGACCCCTGGAACGACCCGGTCTGGCGATACGTGCTCGCCCACGAAACCCTCGGCACCTCCACACCATTGGTGCCGATCCACCTCTACCACGGGTTACTCGACGCGCTGGTCCCGATCGAATCCGGACGCGCACTGTTCGCCGAGTACACCTCCCGCGATGTCGCTGTGACCTGGTCGGAATTCGACGTCACCCACCTCGGCGCGGCCGACCTCGGAGTCCCCGACGTGTTGACCGCCTTCCGCACGGGCTTCGCCCGACCACCACGCCATCACGGCCCGAACCGGACCAACTGACGCGCCTGCCCGCGCCACCCCCTCCGGCGCGGGCAGGCCGAGCCCACTGACTCGACAGTGAAAGAAAGCCGAATCCGTTGAACCACAACACAATTCAGCGCAGAGCCTGCACCATCGCGGCCGCATGGCTGACCGTGATCTTCATCGGCGCGGCACCAGCCCTGGCCCAGCCCACCGCCAGCGCACCTGGCCCGTCGCCGACGTCGGGCGAACCTGCAACCTCGGCCTGTCCTGCGTTGTATGCGGTGGGCGTGCAGAGCGGTGAGGAAGGGGCCGCCACCACCGCCGACACCGGCGATACCGGAATGCTGGGCCAGGCTTTCGGCAGGTTGGGTGCCGCTGCGGGCAAGGCGATCGAGCGGTCTTACATCGTCGTAGGCGCCGAGGTGAACACGACGAACTACCCGGCGGCGGTGACCGCGGCAGCCGATCAGATCGAACAGCGCGCCGGGGAGGTCATCGACCGGTGTCCATCGACACAGATCGCGGTCGCCGGCTATGCCCAAGGTGCCGCTGCGGCAGCCGCTTTCGCTGAAAGGGCCGGGGCGGGGGAGTCTCGAGTCCCTGCGGAGAAGGTCGCCGGGATCGCGTTGCTGGCCAACCCGTCGCGGCGCGCAGCGACCGGTGCTCTGCCCGGCACCGACAACGCGGAAGTCCCGTCCGCGCCTTCCGGCACGAACGGAACCGCGGTGTCGAAGATCAAGCTGACCAACATCGGATTGTCCGGGGCTGGGATAGCCGCCGACGCGACACCGGCCGACTTCGGGTCCCTGGTCGGTCGGGTTGCTGATCTGTGCGTGGCCGGTGATGCCACCTGCGATGTCCAGTCCGGGAGCCCGTTGCTCACGGCGGTCACCAACATCACCGGACAAGCCGGGGGCAAGGACCCGGTCGCCGCGATCGCCACCGTCGCCCAAGCCTTGGCCTCCACCGCCTTCAACACCGCTGTCGGCGTGGTCAACGACGACATCACCGGCACCAGCCTGGATCAACTCTCCTACACCCCCAACCAAACCCTCGGCCAGCGCATTGCAGCCGCGTCCTCACCGTCGGCTACAACACCGACCGAGTCCGACGCGCTGTCGGCGCTGTTCAAGATCGGCACGATCGGCTTGAACGCCGTGGTGTCGGTGGCACAGAAGGTCTTCACCGCCACGACCATCGCCGAACTCGCCGCCGTGGGTCTGTCCAACCCCGCCGCCGCGGTCGCGGTGCTCGGTACGAAAGTCGCTGACGCGGTGGTGGATCTGGTGCCACCCCAATCGATCAGTACCTGGGTCAACGACGCATTCGAGGCGATCACCTCCACCATCACCGATCCCCAAGACCTGTACACGACCTCGGCGACCGCCCAATACAGCAACGCCACCGGGCGACGCAGCAGCTACAGCACGATCTCGGTCACCGCAGGCGGCGATACCCCGCTGGCTGCGACGACCGCCTGGTTCACCGCGATCGCCCACGACCTCACCGCCACTGCGAGCCCGTCGACGAAACAACCGACAGCCTCGAACAACGCGACGACTCCGACCAGTCCACAACCCGCTCCCTCGCCCACCGCAGCGAAACCCGCAGCCACACAGACCGGTTCGACCTCGGCCCCGACCAGTGAGCCGATGGCGCACCCCTAGACCCCTTCGGAGCACGAATCGAGCAGCTCGCCTTCCCCCTGGTCAGCGGCTCTTCCAGCGGCGTGCTCCGAAGGGCCCGACCACAACCCAGCCGATCGAGGAGGTGAACAACATGCCCACTGACGACCTGAGCCATAACCATGGTGCCGCTTGGCTATACAAGCCCGACAACCCAGACCCCCACTCCGACGAGCCTCATCAGGTCAGCGAACACCTCCACGGCCGATCAATACCACGCCACCCGCCAACGCGGCGGTCACGCGTCATTGCGCTCAGCGCCGCCGCCGGCATCCTTACCGGATCGGTCGCTGCTGTCGCGGTGGACATGTCGGGCAGCGACCACACCACCACCACCGCGACAACGACGACCTCGATCACTCCTACCTCTACTGTCGCCGCCACCGAGCGGGCATGTGCCGGGCTCACTGCGCAAACGGTGACAGCGGGCGCCGGGGACACCACGACCGTCGCCGGTGTGATCGCGGCGTTCGAATACGCCTACTACGTCACACGCAGCGCTGAGGAAGCGCTGCGGTTGGTGACCCCTCAGGCCGGGATCGTGCACGAACCGCTGGCCGCTGCGATCACGGCGCTGCCGATCGGCACCAGCCACTGCGTCGGCATCACTCCGATCGCGGAGAACACCGCCGAGGTCCACCTGGTGGAACTGCATCCCGACGGCCGCCGCTTCGACTTCCTGCAGCTGGTCAACGTATCCGCCGCCGCTGCTGGCGGATCGGTGATCACCAACATCCAGAAGCGAGGCAGCTGATGCCCGCGCTGATCCTCCACGAGCATCCGCTCGCCGTGGTCGGCGGGCGCCGGTTGGACCCGGCGACGGTGACCCCGCCCCTGCGCGTCGCCAGTATCCGGGTAGAACCCTTACCGACTACCCGAGCGCATCCACCGGTGGTCGCGATCGTGGGCGCTCACGGGGGTGCGGGGACCTCGACGCTGGCGCGGTGGTGGGCGCCCGCTGCGGACTGCGAACAGTCCTGGCCGGGCTCGCCACAGACCACCCAACGTGTCGTTGTGGCGGCACGGTTGTGCCTGCCAGGGCTGATCGCTTGCGCGGACCGGTTGCGTGAATGGCATGCCGGAGCAGCACCCGAAGGCGTCGAGGTCGTCGGTGTCGTCCTCAGTGCCGCCCGCCCGGGCCGAGTCCCGGCACCGGTGCGCCGCTACCGCGCCGTGGTCGAAGACCTGGCCGTACGCGTGTGGGAGATCGGCTGGCATGACGAGCTCATCGAACGCGAACTCAGCGAACTCGCCGAGTTCAGCCCATTCGGCCCCACACCACAACGGCGCGCCCGCCTGACCGAAGCGGTGCCTCTCGATGTCCATCACGTCGGCAGCGAGCTCATCGACGCCCTCGCCCGCACGACCAAAAACCATCTCGACCAACACGATTCGGAGAAATGACGATGTCGGTTCTATCCGTCGTGGGCGACAGCGTGACGGTGCTGGCCCAAGAGATCAAAATCAACCCGACCATCCCGCCGGGCGGGGACAAGCTGACCAACCTGGTGGGCTACCTGTCCTGGTTGGTCATCTTGGCCGGGGTCGCAGCCCTGATCTACGCCGGGGGCAAGTTCGGGTGGGAGCGCTGGCACGGCGGCGCGGTCGAATCGCCCAAGATCGTGTTCGCGGCCATGGTCGGCGGCATCATCGCCACCTCCGCCGGCACCATCATGAACGCCGCCGTCACCGGAGGGTACTGACATGCAGGCACCCCAGTACCGCCACGAAACCCGCAGCACCACAGCTGATTCAGACCCTGTGACCATCACCGCCGCCGACGGCACAGTGCTGACCGGAACCCGGTGCGGGAACACCGACGCCGCGCTGACCGTCGTCTACCTGCCCGGACCGCTGGCCGATGCAACGCATTTCGCGCCGATGACCACGCTGATCGACCGGCACTTCCGCGCCGAGGTCGCCCAGCTGGTCTACGAGCAGCGCGGCCACGGCAACGACCTGCCTCTGCTCCCCGGTCCCGCCGGGATGGCTCAACTCGTCGAGGACCTGGACACCGTCATCTCCCATGCTGCCGGTCGCGTGGTGCTGGTCGTGCATTCGCTGGCCGCGATCGTCGCGCAGGAATGGCTCTATCACCACCGACGAGACCCCGCCCGCGTCGACGCGATCGTCGCGATCACACCGGTCACCGAACTACCCGACCACGACAACGCCCTCACCGAACACCCGACCGGGGCGGCCCTGCGAGCTTGTCGACGACTCATCCACGAACTTTTCACAGCCTTGGGCGAGCACCGCCTCCACACCGACGCCGAACTCGAGGCAGCCCGCCACACCCTGCGCGCGTATCGGCGATGCGGGGCCGACGTGGCCGTTGTCGAAGACCTGTTGCGCGCGACACCGACCTGGGTCGTGGCCGGGCACGCAGACCCTGTCGCGCGCTACGGGCGGGTCACGGAACTGGCCGACACGGTGTGGGCCGAACTGAGCAGCCTGCGCGACGGGGGTCATGACCTGGCCCGAACCTTTCCCTGGATGCCCGCCGCAGCGGTGTCTTCCGCGATTCGGGTGGCTCGCGACGCTGACCGGTTCGGAGGCCACTGGTGATCGCCGCACCGCTCCCGGCGCAGGTCTTGGCGCCCCTGACGCAGCTGTTGAACTGGCTGGCCTGGTTCGTGCTGCTGCTGTGTGTGGCTCGCGCGACCTTCGTCGGCGGCCAACTCGCCTTGCGGATCTACCGCGAAGAGGCGATCGAAGGATTCATCGGATCCCTCGCCGCCGCCGCACTCCTCGGCTCGGCCAGCGCCCTGGCCATCGCCATCCTGCCCACCTGAAACCACAGGACACCGCAATGTCACAAAAACTCTCGATACTCGGCAGCCGGACGCTCACCGCCTGGATCGTGCTCGCTGTGGCGGGCACCGCGACAGGCTGTGGTGGCACCGACCCCGGTGAGGACAATCATCTCCCAGTCGCCAACACCGCAGAACAGCTGGCCCCCACGGGGCTGAGCTGGCGGACCTACCAGGGCATCGACCTGCCCACTGCGGTACAAGGCCCACGCGTGGTAGACGGTGCGACCGCCACCGACTTCGATCGGTCCCCGGCCGGTGCCGCCCTGGCCGCGATCCACACGACCGTGCGCATGTCGGTCGCACCCGACGGGCAGTGGGCCGCGGTCGGGCAACGCATGATCGCCCCCGGCCCAGGCCGGGATGCCTGGGCCACAGCACGCGCCCAGATCTCGATCACCACCCCGGTCACCGACGCGGTGCCCAAGATCCTCGGCTACGTCGTCACCGCCTACACCGACACAGAAGCCCAGATCCAGACCTATTCCATCTACCCGGACAACTCGACCACCCGCAACACCGCCACCGTCATCTGGGCCACCGGCGGGTGGCGACTGCGACTGCTCGATACGGCAACCGAAAGCGCCGTCACCGCAGTCGATTCCGTGCCCAACGACATGGTCGCCCTGCCGAAACCGTGAGGATCAATTTTCTGATGCGCTCGATGCGAACCCTGCTGATACTGCTCGGCATCATCGCCGCAGTGGTGATCGTCGTGTTCGTCCTGACCGTCACAGGCGACGACCGTACCGACACGACCCAACCCCCTGTTCAGAGCGGACAACCCACCACGATCGCCGTGTCACCGACGACACCGACAGCAGCGCGTCCGCCGACGGTCGACATGTTCGGCAACCGGCTCGAAGTCCCGGCCGAGGAAGCCGGTGCGGCGTTGCCGCAAATCGTTGCCGAGCGGATCGACCCGACGCGACCGGACTATTTGAGCGCACCACCAGCCCGGTTGCAGTGGCAACGAATCTTCGACGGCGCAGCAGTGCCGGTCTCAGGAAGCGACGGCCCAGCCCGTATCGACGCCGGAGTTGCGCAGGGGTTCGCGCGCACACCGCAAGGTGCCGCACTGGCGGCGATGGACGCGATCGGCCGGGCCTACGCAGCGCCGGAACCGATCTGGCAAAAGGTCGTGCGGGAGCGCTTCTACGGCGGCGGAGACACGCTGGTCGAGCAGTTCGCCCGCTCGAGAGCCAGCGCACCAGGAATGGCACGCTACGTCACCGTCCCGGAAGGTGTGCGGGTCGAACCTGGATACCGCGACGACCTCGCTGTGGTTCAGCTCGCGGTCCGCTCGACGACCGGGTACGCGATCGCGACCTGGCCGATGGTCTGGGTCGACGGTGATTGGCGCATCCGCACGCCCGAGATCATCGAGACGCTCTGGCGTCCAGCCACACCCGTCGCCTCGACGGCGGGGTTCGGCCGCTGGAGGCAACCGTGAGTGTCCTCGCCGCACCGCTCGCACCGGGAGACGGTGTGCATGCCCAAATTGTTCCCGATCTGGCCTGTCTCGCGGTACCCGGAGTACAGGAAGCGTGCCGGCTCGCCGATCTAGCCGGCGAGGTGGCTGAGGTGGCGAGCGACTCGGTGATCGGCAGCATCGCTGCCGATCTCATCGACAGTCTGGTAAGCGGGTTGCGGTTGGTGATGGCGTGGTGGACGACCTTCCCGTCACCGGAACTGACTACCTCCCAAGGACAACCCGCGCCAGTACTCGGGCAGATTCGTGAATACACCAGCGGGCTGCAGGTGGTGCTACTCACCGCCGGAATCATGTTCGCCGCCGCGCGGCTGGCATTGGCCAAGCGAGGTGCCGCGGCGGGGGAAGCGCAGGAGAGCTTCCTGATGTTGGCACGTGCCACGTTCGGGGCGATGACCTTCGGCGTACTGATCACCGTCGCGACCACGGCCGGAGACGAGTTCGCCTCCTGGGTCGTCTTCGACGCCGCACGCGGCGACCTGGATACCGCTGTCGGTCGCATCGCCGACCCACGGATCACAGGCAATCTCGGCTCTGGGATCCTGCTCGTTCTCGGCGTTCTCGGCCTGGTCAGCCTGCTGGTTCAGCTCGTCATGCTGGTGATTCGCCAGGCCCTTCTGGTCGTTGTTGTCGCGGTGATTCCGATGGCGGCAGCAGCATCGGGCACCGGGCCCGGTTCGCAAGCCTACAAACGGCTGGTGGCGTGGTCGCTGGCGTTCGTGCTGTGGAAGCCAGTGGGCGCGTTGGTCTACGCCATCGCGTTCACAGTGACCGGAGGGGGCGACGAGCCAGACCCTCAGATGGTCCTGCTGGGGATGATCTTGATGTTGATGAGCGTGATCGTGCTTCCAGCGCTGATCCGCTTGATCGCACCGGCAGTGGCCACCCTCGGCGGCGGCGGTGGAGCGTCAGCGGCATTGGCCGGAGCCGGCGCGGGCATCGCGATGTCGGCGGTCGGCAGCGGGGGATCACAGGCCCGACGAATGTCGGAGGCGGAGAACTCCGGCTCGTCGTCGAGCCCGCCGAGCTCAGGAGGTCCTTCGTCCCCGCCGGGTGGGGCCGAAGGGGCGCGCCCGATGTCGCCCAATTCCGGCACCCCGCCTGGAGGGACACCATCCGGCTCGGGCGGCAACGCGGCTTCACCCGCACCGCCGGTCGGCGGTGGTTCGGGCAAGGGAGGTGCTTCGGTTTCTCGCGCCGGTGGTGGGGGCAACGCCGCAGCACCCGAGGGAACGGGGACGGGTTCGTCGGCGGTGTCGATGGGTGCTCAGCTCGCCGTCGGCGCGGTGCAAGGCACGGCTTCGGCCACTGAACGCTCTGTCCCGGAATCGCCCCAGATGGATCCGGATTCGCTCGGTCCTGGGGAGGTTCGCCGATGAGCGCACGGATGTATGGGCGGTGGGAGCAGCCGCGCTCGGCAGGCTTCTTCGGATTGACGTGGGGTGTCTCCTTACTCGGACTGGCCCTGGTGATCACGGTGATGGTGTCGTTCATGATCACCCGCTCCCTCGAAGTTGCCGGGGTCGTCCTGGCCGGGGCGGCGGTGGTGTTCGTCCCGCTGGCGGTGACCCGCAACGGGCGCACCGGGTGGGAACTGTTGCTGTTGCGGGTTCAGTTCGCCCGCGCGCGGTCTCGCGGTGAGCTGACCTACCGGTCGGGGCGGTTCTCCCGGTTGCCGGGTTTGGCGAAATTGCCTGGTTTGCTGGCTGATTCGCGTTTGACCGAGTACGAGACGCCGGGTGGGAAGCGGTTCGCGATGCTGCATATCCGGCGTAGCGATCACTACACGGTGATCGTGCGGGTGATCCCGCGTGGCAAGGAGCTCGTCGACCAGGCCCAAATCGATTCCTGGGTAGAGGGATACGGCCAATTCCTGGCCTCGCAAAGCCGCGGCGGAGAAGTCGTCGCGGTCACCGCGGTGCTCGACAACACCGTCGAAACCCGACTGAAGCAAACCCGCGAAGTCACCCGCCTGATCCGCCCGAACGCCCCCGAATTCGCCAAAGCCGTGATGGCCGAAGCCGCCGCAGACAGCGGCGGGGTGGGGGTGCGGATCGAAGCGCGTGTGGCGATCACTTACCGGGCGATCGGCAAAGGGCGTATCCGCCGCGATCAGGCCGAGCAGGCTCGTGAGATCGGGCAACGACTGCAGTCGGTGTTGTCCCAGCTCGCCCGCGCAGGTCTGCCCGCCACACCTTTGCAGGGGTGGGAGGTGCTGGGGTTGGTGCGTAGCCGGTTCGACCTTGCTTCGCAGCGTGATGTGGAGGCGGCGGGGGCGCGGATCGTGGAGTCGCAGTCGTGGGACTCGGTCGGCCCGCTGGCCCATCAGGACCGGTGGGATCACTACGTCCATGACGGGGCCCGCTCGATCACCTGGGAAATGGACGGTGCGCCACGTGGAGCGGTGATGGAAACCGTCCTCGAGGAACTGCTCCGTCCGCGCCCGGATCTCCCGCGTAAACGGGTCGCGATCGTTTACCGCCTGCATTCGGCCGCGGAAGCGACATCGTTGGTGGATTCGGACTTCCGTGACGCGGTCGCCGCCGAACAGACCGAACGCGGCATCTCTTCCGCGGCGGCCCGCATCCGGGTCGGCAACACCTCCGCCGCCCGGGAAGAGCAAGCCCGCGGGGCGGGGTTGACCCGGTTCGGGGTGCTGGTGACGGTGACCGATCACCTCGACGCGGATCTGCCCGGCATCGAGGCCTCGGTCAAAGGGATGGCGGCGGCGTCCCGGTTGACTGTGCGCCGCTGCTACGGCTATCAAGCCGCCGGTTTCGCCGCCTCGCTCGGGATCGGGCTGATCCTGCCGGAACACGCCTCTATCTCCGAACGGGTCTCGGGATGAACGGGCACGCGAACGGGTCGCGTGGCCGGGGGAAGCCCGCGAGGACGGAAGTCGTCGAGGGAATCAGGGTTCTGAGTAAAACCCGCCGTGCGGAAGTGGAGAGCACGGCAACCCATGCCGGTCTGCGGGGTTGGCGGGCACGGATGCTGCTGTCCAGTGACGACCATCGCCGCGCGACCGCGGCACGGCGGCGCGACGGTACCGCTGGGGACGGGTTCGACCTGGTCGCGCCGGTATCGACCGACCGTGGCTACGCCGGGCCCGGGGGTGGTCGCGCATCGGTGGTGCCGCGTACCCCGGAGTGGCGGGCCACGACCGTGCAGGTGGCCGGGTTGTGGCCGTTCTGCGTCGGGGCGAGCGCCCCGACCGCGGGGGTTCCGGTCGGCAGTCACTACATCACCGGCGCCCCGGTGCATTTCGACCCGATGTCGTGGTTTCTGCGGGGGTTCATCACCGCGCCGATCGCGTTCGTGTTGGCGCTCAACGGGTTCGGCAAGTCCTCGTTGATCCGGCGCATCATGACGGGAGCGGTGGCGGCGGGGGAGACCGTGCTGTGCATGGGCGACACCAAAGGCGAATACCGAGATTTGGTCGAGCGCCTCGACGGGCAGGTCGTCGACGTCGGCTACGGCCACGGCACCGTCAACCCGCTCGATGTCGGCGCCCTCGGGGCTGTCATCGCCGCGCTCCCCGATGCCGATCAGCGCCGCCAGGTGATGGCGCGGGTCGAGGCCGGGCAGATCAACATCGTCGCCGGGCTGATCGAGCTCGTGCGCGGCGCCCGGGTCGAAGACTACGAGGAAGTGCTGCTCGCCGCCGGTCTGCGCGAGCTCTACAGCCCGACCGGTGGCTTCACCCACCAGAATCCACCGCTGCTGGAAGACCTCCTGGCGGTGATCTCGGCAGGAGGTGAGCGGCTGCGCGCGTTCGCCGAAGAAGACGACGACCTCTCCTACCGGGCCGCGACGAAACCGCTACGCCGATCGATGCGCGCTCTGGTAGAAGGCCCGTTCGGGGCAATCTTCAACGGCCCCACCTCGACCCGCCTGGATCTGTCGAGTCCCGCTATCTGCATCGACATCTCCCGAATCCCCGAAGGCGACACGAAACTGCTGGCCGCGGTCCTGATGACCTGCTGGTCCGATGGTTTTGGTGCGGTCGCCGCCGCGCATGCCCTCGCCGACGCGGGCTTGGCGCCGACGCGGACGTTCGAGGTCGTGATGGACGAGATCTGGCGGGTGCTCGGCGTCGGGGAATTCATGGTCGACCGCGTCGACGCGCTGACCCGGCTCAATCGCGGTCTGGCGACCGGGTTGATCATGTGCTCGCACACCATCAAAGACCTCGCCGCCTTCGATTCTCCTGCAGCGCAAGCGAAAGCGCTCGGGTTCTTCGAACGAGCACGGGCGAAGATCATCGGCCCTGTCGGTCCCGAAGAAGCCAACCGGATTGCCGCGGTGGCGGGGATGACCGACACCGAGAAATTGCTGGTCACTTCTTGGGCGGCGCCGCGCCCTCCCAGCGATGACGACCTCGACACTTCTCGGCGCGAAATACCGCCGGGCACTGGGTGTTACCTGCTCAAGACCGGCGAAGCCGACCAGCCCGGCATCCCGTTCCGGATGGTGTTCACCCCCACCGAACGTGCCTCCGAGATCCACAACACCAACCGCCGCTTCGACAACCTCGGCCAAACCTCCGGCGGGTCGGTGAACCCGCGATGAGTACCGATCCGACGATTCGCAGCGACCTCGCCACCTATCGGTGCTCCCGTGTTGCCTGCGCCACGCGCTCTCACCGGGTGGTGGCGCGATGAGTGGCGCCGCGAGGGCAGCGGCCGCGGTCGCAGGTGTGGTCCTGATGCTGGTGGTGCTGTTGCTTTTCGCCGGCAGTGCACAGGAGCAGGACTGTGCACCGTCCACCGCGGTGAGCCAGGCGCCATCGGCTGGTGTTGGGCGGGCGATGCCGATGGCTGAGGGAACCTACACCCTGACCTCGGGTTTCGGAATGCGTTGGGGCACACAGCATCAAGGCCAGGACTTCGCCGCCGCGCCGAAGACACCGATCTACGCGGTCGCGGACGGTGTCGTGGCGCGGGTGGGAGCGGCCAGCGGGTTCGGGATCTGGGTGGTCATCGATCACAACATCGGCGGCGAGATCGTGTCCTCGGTCTACGGGCACATGTTCGCCGAGGACGTCTACGTCGAACAAGGCCAGAGCGTGCGTGTCGGGCAGCTGATCGCCGGGGTCGGCTACAACGGTCACACCGTCCCGGCGGGACCCGACGGGGCGCATCTGCACCTCGAAATATGGACCGGCGGAGGACGATTCGGCGGCGTTGCCATCGACCCGATGCCCTGGCTGCAGAGCGGGTCGACCAGCTCGGTCTCATCGACCGGCGCCCCGTCGACGACGCCGGGTGTTCCCACGGTGCTCGAGGCCGGTACCGCGGGGCAGACCGAGTTGGCGCCGATGCCCGCGGCGATCGGGTCCGAGCGTGGTTTGCAGGTCGACACGATCCGGTTGGCGCGCACCATCGTTGCGCAGTTTCCGCAGGTACGCGATATCGACGGGCACCGCGAGGACGATCTGCCGGACCACCCGAGTGGTCGGGCGATCGACATCATGATCCCAGACCCGACATCTGGGCAGGGCAAAGCCTTAGGGGACCGGGTCGCTGACTTCGTCCTCACCAACGCGGCCGCCCTGCGTATCGACTACCTGATCTGGCGCCAGACCTACCGCTCGGCCACCGGCGAGTCCAACGTGATGGAGGACCGGGGCGGAGCCACCGCGAATCACCAGGACCATGTCCACGTCACCACGCTGGGCGGCGGATATCCCGACGGCGCCCCGATCGGTCCGGTGGCCACGAATCCCGCCGACGCCGCGCCCCTCACTGAATGCGGTCCGACGATCGGTGAGACCGAGCTGGAGTCCAGGACGGTTCCGGCCGATCTCGCGGTGTGGTATCAGCTCGGTGGGACCCTGTGCCCGCAGATCGGTGCGCCGCTGCTGGCGGCCCAGGGCAAACAAGAATCCGGGTTCCAGCGGGGGTTGACCTCCTCATCCGGTGCGCAAGGGTTGGCCCAATTCCTGCCCGGCACCGCAACCGCGCTCGCCACCGACGGGCGACCTTATGTGATCGACGCCGACGGCAACGGTGTGGCATCGGTGTGGGACGACGGCGACGCGATCATCGGCCAAGCCCGCTACATGTGCGGAATCGCCGACAAGGTCGATGCCTGGATTCGTGAGGGCAGGGTCGTGGCCCCCAACGGGCCCGCTGAGCTCTACCTCGCGGGCTACAACGCCGGTGAGTACGCCGTGCTGCGTTCGGGCGGATTTCCGACGGGCTCACCGGATTACGAAGTTCAGACCCGTCCGTATGTGGCCAACATTCTCGCGACGGCCACCCAGATGTCGACGACGATGAGCTGAGGACACCATGGCCAACCGTTTGTCTCTGGGTGCTGTGACCGTCGGTGTCGCGGCCGTCGTGATCGTGCTCGTCACCGTACTGGTCGGTGGCGCCGGGGACCCCGGGCCCGCCCCCGATACCCACACCCCCGAGGCAACCCACGTGGAGGGCCCGCAGCCAGAAGGCGCCGATGCTCCGACGGTCACCCAGATGGGATTGGCAGCCATGTTCTCCTGGCAGCCTAGGACCGATCCCGGCCCCGGTGCCGGGCTGACGCGCGCCGCACCGTGGTTGACCGGCGCCCTGGCCGCTGCGGCCGGCGCCGACCCCGCGAACGGTGTGGCACCGCTGCCGGAGTGG
Source organism: Nocardia sp. NPDC050378 (assembly GCF_040655675.1). Classification (NCBI taxonomy): domain Bacteria; kingdom Bacillati; phylum Actinomycetota; class Actinomycetes; order Mycobacteriales; family Nocardiaceae; genus Nocardia; species Nocardia sp. NPDC050378. Next base: position 43,807 of record NZ_JBFAKI010000025.1, read on the forward strand.
GCCGGGTGGCGCGACAGCGACGACATCGTCACCGCTGTGGTCGACACCGAGCAAGCCGACACCGACACCGACGGACTCGGTGCGACAGTCGGGGCGACGGTGATCCAGAGAGTGCTCCACCGCGACGGGTCCACCACGGTGTACCGGCGGTTGCATGTGACCGTCACTGTGACAGAAACCCCGCAGGGGTGGCGGATGTCGAGCTACCGCATCAACTCGGTGACCGGCCATGGTTGACACCACACGACCCGAAACCACCAGCCCGGCACGGACGATGCCGCCGGGCAACGACCTGGTCGGCATCGGGTCGATGCTGGTGCATCGGCGGATGGCGGCGGCGATCCAGAACGTCACCATGGACCTGATGCTGCTGGCTCGGGAACCGCACAGCCGCATCCACACCTTCCGAAATCTGTCGATCGCCGGGCGGGTCCTCCACGAGCAGGCCGTAGCGATCGGCGTGCCGTCCAACTGGATCGATCATGCCCGCCAAGCAGGCCAGGAAGGACGCAAAGCCGCCGGAACCTACACGCTCCCACCTCGCCGTCCGGTCGCGCGATCGAATCTGATCGCCCAGCTCCACCACCAAGCCGACACGCTCTCGACGCTGGCCGCGGTGGGCCCGGTCCGCCGCGATCGCGGTCAGGTGACCGTGCCGGCCGCAGCGAAGCTGGCCGAGCATCTGCAGGCGCAGTGGTTGCGGGTCGCGATGGTCGCCACCGTCCTCAACGTCTCCGAGGCCGAAACCCACGGTTGGTGGCCTACCGATACCACCGATTGGCAGGCACGCCTGGCCCAGATCGCGCAGCAGTCGATGCCCGATCAGGGCCGTCAATGGCGCGAGCTCACTCACGTGGGCCGGGTGCGGGAAGGACGGATCCGGGTCGCGGCGATGCGCATGGTCGGCATCGACCTCGCCGACAGTGCACCCCATCAACTGCCCCCCGCCCCGCACCTGCTCGAAAGGGCCGCCGAAACCGCCTGGCACACCGCCTCTGGCGAGCCCGACCCTGGCGCCGGGATCGGTGCCGCGATCGCCGCCACCGGTATCGACAACGGCTACGGCATCGACGACGGCGACCTCTTCGACCTACCCCCACCCAGCGGGGACGCACACCGCCACGTCGAACCAGATTTCTGACCCGCTTGCTTCGAGGAGACCCCCGATGACCACCCACCCCAATACCTGCGGCCCGACCACACCGATCACTCCGGAAGAGATGGTCCGCGCCCGGGCAGCCGAACTACGCACATTCGCCATCACCGACGAATTCGACAGCCTCGCAACCGAATACGGCTTCACCACGGATGAGTTGTCGGCCCGATACGTCCAGGCGTTGCTGGATGTCGCCGGTATCGATTACGACGGTCTGCGCCAGTCCGAAATCCTGTGGGCCACATCAGGTGCCAACCTCGTGCGCAAGGCCGCGACCGGCCCGGCACTGACGGTGTGGTCGGCGGCGACCCTCGAGGCGTTCACCGTGTGCGGCGCCGCCGGTCGCATGATCTGGCACGAATCCTTCGATGCCGACATCGTCGATGGTGTCGAGGCCGCCACCATCTCGGCGGAGAAGGCGATCGAGGTGGCCGCGCACGCGCTGGCTGAATGGGGTGGCGACGCCGGTGTCTTGCGGCTGAACCTGGCGCGCAGTCGCGGCCTGGACTTCGACCGGCTCCACAGCATCGCCACCACCGCCAGCTTAGTCCTCGACATCGCGACCGTCCCGGTGCGTAACCCCGCTGCCGAGCAATGCACCTGGCCCGACCAAATCCGTTGGCGCACCGTCGACCTGCGCGAGGTCTGGGACGCCGCGTCATGAAACCCGCCTTGTTCATCAGCCTTGCCCTCATCGTGTTGACAGCGATCACCACGGCGGTGAGTGGGTGCTCGTCCGCTCATGCACCGGTGGTCGAACCAGACTGCCGCGCGGACCCGTTTCCACCACCATTCACCGAGATCGCGCCCTGTTCGGCACCCGCGGTTCTCCAGGCCGCGGTGACTACGCTGTATCGGCTGGATCCGGTTTCCGGGGTGGACGCACGTTCGACGTTCGAGGCCGCGCGAGCGCTGATGTGGGCTGCGTATTCGACCGACGCCCGGATCGGGGAATCGCTGTGGGCACCGATCACACCTGAGGTGTGGCACGACTGGGTCCGGTACCGGGTGCTGCTGCGCACCGATATCTCTCTGGCCGGCGATACTCCTGTCCCCGATACCGCGACCTCGTCGAGCCGGGTGTTCTCGGTGACCCTCATCCCGGTCGGCCGGACACCGATCGTGTTCTCGGTGTCCGCGCGATCGACTCGCTCGCGCGCGCAGGGCGCATGGCTGGTCGCCGAAATGCGGGTGTTGTGATGAACGGGGATCCGGTCGAAGAAGGCGGGCAAGCGGTCCGCCAGGGGTTCCTGCAGGCGTTGCAGACCGCCCATACCACCAACGCCCTGTTCCGGAGCAGGGGTGGGGAATCGCGCTCTCGCGCGGAGTCCGAGCAGCGACTCGCGATCGAAGCGGCCAAGAACCAGCGGTCGTGGCTCGAGCACGAGGCCCGGCTCGGCAACCTCGGGGCAGAGCGAGCGCTGAGCGTGGTCAAGATCGAGGAGGTCCGCGCCCGCATCGACAACGCGGCCAAGATCACCGAGGTCGACCTCCGGCACAAGGAAGGCCAAATCTTGAGGGCTGAAACAGATCTGGCGCGCCGTGAACTTGACGGTGAGCTGTCCCGGGAGCAAGGCAAGGAGGTACATGCGGCACGCATCGCCGGCTACACCAATCGTGAAGCCCGCGAGGTGGAGTTGCACAAGCTCGAGGTCGAGCTCAAGGAGCTGATGATCGAGATCCGCCGCCGCGCGGCCGGGTTCACCGACTCGTTGCACTATTCCGATGAACGAACCGGCGCCGCCAAGGCCGCGACGGCCCAGTTCTCCGCCGCTGACGCTACGCGCGACCTGTCTCCGGACGCCGAGGCCGCGAGCCGAGCCTACGAAGAGCGGTTCATCAACGACACCGGCCTCGACCCCGACGGATTCATCTCCGACGCAAGGGCGCGTGCGTCCGACAACGGGCGGCAGAACCTCGATGACATGGCAGGGCTCGCCGCCGATCTCACTATCAACGCACATCTCGATCACGAGTTCGCCCATCTCGCAAGCTATCTCGCGCCCACCACGGGCCCCGACGCCGAGCAGCAGATCATCGACGCGGAGATCGTCGAGGACGGTGAATGGATCGAGACAGCCGTGTCGGCGACAGCGGTCCACGACATCGACCACACCACCGGCGACCCTGGGGTGACCAGTGGGGGAGCAGAACCACCCTCCGGCCGCGCCACAGGCACCGAGGTCGAAATCTGGCGCGGTGGTCCCGTTATGGGACGGGGCCGGTGAGATGTTCGCCCCGAACCCGGTCCAGGCCAAGCTGCTCAAGGCCGTGCAGAACCTGGCCAGCGACAACCAGCACCTGATCGAGCAATCCCGCACCGGCGACAACAAGGATCTATCGCCGATGGTGCTGGCACATCTGGATATCGGACGGCGCACCCGGGAAAACCTGGAAGCCATCGCGACCTCGGTCGGGGTGCCGCAGTCGGTGATCGACTACACCCGCGCCTGCGGGGAACGCGGACACCGCTGGCAGGCCGGCCAGCCGTTGTTGAGCACCGAAGCCATCGACCGCGACACCCTGCTGCGCGGGCACCGGCGCGCGATCGCGCAACTGCAGACGATGGCCGGAGTCGGGGCCGCTGTCGCGCGGCAGGGAACACTGTCGCGTGGCGGGTTCGCCGCGTTTCGGCGGGTGATGGGGTTGAGCTGGCAACGCGTCGGCGCCGTCGGGCACGCCCTGGGCCTGAGTTCGGTCGAACAACAACACGCGTGGGAGCCGACCGGCAGCCCATGGACCGAGCACGTCGCCCACACCGTGACGAGGCTGGACCGCGAGCAGTTGTCGGCGCGGTGGCGGGCGGTCGTCGAGACCGATTTCGCCACGGTGTCGATGCCGGTGATGGTGCTCCAAGCCGCCGGCATCACTCCCGACGACATCAACCGCCAGCTCCCGGTCCTGCCGGATCGGATGGTCGAGCTGGCCGCAGCCGCGCTCGGGCCCGACCCCATGAAGCGGGAAGTCGGCGGCGTCGGCATCGACGCCGCGATCGAGGCCACCGGCACCGACTCCCACACCGAATTCGGACCCACCGACACCCCGTCCGCACCCCACCCGGATCGGAACGCCGGGCCCGACATGGGCCCCGGACCGTGAACAGACCCGCACGCCACTTCCGCATCACTCGAAACCTCGAATACGCAGTGATTCACCAGGATAGGAGAAACAAGTGAGCCATCCGTTAGCGGGTGCCGAGGATCTGCCCTCGTGGCAGCTGCGCCTGCTCGAACGAATCCAGAACTCGAGCTACGACCACTACCGCACCCTGTTTCACAGCTTTCCGCAATACTCACCCGCCAGCGGTCCCAACGTTCAGCTCGAGGCATGGCGCACCAATCTGCGGGCGTTGCAGGACGAGCGCAGTGAGATCGAGTTACACGCCCACGCCCGCGAAATCCCGCAACGGATGATCGACTACGCCACCGAAACCGGCGCCAGGGGAGCGCGCTGGGGTGATACCCCGGAGACGGCACTGCTCCCGATGGCCCCGCCGGGGACCGATGCCACACGCCTGTACCTGCTCGACCAGCTCGCCGAGGACGTGTGGCGACTCGAACACACCGCCCTGGTCCGCGCGGAATACCTGCATCGCGTCCACACCGGCGCGGTGCAGGACAACGAGCCGGGGGAACGCCAACTCCACGACAACATGGCCGCGCTGTGGCGTCGGGCGACCGGGACCGCGGCGCTGATCGACCTCGACCCGGGTGAAGCCGAGCAGCTCTGGGGCCGCGATCACCACGCGTGGCAGAGGTTGGCGGAGCTGACCGCGGCCTCCTATACCGATACCGAACTGCGGCAACGGTTCGCGGAGATGTCGTGGAAAGGGATCGAAGCCGACGTCTCGCGGACCTTCGACAACCTCGCGACCACGACCGTCGCCGACCTCGGCCCGCCCACACCCTGGGAGTTCGCCCAGCGTGCCGAACAAGCCCTGGCCGCAGTCGGCGTGGCCGACGAACTGGGCCCGCACGCCGGGCACGGTATCGGCACAGCAGTCGAGGCGACCGGCGCCCTACCAGGGGCACGGTGGGAGCCCGACCCCGATGTGCAACCTCACCCGCCTGATCGCGGATCGGGACCGGGTGTGGATCAGGGGGTGTGGTGATGACCAGCAGCGCTCGGGGCCCTGAGGAGTCGGTGAGCCAGTGGCAAGGCCGCATCCTGCGCCGGATCCAGGAATTGGCTGCCCTACACCGGAAGATCAGCGATGCCGGTCCGCCCATGTTCGACGACGGGACTTCTGGTGACAGCGAGCAGGTGTGGAACGAGCGGCTCGAACTGCTCACCGTGCAGCGTGAGCAGGCCGAGTACGCGGCGCTGTTGGGTGGGGTCGACCCGGGTTGGGTCGTCGATGCCCGCGAACTGGGCTGGCGAGGTGCGCCGCCCGAGCCCCGGGTGGTGCGCCAGCATCCCGCCCGCGCGGATCAAGCCCAGGAGTTCTACCTCGACATGCTCGAGCTCGACCTGTGGACTATGGAACGTATGGCCGGCCTGGAAGCGGCCCGCATGGATCGAATCGCCACCGGGAGATGGACTTTCGACACCAACCCGATCGAGGTGGCGCAGTTCGCCGACAACATGGCGGCACTGCATACCCGCGTGACGGTGCTCGCCGCCGCGGCCCGTCTGACACCGGCCGAGGGTGAGAGCTTGTGGGGGGCGAGTGTGGAAGGGATCCGCCGCGTGCATGCGGTGACCTTCGCTGCCTACACCGAGCAAACCCTGGCCCAAGCCTGGAACGGCTATGCCCGCGCCGATCCGGCGTTGGCGGTGCCGCCGTATGTTCCGCGAGATCCCGACACCGGCACTCCCACCGACACCACCCAGGTCGCCCCGCCGACACCACGCAAGATGCTCGCCGACGCGACCAGCGCACTGCGATCCCAGTTCGTCGACACCGCCATCCGCCAAGCCGAACCGACCGATCTGGCCGCTGAGAGTACCGCGATCACCGCCGTCGTCGACGCCGCCCTCGGTGAGGACACCGCGTGGACCTGGGAAACCGACCCGGACCCCGTCCCCGGGTCCGCCGGTCAAATCGGCATCGACAACGGACCAGACCTTTAAAACAGCAGCACGATTCGTGAATTGTCGGCGTTACGGCCAGGGGGAACTGGACCGAGACGACCGAACCTGAACCGCTGGGACCTCACCACGCCCTGTTGAGGGTGTGACGTTTTCTCGATCCGAGGAAGCACGATGCCCCACCGTCTCCGCGAACAACCACCATCCGTCTCTCAACTCCCATCACCGCGGCCTGGCGTGTCCGGGAGCACGCGATGAGCTGGGAGACCCAAGGAACGAACTTCACCAACCCCGCCTACTACCGCGACGCCGCCGACAGCGTCGAAGCCCAACTCCGCGCCGACTTCGCCACCCATCACCAGCTACGTGAGATCGCCGACTACGGGGAAACCCCGGCTCAGGTCGTCGAGTACAAGGCTCGCGCGCACGCCCTCGCCCGGCAGTGGCAACAAGACGCCTCACCGGAGCATCAATGGTTGTGGCACCACCTGGCCAGCGCGGTCGAGGCCTGGAGGGCCAACCCTGAAGCCGCGCGCGTCGAGTTCGGCAGGCTCCAGCAAGCGTTCATCGACGGTGACCCCGATATCGACCTGGACGCTGTTCGTACGCAACGGCAAGCCGCGGAACTGACCGGACACCTCGAACCGGTCAACGATCGGTCGGCCCAAGACGGCGCTCGCTGGCGACCTCGCCACCTGAGCGTGGTCCGCGATCCCGGCGCCGAGAAATCACGCTCGGACAGCTTGGTCGACCGCGCGTTGGGCGGGCGAGCCGCAGTTGAGCTGAGCATGGCCGAGGTCGAGGCGATCATCAACGACTCCGACGAGGTCCTCGCGGCCGAGGAAGCCCTCGGTGATCTCGACACCGGCGAGGATGAAATCACCGCCCTGCTGCCGGCCACGCAGCGCTACGCCCCGGCCCCCGACGTCACCGCCACCATCGATCAGCTACCCGCCCAGATCGCTGCCGTGCGCCGGGTCCAAGACCTGGCCGCTCAACATGCCCGGCTGGCAACCGAATTCGACGCATCACCCGAAGGTGGTCAGGTTCGAATCGACCAGCTGGAGCGGTTGATGGACGGCGCACGGGACGCACGCCGCGCCGCCGCGCTCGCCGGGGCAGACCACGACGAGATCACCGGCGCCTACCAGGCAGGTCTCGCCGGGTACTACTGGTCGCAGCAGCCCGGGGCGCCGCGGCTGGCCCAACTTGAGCACGTCCTGGGCGAACGCGATACCGCTGTAGCCGAACTCGGCACCCTGCACGTCCAACTCGGTCTCGTTCCCGGCCACCCACCCGCGCTCGCGCTCGCCGCCGGCGCGGAGACCACACACCACCTGAACTCCAGCACTGCCCCGCCCAATGGGGCAGTGATCTCCAGTGCGGTCGAGGCCGCTCTGCCCGATGCCGACCACGCCGCCGACTGGGCGAGCCCGGAACTCACCGGTGTCATCGACGCGCCTCGCTACGCGCCCGGTGTCGACCCCCATTTCTGAAAGGCCAGGTCAATTATGTTCTCTCCCCGAGAAACCCGCCGTCGCACCAAGTCCGGACTGGGTGAGGAAGCCAGCATGCTGTTGGTCCTGCTGGCACTGCTCGCGGTCGTGTTCGTGCTGTGGGTGGCACTGAAACTCGGCAGCTGGAGCGCCGGGCAGCCGATGTCGTGGAACCCGTTCTTGGGCCTGCTATCGGTCGTCGCCGGAGACAAGCGATGGCCCTGGCAAGCAACCCCGATCGCAGTTGTCCTGCTCTGCATGACCGGGGCTGGCGCGGTCCGCGGGGCCCGATCGTTCACCAGCGGCGGGGAGGTCGATGCGGCGGCGCGGACCATGCAACCGCCAAGCAAGATCCGCATCGCGCGCGCCGTCGACAACCTCGCCGACAACCAACGGCTCCTCGCCCACGCTCCACCCGAGGTGCGAGCTAATCCGGGCCCTTTGTTGGGGCGCACGGTCATCGGCGATGTAGCCCTGCATGTTCCCGCGGAACTCGGTGTCACCGTGACAGCTGGTCAGCGGACTGGCAAGACGGTGGCGTGGGCGATCCCGGCGGTGCTCTCGGCGTGGGGGCCGTGCCTGGCCACCTCGAACAAACCCGACCTGTATCGGCACACTGTCTACGGGCGCGAGCAGGTCGGGCGGGTGTGGGTGTGCGACCTGCAAGCGGTGACCGGGCAGGTCGTGTGCGGGTTCTGGGTGAACCTGTTCAACCAAGTCACCGGCCTACCCGCGGCGCGCAAACTCGCCGGGTTCTTCGTCTCAGGTTCGGCCGGTTCGGCGAACGAGATCGCGAACGCGAAAACCGACGCCTACTTCGACGGCGGCGCCCAAGAATTGTTCGCCCTGTGCATTTTCGCTGCCGCGTGCGCGGGCGGGGACCTGCATCATGTCGCGGAATGGCTCGGCCGTGACCAGGACCCGACCCCGGCGTTGATCCTGCGTCACTACGGGCACGACCGCCCCGCCGCCCGGATCGTCGAATGCCAAGGCCTCTACGCTCGCCAACGCGACGGTCTCTACGACATGGCACGAAGGTTCCTCAACGTGCTGTCGGATTCCGGGTACGCCCAGATGGTCACACCGCCGGTCCGGAAACTGTTCCAGGTCAGCGAAACCACCACCAAACCTGGTACAGCGCAACAGGATCGGTCGGGCAAGGTGGCTTCGATCCGCAACGGGGTCCTGATCGAGTCCACCGAGCAACCACGCACCCATCTGTTGCCGGAGTTCGACCCGACCGCGTTCGTCACCTCCAACGACACCCTGTACCCGCTGTCGATGACCGGTCCCGATGGTGCCACCCCGTTGACCGCCGCCTTGGTCGGGCAAGTCCTGGAAGCCGCGCTGACCGCGGCTCGGGCCCGCCCGGACGGGCGGCTGGCGGTACCGCTGTTGTGTGTGCTCGACGAGGCCGCCAACTGCGCCCGGATCAGTGAACTGCCGTCGTACTACACCTACGCGGCAGGGTGCGGAATCATCCTCATGACGATCCTCCAGGTTCTCGAGCAGGGCGAAAACCTGTGGGGGGTCAACGGTTTGAAGACGATGATGGCCCAGTCGATCGAGGTCTACGGCGGGTCCATCGCCTCGCGCGACTATTTGGAGCATTGGGCGGCGATGGCCGGGCAACACGATGTGTCCGATCGTTCCCGCACCTACACCCCCGGCGGGATCCAACGCAGCCTGTCCTGGCGCGCCGAACCCATCCTCGACGTCGCCATGCTCGCCGCCCTCCCCAAAGACCGCGCCCTGGTGCGTCTTCCCGGCCACGGCCCCGTCGTCGTCCGGAAAATCCCCTGGTTCGACAGCGAGCACGCGCCGCTGGTGCGCACCTCGATGCAACGGTTCGACACCGGCCGGGTGTCGCTGGTCAAAGCCGATCCTTCGACGATAGGGGAGGAACAGCCGTGACCAGCCCGTCACCGCCCGCGGCGGCGCCGATGCCACCGCAGTTCGTTCACTTTACCGATTTCGCTACCGCGTGGATGTTGCCGACGATCAGCGTCCGCCTGGCGCAAGCGAACCGGGAGAACACCTACACCTGGTGCTCACAGTGGTGGGCTCACCGACCGGTCGCAGTCAGGGTCGCCCACCTGCACACCGCGTTCGAGGCCATGCGCCGCGCCAAAGCCGGATCGAGCCTGAGCACCTTCCTACTCAGCCATTTCGACCCTCACGTCAACCTGATCCTCGACGCCGCAAACGGGCCCCTGCACCGGTGCACTCGCACCCATCACCAGGCCACACCGTCGTTACCGTTCGACCCTGTCCCACCCGGTTGGTTCGGCACCACCCCCGCCACCGTCGATGATGACAAACCGCCGAAGAAGTTCGACCACTACAGCGCGTTCGTCGAACACTGGTTGTTGCCGGTGGTATCGGTCAAGATCGCCGCGAACAACCGCGAAGGCCAACACACCTGGTGCCGACAATGGTGGCGCCACCAAGGCGTGGCCATCCGCTTCGCCGGGCTGCACGCCTGCTTCGAAGCCGCGATCAAAGCCGACGACAAACAAGCGATGAGCGCACTGTTCGTCCGCCACATCGACCCACAATTCCGGCACATCCTCGACGCCGCCAACGGACCACTGCACCGCTGCACACCCGACCAGCACATCGACAGCCCAGGACTGGGCGGTGAACCGGTTCCTCCGAATTGGTTCGGCACCCCGGGGTCCTCGACGCCGGTCCACTGCCTCGGCTTCGGTCCGGACTTCCGGGCCTACGGCGGAGGAGGTGAGCGGCAATGAGCATCAAGCATGCGACCGCACTCCACCAGCGGGTCCTCAAGGCACTGCAGAATCAGGCCGCCGACTCCCAAAAGCTCCTGAACACCCAGCGCGCCAGCGGCAGCGAGCCGACCCCCGCGTGGACACAGGATTTCCAGGCCAGGGCGATGGTGCACAGCGAACTCGGCGCCGCTGCCATCGCCGGTGGGGTGCCAGCCGAATGGGTCGATCAGGCCCGCGGACGCGGCACCAAAGGCATCCGGTGGAACACCAACCTGTTCCTGCGCCGCGCCGCGCCGGTCGATCGTGAGGCGCTGATCGACAACCTGCGAGCCGATATCGACCGATTGGCTCGGTTCACCGGGATCCACGCCGCCTACCGACCTATTGCAGCGGCACAGGACTCCGGCAGTGCCAGCGTCGACGACATACTCAACACGCTGTGGCGGCGTTCTGCCCAGATTGGCGTCCTGCTCGGGGTCGGGGCCGAGGAAGCCCGACAGTGGTGGCCTCAGGACACGTGGATCCAAACCGCCGCCACCGCGACGGCGGGGTTGACCCAAGCTCAACTCGCCCAGCAGTGGCGGGCAATCGCGGCCACTGACATCAGCAGTTGCGCTGTACAGGCAACTGCCTTGGCCGAGGCCGGGATCGAGCCTGATTTGAGGATCGCACCCCCAGAGCCGAGCGCAGTGCTTGACGTTCTCGGCGACAACCACCTTCGGGTGATCGGGTTGTTCTCCCACGCTCCCGGTGGGCAGATCGACGCCGCCATCGGCGCGACCGGGGCCCGCGACCACGATCTCGACAACGACGGGTGGGCCACCCAGCCGGTATTCAGCGACCCGCAAACCAACTATCCCGGGATCGAGCCATGAGCCGCCCGTCATCGCAGCCGCGTCTGGTCTCGGAACTACCGGCCCCGCAGGCCGAAGCACTCAAAGACATCCATGACCTGGCTCGCCGCGCCGGTACGCTCCGTCGAAACCAGCCGTATGCCCCCGAACTGGTGCGGCTCGAACATGACCGCAGCATCGCCGAGATAGTCGCAGCCAGCAGGGCGATACCGGCGGTGTGGATCACCCAAGCCCGTGAATACGGGCACGCGAACCGGGCGTGGCAACCGACCACAGTGCTGCGGGACCCGCCGAAGAACAACGTGCCCCGCCGCGGCTACGGCAGAGTCGTCGCCGACACCACCCGGCTCGTCGACATGACCACAGTGTCGGTGCTGCGCAACCAGTATCTGCAACAGCTGAGATCGAGTCCGAACCCGAACCTGCTGTGGCGCAACAGCTTCGGCAAAACATGTTCGCGATCCGCACCCGCATCATTCACACCGCCGCCGCGATCAACATGAGCCCAGCCCAACGCGAGCGCAGCACGACGGTGACCGATGCCCACCTCGCGGAACGCCTCGCCACCCACCAACAGCTCGCCGTTGACGACCTGACCGCGCTCTGGCGCGACCTGGCCACACCCGCGGTCGCGGCGAGCGTCCGCTCGTCGCTGGCCAGCCTGCGCCGCACCACCACCCCACCCGCCGGTGCGGAACCCGGCCTGCCGATGCCGCCCACCGTCCAGGAACTGATCACTCGCACCCACCTGCAATTGAACGAGATGACCGCAGCAGATGATCCCTCATCGGCCGGGCAGAAGATCGAAATCGCAGTCCACCTCGCACTGCCGTCCACGGCAACAGCACCCGACAACCACGCAGCCGACCGGCCGATCGGGCCACCGACGGATCGTTCCCTCATGCCAGGGCCTGAACTGTGAGGCGCCGTCGGCTCAACCACGAGACGACCACGCACACCACACAATCGCCGAGCCATCGGTGGCGGGCGACGACCTGCTGTCCGCGCACCGACCGAACCGACCTCCCGAGATCGGCGATGCGCGATCAAGGTCCGGCAATTGCCGAAGGCCACCACGGTGTTCACGGCGTGAATAGGCCGCCCAGCACACCAAAACCGCCCTCGACGAGGCGACCGCGATCACCGCACCCGACACCTTGCCGTGGACCGCCCTGCCCGCAGCGGAGCACAGCGGTCGACGCTGACCGCACCGCTCGCGAATCAGCGCCATCCCCGACATCGAAGACCCGCCTCTGCGTGGCGGCCCCACCCGCAGAGCAGATACCGACCTTTGGAGAGCTGTGCCATGACTACCGTTGATCGACGATCCACCCACGCCCGCGACAACAGTGCGGGCCTGCCGAGTTCTGCACCCTCGACCGTCGAGTCCTTGCGCACTGCGGTTCTCGGCACCGATCCCGGCATACACCAGCGAGTTCAGGCCGTCCTCGCCGGACTCGGCGACCGACCCCGCACAGGTTTCACCTACCCGGCCGAAGCGAGACTGGCACCTGATTTGCTCCGTGCAACCATTGCGGGGCTGGGCGGATCAGCGACCGCGATCGCGGCCGACACCCGGCTGCGCGGGATCCTATGCGAACAGGCCGCGATCTACGCCCCGCACCTGCTGCCAGTGCTGACCGGTCACCTCGACCTGTCGATCGGCGCTATCAGCGCCCTGGGCAACGGCGCTGCCTACCAACGTGACTTACTCGCCGAACTCGACACCGGTCAGGCGGTCGGAGTGTTGCTGTTGACCGAACTCGGAGGCACCAACGGCGCCGACCAGCAAACGACCGCGACCTGGGATGCGATCCGGGGTGGGCTCTGGCTCGCCTCACCTGCCCCGGCCAGCTGGAAATTCATGCCCAACATCGCCGACCCGACAACGCCCAAGATCGGCGTGGTCACCGCCCGCTTGATCATCGGCGGCAGTGACGAAGGTGTCCTGCCCCTGCTCCTGAGGTTGCGCACAGATCAAGGGCTCGCACCCGGCTTGCGTGTCGCCACTCTGCCCGATAAGGGATGGGCGCCAATGGATCACGCACTGATCCAATTCGACAAAGTCTTCGTCCCCGCTGAGGGGTTGCTCGGCGGGACATGGGCCGTGATGGGCGCGGGCGGGATGGTGTCGACGGTGCCGGTGCGGGCACGATTCCACCGAGCGATCACGACCCTAGGACAGGGGCGACTCGATCTGGCTGGTGCGTCCGCGCCGGTGCGCGGGCGGGGTTGGCGGTGACGGTCAATTACGCCCGGCAACGCCGACCCGGTGGCCGGACCCTGATGGCTGAGCGTGGCACGGTCCGCCGCGACCTGGTCTCGGCGCTGGCAGCCACCTACGCCACCAGCGTGCTCGGGCGCCGCGTGCAGGACATGGCCGTGGCCGCACCGGCGGGTGACCCGCTCATCGGTGTGTGGTCGATGCTGGTCAAACCGCTGCTGGCCTACACCGCGCACGAGGTCCTGCTGACCTGCCGACAGCGCAGCGGCGCCCAAGGATCGTTGCGCACCAACTGGATCCAGGACTGGATCGGCAACACCGAAGGAATGATCACCGCCGAAGGCGAATCACAGCTGCTGTGGAAACAAGCCGGACAACTCACCTCCCTCGACATCACCACCTTGGCGCTGCCGGCCGCCCCCTCGCATCTGCCCTGGCACATCCGGATGCTCACCGACAGAGCGACCACCATCGCGGCCGGACTACGACGCGACGACATCACCCCGGCCGGGACCGCACTCGATCGCGACACCGCCGCCATCGAACTCGCCTCCGCCACCAGCGAACGACTCGCGGCAACCGCGCTGTGGACCGCCGCGACCACCGCCGCCGACGACACCGCTCGAAGCCTGCTCGAATCCGCGACCGCGGTCTACACGCTCGAACGAATTCTGCGCCGAGGAACCTGGTTCGCCGCCCACCGGCAGATGACACCCCGGCGCGCCCGACAGGTTCACCGCGAACTGCACAGCCACCGGCAACACGTGGGCGCACACCTGGGCGAGTTGGTCGACGGGTTCGCTATCGGCCTGGACGTCTTCGACGCACCGATGGCCGCCCCGGACTACCTGCAATGGTGGCAACGATGGACCAGCTGGCCGAACCCGCCCAGGTCCACCGCTACCCGGTCGATGAGCGACCAGGCGCGGCCATGACTACGCACACGGTGGTCGTCGTCGGGGCAGGATTCGGCGGACTCACCATGGCCGCAGAATTGAAACGCGCTGCCGTCGAGGACTTCCTGATCCTCGAAGAAGGAATCGAGGTCGGCGGGGTATGGCGAGAGAACACCTATCCGGGCTGTTCCTGCGACGTGCCAGCGCACCTGTATTCGTTCGCCTTCGACCCCTACCGCGACGCCCGGGTCCGTTACCCGGATCAGCAGTCGATCTTGACCTACATGCGCGAGGTCACCGACCGCAACGGCCTGCGACCACACCTACGCTGCAACACCGCGGTGGTGGCTGCCGACTACAGCGACACCGACCGGACCTGGACCCTGACCACGAGCAGCGGTGAGCTGATCCGCACCCGCGCGGTCGTGTGGGCGCTGGGCCAATTGCATCGACCCGCGATTCCTCGCATGCCAGGGGCGGAGACCTTCGCCGGGCCTGCGTTCCATTCCGCACGGTGGGACCACACCGCCGATCTGAGCGGGCAGATCGCAGTCGTGGGCACCGGTTCCTCAGCGGCACAGATGATTCCCGAACTCGCTCGAACCGCGGCCGGAGTCACCGTGTATCAGCGCACCCGGCGTGGGTCCTGCCAAAGCCCGCCACCGCGTTCGGTCCGATCTCAAGGTGGGCGCTGACGCATGTGCCCGGCCTGCACGACCTTTACCGGGCAGGGATCTACCACGCCGCTGACCTGCTCCTCGCACCGATCATGCGCGCGGGGTGGTCGGCACGGCCCGCCGAACTCGTCGCGTGGATCCACCTTCGACGACACGTGCGCGACCGCGAGCTACGCGCGAAACTCACACCGCACTACCGGGTCGGGGAGAAACGGATCCTGCTCGACAACGGCTACTTCCCGGCACTGACCCTGCCGCACGTCGAACTGGTCACCGACCCCATCGACCGGCTCAGCCCGGACGGAATCCGCACGGTCGACGGCACCGTACGCCACGCCGACGTCATCGTATGGGCCACCGGATTCCGGGCCCCGGAATTCTTTGCCGGGGTGCGGATCCGGGGACGCGACAAAAGAGACTTGCACGAGCAGTGGCGGCCCCGAGGCCGACCGACCGCCTTCTACGGACTCGCGGTACCCGGCTTTCCGAATCTCTACATGATCGCTGGGCCGCACTCGTTCACTCCGTCGAACAGCAATCCCTCGGTCAAGCAACACCAGGCCCGCTACATCCTGCGGTGCCTGGAGCTTTCCGCTCGACTCGGGTCTCCGATCGAGGTCACCCCCGCGGCCATGACGACATACCAGCAACGCCTGGACACCGAGCTGGCCCAGACGGTCTGGCCGCGCGGCGTGCAGTCCTGGTTCAAACGTCCCGACGGCCAGATCACCAACCCATGGCCAGGCACCGTCCGTGAGCTCGGTAGACGGCTGGAGCTGGCTAACCCGGCCGAAGCTTTTGCCGAGGTCGTTGTTGAGGCTGGCGTCTCAGGACAGCACCGGTTGGTCGGCTGAGTGCGGACATTCGACCCGCCACTTCGCCGCATGCGGCCCCTCAGTTCGGATCAACTGTGCGGGCGGCAGGCGCGGACGATGAGATCGGCGGCTTCGGTGCAGATCGTTGCGGCGTCGGCAGCACGAAGTGGGATCATGCCGTACGTCGAGGCGTGCAGGCCCTGCTGGACGAGGAGGGAAACGAACTGCCGGGCGGTCATCGCCGGGTCCTCGACATCGAGCTCGCCGCGCTCACTTCGGCCACGTAGCAGATCGGCGATCTGCGTGACCAGTTGTTTCGGTTCGCCGTCCGCACACGCAGGGCGCAAGGATGGGATGCGGGCGACCTCGCTGATGACCAGGCGGCGCAGCGCAGAAGCTCGTTCGTCGAGCAGGACCCGCAGCACGAGGTGGCCGATCTCGACGAGGGCGGTGGTGGCGTCAAGGTCGTCGGCCTTGTCCGACCCGGTGATATCTGCGTCGAAATTCGCGGCAACTCGGCGACGTTCGTCGTCCACGGCGGCCAGGAACAGGGTTTGTTTGTCGCCGAAGTGGTTGTAGGCGGTTTGTTTTGCCACGCCGGCTCGTTCGGCGATCACGTCGAGGGTTGCCCGCTCGTAGCCGTCGCGCAGGAATGTGTCGATCGCGGCGTCGAGGATGGCTCGGCGCTTGCCCGGGTCGCCGCCGTGCGGACGGCCACTGGACCCATTCGATCGTATGGCCGATGACGGCATGTCCTGTGCGCCTTTCTTGGCGAGTGACTTGGACCACTAACAGTAGGGGTGGACGAGCCAGTCTATCTACTATTTAATGTGCTGGACTGACTAGTCTAAATAACTCGAGCCGCGGAGGTTTCATGACGGCGACATCGACCGATCTACTGGCGCTCGACGCGGCGGCGCAGGACATGTTGTTCCGCGCTGCCCGCACCGCCAACACG
>NZ_JBFAKI010000026.1:0-60180 GCF_040655675.1 Nocardia sp. NPDC050378
GTCGCGGCCGATCTCGACTTCCACGACGAGTTGCCCAAACTCGTTCCGTTCATGGACAACCCGCAGAACGTCTTCGCCGATCCGGCGGTCCGGGAACCCTCGGCCACGTTCAACGCCGCATTGCAGGTCGCCTACCTCATCGTCGGCATTCGCGCGGCGGGTCTGGCGGCGGGCCCGATGGTCGGCTTCGACGCCGACGCCGTGCGACGAGAGTTCTTCCCCGACGGCAGGCATGTCCCGCTGTGCGTCATCAACATCGGCAAGCCGGGCCCGGACGCCTGGATGGGACGGCTGCCACGGCTGGAGTACGACGAGGTCTTCGCCACCGCATGAATATCGCGCCACGGCGCAACTCTGATCAGTGGATAGGCACAATGACTGCTACATCGAATATTTCGACCATTCCTGTACCACACGCGGTCAACGACGCCGGGTCGGTGGCTCAGATTCTCCTGCACGCCGCCCGGCACCACCCCACGAGCGGCACGACCTACCTGCAGCGCACCGGCGACGGACCGACCGTGCGGGTGCACCGTTCGTACCCTCAACTGCTCGACGAGGCCTTGTCGCTCACCGGTGCGTTGCGCGAGCGCGGGCTGCGTCCGCAGTCGAAAGTCGCCCTCCTGCTCGATGATCACGAAGACTTCGTCACCGTGCTGTGGGCGTGTTTCCTCGGCGGGTTCGTGCCGTGTCCCATGGTCGCCCAGCCCACCGATCCGACCCGCTGGGCGAGCGCGTTGCGTCATGTCGACGAATTGCTGGAACGCCCACTCGTGGTGACATCGCAGTCGATCGACGACACCATGCCCGCGGTTCCCGGGTTGGCGACGGTGACGGTGGAATCGTTGCGCACCGGCGAACACGAGCCGACCCCGTACCTCGCCTCCGCCGACGACCTCGCGCTCCTGGTACTCACCTCCGGATCCACCGGAAACGCCAAAGCGGTGGCACTCACCCACGGCAATCTGCTCAGCTCCATGGCGGCCAAAGCCGCGGTACAGCACCTGAATCCCGACGACATCACCTTCAATTGGATCTCGTTCGATCACGTCGCCGCCCTGCTCGAAACGCATCTGCTGCCGCTGTATTGCGGTGCGCGACAGATCCATGCGCCGAGTGAGGTGGTCGCCGACGATCCGATGGAGTTCCTGCGGATCATCTCCCGCCACCGGGTGTCCATGACCTTCACACCCAATTTCCTGCTCGGGCAGCTGAATACGCTGTTCGAACCCGACATCGACGGTGCCCGTCTCGAACTGAGCTGCCTGCGGCATATCGTGAGCGGCGGCGAAGCCAATGTCGTCGCGACCGGAACACGGTTCCTCGACACCTTCGCCGCCTATGGTCTGCGCGAGACCGCGCTGTGGCCGGCGTTCGGGATGACCGAAACCTGCGCGGGGAGCATCTACAATCGCGACTTCCCGAACGCCGACGCCGGGCAGGAGTTCGCCGCCGTCGGACATCCGGTGCCCGGATTGCGGCTGCGGGTCGCCGACCAGGAAGGGCGATCGTTACCCGTGGGTGCCGCCGGGGAGGTGCAGCTGCGTGGCCCCATGGTCACCCGCGGCTACTTCAACAACGACGAGGCCACCCGCGCGGCGTTCACCGCCGACGGCTGGTTCCGCACGGGCGACCTCGGCCGGTTGACCGACGGCAGGCTCACGCTGGTCGGTCGCAGCAAGGACAGCATCATCGTCAACGGCGTGAACTACTTCAGCCACGAGATCGAAACGGCCGTCGAAGAACTCGACGGAATCGCCCGTGGCTATGTGGCCGCGTTCCCGACGCGTCGCCCAGGCAGTGACACCGAACAGCTCGTGATCGCGTTGCACGCCGAGACCGCCGACGAAGCCGACCTCCACCGCCTACTGACGGCCGTCCGTTCCACGGTGGTGCTGCTGTGCGGGTTCCGCCCCGGATTCATTCTGCCCCTGAGCAAAGCCGACTTCCCGAAGACGAGTCTCGGCAAGACCTTGCGGCCGCGCATGCGTCAACAGCTCGAATCAGGTGGCTACGACCACGTCATCGCCGACACCGCGGCACTCACAACCCGCCAGCTCGGTGGATACTCGGCACCGCAGGGGGGTACCGAGTCGATCCTGACCGATGTCTACGCGGAGCTGTTCGATGTTCCGGCAACCGAGATCAGTGCCACGGCCAGCTTTTTCGATCTCGGTGGCACCTCGCTGGACATCCTTCGGCTACAGCAGCAGATCGCGCGCCGCTTCGGGGTGGCGGACCTGCCGATCATCGCCATCCTGACCGCACCCTCGGTGCGGGAGCTGGCAGCTGTCGTGGACGAGGGCGGTGCCGGACCGCGCCGTTACGATCCGATCGTGGGGTTGCAGACCAGTGGTACGAAGACGCCGCTGTTCTGTGTGCACCCCGGTGTCGGCGAGGTCCTGGTGTTCGTCAATCTGGCCAAGTACTTCGTCGGAGACCGTCCGTTCTACGCGCTGCGCGCCCGCGGTTTCAACAAGGGGGAGGAGCCGTTCCACACGTTCGACGAGATGGTCGATGTCTATACGAGCGCCATCCGACGGCGGCAACCGCACGGTCCGTATGCCCTGGCCGGTTATTCCTTCGGCGCCGCGGTGGCGTTCGAGATCGCCAAGCGGCTCGAAGCCGAGGGCGAACGGGTCGATTTCCTCGGCAGCTTCAACCTGCCACCGCACATCAAATACCGCATGGACGAGCTCGATTTCACCGAGACCGCGACGAATCTCGCGATGTTCCTCGACCTGATCACCAAGCGCCAAGCCGTCGAACTGCCCGCCGAACTGCGAGCGCTGTCCAAGGGGAACCAGCTCGCCCGCCTGATCGAACTCGCCCCGCCCGACCGCGTCGCCGAACTCGACCTGGATCTGACGAAGTTCACGGCGTGGGCCGAGCTCGCCGACGGGCTCACCGGCCTCGGCCGTACCTACACGCCGAGCGGGGCCGTCCGCTCGATGAGTGTGTTCTGCGCGGTCCCGTTGCGCGGCACCAAACAGGACTGGATCGACAACGAACTGCGCAGGTGGGACGAGTTCACCACCGAGGCGAACCGCTACATCGATGTGCCCGGTGAGCACTACACATTGATGGGACCACGGCACGTCACCGCGTTCCAGTCCATTCTGCGCAAAGAACTCGACCGCGCGCTGGCATCGGCCGACGCCGACCGATAGGGAGAAATACGTTGCAGGGCAAGAAGATTCTGATCACCGGCGGCACGGGGCAGGTCGCCAGACCGGTCGCCGAGGCGCTCGCCGCCCACAACGAGGTCTGGTGCCTCGGTCGCTTCGGCACACCGGGCGTCGAGGACGAACTGCGCGCCTCCGGCGTGATCACCCGGCACTGGGACATGAACGACACGACGGCCGCGGGTTACGCGCAGCTGCCGACCGATTTCACCCACGTGCTGCACTCGGCGGTCCACCGCGGTGACGGCACCGATTTCGAGGACGCGCTCACCGTCAACTCCACGGCGTGCGCGCGGCTGATGACCCACTGCCGCACCGCCGAGGCGTTTCTGTTCGTGTCGACCGGCGCGCTGTACAAACGGCAGACCCTCGACCACGCCTATCGCGAATCCGACCCGATCGACGGTGTCGCCGACTGGCTGCCCACCTACCCGGTCGGCAAGATCGCGGCCGAAGGCACCGTGCGAGCGTTGGCGAACACCCTCGAACTGCCGACCACGATCGCCCGGCTCAATATCGCCTACGGCCCCGGCGGATACGGTGGGGTGCCCATGCTGTACTTCAAGCGGATGCTGGCAGGCGAACCGATTCCGGTTCCGCTCGAGGGCCAGAATTGGTGTTCGCTGCTCTACACCGACGATCTCGTCGCCCAGGTCCCCGCGCTGTGGAACGCGGCGTCGGTACCTGCCCGGGTGGTCAACTGGGGTGGTGACGAGTCGGTCGGAATCACCGATTGCGTCCGTTACCTCGAAGAACTCAGTGGTATCGAGGCGCAGCTCGTCCCGTCCGAGGTCACCCGCGAGACCTACCAGTTCGATCCCGAAATGCGCCGCTCCATCACCGGCCCCTGCACCGTCGACTGGCGCGAGGGAATCCGGCGCACCCTCGCCGCGCACTACCCCGCCCACGTTCGCGAGGTGACGCCGCGATGAACCACGCTCAGGTGACGACGCCGAACATCGCGGTAATCCGCACCGCGTACGAGGGTTTCGCGACCCGCGATGTCGCCAAGATCCTCTCCGCCATGCACGACGATGTCGAATGGGTACACCCGGACGGCATGCACAAGTACGGTCTGGGCGGAACCAAGATCGGCCACGAGGGGATCAAGGAGTTCCTCGCTCGTGTCCCGTCGGTGCTCGGCGGCATGGTGCTCGACCCGGTCGAGTTCATCGAACAGAACGACCGCGTCATCGTCCTGGGAACACGCCAGGTCATCGCCCGCAGCGGAACCTCGACCACTTTGCCCTTCCTGCATTCCTGGACCATGCGCGAGGGCAAAGCCACCCGAATGGAAGACATCTTCGACACCGTCGCCTTCCACGCCGCCATCGAGAGCTGACACCCGACCACGCCGCGGGCCGATCGCAAGGTCGTTGCTCGCGGCGATGGTCGGGGAGGTAGCACTTACCTTCTGACCGGCGCAGGCTTCTCGGTCTGAGGCGCTGAACGGCAGCGTCGGTGCTCAGCTGAGGGTGAGGAGGGTGCGGCGGTCGATCTTGCCGGTGGGGGTGCGGGGGAGGTCGTCGAGGAAGATGACGTCGCGGGGGGCTTTGAAGCGGGCGAGGTGGGTTTTCACGTAGGTGCGGACGGTGTCGGCGTCGAGGTTGCCGGTGGGGACGATGAAGGCGGCGAGGCGTTGGCCGAATTCGTCGTCGGGGACGCCGATGACGGCTGCTTCGGTGATCGCGGGGTGGGTGAAGAGGAGGTCTTCGATTTCGCCGGGGAAGACGTTCTCGCCGCCGGAAACGATCATGTCGTCGTCGCGGCCGTCGATGAAAAGTCTTCCGCCGGAATCGAAGTGGCCGAGATCGCCGGTGCTCATCAGGCCGTCGCGGACCTGCTTGGATCCGCCGCCGGAGTATCCGGCGAAGGCGATCGAGTTGCCGACGTATACGGTCCCGACCACGTCGGGTTCGGTGATCCGGGTGCCGTCGGCGCGGTAGAGCGCGACAGTGATTCCCACCGGCGCCTTGCCGACGGTGCCGGGTGCGGCTGTCCAGTCCTGCGGGGTCGCGATGGTGGCGGTGCCGGTTTCGGTGCAGCCGTAGAAGTTGTACACGACAGGTCCGAACGTCTGGATCGCCCTGGTGCCGAGCGCCGAGGGTAGCGCCGCGCCCGCGGTGAACACGATCCGCAGCGAGCCGGTGTCGGTGCGCGACAACACTTCCGGGCTCAGATCGAGAATGCGCCGCAGCATGGTCGGAACCAGCACGATCATATCCGCGCGATGTTCGGCGATCTGGGCCAGCGCGCGGGCGGCGTCGAATTTGCCGTGCAGCACGACAGTGGAACCGAGATTGAGCGAAAGGATGAACTGTGACAGCGCGGTTCCGTGGAACAACGGCGCGCACAACAGCACGGTCTGCTCGCGTCGCAGCGGTACCCGGTCGACGAATTGTGCTGCCGCCAAGGGGGATTCGACCCGACGTGGCGCGCCTTTGGGTGTTCCGGTCGTGCCGCCGGTGAGTAGGACGAAACCACCCTGCCGGGTCGGCGCCGGTGGCCGTTGCGCATCGAGGCCGCCCTCGAGCGTGAGCACGGTGATGGTGTCGGGTAGGGGCGTGGCCGCCACGGGCAGACTCGGATCGGCGACGAGTGCGTCGACCTGCTCGCGGGTCAGCACATCGGTGAGCTGGGTGGCGCCGAAACCGGTGTTGAGCAGAACCAGCCGCGCGCCGAGTTTTCCTGCGGCGATCATGGTTTCGACCAGTGCCGCCCCGTCCGGGTAGAGGACGCCGATGGTGTGGTCGGCGCCGAGCCCGTCCCGGTACCAGCGAGCGGCGATGGCATCGGTGCGCTCGTCTAGTTCGTGGTAGCTGATCCGCCGGTCGCCGTCGATGAGCGCGATCCGGTCCGGCGTGCGGTGCGCGGAGCTGCGTACGCCACCGGCGATCGGGCCGTAGGTGCGCATCGTGCGCGCGGTGCGCGCGACCTGGAGTGGTCGCCGAAGGTCGACGACCCCGGATCGCTGGAGCGCACCGATCTGACGTGCGGCGGTGGCAACGGAATGCATGCGGCACTGCATGGCTGCTCCTTCGATAGGTGCGGCCAATTACAACATGGGCTCTTGTTCGAAACAAGAGCGCTTGTTCTTAGTTGTTCGAGTCCGGTGGCCGCGCGGCTGCGCCCAGGCCGAGGTGGACGATCTGGGTGAATGCCGTGAGGTCGCGGATGAGGGTGTCGATGTCGCCCGAGGTGCCGCGGGTGGTGTGGTGCAGCCAGTCCGAGACCGTGTCGAACAGCCCGCCGATGGTGGCGACAGCCAGTGCGTGCAGGTCGACCCGCGAACCGGTGGCGGGCACGAATCCGTAGTCGCGCCACAGTGTTTCGAGGAACTCGGCCGCCCACCTCCGGTTGGTGCGGCGCTGCTGTTCGACCGTGGCCGAGATCGCGCTCGCCTCACCGAAGGTGACGATCGCGACGCGGGGGTCGTCGACCAGGGCGTGTGCGAAGGCGCTGAGGGTCTCGTCGACGACGGCGTCGCGATCGCCCTGCGCGCGAGCGAGCGCGGCGGCGACGTCGGCTTGCAATCGCTCGCTGACCTGCTGCAGCAGGGCGAGGTAGCAGGCCTCCTTGCTGTCGAACAACTCGTAGAACGCCTTGTTGCCGACCAGTGCGGTCTGACAGATCTGCTCGATGGAGGTGTTGGGGTATCCGTTGGCGGCGATCAGCTCGAATGCGGCGTGCAGGATCTGCTCGCGCCTGCGGGCCCGGCGCTGCTCGGCGTCGAGGCCTTGAATTCGCCGTGGGCGCTTTTCGATCGATGTCACGCAGATCAGCGTATCGAATGCGAAATTGCAACAAGAGCTCTTGTTATCAACAAGGTGGCGTGTTGTAATCGGCGTCACCTACCGAAGTGAGGATTCGATGAAGAACCCGAGAGTTGGGCGGAGATGGGCGCTGGCCCCGCTGGCAGCGATGTGTCTGGCGGTATCGGGCACCACCGTCGCCGCGGCCGATCCGTATCCGAGCTTTCCGCCGGATCAGAATCAGCTGCCGCAATTGCCCACCGAACCCCAGCTCTACGATCTGTTGCCGATTCCGGTTCCCGCTGAGGACCCGTGGTACGACGACCCGGCCGACCTGGGTTCCTACGCCCCCGGTCAGATCATCCGTTCCCGCACGGTGCAGACCCGGCTGCTCGGGCTACCGTTCCCCGTCCACACCGAACAGCTGCTGTATCGCAGCAACGATGTGCACGACAATCCGATCGCCACGGCGACTTCGGTGATCATTCCCGGCATCCCCTGGTCGGGCAGCCCGCGTCCGGTGGTGTCGTTCCAGGAGGCGATCGACTCGACCGACTCGTCGTGTAATCCGTCCTACACACTGCGAACCGGAACGATGAAAGAGGCCGCGCTCGCGGTCTATTGGCTGGCACAGGGTTTCGCGATCAATGTCGCCGACTTCGACGGCAAGTTCAACACCTTCAACACCTACGACGAAGGCAAGATGGTGCTCGACAGCCTGCGCGCCATGAAGAATTCGGCGCTGGGGCTGGCCGATTCCGGTATCGCGCTCTACGGCTATTCCGGCGGTGGCTCGGGGTCGATCCGCGCCGCCGAACTGCGCCGGACCTACGCGCCCGACGTGCGACTGCTCGGCACCGCGGTCGGCGGCTTCCCCGCTGATCTGCAGGCCCAAGCCCGCTTCGCCGTGGCGGCACAGCCCGGGCTCACCGGTATCAGCAACTTCACCATGTGGCTCGGATTCGCCGCGCTGTCACGAGAATTCCCCGACGCGTTCGACGCCGAGGAACTGCTGACCCCGGAGGGGCAAACGATTGTCGCGGACATGGGTAAGCGCTGTGTGTACACGATCGCGGCGGCCGGCGCGTACCGGCCGATCAGTGCCTACTTCAAGCCGGGAAAGTCGCTCGACACCACCCCCGAGGTCATGCGGATTCTCGCGGAACAGAGCCTCGGCCACCACATTCCGGACAGCCCGATTTTCTGGTGGCACGGCATCTGGGACGAACTGATCCCCGCCGACGTCGTGCTACCGACGGTCCAGGACTACTGGAACCGCGGCGCCGACCTGCGGTTCTACACCATGCCCCTGCCCGAACACCTCGTCAACGCCACGGCCGGCTGGCCACCGGCGGTGGCCTGGACCAGCGCCGTACTACGCGGACTTCCCCCCGGCGACCGCTTCAAGGCCGACACCCCGCTGCCCAGATGACGGACGATTACGAGTCGCCGCGCGATGTGCCGATCACGCCGCCGGACGGACGCCGTGGGCGAAGGTGAGCTCGGCCTGAATGGTCTTGTGCCCGTCGTAGCGGCTACAAGTCCAGGTGTCGGCGAGGTTGTCCACCAAGCGAAGTCCGAGACCGCCGGTGTGGTCGGGGGCGCGTGGGTGCGGTTCACCGGGGCCGGTGTCGGCTACTTCGATGCGTACTCGGTCGGGGACGTGGTTCAGCGACAGCCGGGCACGCCGGGGTGGGAGCCCGTGGCGGCGGGCGTTGCTCGCGAGTTCGTCGAATACCTGAATAGTGTCCGCGACAGCGGTTTCGGGTAAGGATGCGAGGAATTCGCGCACCATGATCCGCGTGCTCGCGGGCGTGAGGGAGTCCAAGTCGACCTCCAGGTCCTCGTGATGGACCGTGCTGCGACGCCGGGCTTTCAGTACCGGTCTCGTCATGACCCTTCCCTCCTGCCTCGTGGCTCGTTACAACACGGCTACCCGGCTGCGCCATTGCGAAACGGTGGCTGGCCGAAACGAATTCCACCGTCACGATCGGATTCGAGATCGCGGTCGAACGGCGAAGCGCGAAGCTCGAAGCTGGACTGTGACCGTCACCGGCCGAGGGTGGCGGGCCGCTGTCGTGGGCGCATTCGCTCCGATAGCTCTCGACACTCCGGGCTCTGGTGGCACCGCCGACGCGGCAGCGGACACTACTCTGCTCGCTATGGCGATGACCAGCGCGAAGATCGGGGGAGCGGCGGTCGTTGCCCTCCACCCGTCGACCATGGTGGGGTGCACCTATCGCTGCGACGACCGGTATGTCGTTGGGCGCGAAGAGATTCGTCAATTCGCGCGCGCGGTCCAGGACGGTCATCCGGTGCATCGGTCGGAAGCCGCCGGTATGGAGTTCGGTTACGGCGGGCTGATCGCGCCGCTCACCTTCTTCGCGATTCCCGCGTTTCGGGCGCAAAGGGCGATGTTCGACACGGTGGCCGGTGGATACGATCTGAGCCGGATCATGCAGACCGATCAGGTTGTCAACTACCACAGGCCGATTCGTCCTGGCGACGCACTGAGCTGCGAGGTGGGTTTCGAGTCGTTTCGCGGAGCCTTCGGGAGCGAACTCTTCGAATTCAAGACCGAGATCACCGACCAGTACGACTGCCCGTTGATCACTTCGCGGACAAGTTTCGTCGGTCGAGCCGAGGTCGGGGCCGCAAGGTCGCACTCGGCCGATGTCCTTGTGATGCGCGGTTTTCACGACCGACCGTCGGGTGCCGGACTCCGTCCACGGGTACGCGATGGATCTGATCCTCGGCCGAAATCGGAGGGCGCGCGCGGCGGCCGAACGCGGCCCTTCGAGTCCGTCGCGGAGGGTGCGAAGCTACCCCCACGGGTCTTTTCTCTCACCCTCGGAGATCTGGTCAATTATGCCGGTGTGGCGGGTGATCCGAATCCGATCCACTGGCACCCGCAGGCCGCCCGAGCGGTGAACCTGGACGCTCCGGTCGCTCACGGCATGCTGACTGTAGGTCTGGGAGCGGGTTATCTCACCTCGTGGCTGGGCGATCCCGGCGCCGTCCTCGAATATGCGGTCCGGTTCACCAGTCCGGTCTATGTGACCAGTGCCGGAGCGAGTGTCGAGTTCTCGGGGACCGTGAGGTCCGTCGATCCTCGGCATCGGACAGCGGTCGTGGCAATCGTCGCCCTATCTCAGGGGCGGAAGATCTTCGGGCGAGCAACGGCGAAGGTCCGACTCTCGCCGACCTGACAGCCGGATCGACTACCCGGTCTGCTGCGGCGGAGGAGTGAGATCGCTCGGCGGCGTGGACGGCCGAATTGTCATGCCCGGCCAGGAAATCCCGCGAACTCCACCCTGGCCGCGAGCGACGCGGATTCCTTCGGCGGTGATCCGAGGGCGATAGGTCGTTGTCCGGTGACCGAAGGCCGGGTCGAGATCGACGGAGTCGAACAGTCCCATCCTCGTCAACCACTGCGACGCACGAACCACTTCGTTCTCGGTGAGGGACTCGCCCGGCCAACCGACCGACGCCCCGACGACGAAGGCGCCGAGGGCTCGCCCGGTGTTGTCGGAAAGGTCTTCGTTGTGTGCCCATTTCAGCACCGCCTCGCGCACAGCCCACTGCCGGTCGGAGTAACCGGGCGTCGTGCGCGCCGTACTGTCCATCCGCAGCATCGCGGGCTTGTCCATCACGTCACTCCTCAATTCCCGAACCGAGCGGCTCGTGCCCACGACCTCGTTTACAAGATAAACATATTGCGGTTTATCTTGTAAACCGGTGTATCGACGACCGCGTGACGGGGTACATTGAGCCGAACCGGAACACCCCGGTATCCTGGGGTTATAGTGGCGTGCTGGAAGACCAGGGCCCGAGGATTTTGACAGGAGCTCCGCCCTGAGCGAGGACACGATCGACTCGGGCGCCGAGCTGCGCGACAACAGTCCACGCGACGGAGGTGCTCGGCGCGCCCCGCGACTGGATCGGGTGCTGATCCTGGAATCCGCGATCGCGCTGATCGACGAGGAAGGCCTGGGGCACCTCACGATGCGCCGCCTCGGTTCATGGCTCGGCGTGGAGGCCATGGCCCTGTACCGATACGTGTCCGGGCGTGACGACCTGCTGGCCGGGGTGGTCGATCACCTCGTCGACCAGCTCTACAAGCAGAACCTGATGGAGCCCGACGGCGCGGGCGGCAGCTGGCAGGGCTATCTGCAGCGCCTCGCGCACGGCGTGCGCCGCGTCGCCATCGAGCACCCCGAGGTGTTCCCGTTGATGGCGTCGAGCCCGCCCCAGGCGCCCTGGCTGTGCCCGCCGTTGCGCAGCCTGAACTGGATGGAGTCCTTCCTCGACACCATGCTTGGCTACGGATTCGACGACCGTCAGGCGGTTCAGGCCTACCGGTCCTTCGCCACGTTCCTGCTGGGCCACCTCCTGCTCGAGGTAGCGACCAAGGGGGTCGAGCTGAGCCCGATCACCACCGCAGAGCCCGGACAGCACGAATCCTCGGATCTGGCCGACTACCCGAACGTGCATCGCCTGCAGAGCCACCTCGCGGCCGACCGCGCGGCCGACGAGTTCGAAGAATCCCTCGAGGCGTTGCTCGACCGCCTCGAAGCGATGCGCCGCGCATGAACGCCGACCGACCACCGCTGGTCTTGCTGCACGGCCTCACGATGTCGGAACGCGCCTGGGCCGAGGTTGTGCCGCTGTTGGCGCCGCACCACCACGTCATCGCACCCACGCTGCTGGGCCATCGCGACGGACCGAAGCCGACACAGCGGCCCACACGGGTGAGTCATCTGGTGGACGACATCGAAGCGCTGCTGGATACCCTCGGCCTTCATCGGGTGCATCTGGCCGGGAACTCCCTGGGTGGATGGGTCGCGATCGAACTGGCACGCCGGGGCCGGGCCCGCAGTGTATGTGCCCTGTCTCCGGCCGGGTTCTGGGAACCGCGCTGCGCCAGTCAAACTCACGGCACCTCGATCATCGCTCGTGACGCGGCGACCGCTCGCCTCGGCAGGCCCCTGGCGCCGCTCGGCCTGCGGTCACCCCTGATCCGGCGGCTCGCACTGCGCAACGTGGCGACTCGCGGCGATCGCATCAGCAGTGCGCAAGCCCTCGACATCGTCCGTGACCTGACCGAATGCCCGGTCACCACCGACCTGCTCAGCACCGACGAGTACATCGCACCGCTGCCGGATCTTCCGTGCCCCATGACGGTGGCCTGGGCCGAGCACGATCGCCTGCTGCCGCTCGCGGTGAACACCCCCATCGCCCGGCTACGCCTTCCCGAGCAAACTCACTTCCGAGTCCTCCGAGGCGTCGGTCACGTCCCCATGATCGACGATCCCGAACTGGTCGCGCGAACCATCCTCGCCACCACGGTCGGCCATCCGCAGCCCGAGGATCCACACTGCCCTGACTGAGGATTCGGCCGCTGACTCGATGCGGATCCTTCGTTCCGAGTGCGCTCTACACAACCGGAGGTCACGGCAGGCCGCCGTCGTTGGCGTGGTCGACCAGTCCGGTCTGGTGGGCGATGACGACGAGTTGTGCGCGATCGCGGGCGTGCAGTTTGTTCATGGCACGCTGCACGTGGGCGCGGACGGTGAACGGACCGACGAACAGCTGTTCGGCCGGCGTGCGGTCCCCGTCGGCGATGCTGCCTACGCACCGTCGTTCCTGACCGGGCAGGGGTCGAGCCTCGCGCTCGTCGGCGCCTACATGCTCGCCGAATCCCTGGCCGCACACGACGACCACGCCACCGCTTTCACCGCCTACGAACGTGCCGGCCACCCATTCGTCGAACTCAACCAAGCACAGATCTCCACCGGCGAAGCGGCCCTCTTTCCCACCACGGCCGAAGCCCTGCAAGCCCGCAACCGTCGACTCCGCGACCTCACCATGTCGGCCCCGACCACCGGTCGACCGGCCCACACAGCCCTCACGCTGCCTGATGTCAGACGGATGGCCTCGTGACCACCGATGTCTGCGGTGTACACGCCCATGGGCATTTCGTGTGGGCCGATGGGGCTCGAAGTTGTCCAGCCGCAACACCTCTCGTTCACCGTACTGATGCGCCGCAGCGTCATGCTCCGGAGACGTCTGTGGTCGGGGTGGGTGAGGGCGACGCGGAGGTGAAGGGGAAGCGCGTGCCGGTGAGCTGTTCGGAGGCGCGCCAGAGCCGCGCGGCGGAGTCCGGATCCTCGGCCACAGGGGATATCTCGCCCACCGCTGCCGGACCGCGAACACCGCCGAAGCGGCTCGGCCCGACGAAACTGCCGCCGGGGATGTCACCGACGGCCGCCAGCAGTGTGGGAAGCGCACCGGCGTCGGGGCCTTGGGCGAGCACGGGCGTGAAGATGGCCGACAGGGCGTCGATGAGCCGGTTACCGCTGGTGATCCGGAAGCCGGTGGCGGCCCAGCCGGGATGCGCAGTGGTCGCGATGACCGACGAGCCGACCGCGCTCAGGCGGCGTTGTAGTTCGGCGGTGAACAGCAGGACCGACAACTTCGACGCACCGTAGGCGCCGAACGGCTTGTAGGGGCGTTGCGCCCACTGCATGTCGTCGAAATCGAGCTGCGCGGTGCGGTATGCGGTCGACGAGGTGGACACGACGCGGTCGGTGATCCGGTCGAGCAACAGGTTCGTCAACGCGAAGGGCGCCAAGTGGTTGACCCCGAACTGGAGCTCGAAACCGTCGGCGGTGTGCTGTAGCGAATCGGTCATGGTTCCGGCGTTGTTGATGAGCACGTCCACTGTGCTGTCGATGCCGTCCGCGAACTGCCGGACCGATGCCAGCGAGCGGAAGTCGAGCGGACGAACTTCGACCCTTCCATTCATTTCGGCGGCGACCGCACGGCCCTTTTCCTGGTCGCGGACAGCGAGTACGAGCCGTGCGCCCTTGGCGGCGAGGACAGCTGCGGCGGCACGGCCG
Source organism: Nocardia sp. NPDC050378 (assembly GCF_040655675.1). Lineage (NCBI taxonomy): Bacteria > Bacillati > Actinomycetota > Actinomycetes > Mycobacteriales > Nocardiaceae > Nocardia > Nocardia sp. NPDC050378. The sequence goes on from NZ_JBFAKI010000026.1 coordinate 13,840, forward strand.
ATCCCACTGGTGGCGCCGGTGACTATGACGGTGCGGCCGGTCTGATCCGGAATCCGAGAAGGAGAGGCAAGTGTCAGCATGAAGCCAATGTATCCACTGGAAACAATCTAGTCAACGGAAACATCCTTGATAGGCTGCCCGCATGACGCCCGACCGCCCCTACCACCACGGCAACTTGCGCCAGGCCGTCCTGGAGCAGGCGACGCCGGTGGTGCGTGACCGAGGAGCCTCGGAGCTGTCGCTGCGTGAGCTGGCCGCCGCCGTCGGCGTTTCGCACGCCGCAGTGCGCCGGCACTTCCCTGACCGCCGGCAGCTTCACGACGCACTGGCCGTCGAAGGGTTCGCATTGCTCGGCACGCGACTGCGGGACGCGGTCGAAGCCGCGCCCGGCTACCGCGCGCAGATTCGCTCGCTCGCCCGGGCCTACCTCGACTTCGTGACGTCCGAGGCGAACCTGGCCGAGCTGATGTTCGCCCACGAACACGGCGAAGGTGGCGAGGCCGTGAGCACGGCCGCGGAGGCGGCCTTCGCGCCGATGTTGCTGGTGTTCGAGCGCGGCCTGGCCGACGAGTCGCCGGACACGAGCCCGCAGCGGACCGCACTGATCTTCCTCGCTACCTTGCAGGGGCTGGCCGGGCTCGTGAATTGCGGCATGATCACCGCCGACCAGCTCGGCGGCCTGATCGACGAAGCTGTCGCGCAATTCCCGCAGGGTCGCGATCAGCGATAACGCCGAAGGCGCGCAAGGGCTTCGCGCTGCCGGAGTCACCGAAGATTCCGCTCAGTGGTCGGCGGTATTGCCGGTCGTCGGGTCGCGCTGGAAACGTCGCGGTGACCGCGATGTCGAACGAGGATCTCGCGGCCGAACCGAAGGAGTCTCGGTGACCACGCTGCCACCCGAGAAGGCGAATGTGAGGGCTCGTCGCCGTGCGGCGTTGTCGAGCCTGCTCGGTACGACGATCGAGTACTACGACTTCTTGCTGTACGGGACGATGGCCGCGGTGGTGTTCGGGCCGCTGTTCTTTCCCGGCTCGAATCCGGCGTTGAGCACGATCGCCTCGTTCGGCACCCTCGCCGCCGGGTATGTCGCACGCCCGCTCGGCGGCGTGATCTTCGGCCATTTCGGTGACCGCGTCGGCCGCAAGTCGATGTTGCTGATCACGATGCTGATGATGGGTATCGCCAGCGCGGCGATCGGCCTGCTGCCGACCTATCACACCATCGGTGTCGCCGCGCCGATCCTGCTCGTGCTGCTGCGCGTGGTACAAGGGGTGGCCGTCGGCGGGGAATGGGGTGGTGCCGCGCTGATGGTCGTCGAGCATGCCGACGCGCGCAATCGCGGTCGCTGGGCCGGAATCATGCAGCTGGGAACACCTCTCGGTTTCCTGCTGTCCACCGGAGCGGTCGCCGCGGTGACCCAGCTTCCCGAACCACAGTTCTCGACCTGGGGGTGGCGGTTGCCGTTCCTGCTGAGCGCAGCCCTGCTCGTGCTCGGGATGTATGTGCGGCTGCGGGTCGCCGAGAGTCCGGTTTTCGTCGCCGCCGCGCCACCGCGGGACGCGATTCCCGCGGTGCAGGTGCTGCGCCGCCCCCGGCTGCTCGCCCCCGCCGTATTCGCCGGTCTCGCGCCGTTCGCGCTGACCGCCCTGACGAGTTCGCACATCATCGCCTACGCGACCGGCATCGGTTACGCGGTCGGTGAGGTGATGCGATCGCTGCTGCTGGTGGTCGTCGTCTCGATCGTCGCCATTCCCGGAAGCGCGGCCCTGTCGGATCGGTTGGGCAGGCGGCGAACGATGATGACGGGCGCGATCGGGGCCGTCATCTACGCCTTCCCCCTGTACAGCCTGATCAACAGCGATTCGTGGTGGATCATGACGGGCGCGCTGATGTTCGCGCAACTGCTGCAGAACCTGATGTACGCGCCGCTGACCCCGATGCTGTCGGAGATGTTCCCCACCGGTGTGCGATACACCGGTGTGTCCATCGCCTATCAGACCGCGGCGCTCGTCGGCGCGGGCTTCACCCCGCTGATCGCGAGCAGCCTGCTGGTGGCCTTCGACGGGTCGAGCGTCGCGCTGAGCGGGATCATCGTGGTCACCGCCGCCCTCAGCCTGGCCGCCCTGGTCGCTACGGTGGAGGTCACGGGCCGGGATCTGCGTGTCGACGCCGACGACCGCCCACAGTCGTAGGCCAGGAGGTCATCGCCATGCGGGGAATCAACCACATCGTCTTGTTCGTCGCGGAGCTGGAGCGCAGCATCGCCTTCTACGAAGACGTCCTCGGCTTCGAGCGACTCGCCGAGGGCTTCCCGGGCGGTGCCTTCCTGCGTCACCCCGGCTCGGCCAACGATCACGACCTGGGGCTGTTCCAGGCCAGGCGGCCCGCGGCGGGCCCGCCGGGATCGGTCGGGCTCTACCACGTCGCCTGGGAGGTCGACACGTTGCGCGAGCTCGCCGATATCCGCGGTCGTCTGCTCGCGGCGAACGCACTGACCGGTGCGAGCGACCACGGGTCGACCACAGCGCTCTACGCGCGCGACCCCGACGGCATCGAGTTCGAGGTGTGCTGGCTGGTGCCCGACGACCACGTCGAGGACGCCCTCGCCCCCGGAACCTCGTTGACCGCTCCCTTGGACCTCGACGCCCACATCGCGCGGTACGGTGCCGACACGCCTGGCGGTCTCCGCGCCGACCCGCAGGTATGGGCCCGCATCGCGGCACGGCGGTGAACACCTCCGGCGGATGCGCCCCGGCGGTCGAAGCGATCAGTTCGCGGCGCTTCGAATCACTTGCAGCCGTTGCCTGATCGGCGGATGTGAGTCGAGCCATCGAGCGCGGGCCGCGAGCAGTGCGGATGTGTGAGCTGTCTCGTGTGGAAGCCACCTGCGGAGCGCGCCGTGGAGTTCGCGGCCGTACCCGAGATGAACAGCCATCCGGTCGGCGGCGAACTCTCCGCGCCGTGCGCGCGCCGCCGCGGTCAGGGGTTCCAGGACGAGTAGTGCGATCAGCACCGCGACGGCGGGTTCGCCGATTCGTGGTGTGAGGAAGAATGCCACGGCCACCAGGAGTGCCGCCGCGATCGCCGCTCGCGCGAGACATCGGAGAGTGCCGGGACCACGTGCCGCGCGGACCGGGATCTTGCCGATACCCCTGACCATGCGGGCCGGGAGCGAGAACCAGGCGTCGAGCAGTCGCATACGTGGATCGAGCATGAGATGGTGGCCGAGTTCGTGGGCGAGCACCGCGGCCAGCTGCCGTGGGTGAAGCGATTCGATCGCCCAGCTCGTCACCGCGACCATGCGCGCGGGCGCCGCGAACGCGTTGAACGCGGCCGACTGCTGCACCCACAGCGAGTAGGGCCAGCCATCCACCCCCGCCTTCCGGGTGACCTCGGCCCAGGCGGCCGCGAGAATATCGGGTTCCGCCCCGACGGGCTTGCGGAATCCATAGGCCGCTGCCGCTCGGCCCCGATTCGGATGGAACCACAGTGCGCTGGCCAGGCCGCACCCGAACCCGGTCCACAGCACGAGCACGATGATCGCCGCCCACCAGCCGACGCCGACGATCACGACGTAGACCAGGACACCGTTGAGCGCCACGCTCGGCAGCGTCAGCGCGAGTCCACCGCCCGTTTCCCGAATCCTCCCCACCTGCCGGAGTTTACGGCTACCCACCGACATCACCGCTGGTGAGACGAACCACCATCGCTTGCCGACCGATAGCCGGCGTGCCATGGTGGCAGAGAGCCCGGCGATCGGGCTTCCGGACGAGGGGTGCCGTACCCGGAGTGCGACAAGACGGCCCGAGGAGGGCTGCGATGTCGTGGATTCTGCTTGTCGTGTCGGGATTCTTGGAAGCTGTGTGGGCGACCGCACTCGGCAAATCCGAAGGCTTCACCCGGCTCGTGCCGTCGGTGCTGTTCTTCACGGCGCTGCTGGCGAGTATGGCCGGATTGGCGATCGCGATGCGCGAACTTCCGGTAGGTACCGCGTATGCGGTCTGGGTCGGTATCGGCGCGGTCCTCACGGTCGCCTTCGCCATGGCCACCGGGGAGGAGCCGGTGACGATATTCAAGCTCCTGTTCCTCACGATGATCGTGACAGGCGTGGTCGGGCTCAAACTCGCCCACTGAATCAGACGACGCCTACACCGGCCGCCTGCAGCCGCTGCACGCGCGCGTCGAGCGGGCCGGTTCCGAGTGGACATGTCAGCTAGCGAAAATACGGATAGTTCTGCACCCAGTGGAACCCGCGGCTGCGCAAGGTGAAGCTGTCGAGGTCCAGGTGTTCCAAGGTGACGACGAGCGGGCGATCGTGCAGTTCCCCGCGCAAAATCAGGAGGTCGGGGGTGGGTCTCTGGGTGGACACAGTCGCGAGTGGTCTCGTCGGTCGGGCGAGTTCGAGCTGCCCGCCGGAGGAGAGCTCGGCTTCCACCGGAACGAATTCACCATCCATCCGCTGAATGGTGGCCGACCCAGGACGTTCGAAAATCAATCGTTGCCAACGGGTTTCGTCGGTCGTGAGCGGCAGAGCGACCTGTCCGTCGACGGTGAATTCCCGCACGTCCCAGATCCCGTACAGCTCGGACTTGGGGCTACCTGCCCCGTGCTGTTCCTGCCACACCACCCACCGGTCGTACCCGCCGGCCAGTGCGACCCAGAGTCCCAGACCCGCAACGACCCCTTTCGCGATGCGGTTCTTCCGTTCTTCGGCGAAGAGCGACGGTAGCGACAGCGGCGCGCAACCCCCCTGCAGTACGAGGACATCCGAAAGCCGCCTCAGATAGGGCGCGAGCAGCACCAGGCTGATCAACATCAAGTGCGCGGCGAGCAACTTCTCCGGGATGTCGAACGTCATGTTCAGCAGGAGGATTTGAGCCGTACTGAGCAAGCACAACAGCGCACCGAGCACCATCGTTGGGGCGAAGAACAGCAACAGACCCGCCACGACTTCCACAGCACCGAGCGACATCTCGTATGCGGGGGAACTGCCCACCTGCAACCACAGGACCGAGGCCGGACTCAGATCGCCGTACGGCTGTAGCAGCTGTGCCAACGACGGCCCGGGCATCTGGGTCGGAATCAGCTTCGCGAACCCGAACCCCACCATCTGCGCACCGAGGCACAACCGCAGGAACAGGAAGAACCAGGCGGTGAGCCGGGGGTATGCGGTGCGGCGATCGAATGCCGTCCACACCGCGGCGACAACCACCGCGAGGACCAGCAGACACAGCACCAGCACCCACACCGCCGCCTGATCACCGGCACCGGAATCCTTGTGCTGCACCGCGTCGACGCCGAAGAATGTCCGGCCGACCCACCCCGTGACGGGGTCGGTCAGCGACATGTCCCACGGGCTCACATAACGGCGCACCCAGCGCCCGAGGACGCCGAGCAACGCGAACGGAATATAGGTGTTCAGCAGGCAGAACAGAACGAAATAGACCACGCAGAACCGAAACGCGACGAGCGTGGCGGGCCGGGGAGTGGTCACCGGTGCATCCTCGGGTCCTCGGTGGGATCGGAAAACCGTGCCGGGCAGCCGTTTTCCGCGGCGTCGCGGCGCAGTTCGTAATGCCAGGGTTCGTTGTCGTAGATCTGACAGAGCCCATAGGCGGCGCCGTGGACGGACAACCACGCCGTCGCCGCACTGTGCCCGATGTCGACCGCGTCACCCGACACGTGCGCGGAGGTTTCCGCGGTAGCCACCCATCGGGCGGCCTCGGCCTCGGACCCGTACTTGCCGACCGCCTCGTGCAGCAGCCGTGTCTGATGTTCCGCGGACCGCCAGCCACTGGTGACCACGAATTCCACCCCCTCGCTACCCGCGTCGACGGCGGCCCGACGGAGCGCATCGAGCAATGCGGGGTCCAGATTGGCCACCGAGGGGGACTGGTCGTCGAAGACCCCCGCACCGGGCGAACCAGGGTCGCCACGGGGAATATCGATCGACAACGCGACCGCGGAGAACCGGTCCGGCGATTGGTGGACAAAGAACGCCACACCGCCTGCCACGGTCAGCGCAGCGACAGCGGTCGCTAGAATTCCGCGCATATTTCTCTGATTCATGCAGTCAGTCAAGACAATGCGGCGTTGCACGCGTGTATGCGATTTTCGATACGCCGACGATATGTTCCCGCTGGAAGAATCGAGAGTCGATGCGTGTACTGATCGTCGAGGACGAACCCTATCTGGCCGAAGCCATCCGCGACGGCCTGCGTCTGGAAGCCATCGCCGCCGACATCGCGGGCGACGGCGACACGGCACTGATGCTGCTCGATATCAACACCTACGACATCGCCGTCCTCGACCGCGACATCCCCGGTCCCTCCGGCGACGAGATCGCCGAACACATCGTCGCTGCGGGCAGCGGGCTGCCGATCCTGATGCTCACGGCCGCCGATCGCCTCGACGACAAGGCAACCGGTTTCGAGCTCGGCGCCGACGACTACCTCACCAAACCGTTCGATCTGCGCGAACTGATCCTGCGCCTGCGCGCCCTCGACCGCAGGCGCGCCCACAGCAGGCCACCCGTCCGCGAGATCGCCGGTCTGCGTCTGGACCCGTTCCGTCGCGAGGTCTACCGCGACGGCCGCTACGTCGCGCTGACGCGCAAACAGTTCGCGGTGCTCGAGGTGCTCGTCGCGGCCGACGGCGGTGTCGTAAGCGCGGAGGAGCTGCTGGAACGCGCCTGGGACGAGAACGCGGACCCGTTCACCAACGCCGTCCGCATCACCGTCTCGGCGCTGCGCAAACGTCTCGGCGAACCATGGATCATCGCGACCGTTCCCGGCGTCGGCTACCGCATCAGTACGGGAGGCGACGGTGGATAGGGCACCTGGGCTGAGTGTCCGCCTCAAGCTCACCCTCAGTTACGCGGGTTTCGTCATGCTCGCGGGCACCTTGTTACTCGTCGCCGTCCTGGTGTTCTATCTGTACTACCTGCCTGCCGGATGGATCGACACCACCGGCAACTTCTGGATCAACCGGCGGCTGCTGCTCCGCTCGTTCGCGCCGTTCATGGCCGCTGTCCTGCTCTTCCTGATGGTCTTCGGCCTGTTGGGCGGCTGGTTGCTGGCCGGGCGAATGCTCGCCCCGCTGACCCGGATCACCGCCGCTGCCCGCCTGGCCGCCAACGGCTCCCTGTCGCACCGCATCCGGCTCGCCGGCACCGCCGACGAATTCCGTGAACTGGCCGACACTTTCGACGCCATGCTCGCCCGGCTGGAAGCCCACGTCACCGAGAACCAGCGGTTCGCCGCCAACGCATCCCACGAACTACGCACCCCCCTGGCGATCACCCGAACCGTGCTCGAGGTGGCCCGTGAGGATCCCCCCGACGACCCGGGTGACCTGATCGAACGCCTCCTGACCGTCAACAGCCGGGCCATCGACCTCACCGAAGCCCTGCTCGTGCTCAGTCGAGCCGACCAGCGGTCGTTCACACCCGAGCCCGTCGACCTGTCCCTGCTCGCCGAAGAAGCCACCGAGACGCTGATCCCTTTCGCCGAAAAACACGGCGTCACCCTCGAAACCGCAGGCGAGCCGACCCCCACCGTCGGCTCGCGCGCCCTGCTCCTGCAGCTGACGACGAACCTCGTTCACAACGCGATAGTCCACAACCGGCCCGGCGGCACCGCGTGGACAACCACCCGCCGCCGACCCGGCTCGGTGGTCCTCACCGTCGAGAACACGGGCGAAAATCATACTCCGCGAACGGTTTCCACACTCGTCGAACCGTTTCAGCGTGGGTCCGAACGCATTCGCACCCACGATTCCGGCGTGGGCCTTGGACTGGCCATCGTCGACAGCATCACCCGAGCCCACGCGGGCACTCTCACTCTCACCCCGCGGCCGGGCGGTGGGTTGCGCGTGTCGGTGCGGCTGCCGGCTCGTTAGATCGCCGGGAGGTTGGTCACGATGACGGAGCCCGGAATGCGCGCAGCGTGACGTCGACGAGGGAATCGGCGTATTCGGCGGTGAGCGGCCCGGACCTGTGTAGCCACCGCTGGAACAACGGGGCGTAGAGCACCTCCAGGACCAGATCGAGATCCGCGCCGGGGTCGAGTTGGCCTGCCCGCTGTGCGCTGCGCAAGCGGGCCTTCTTCGCTTCGTCCACCGGACGTGCGAGCTTCTCGCGGAACTGGGCAGCGAGCTCGGGGTCGTTGACGATCTCGACCTCGAGGGCGCGGATCGGACGCTCGAAGTCCGGGTCGGCGAACTCCGTGGCCGTGGCCCGCATGACCACCTTCAGATCCGCCTCGATGTCACCGGTGTCGGGCAACTCCACCTGCGTAACTTCCCCTGTTGCGCTCAGGGCGAGGAACGAATCGAAGATGACGGCTCCCTTGGACGGCCACCACCGGTAGATCGTCTGCTTGCCCACCCCGGCGCGTGCCGCGATGGCCTCGATCGAGACTTTCGGGTAGCCGACCTCGGAGATCAAGGCGCGGGTGGCCGCGAGGATGGCTCGGCGCGATCGCTCGCTGCGCCGCGAACTTCCCTTTGCGTCGGTCATGGGGGCAGCTTAGCAATCAACCGAGACGAGACGGTTCGGTTGACAAAGAGCGGCCCCTTGGCACTGCGCTGACCCGGAACTCACACAGCAGCGCTCTTCGCGAGTCATGAGCATGTCGACACAGAGCCGGCTCACGACGGTCGTCGACCAACCGGCCGGGTTCGCGACACCGCTTCGACCGGGGTCGGTAGCAGGCCCTCGGTGACGAAACCGTCGACATAACGCTGTAGGACAGCCCTGTCGATGTCCGGACAACGAACACCGGATCGAGCCAGGACCGCGCGGGTGCCGGTGTCGTCGACGATCAGGGCGTCGCCGCCACCGTTGAGGTAGTTCTCGGCCACGAGTGCCGCACGCATCAGGTCGGCATGCTGTGCGATCCGCCCGGCCAAGCGTTCGGCGGCATCGGCCACCGGCACGATGTCGATGGGAAAACCGGTGCGGCGCAGGGTGTTCAGGATGTCACCGACGTTGGTCGGCGCACTGTTGACCAAATGGTAGATCTCGGCGTCGGGCTGCCGTCCGGTGGCGAGCGTGACCAGGGCGCGTGCCACGTAGTCGACCGGGGCCAACGTGACCTCGGCGGACTCGATGTCGGGTGCGACCCCGAGATGGGCGGCAGATCGGATGAGTGTCCAGAACGCGTCATCAGCGCTGTTCGCGCCGCTGCTGATCGATCCGGCGACCAGGCCGGGCCGGTGCACGGCGACCGGCAACCCGCGTTCGGCTGCCGCGAGGACCAACTGCTCGGCCACCCATTTGGTGGCCAGATACCCGTTGCGCGGTACCTGGTCGGCGGTGATCGCCGTGTGCTCGGTGACGATTCCGGTGTGGCCGACACCGACGGCCGCCGACACGGTCGACACGAAATGCAGGGCCTTCACCCTGGTATCGACTGCCAGTCGCAGGATCTCGACGGTTCCGGCGACGTTCGCCGGGCGCAAGGCGGCATAGGATTCCAGGTGATTCACGCGGGCGCCGTTGTGGTAGATCACCTCGATGCGCGCGGCCAGCTCGGCCCACGTGTCGGTGGCGATACCGAACCGCGGTGCGGCGAGGTCGCCGGGCACCGGCACGACGCGGTCGGCGAGTCCGTCGGTCCCGAGTCCGTAGCGCCGCAGGGTTGTTTCGAGACGCCGGCGCGCGTCGTCGGTGTCGTCGGCGCGGACCAGGCACCAGACGCGCGACGGCGTGCGGTCGAGCAGCTCGCGCAACAGATGGATGCCGACGAAACCGGTGGCGCCGGTCAGGAGCACATCGTCGGCCGAGGTCGGCGGCGGCGGGAAGGCCGCGGGCACCGTGATGGTGGGGTCCAGCTGCGCGTCGGCGATCAGCATGTCGGTCCACTGTCCGGCCGCCGCCGCGCCGGATTCCGCTGTCACCGCCGCCGTCACCGCACGCGGCGTCGGCGCTTCGAACAACGTGCGCGGGTCGGTGTCGATGCCGAGCCGGGTCCGCAGCTCCGATCGGAGCGTGAACACGAGCAGCGAGGTGCCGCCGAGATCGAAGAAGCTGTCGTCGATCTCGACCGAATCTCGTTCCAGCACATCGGCGAATACCCGCGCCACCGCGAGCTCGCGCACGGTCGCCGGCTCGCCGCTGTGGGCAGGCGCGTCGGACGCGGGGTCGTCTTCCGGTGCCGGGCGTTCGGGCATGCCGAGCTCGGCCGAGCCGGACAGCTGCGCGAGGGTCACTTCGGGATGCGTGGCGACGGTCGTCAGGATGTCGCGGAATCGTGCTGCGAACGCGGTTACCGTCGCCTCCTCGTAGAGGTCGGTGGCGTAGCGCAGGTTCCCCGTCAGACCACCGGTGTCCGGGTGTTCACGCAGCGTGAGGCTCAGGTCGAAATGTGTTGTTTCCCAAGGGATGTCTACAACGGATACGGTCAGGTTGCCGAGGTCGAGCGAGGGTGGTGCGGGCAGGTTCTCGTAGGAGAACACGGCGTCGAACAACGGGTGCCTGGTGCTGTCACGTGGCGGATTCACCGCTTCGACGATGTGATCGAAGGGGACCTCGGCATTGCCGAGCGCGGCGAGTGAGACCTCCCTCGCGCGCACCACCAGCGCGGTGAAGTGTTCCTGCGCATCGAGAGTCAGGCGCAACGGCAGGGTGTTCACGAACATGCCGACCAAGCGGTCGAGGGCGGGGTGTGCGCGACCCGCGACCGGGGTCCCGATCGTCACGTCCGCGCTCCCGGCCAGGTCACCGAGCAGAACGGTGAACGCCGCGTACCCGGCCATGAAGGGAGTCGCGTTGTGTCGTCGAGCCAGTTCGGCAAGCGCTGTCGCGACGTCGGCGCCGATCTCGAACTCGACCACCGCACCGGCACCACCCGGCCTGCCGATGCCAGGGGCACGGACTCGATCGGTCGGTAGCGGCGGCCGGTCGGGTGCCCCGTCCAGCGCACGCACCCAGTGCGCGAGCTGACCGGCGGCGCGGGACCGCGGATCGTGCCGATCGCCGAGCCGCCGATGCTGCCACAGTGTGTAATCGGCGTACTGCAGCGGCAGCGGTTCCCACCGCGGTCGTCGTCGGGCGGCCCGCGCGGTGTACGCCGCGGACAGATCGGCCACGAGCGGACCGTACGACCAGCCGTCGGCGGCGATGTGATGTGCCACCAGCGCGAGTACGTGGTCGTGGGGGCCGATGTTCCACAGCGCCAACCGGATCGGCGCGTCGGTGGTGACGTCGAAGGGCACGGTGACCGCCTCCGTGAGTGCGGCGTCCAGTCCGTCCCGGTCGAGGGTGCGCGCGGTCAGTGGTGCCCGGCCGAGGGCCTCGTCGACGGTGAGGACGCGGACGCGCGGTCCGGCGTTGCCGCCGGGGTACACCGTGCGCAGCACCTCGTGCCGGTCGACCACATCCCGTACCGCGGCGTCGAGCGCTGTCACATCGAGAGATCCCCTGAGCCGCAACGCGATCGGCAGGTGATAGGCCGACGATTCCGGGTACAGCTGATTGAGCAGCCACATCCGCAGCTGGGCCGGGGCAGGCGACAGGTGCTTGGGCCGGGGCAGCGGCGCCGGTGCGTCCGGGTCTTCGGCGTCGTCGAGTCGCAGTGCGAGCCCCGCGACGGTCGGTGCGTCGAAGACGGTGCGGACATCGAGACCGAGCCGTCCCGCGAGCGCGGTGGCGGTGAGCGAGGTCCCGCCGAGTTCGAAGAAGTCGCTCTCGGCCCCGGCCACTTCGATGGCGAGAACCTCGGTGAAGGCCGCTGCCACCCTCCGCTCGGAATCTGTCGCGGCCGGACGGGAACCGTGGTGACCGAACGACGGCGCGGGCAGGCGACGGGTGTCGAGTTTGCCGTTCGGAGTCAACGGCAGCGTGTCGAGTACGAGGTAGGCGCTCGGGCGTAGATACGCGGGCAGCTGCTCGGCGATCCGGAGCCGCACCTGCTCCACATCGAGTGGGCCGTCCGGCACCAGGTAGGCCACCAGATGGGTACCCCGCGAGTCCTGATGGGCAGTGACGGCGGCCCGGCCGACGCCGGGCAGACCGGTGAGCGTGGTCTCGATCTCGCCCGGCTCGATGCGGTGACCGCGCACCTTGATCTGGAAGTCGCTGCGGCCGTGGTAGATCAGTTCGGGCTCGGCGCCGGTGGTGAGCGTGACCAGGTCACCGGTGCGGTACACCCGCCCGCCGGGCGGGCCGAACGGATCGGCGACGAATCGGGCCGCGGTCAACGAGTGCCGACCGTGGTAGCCGCGGGCCAGGGCCGGGCCGCCGAGGTAGAGCTCGCCGATGACACCGGGCGGCACCGGGCGCAGCCGGGCGTCGAGGACCAGTGCGTGGAATCCACGCAGCGGCGCGCCGATCGTCACCGATCGATCCGGCGTCAGCTCCGCGATGGTCGCGATGTCGGTCGCCTCGGTGGGGCCGTATCCATTGCGCATCAACCGGTTTCGTGACCAGGCCGAAACCAGGTCGGCGCGGATCGCCTCCCCGCCGACCCCGAGGACACGCAGTTCGGGCAGGCACTCGGGATCGAGGGTGGCCAGTACCGCCGGGGTGATGATGGCGTTGGTCACCCGCTCGCGCCGCATCAGCTCGGCCAGATCCGGTCCGGCCATCACGTAGCGCGGGGCCACCACCAGTGTCGCGGCACCGGCCAGCCCGCACAGGATCTCGCCGACCGCCATGTCGAAACCGGGGGAGGCGTGGTGCAAAGTCCGGGCTCCGGGCCGCAACGCGTAGCGGTCGCGCCGCTCCGCCGCCAGGTTCGCGAGACCACCGTGGGTCACCAGCACGCCCTTGGGGATACCGGTGGAACCGGAAGTGTAGATGAGATACGCGGGGTGCTCGGGCCGCGCGGCGACCGGCAGCAGCTCCGCCTCCGGGGCCGCATCGGGGTCGACGATCGTCCAATGGACCGATCCGGGCAGATCCGCCGGGTGCTCGACGCCGGTGACGCCGAGGGCGGCGCCGCAGTCGTCGAGGATGTGCGCGATGCGCTCGGCCGGGTATCCCACGTCGATCGGTACGAAGCCCGCCCCGGTCTTGGTGATCGCCCAGACAGCTCCGACCGAGGCGGCGGAGCGTTCCATGACCATCGCGACCAAGGTTTCGGGGCCGGCTCCCGCGGCCTGCAGCGCGCCGGCGAGGCGGTCGGTCCACGCGTCGAATTCCCGGTAGGTCCAACGCTTCTCGCCGTAGACGACGGCGGTGCCGTCCGGGTTCTGAGCGACGGCGGTGGCGATCAGCTCGCCCAGCGTGGCCGGTGGACCAGCCGTCGGCCCGCACCAGGGGACCAGCAGGCTCGCCTCGGCGCCGGTGAGGACCGGCAACCGGTCGATCGCGACATCGTCGTCGGCGGTCACGAACTCTGTCAGGAAGCCGACGAATCGCTCCAGGTGCGCGGTGACCTCGGCCTCGGTGTAGCGATGGCGGTTGGCTTCGAACTCGACCCGCAACCCGGAACCGGTCAGCGGATACACATTGAGCGCGAGGTCATCGACCGGCCCGGTGGACAGCAGCTCGATGACGCCGCGCGCCGGGCCGAGCGTCAGCTCGGTGTGAAAGTTCATGATGTTGACGGCCGGTCCGAAGTTCAGCGACTCGGCTCGGCGACCACTGTCGCGGATCATGTCGGCACCGCGATAACGCTGATGACGTAGCGCCCCGCTCAGCTCGGCACGCGCGCATGCGATGGCGGCACCCACGGTGGCGCCCGAACAGCGCAGCGGCACGATATTCGAAGTCATGGCACCGCATTCGCGCATCGCGGCGGTCGTGCGCGCGGTGACCGGCAGGCTCAGCGCCACCGCCTCGGTGTCGGTCAGCCTGCCGAGGAACGCGGCGAACGCCGCCACCAGCACGGGCGCGATGCCGGGAAAGTCGGCGCGCGTACGCAATCGCTCGACCAGCGAGTGCGGTAGCTCGGCGCGGGCGTGGATCGGGAGCGGGTCGGGAGCACCGGGTCGCGTCGCGAGAGCGACCGGGGCGGGTAGCACGGCGAGCTGCTCGCGCCAGTACTCGCGGTCGATCCCATGCCGTCGCGAGCCCAGGTAACTCTGCTCCGCAGCAGCCAGAACCGCCGTTGATTCGACTGCGGCCGAGGGTAATTCGTCGCCCTCCAACAGGGCCGTGTAATAGGTGCTCAGCAGATGCTGCATGCGGACGGCGCCGAAGCCGTCGAGCGCCAGGTGATGTGCGCGGGTGTAGAGCAGGTGATGCTCCGAGCTGAGCCGCAGGATCGTGGTCACGATGGGTGGGTCGGCGATCAGATCGAACGGCGCGCACTGATCGGCTCGCATCCACGCGCGGGCGGCGGCCTCCGGGTCGGCTTCCCCGCTGCAGTCGACGAGGGCGATGTGGTCGTCGATGCCGTCGTCGTGCACCTGTCCCGGCTGCCCCTCGACGAGGGTGAACCGCACATAGGCACCCAGATCACGCGCGGCCGAGCGGACCGCGCGGCGATATGCCGCCACATCGAGCGGTCCGCGCAGGTCGACATACTGGCCGACGGCGAGGGGCACCGGTCCGAGCAATTGCTGAGCGAACCACACCTCGCGTTGTGCCGCGGTGAGCGGGCGGACAGCAGGGGCCGAACGGTGGGAGATCATGGTGCCTCAGAAGCTGGGAGCGAAGGTGGGAAGTCGGCGCCCGTGCCGTCGGACGGACGCTGCGGAACCGGGAACTCAGGCGGGAAAGTCGGTGAGATAGCCACCGCGAGTGAAGAATTCGGCACCGTCGTACTCGGTACCCGTCGCGCTACGGACACGTTTGATCACCAACGCGTGGTTGCCACCCCGGTGCGGTTCGGCTCCACACACGACCGCGCCGCCACCTTCCTGAACGATCACCCTGCCCGCGGTGCCGCCGTAACGTGCCTCGGAGACCACCGCGTCGAGAATCTCGATGCGCTCACCGCGGTAGTAGGAGTAGGCGCGCGGGTACGGCGCGGACAGCGCCCGCACGAACCGTTCCGATTCGGTCGCGTCCAGGGACCAGTCGATCCGGCTGTCGCGATCGGACCGCTTGTGGAAGTAGGTGCGCTCGGCCTTGTTCTGCGGCGTCCACACCGCGGTGCCGTTCTCGAGCGCCGCGAGCGCCTCGTGCACCGCTCCTGGGATCAACTCCATGCCGGCCAGGACGAGTTCGGTGCCGGTGGCACCGGGTGGGATCGGCAGGCGCTTCTGGACCAGGATGTCGCCGGTGTCGAGCTGCTCGTCCATGCGATGCACCGTCAGGCCGAATTCCTCCGCACCGCTGATCAGCGCCCACAGCACCGGCGAGAACCCGGTGAATTTCGGTAGCAGCGAATCGTGCAGGTTCAGGGTGCCGTGGGGCGGCATGTCGTACAGCTCGGCGGGCATCCAGGTGTACCAGCTGTTGACCACGATCACGTCGGGTCGGGCACGCCTGACGAGATCGATGGTCTCGGCGTCGGCGCGTTCGGTGAGGTGCACCGGAATGCCGTGTTCGGTGGCCAGTTCCTCGACCGAGTCGTTCCAGATCGCCTTGTAGGCGGATTCCGCGGCCGGGTGGGTGACCGCCAGGACCACCTCGTGCTCCGAGTCGATCAGGGCCTGCAGAGTCTTACGACCCCAGGTTTGGAAACCGAACGACACGATGCGCATGGAACTGCCCCACTTTCGTCTATGTGTAGGCTTACCTTACATAGATGTCAATATGTTCGTGCGCGCGGCCGCTGCCGTCGGTATCGGTACCCCTCGCCGCCGCCGACGGCAGACGAGATCGCGTCGCGCCCGAACGGAACCGCGGGCTGCCCTAGCGTGGACAGGAATCAGGTTGTCGGCCAGGCGGTTTCGTCGATCGCGAGCCAGGGAGCCCGCGCGACCACGGCGGGGGTCATGTCGGTGATCGCCTTGGTCCGACGATGAAAATGCGATTGGTCGACATAGCCTGCCTCGACGGCGGCATCCGCGGGCGAGCGTCCTGCCACCAGGAGGTGGGCGGCATGGTCGAAGCGGATCAGGTCGGACGCCTGCTTGGGTGAGACTCCGATACCGCTCCGGAAGCGGGACCAGAGTCGCTGGCGGGTCCAGCCGGTCTCCGCGGCAAGGGTCTCGATGCGGATCCGGCCTCGGCTGCGGACGGTCCGGTCCCAGGCATACGTGATCTCGGGTGCTACACCGGATCCGCGACGCACCCGGCTTCGCAGGAATGCGGCCACGATGGCGAACCGGTCGTTCCACGACGGCGTCGCACGGAGTCGCTCGGTCAAGCAGGCGGTTTGTTTGCCCCACAGGTCCGGCAGCGGTGTCACCGTGCCGCCGATGATGCCGGTGTCTCGAAGAACCGCCGCGGCGACGACGGGGGACATGCGGACCTGCAGGACGTCTCCGACTCCTGTGCTGCTGATGCGAAGCGGGCCCGCGCGCAGGCCGATGATCGCGTTCCCGACGACCTGGCGTCCGAGAAGGTCGTACACGACTCCGTGTTCGCTGAGGTCGAGCAGGAGCGTGATCGAGGGATGCGGAATCATGGTGATTTCCACGGCGGTATCCCCGTGGTACCGGAATCCCGCCATCTGGATTCCCGGCGTCGGCCGTCGGCCCGGCACGGCGACATCGACCCGACTCCAGTCCCATCGGCTCGCCGCGCTCACGCATCCCAGGCTAACCGGAGTGGAACAGCCTGACATTTGTCCAATACGGCGTAACGGGTCGACGGCAAAGCTTGCGGTATGGGCGAATCGAGTCCCACCGAGCCGCGCGAGGACATGACAATCCGCGGGGTGCACGTCGTCATCGACGGGAGCCCGGCCGCACCGCCCCTGCTACTCGTTCACGGCTCGGGGGCAACCGGTTCGATGTGGGCACCGGTGGTGCCGTCGCTCGCTACGAAGTATCGGGTGATCGCGATCGACCTGCCGGGATGCGGCCGGTCGGAATCGGCATCGACGTACGCCGTTGCGCAACAAGCGGATCGGGTGGCGAAGGTGTTGGACGAGCTCGGTGTCCGGAATCCGAGGGTGGTCGGTCACTCCAGCGGCGGGTACGTCGCGACGGCCCTCGTCGAGAGTCGTCCCGATCTGGTCGGCGATCTGGTCCTGGTCAGTACGGGCCCGAGTATGGCAGCGCTGCTCCCCGAGCCCGCGATCATCCGGGCGCTCACCTCGCCGCCGTTCGGACCGCTCGTGTGGGCGGTGCGCACCGATTCGATGATCCGTCGCGGACTGGCAGCGACTGCGGCGACGACGATCACGGTGCCCGACGGTGCCGTGGCCGACTCGCGCGCGATGTCGTATCGAACATTCCGTGCGATTCTCGCCGCCAACATCGACTACCTCGCCGCACGGACCGTGCCCCAGCGCCTCAACGACGCCGGAAAACCCCTCCTCGTGATCTTCGGAGACTCCGATCCTCGCTGGGACCCGGCGTCGGCGCACCACTACGAGGCGGTGCCGGGTGCCGAGCTGGAATACCTTCGCGGGGTCGGGCATCTCGCGATGCTCGAGGCCCCCGACGCCCTCGCCCGCGTGATCCTCGACAGTGCGGGGCAGCTCGCACCTTCTGAAGAAGCGTCGCGCATCGTCGACGCGGCGCTCAGCGAGCGCGGGCGCTCCAGCGTCCGTCGTAGCGGACTTCGATCGGATGGGCGAAGGCCGTCGAGACGTGGTCGGTGGTGATGACCTCGGTGGCCGGGCCCCTGGCGACGGTGTGACCGTCGGCGATGAGCAGGGCGTGGGTGGTGGTGCTCGGCAGTTCCTCGAGGTGGTGGGTGACCAGGATCGAGGCGACTTCGGGGTGGGTTCGATCGAGGCTGTCCAGGGTGGTGAGCAGTTGTTCACGGGCGGCCAGGTCGAGGCCGGTGGACGGTTCGTCCAGGAGCAGGACCCGGGGGTCGCTGATCAGGGCCCGGGCGATGAGGGTGCGGCCGCGCTCTCCCTGGGAAAGCGTGGGCCACAGGTCGTCGGCCTTGCCGGAGAGGCCGAGAGTGCCGATGATCCGCTCGGCTCGGTCCAGATCGCCGGAACTCGGTGACCAGCGCATCGGTATGTCGATCGTGCCCGTGATGCCGGTGAGCACGACCTCGCGCACCGACAGGGCGTGCGGCAGCCGATGCCGCGGGTTCACATGCCCGATCGACCGCCGCAGCCGAGCCAATTCCACCCGCCCGAACTGCTCCCCGAGCACCCGCACGAACCCCGTCGTCGGAAAGGTGACCGCCCCGCAGAATCCCAGCAGCGTGCTCTTGCCTGCTCCGTTGGGCCCCAGCAGCGCCCAGTGCTCTCCGGCGCGCACCGTCAGCGAGATCCCGTTGATGATCTTCTTACCGTCCCGGCGGAAGGTCACATCGTCCAGTTCGATCACGGGACTGCCGGTCATGTGAAGGCCTCCTTCAGGGCGGAAAGGTGAGTGCGGCTGAATTCCGCTGCGGCGGTTGGTGTTCTCTGCGCGATCGCCTGCGCGAGTTGCTCGTGTGCGTGCTGGTCGTCCTGCTCGGAGCGGACCGGGCGAAGCTCGAGCATGTCGATCATGGCCAGACGAAGGCGCGGAAGAAGGCTGTCGAAAAGCTGTGTGAGGACATCGTTGTGCGCGGCGACGACGACCGCACGGTGGAAGGCCATGTCGGCATCGACGTGATCGGCGACGGGCCGACCTTCGGCGCGGCGTTGCGCCAGGGTTCGCCGGATGGCCCGCAGGTCGGCGGGTGTCCGTCGTTGAGCGGCGAGGGCCGCGGCCTCGGCCTCGATGGCGATGCGGGCCTCGATCACCGCGATGATGGTGGCACCACGCAGCACCACATCCCAGTCCTCGGTCACGTCGAGCGCGGTGACGAACACGCCGGCGCCCTGCCTGCTGTCGAGCACGCCTTTGCCCGCGAGTTCCCGGATCGCCTCACGCACGGTCGACCGCCCGACCCCCAACTGGGTGGCGAGCAGGGTCTCGCCCGGTAATCGATGGCCCAAGGGCCACTCGCCGGCCCGGATCCGCGCAAGCAGTAGTTCGGCCGCTTGCGCCGCCAGTGGCTGGCGCCTTACCTGCGATATCACCCGATGGCCTCTCTACTTGTCTGAGGAGTTGTGGTAGAAGTGTACCCATCATGACCTACACCGCGCTCCTCCTCGACCGCCACGGCGGGGCCTGACGACCGGCCGCCCCGCCGTGGGGCTCCGTCGTGGCCGGTCTCCGTCGTCTTCGGCCCTGGATGGCCGGGAAGTAGAGCAAGTCATGACCGAATTCCCCACCCTCACAACCCCTTCGGGTTCGTTCGCCGATGGTGCGCCCGCATGGAACCGGCAACGTCATTCGGCGATGCCGTCGTATCGATATCGAGATGTCCACCGTCGCGTGAAGGTGCCCGCCGGACACCGTGACTGGCCGAGCGCACGGATCACCACCGCGCCACTCTGGGTCCCGGTCGACCTGCGCGACGGCAACCAGGCGCTGGCCGAACCGATGGATCCGGCGCGCAAACGCCGGTTCTTCGAACTCCTGGTCACCATGGGCTACAAGGAGATCGAGGTCGGCTACCCGTCCGCGTCGCAAACCGACTTCGACTTCGTACGCCTGCTGGCCGAGTGCCCCATCGCGCCGCCGGATGTGGCCTTGGTCGTGTTCACCCCGGCGCGTCGCGACCTGATCGCACGGACCGTCGAGTCGGTCCGCGGCATCACCAACGACGTGATCATTCACCTGTACACGGCCACGGCGCCGGTCTGGCGCGAGGTGGTTCTCGGCAAGGACAGAAAGCAGCTGCGCGAGCTGATCGTCACCGGCGCCCGCGATGTCCTTGAACTGGCCGGCGAGTTGCCGAATGTCCGGTTTCAGTTCTCGCCGGAAGTGTTCAACCTGACCGAACCGGATTTCGCCCTCGAGATCTGCGACGCCGTCACCGAGTTGTGGCAGGCGACCCCGCACCGCCCGGTCACGCTGAATCTGCCTGCGACCGTGGAGGTGGCGACGCCGAACGTGTACGCCGACCAGATCGAATACATGCACCGCAATCTCGCCCGGCGGGACGCGGTGATCCTGTCGGTGCACCCGCACAACGATCGGGGGACCGGTGTCGCCTGCGCCGAGCTGGCCGTACTGGCCGGTGCCCAACGGGTGGAAGGCTGCGTCTTCGGCAATGGTGAGCGCACCGGGAATGTCGATATCGCCACCCTGGCACTGAACCTGCACGCCCAAGGAGTCGACCCGATGATCGACTTCTCCGATATCGACGAGATCCGCCGCACCGTCGAGTACTGCACGCGTCTGCCCGTCCACGAAAGACACCCATACGTGGGCGATCTTGTACACACGGCGTTTTCCGGTACCCACCAGGACGCGATCGGCAAAGGCATGGCCGAGCATCGTGAGCGGGCAGCGGACCTCGGCGTGCACGAGCGCGAAGCCGAATGGCGGGTGCCGTATCTGCCGATCGACCCCACCGACCTCGGCCGCTCCTACGATGCCGTGATCCGGGTCAACTCACAGTCCGGCAAGGGCGGTATCGCCTACCTGTTGCACACCGAATACGGTCTCGAGCTGCCGCGCCGCCTGCAGATCGACTTCGCGCGGCGGGTGCAGGAATACACCGACGGCACCGGCGCGGAGATCAGCGCCGAAGAACTCCGTGCCCTGTTCGAGCGGAGCTACACCGCCACCGAGCGTCGAATCACCTTGGTGCAGTGGGAATTCGTCGAAGGAACCACTGAAATAGTCCTGGACGCGCACGGCACCGAATACCACTCGACCCACGAGGCGAGCCCGGTCGATGCCCTGACCACCACCCTCGGTGAGACCGCCGACTCCATCGAGATTCTCGGTCTCACCCAGCACGCCGCCGCCGACACCGCTGTGAGCTACGTCGAATATCGAGCCGCGGGCGGAACCGGTTGGGCATTCGGCCGCGACGTCTCGCCCGTCGCAGCGTCGCTCGCGGCGGTGATGAACGCCGCGAACGCGGCGCCATAGGAAGGGGCGCGGCGGGTTCACCGACCGGCAATGCGCGCGGCGACCGCTGGGCGCGCGCTATTCATCACCGGTTATCCGGCCTCGATAGCGTGGTGGTACTCGGAAGGAGCCGGCGTCATGGAATTCCGACATCTCGTTTCGTTTATCACCATCGCCGAAGAGTTGCATTTCGGTCGCGCAGCGCAGCGCCTCCATCTGACCCAACCAAGTCTCAGTGCCCAGCTGCAGAAGCTGGAGAAATCTCTCGGCGTCCAGCTCGTCGCCCGGAACTCCCACGAGGTCCGGCTGACTCCCGCGGGGCGCGAGTTCGAGAACCAGGCCCGCCGGATCGTCGCCCAGCTCGACCGTGCCGCCCAGGCGGCCAAGGCCACCGCCGAGGGCAGGGCGGGCAGTCTCACCATCGGTTACAACCTGCCTGCCAGCAGACATGTGCTGCCGGAGGCGCTCACCAGGATGACCGAACGGCATCCCGACATCGCGGTGTCGCTGTGGGAGAAGCGGACCGGTCCACAGCTGGCCGGCCTCGCCGACGGTTCCCTGGACGTGGCCCTGGTCTACGGTCATCCCAGTACCGCCGACTTCCGGTATCGCCGCCTGCTGCACCGGATCCCGCTCGTCGCGGTCGTCGGCCGCCGACATCGGTGGGCTGACCGGCCCGGTATCTCGTTCGCGGAACTACAGAGCCAGGACTGCGTGCTGTTCGCCCGCGAGCAGTGTCCGGCGATGTACGACACCATCCTGCGGTCGGCGGCCGAAACCAGGATCTCGCTCAATGTCACGCATTCGGCCGACGACCCCGGCGCCACCGCGCACATGGTCTCGGTGCGACCACTCGTCGGATTCGCCTCGCTGCCGCGCGCGATTTCGATGGGAATGGGTGTGCCGGGCAGTAGTTCGGTGGCGGTGAAATTGTTCGATCCGGTGCCCACACTGGATTTGCACGCCGTCTGGCGGGCCGACGAACCGAATCCCGCGGTCGCGTTGTTCCTGGAATGCGTCGAATCGGCGCGACTCGATGATGTCCGCGCATTGTCGGCGTGAGCACGTCGAAAGGCGATGACGTTCCGCGCCGCCACCCAGGACACCGCCCTCATCGGCAACCTGAACACCCCGGCCGCCGTGACGTCGTAGACGCGAGAAACGTCCGGGTGTTCACTTGAGACCCGAGCGGACGAAGGCGTTCACGATGTGGCGCTGTAACACCAGGTAGAGCAGCAGGACCGGGAGGCAGGCGAGGCCGGCCAGGGCCATCATGGGCCCCCACTGATCGCCTTCGGTGCCCATGAAGCTGCGCAGGCCCAGCTGGAGGACGTCGTTGGACTCGCGCAGAACGACGGCGGGCCAGAAGTATTCGTTCCAGGCGTTGATGAACAGCAGGATGCCGAGGGCGGCCAGCGCCGGGCGCAGGTTGGGGACCACCACGGTCCACAGGATGGCCCAGGAGGAGCGGCCGTCCATTTTCGCGGCCGCGATGAGCTCCTTCGGGAATGCCGACATGTGCTGGCGCAACAGCAGCACGCCCAGCGCGGAGCACAGAGTCGGCAGCACGCAGCCGATGAGCGTGTTGATCAGGCCCAGCTCGTTGAGCAGGATGTAGTTGGGCAGCATGGTCACCTGGAACGGCACCAGCCAGACGCCGACGAACGCCAGGTACATCAGCCGCTGCAGCGGAAAGGTGTACATGGCGAACGCGTACGAGGCGAGCAGCGCGATGAGCAGCTGCCCGGCCGCGGACAGGATCGCCACGAAGAACGTGTTGGCGATCAGGCCCGCGACATCGACCTTCTGCGCCGCGTCGAGGTAGTTGTCGATCGACAGCGGCCACGGCAACGGCGCGAGCGAGGTGACGTCCTCTGGCCGGCGCAGTGCCGTGGCGAACAGCCAGTAGATGGGGAATACGCACAGCAGCGCCGTGCCGGCGAGCAGCAGGTGGCTGCCCGCCGCGCGCAGACGGTCAATCATCATGGACGGCAACCTTTTCCGATATCCAGACCAGCACCGCGGCCAGCGCACCGAAGCCGACGAACAACAGCACACCCGCCGCGGCGCTGAGCCCGGCGTCGAAGCTGTGGAACGCGTAGTCCCAGAGCAGGTAGTAGATGTTGGTCGTGGCCTGCGACGGACCGCCCTGGGTCATCGAGTCGATCAGCGGGAAGGACAGGGTGGGACTGAGCAGCACCGTGGTGAGCACCAGGAACAACAGGGTGGGGGAGAGCAGGGGCAGCGTGATCCAGCGCCGGATCTGCCCCGGTGTCGCCCCGTCGACCCGCGCGGCTTCGCTGTAGTCGCCGCTGATCCCGGCCAGTCCGGCCCACACCACCAGCGTCGCGAAACCGAGCAGCTGCCACCCCGTGATCACGATGATCACCGCCTGCGCGGTGGAGGCGTCGTAGACCCAGTTGTGGCCGGTGCCCAGCAGTTGGTCGACGAATCCGGTGCCCGGATGCAGCAGCCACCGCCACACCGCCGCCGCGGCGACCGGCGCGACGAGGAACGGCGCGAACACCAGCGCCTGATAGACGATCCGGGCCCGGCCGTGCACGCGCCGGCTCGCCAGCGCGATGAGCACCGGCAACAGCACCGTGAACGGCAGCAACCCCAGGATCAGGGTCGCGGTGCGGCCGAGGGATCCCCAGAACGCCGGAAGGTTCAGCAGCCGTTCGTAATTGGCGGTGCCGACCGGTTTCGTCGGGGCCGTCGGCAGCAAGTTCCACGAATACGTGGACAGCTCGACCGCCTGGGCCAGCGGCTGATAGGTCCACACGACCAACAGCACCAGCGCGGGCGCCAGATACAGGTAGGGCGTGACGAGGCGGGTCAGCGCGCGGCGGGTGAACCGGCGCGGACCCGGCGCGGCGGCGACGTGCACCGCCTGCGCCGGGTCCTGCCGATCGTCGATGACGAACATGTCACCGCGTCCGCGCGGCGATCGCCGCCAATTGGTCGAGCACTTCGGCCTCGGGCCGGTCGTAGACCGAGACCGCCGGGGTCGCCTCGATGGCCGTCGCGAGCATCGTGTCACCGACGAGATCGATGCGGCTGTAGCCGAATCCGGCCAGCCCTCGGTGCCTGCCCACCGGCGCCATCGGATCGATCCGGTACGACAGCGCCGGACCGATCCACACCGGCACCCCCGCCACCGCCGCCGCGGCGGTCAGATGGTTGTGCCCGCACAGGATCATCCGCACGTCCGAGCCCTCGATGACCTCGGCCAGCCGGTCGGCGGCCTCGAGTTTGAGGAAGTCGGTGGTGGCCACCGGGGAGGGAATCGGCGGGTGGTGCAGCACCAGCAGCGTGCCCCGTGGTGCGGGCGTGCGCAGCTGGTCGCTGAGCCAGGCCAGCTGCTCCAGTTCGAGCCTGCCCTCGTGCCGCAGCGGTGTCGTGCTGTCGAGCGCGATCACACGCAGTCCCGCGATCTCGACGCAGGAGTCGTGCGGCAGGGCCGGATCCACCGAACCGGGCGCCCGATCGAGGAGTTCCTCACCGAAGGCCGCCCGCTCGTCGTGATTGCCCATCACGTAGACGATCTCGGCGCCGAGCTCGGCCGCGACCGGCTCCACGGCCGCCCGCAGCCGCCGGTACGCCTCGGGTGACCCGTTGTCGGACAGGTCGCCCGAGAGCACCAGGGCATCCACGTGCTGCCCGGCCGCGCGCAGCTGGGTGAGCACCCGCGCGAGGTTGGCGTCGGTGTCGACGACACCGTGGACGAGCTCACCGGCCGGACGCAGATGGGTGTCGGTGAGCTGGACGATGGTCAGATCACTCATCATGCCGCCGGGATGAGCTCGGTGCCCTCGGCCTGCGCCGCGGTCAGGGTCGCTTGCGGATCCTTGCCCTGGAAGACGATCGCCTCGACCGCGTCCATCATGCCGTCACGCATCTGCAGATAGTTGTTGCCGGGCAAGGAGACCCACGGCTCCATGGTGGCGAGCTGGGCGACGTTGGGCTTCAGCAGCGGGTTCTTCGCGGCCCAGTCCCGCAGGCCGTCGGGCTGGTCGAGCAGGCCGGTGCGCAGCGGCAGGTAGCCGATGTTCTGCGCGATCTTGATGTAGGACTCCTCGCTGGTGAGGAACTTGATCAGCTCCCACGAGGCGCGCTGTCTGGCCGGATCGTTGGACAGGATGTGCAGGCCCGCACCGGAATTGGTCGGCACGGTCGGCTTGTCACCGAACGCGGGCATCGCCGCCGGACGCAGATCCCACTTGTCCTTGGCGCCGGTGACGAAGGTGCCCTGGATGGCGCTGGTCTCGAGGATCATGCCGATCTCGCCGCGCGCGAACGCCTCGTAACCCTGCTTCTGGTTGAGCTTGGGCATGCTGCCCGAATTCACCAGGTTCTGCGCCATCCGCGTCACCTCGACGACGGGCGCGTCGGCGTAGGTGAGGGTGCGCCGGTCCTCGGAGATGACCCGGCCGCCGTTGGAACGCACCATCGACTGGAAGCACCAGTCCTTGGCGGTCTTGGTCAGGCAGTCGATGTACACCCCACCCTTGCCGGTGCGGTCGGCGATCTGCGCGGCGGTGGCGGCGACCTCGGCCCAGGTGGCCGGCGGCTCGGCCGGATCGAGCCCGGCCTCGGTGAACAGCGAGGCGTTGAAATACAGCACGGGGGTGGAGAACACGAACGGCACGCCGTAGGTGTGGCCGTTCCAGTCGTCGAGAACGCGGGCGCGCGGGGCGTAGGCGTGGCGGCCGTCGAAGTTGGCGGCCACCTCCTGCTTGCCGACAAGGGTGTCGAGCGGCTTGGCCTGCAACTGGTTGATGGTGAAGTCCAGATCGGAGAAGCCGAGCTGCGCCACATCGGGCGGGGTGCCCGCGACCATCTGGTTCTGGATGCTGGAGATGGTGTCGGTGGCCGGGTTCGGGCTGTTGCCCTGCGGCTTCTGCGCCGTCACCGTGATGTTGGGGTACTTCTTGCCGAAGTCGGCGATCAGCGCGTTGAACGTATCGGTCCAGGCACCGGCGAGACCGTAGTTGTAGGACTCGAAGGTGATCGAGACCTGCTGGTCGGGCTTCAGCTCCGGGATCTGCGCGGTCGAAGTGGAGTCCGAGGACACGGTGCCGCCCAGACCGCAGCCGCTCAGGGCGACGGCAGTGGTGAACACCACGCCCAGGATGGGCAGGCTGCGTTTCATGGTGGTTCTCCTCATCGAGTGGTGCGGGAAATCAGGGGGCGGGCACGGCCGCCGCGTCCCCGGCCTTCGGCGAATCCCGTTGCGGCACACGCCAGGTCAGCCGCAAACCGGTGTCCGGGTCGAACAGGTGGATGTCGGCGGGATCCACGCGCACGGTGATGTTCTCGCCCGCGGCGACCCCGGCCGGTCGCGCGGCACGCACGCACAGGCTGGTCGCGCCCGCGTCGAGATGCACCAGCTCCTCGCTGCCGAGGTTCTCGACCATGCGCACCGTGCCGCGGACGTCGTCGGCCGCGGGGTCGATGCGCAGGCGCTCGGGGCGGATGCCCGCGATCACCGGGGTGGCGGCGTCGAGATCGCCGGTGATGGCGAGGGCGGCGTCGACCCCGTCGGCGGTCACTCGTAGCGTGCCCCCGTCCGCGGTGACGACGGCGGGGAACAGATTCATCGGTGGTGCGCCGAGGAACCCGGCGACGAAGGTCGAGCGGGGCTGGTCGTAGAGCTCGGCGGGGGTGCCGCACTGTTCGACCCGTCCCTCGTTGAGCAGCGCGATGCGCGAGGCCATCGTCATCGCCTCGACCTGGTCGTGGGTCACGTAGAGGAACGTCGCCCCCAATCGCTGGTGCAGGGCGATCAGTTCGGCGCGCGTCGCGCTGCGCAGCTTGGCGTCGAGATTGGACAGCGGCTCGTCCATCAGGAACGCGCCGGGATCGCGAACCATGGCCCGCGCCAACGCGACTCGCTGCCGCTGCCCGCCCGAGAGCGCCACCGGGCGACGGTCCAGCAGCGCCGACAACTCCAAGGTGGTCGACACCTCCGCCACCCGTTGGGCGATCTCCGCGCGCGGCCTGCGCCGGGCCCGCAGCGGGAAGCCGATGTTCTTGGCCACCGACAGATGCGGGTAGAGCGCGTAGCTCTGGAACACCATCGCCAGGTCGCGCCGCTGCGGCGCGGCGTCGGTGACATCGGTGCCGCCCACCAGGATCCGGCCCTCGCTCGGTTCCTCCAGTCCGGCGATCATCCGCAACAGGGTCGATTTGCCGCAGCCGCTGGGGCCGAGCAGCACCATGAATTCGCCGTCGGCGATGTCGAGGCTCACCTCGCGCACCGCGTAATCGGTGGCGAACTTCTTCGACACCGCCTGGATCTGCAGTCGTGCCACGTCTCTCCTCAGGCCGGCGCGGAGCCGGTGGTGATCCAGCGCGACACCTGGGTCGCGATCGCGGGCGAATCCTTCGACCAGGCGAAGTGATCGCGGTGCTCGACCGCGGAATCCGCGTCGCTGTGCCACTGGGTGACCTGTGCGGCGGGCATGCGCGACACCAGGAAGTCGACATCGGACTTCACCCCGCCCGGCATCGGCGCCGGGATCAGCACGACCGGGGTGCTGGGGTCGGTGGCGGCCGGCCGGCCGACGATGAAGCGCACGCCGTCGACGGTCTCGACGCTGCCGTCGTCGGGCACCCAGGCGTCGACCGCCAGTGGGTCGAAGACACCGGCTTCCTCGGCCTTCTGCTGGAAATCGAGGCGAAGGGCGTCGTCGGTGACCCGGCCACAGACGACGACCTCGCGTTCCACCGGATCGACGTGATCTCGAACGAACTGCGTGGTCCTGTCGACCAGTTCCGGCACGGGAGTCATGCCGCCAGTCTCGGGCGGCGGGCAGGTCGGAGGCCGGGGCGATAGTGAACGTCGATCGGTCCAATCGTCTCGCCATGCCCCGGCGGCGAACCGGGCGCCGCTGCACCACGGTGATCTCGACAACGATTCCGCCGAGGGATGGGCATGACCGAAGCGAGCGTGCGGGTGATCGCTCGCACCGAGGAAGCCGACGCGGTATTCGCCCTGGAGCTCGCCGCGGTCGACTGCTGTGGTCCGGAACCGCTGCCGGCGGTGGTCGAGGCAGCGGGCGCGGGGCGGTGTCACCGTGCGCACCGAACGCTTCGTGCCACGGCCGCTCGCGCCCGCAGGAGCCGAGACGGCCTACGAGGCCCGGTGCTCGACGGCACCACCGTCGCCGCCACCCCGCTGACCTTCCGGCTGGACGAGTTCGAGTTGCCCATCGTGGCCGAGATCGCAGGCAACACGGCGACACTGAGCCCGCAGCTGGATGCCTCGCGCGCCGTCTACAAGCCGGTCGCCCTGCCTTTCGAGGACAAGGCACCGTGGAAGAGCGAATACGAGCGTGAGGTGGCGGCCTGGACCAGGCTGACCACCACCATCTCCACCGGCGCCGCCATCGGCACCCTGGTCGGTGGTATCGGCGGCATCCTCGCCGTCGGCGCGCTCGGCACCCTGGCCGGACAGATCTTCATCACCGCGCCCGTGGCCATCGGCGCGGCGATCCAGTACTTCACCACCATCAACCAGCCGTTCAACGCACCGGCGAAGTAGGGGTGGTCGAAGCCCGGTATAGAGCGACCGGGGCACTCACTGGCTCTGGTGTTCCGCCGCAGGTTCGGGGGCGAGAATGTCCGCACTGATCGCCGATGCCACAAGAGCACGTTCCACGCTCGTCGCGCTGCTCGTAGTCGTCGCCGTCTCCGCGCTTCATCTCCGTGGCGCCAGCCAGTCGCCCGGTATCCCCACGATCGCGCCGACGCCGCGGACCGCTGACAACACCGCCTGAATCTCGTTGAATCCTTGCCCGAAGGCTTCGGTGCGGTCATCGATTCGGAAGGGACACAGGTAGGTGTGTGGACGGTTCGGATCCTGGCGCGGCCGCCCGATGGTGATCACCACCGGGCCCGCGGAAGTGTGGACCGCGCGGGCTCCCAGCGGGGCACCGAACTCGCGGGCGTCGGCCACCACCGCGCGTGCGGCGTGCCGTGGCCGACGTACCGCCGGCACGGTTCGGGCCGCGGTGTTTTCGGCCTCCAGCAGCGCCACGTAGACGGCGGCCAACCTGTCCGGTCCACGGACCGTGTGTTCACGGCTGCCGTCGATCCGATAGGTGCACAGCCAGTCGTGCGCCGAGTTGTCCTGTCGCGGATCGCCAACCTCCACGCGCACCTCCCGTTCGCCGTTCACCACGGTGGTCGCGACGACTACTTGGCCCAGTTCGTTGTTCACTGATCCTCCCGATTACGGAACCGACTCCGCATGTGTACGGCGATGCATGCCCGGTCTGCCACCGGCCAGAGCCGCATCGGGGAACGGAGGTTCAGCGCGCGCCACTCCGGATTCCCGCGATACGGTGGGTTCGGGCTCAGAGTGTGCGGCTCCCGATCGATTGCGCCAGGAACGGCCAGGAATCGCGCAGATCGTCTTCCCAGTAGCCCCACGAATGCGTACCTACCGGCCGCTCGTCCAGAGTCACCGGGATGTCCAGCTCGCGCAATCGACGTGCGAGATTCATCGTGCAGAAGTGCACCGCGGCCTCGATCGGCCCACCGAAGGCGATCTGGATCGGCAGCGGAATTCGGCCGTCCCGCACGCGCGGATCGGTCGGCGTGTCGTGGGGTGCGGCGGGGATTCCGGTACCGGTGCTCAGGTAGATCGCGGTGCCGCGCAGCCCTTCCGCGTTGACCAGCGGATCGTTGGCCCGCCACAACGGCCCGTTGCGTGGGCCCCACATGTTCTCGACACTCTGCCCGCCGCCCCAGTTCTCCACCGTGATCCGCACGAATTCCTGCCCGATGGGGTCCGAGGTCTGAGCGCAGCCGCTGTAGGAGGCCACACTGCGCCAGAACCCCGGTTTGGCGATCGCCAGATTCAGCACCGAGGTTCCGCTCATCGAAACCCCGACCAAGGTTCGGTTGCCGTCGGCGCGCAGGAACTCCTCGATCACCGGAGGCAGCTCCTCGTTGAGGAAGGTCTGCCACTTGTTGCGCCCCAGCGCCGCATCGTCGCGCACCCAGTCGGTGTAGTAGGAGCTGGCGCCGCCGACCGGGGTGACGACGTTGACATCCTTGTCGCGCAGAAAACTGACGGCATCGGTTTGCGCGTCCCAGCCGCTCGCACCGGGGCCGCCTTGTGAGCCGTTCAGGAGGTACATCGTCGGCCGCGGATTCGAGGTGTCGGCAGCGCGGATGACCTGCAGCGGAATCGGCCTGTTCATGGCGGGGGAGTACACCGTCACGTTCAGTTGCCGGTCGCCGACCTCGTCGGCGGACAACACCCTCGCCGACTCTGGTGCCGCGGTCGCGGAGGCGACCGAGCCGCCGAGTGCGCCGACGATCAGGAGGCCGACCAGGGTCGATCTCAGGGTTGCTGTACGGATGGGACGATGTTGTCGCACTGTCGAGAACCTCTCGTGCCGGTCGCGTCCTCCGGATGAGGACATCACTTGGTGTGCCGGGGACGGCTCGGCTACGCGAAACGGCCCTAGCGGAGGTTCGGGCTGCCCCCGTCCGCGGTTTGGTCTTTCGGATAACTGGTGCGAACAGATTTCGGCGCGCCAGGTCATCGCCTCGGTGCCGCCGTTCATCGCGTTGATGCCAGGACGGTGTCCGCAGCTGTAAACCTTTGTGTGCGAACGACTTCGGGGTATCGGTGCGGCGTGCGACACTGGCACGGAGGTAGAGATCGGTGCGCGAGACCGGCCTGATGAACCCACGAGGTCGGTGGATCGGGGAGGTCGTTGTGCTGCTGTTGGTCAACCCGGATTCGGAGTTGTCTTCCGCCGAGGAGCGTTTCGCCGACTGGGTCGAGTGGAGTCCGGCCCAGCCCGGTGTGGTGTTGCTCGACGTCAACGTTCCCTACCGCGGTCACAGCCGTCAGCTCGACGCGCTGATCTTCACCCGTCAGCGGTGTATCGCGGTCGAGATCAAGGGATTCCGCAGCGTGCAGCACGGGACGTTGATCATTCCGCCGAACGGGCCGTGGGTGATGGACGACGGTGAGGTCGCCGACATCTACGGCAACGACTACAACCACGACCCCGTCGGCCAGGTCCGCACGAACTCCTTGGCGGTGAAGAACTGGGCAACCAGCGCGACCCGGCGGCCCTGCTTCGTCTGGGGCCTGGTCGTGGTGATGCTGCTCCCCGGGCAGGACGTTCCGTCGCTGGAGGTCGACGCCCATCCGGAGAAGACCGACATCATCGTCGAAGACTTCGACGTGTTCCGGTACTACCTGCACCGGTTGGACGACCAGAAGGTGCAGTGGGACGCGGACCGGGTGCATACCCTGCTGGCACGTCTCGGTGTCGCGCATCGCTATGACGGCCGTCGGGAGACGATCGCTGCCGCGCTCGGCGAACCTGTCCACCCCGACGACGGTGTTCCCGGCGCGACTCCACTGCGCCGCTACTGAAAGGGCGGAACAAGCCTGTTCTGCCGGCCGCAGTGTCCGACGAAGCCGGTACGGTCGCCCTCGGTGAACATCGGATGCCGAGAGATCAGCGCGGGCTCAGGAGCTGTCGCACCGTCACCTCTGCGGACGCAGGACCAGCACGGTGATCTCGCTGGGCGCGAACACTCGCATCGGCGGTCCCCAGTACCCGGTACCACGGCTGGTGTAGAGCTGGGTGCCGTTCGCGTGGCTGCTCAATCCGGAGACGACCGGCTGGTCGAGTCGGACCAGGTAATGGAAGGGCCAGATCTGACCGCCGTGGGTGTGTCCGGAGATCTGCAGTTCCACCCCCGCCGCCGAACTGTCGGCGACCTGACTGGGCTGATGCGCGAACAGAATCACCGGCAACCGCGGGTCGGTGCCCGTGAGCGCGCCCGCGAGATCAGGGCCGTGGCCCGGCACATCCTCGCCCGTAGGGTCGTCGATCCCGGCAACGGTCAATCTGTCCCCGTCGCGTTCGACGGTCCGGTGCGCGTTGTGCAGCGGCTGCCACCCGATCGAGGCCATGTAGTCCAGCCACGACTGGGCATCGTCGAGGTACTCGTGATTGCCGGTGATGTAGAACCGCCCCAGCGGCGCCTGCACCCCGGCGAGCGGAGCGACCTGATGGCGCCGTTCGTCCACCGAGCCGTCGACGAGGTCACCCGCCAGTCCCACGATGTCGGGCCGCTGCGCGTTGACCTCCTCGACCACCCGTCGCGACCAGCCCTCCCGATCCAGCGCCGCGAAGTGGGTGTCGGTGAGCACCACCACCCGCAGTCCGTCGAGGCCCGGCGCCAGCCCCGGTATCGCGACGTCGACGGTGCGCACCTGCGGCACCCGTCGCGCCTCGTAGACGCCGTATCCGGTCAGCACGACCGACACCACCACCACGGCGAGCGCGACAACTCGACTCGTCTCAACTCCCCGTGCACCGATCATCCTCAGTCCACCACGGACCACCAGCCCGATCACCGACCAGCTGAACAGCACCCACACCACACCCAGCAGGACGTCCCCGACGATCGCTGCCGAGTCGATCCGCGGCGGCCCGTGCCCGAGGATCAGCGCGACCGGCAGACAGATGTACCCGGCGACGAAAGCCGCGGTACCGACCCGGTACAGCGCACCACTGCGCTCGGTAGGGGCAGCGATCAGCGCCCACCACGGCACAGCGAGCATCACCGCCGGAATCAACACGATCAGTACCAGCAACACAGCGGAGCTCACGAAATCCCGTTCTTCACAAGGCACCCCCGGGACGGGACGCGGTTTCGGCGTGACACGGCTATTGTGCGACAACGCGAGATGTCGATGACGACCGGTAGCTTCGGAAAGGCAGCGCGATGACCCTTTCGGGGGAGCAGCTTCAGCAGGTCGCCCGCGAGACCGCGGGTGCGCTCGCCCACGTCAGCCACGGGGCGCCCGTTCACCCCGCACCTCGATGCGTGGAAGGTGACTTCTACGACCCGGCCGCCGGCGCAGGGAAGAAATCGTGAGCGAAGCGCCGCCGTCGCTGTTCGAGGCCGACGACGCTTCTCGCCCCTTGGCGGACCGGCTGCGACCTCGGACCCTGACCGATGTCGTCGGTCAGGACCATCTGCTGGCCGAGGACGCCCCGATCGGCCGGATGGTCGCCGCGCACCGGTTGGCGTCGATGATCCTGTGGGGCCCGCCCGGCTGCGGGAAGACCACCATCGCCCGGCTCCTCGCCGAGCGGACCGACCTCACCTTCGAGCCGTTGTCGGCGACGTTCTCCGGTGTCGCGGATCTGCGGAAGGTGTTCCACGCGGCGCAGCGACGGAAAGAGGTCGGACAGGGCACGCTGCTGTTCGTCGACGAGATCCACCGCTTCAACCGTGCACAGCAGGACTCGTTTCTGCCCTATGTCGAGGACGGCACGATCGTCCTCGTCGGCGCGACCACGGAGAACCCCAGCTTCGAACTCAACGGCGCATTGCTGTCGCGCTGTCAGGTATTCGTCCTGAGACGCCTCGACGCCACCGCCCTGCGCGCGCTCATCGGTCGGGCCGAAACCCTTCTGGGCCCGCTGCCACTCGACGACGACGCCCGGCAGGCGCTCGTCGCGATGGCGGACGGGGACGGCCGGTACTTGCTGAACATGATCGAGCAGGTGCAGGCGTTGCCCGCACCCGTCGACCCGCTCGCTCTCGCCGCCGCGGTGCAGAAACGGGCACCGCTGTACGACAAGTCGCAGGAAGGCCACTACAACCTCATCTCCGCGCTCCACAAATCGATGCGCGGCTCCGACCCCGATGCGGCTCTGTACTGGTTGGCGCGGATACTCGACGGTGGCGAGGACCCGTTGTTCATCGCCCGCCGCATCACCCGATTCGCCACCGAAGACATCGGTCTTGCCGATCCCGCCGCGGTGCAGCAGGCCCTCGCCGCATGGGATGTGTACGAACGGCTCGGCTCACCCGAAGGCGAACTCGCGATCGCGCAGGCGGTGCTCTATCTGGCGACCGCGCCGAAGTCGATCGGGGTGTACCGCGGCTTCGGCAAAGCCCGCGCCGCGGCGAAGAGCACCGGCTCGCTGATGCCACCGGCGCACATTCTCAACGCCCCGACCCGGCTCATGAAAGACCTTGGTTACGGGGCGAACTACCAGTACGACCCCGACACCGAGACCGGCTTCTCCGGGGCGAACTACTTCCCCGACGGCATGCCACGGCAGACCTTCTACGAGCCGACCACCGGCGGATACGAGGCAGCGATCACCGAACGACTCCGCCACTGGGCGCGACTCCGCGAGGACAGCGACCCCGGCGCCGACACCGACCGATGACGCCTGTGGATTCTCAGAGCCTCGGATTTCAGTGGTGTAGTGGGAAGTTGGCTCGGATGATGTTGTGCGGATCGCGGGTTGTTTTGATCTGCCGCAGGCGCGCAAGGGTTTCCGGGTCGAAGGCGGCTGAAGCCGTCTCGCCGGGGGCGAGGAAGGTGTAAGGCTTGGAGCCGGTGATGTGGGGCCGAGGGCGTCGAGGATTCCGGTGAACCTGGTCTGGATGGCGTCGAGCAGGTGTGGAAGGCCGAGGCCCAGCACGTAGAGCGCGTACGGCTCGGTGCCCGGTTGTTTGCGTGACCACTTGCCGGTTCGTGCTGCGCGCGAACTTCACCACGTCGGCGGCGTCGTGGGCGTCGGCGACAGCGACGACGCCCGAAACCGGCTGCGCCACCGCCAGATTCCACGGCTGCCCGGCCAGGTCGAATCCCGCGTCACCGGGCAGCAGCACACGTCCACGGACCGCACTACGCATTCCTCGATACCCGTTGCCATGTCCTCGCTTGCTGTTGCTGTGGTCTCAGGTCGCTGCCTGGTCGACGACGGAAGGCAGGGCGCCGAAGGACGAAAGCCGCAAGGGCGCCGAACCGACCCCGGTTACTTCGACCGATCCCCGAGTCCGGCGGGGACGGATGACCCGATGCCCGACACCGTGAACCCTGTGCCGCTCAGTAGTTGTTCATCGAGCAGGTTGCGGGTGTCCACGATGACGGGGTGGTCGACGGCGTCGGCGATCTTGTTCCAGTCGAGGGTCCGGAACTCGGGCCACTCGGTGAGGATGAGGATCGCGTTGGCATCCTTCGCGGCGAGGTAGGGGTCGTCGACGACCTGGATTCCATCGGGGCCCGCCGCGAGGTCGTGTGCGCCGGATTGCGGCACGCACGGGTCGTATGCCGTCACGAGGGCGTCGTGGTGGGAGAGCTGACGAGCGATGGCGACGGCGGGGGAGTCGCGTAGGTCGCCCGTCCCGGCTTTGAACGCGAGTCCGAATACCCCGATCCGCATGCCCGCGAGGGAGCCGTCGACCGTGCCGGTGACCGCGCGCCGGACCTTGCGCAAGACCATCGCGCGCTGGTGGTCGTTGGCGCGCACAGCGTCGCGGACGATGGCGAAGTCCACACCGAAGGCCTGTGCTGCCGCCAACAGGGCGCGGGTGTCCTTGGGCAGGCACGAACCGCCCCAACCGGGTCCGGGTGCGAGGAACGCCGGCCCGATCCGCGCGTCCATGCCCATCGCGTCGGTGACCTTCGAAATGTCGGCGTCGACGTGTTCGCACAGTTCGGCCATCGTGTTGACGAAGGAGAGTTTGACCGCGAGAAACGCGTTGCTGGCGTACTTGGCGAGTTCGGCGCTGGCCGTGTCGGATCGCAGGACCGGCGCATCCGTTCCCTCGTAGAGGCCGGCGACGTGCTCGGCCGCCTCGTGATCCGGCTCATCCGCACCGACGACGACGCGGTCGGGGTGCAGGAAGTCGTGCACCGCGTAACCCTCGCGCAGGAATTCCGGATTGCTGACGACCGGATGCCGGTGACCGGTCAGCGCCGGGATGCGCGTCGCGGTGCCGACAGGGACGGTGGACTTGGTGACGAGCACGCAACCCGGAGGCAGAATCGGACTCAGGTTCACCAGCGCGTCCTCGAGGATGCCGAGATCCGCTGTGCCGTCTGGGCCCATGGGCGTGGGAAGGCACAGCAGGACTACTTCGGACTCGGCCAGTGACTGCGGGTCGGAAGTGAAGGTCAAGCGGTCCTCGGCGAGTCCTTCGCGGACCAGTTCCGGTAGGCCCGGTTCGACGATCGTGACGGTGCCCGCGCGGAGCGCTTCGACCTTGGATTCGTCGTTGTCCAGACAGGTCACATGATGGCCGAGATGTGCCAGGCAAGCGGCACTGGTGAGGCCGACATAGCCCGCACCGACCACACCCACGCGGTTACCCATGGCGCGCCTCCTGTCCGATCAGTGTCGCCGCGGTCGAAAGCACTTGTTGCGGTGTGATGGAGAGCAGTCCGGGATCCGGCCGGTCGGCATGTGGATCGCCGACTACGCCAGCCCAGAGCGTGATGTGGCTGCGCGCGTCGGTGGGTGGCCCCCACGCACGCGGTGGGGTCGGTCCGAACAGCAGGACCGACGGTGTGCAGAAGGCGGTGGCGAGATGGCCGACACCGGTGTCGCCGCAGACCACCAGAGCCGCGTCGGCGACGATCGCGGCGAGTTCGGCCAAGTCGGTACGGCCGGCATACACCGCGGAGGGCGGTAGTCCCGCATCGCGTGCGACCGCGGTCGCCAACGGGATCTCATCCGCCGAACCGGTGACCACCACGCGATGGCCATCGGCGCTGAGCTCCCGGGCCACCGTCGCGAAATGTTCGGCCGGCCACCGTCGCGCGTACGACGCCGCGCCGGGATGGACCACGATCACGTTCGACTCCGCGGCGGCGATATCCGGCGGGGGCAGCGCCAGCGCGCGCGGATCGGTGTCGATGCGCGCGTACGCCAGCAGTCGGCACCACCGCTGCACCTCGTGCAGTTCCGCGGACCACCGGGGGCCGGGGAGCTCGGGAAAATCCGGGTGCCGATGAGTCAGCATCGTGGCGGGGCGCACCGCCACCAGGTCCCGAATGCTCTGCGGCCCACTGCCGTGCAGGTTAACCGCCATCCTGGGTGCTGCGCCGCTCCACCGCAGGGCGCCCAAGCGCGGAGTCGGCAGCAACTCGTCGACCGCGTCGATCAGGTCGACCAAGGGGCGCAGTGGCTCCGGCGCGGCGAGCACCACGCGATCATCGGGATACGCGGTCCGCAGCCCACGCAGGGCGGGCACGATCGTCAGCAGGTCGCCGAGGCCGAGCGCGCGGAGCACGAGAATCGTGCTGGTCAAGGCCACAACCTCGCATCCGTCGTGCGCCGTGGGTACCACTGCGAGCTCGCCGCCGTGCGCGCGCCGACCACGACCACGAGCTTCATGTCGGAATTCCCAGCGCCTCGTCGAGCGATTCGCACAGCGCGTGCACCATGACCAGATGCACCTCCTGCACGGTGGCCGTACACGGCGCGTCGACCGGCAGCGCGTCGTCGCAGAGCGCGGCGAGGGGATTGGGCGCGGGTCCGGTCATCGCCCAGGTGGTGACGCCTATCTCCTGCGCGGCCTTGGCCGCCGCGACCACGTTCTGGCTGGTCCCGCTGGTGGACAGCAGCACGAGCACGTCTCCGGTCCGGCCGTGTGCCCGGACCTGACGCGCGAACAGTTCGGCCTCGCCGTAATCGTTCACGATCGCGGTGCCCGCGGAGGTGTCGGCGTGCAGCGCGATCGCCGAGAGCGGCCGTCGTTCGTTGCGGAAACGCCCGACCAGTTCCGCGGTCAGATGCTGGGCTTCGGCGGCGCTGCCGCCGTTGCCACAGGCAAGCAATCTGCCACCGTTGTCGAATACCTCGGCCAGTTCACGACCCCATCGGCGAAGTCCGGGTGCCAAGGAACGGTTCCGCTCCAACGCACTGGACAAGACGGCGAAATGATCCTCGTTCATGGCCTACCTCCTGTTCGCGGACTCACTTCCGGCGGTGAGTTCTTCTGCCACCGAGACCATCGACGGATCGGCGAGGTCGGGAACATCCCCGATGACGGCGTCGTCCCGGTCGAACTGCGAGGTCGGCGGTGAGGTGGGCGTCGCGTGGCGATGCCGTATTTCGCCGCGGAACCGATACCAGCACGCGGCAGGCGGAATCAGCGCACTGGTCACCGCCATTCGCCCGATCTCACCTGCGGTTCGAGGGCCCTGCGCGATTCGGCGCGCGGCGAATTCGGTCGTGAGCGCCGCCCATGCCGCCGCGAAACCGAGCGCCGAGCGCTGACGGCCCGCCACGCCGGAACTCACGGCGGCCGCGCCCAGTGCGGTGGTGAACGCGTGGCGGCCGAGCATGCCGGGTCGTTCGCCGATCCGCTGCCGCCACCGAGGGCCGAACTTTCGCCGCATCAGCGCGTTGTCGTAGTTTCCCCGTTGGGCTCGAACACTGGCCATCGGCCCCGACTTGCGCGTCGGATGGCTGGTGACCCGCTCTCCGTGGGCGATCCGGTAACCGGCCAGGCATACCCGCATCGCCAGATCGGCGTCTTCGCGAAAGGCACGGGGAAAGCGTTCGTCGAAACCGTCGACCGCGAGCAGCGCCGCTCTGCGGTAGGCCATGTCGGCGGTGATCCAGCGCGCGACGGTCAAGCCCGCCGTTCCCCGTTCCTCATCGGTCGGTTTGCGATCGGCCGGCAGCGGCACCTCGATGTGCGCGGTGGAAGCGGCCGTCGTCTCATCGAGACCCGCGAGATCCTCGGCCAAACGGTGGGGCCAATCGGGTGTGGTGACGACATCGTCGTCGAGGAAGGCCACCCAGGTCCCCGATGCGTGCCGCCAGCCGACATTTCGCGCGGCGGCCGGTCCGCGACCACCGGAGTGGAGCACCCGCACCGGCGGCGAGGTATCCACCAGTGGAAGTTCCCCGCCGTGGGGGCGGTCGTCGACGACGATGATCTCCCTGGGCGGCGGACCGGTGGCGGCGGCGAGCGCGCCCAGCAATACCCGCAGGCTCTCGCGGCCTGTGGTCGGTATGACGATGCTGTAGTCGAGGGGCGAATTCATCGGCGCCGCACCAGGAACGGGCCGATGGCGAGCAGATCGATCGGCGCGGAACCGAAGCATTCGAGTGCGTCGCGGGGGGAATCGACCATCGGTCTGCCCGCGGTGTTGAGGCTCGTGTTGACCACAACGGGCACACCGGTGCGCTTGTCGAATTCCGAGAGCATCCGGGCCAGTAGCGCATTGTCGGCGGGGTCGACTGTCTGCACCCGCGCGGTGCCGTCGACGTGGGTGACCGCCGGAATCCGGTCGCGCCAGTCGGCGGCGACATCGTGGACGAACAACATGTAGGGACTGGGCAGCGGCCCGCGTGAGAAGATCTCGGGCGCCCGGTTCGCGAGCACCATCGGGGCCACCGGCCGGAACTGCTCGCGGCCCTTCACGTCGTTGAGTCGCTCGAGGTTCGCTGCCCGACCGGGGTGGGCCAGCAGCGAGCGCTGCCCGAGCGCACGAGGGCCGAATTCGGCGCGGCCCTGGAACCAGGCGACGATGCCGTCGTCGGCCAGGGCTTGCGCCACATCGGCCGCCACATCGTCCGAGCGGGTGTATCGGATCTTCGCCGCACGGAGAATGGATTCGAGTTCGGAGTCGCTCCATTCACGGCCCAGGTCGGCGCCGCGCATCGGGGCGACGGGTTCACCGAACTCCGCGGCCAATTGCAATGCCGCGCCCAGCGCGGTGCCTGCGTCGCCCGCGGCCGGCTGGACCCAGACGTTGTCGAACGGGCCTTCGTCGTGCAGGCGTGTATTGGCCACACAGTTCAAGGCGATACCGCCTGCCAGCGTGAGGTTGCGTTGACCCGTCTGCTGATGCAGCCATGTAATCAGCTCGAGCAGCACGTCCTCCAGCCGGCGCTGGACGGTCGCGGTCAGGTCGGCGTGCTCGCTGCCGAATTCGCCGCCGTGCCCGGCCGGTGCGAAGCTCTCCCACGGCACCGGTTCGGTACGAAATCCACCGTCACCGGTGGTGTAGAGCAGTTCCCGGAACCGGTCGAGAAATCGCGGCTTGCCATAGGAGGCCAGGGCCATGACCTTGTACTCGTCGCTGGAGCGCTCGAATCCGAGGTGTTGGGTGAGATCCTCGTACATCAACCCCAGCGAATGCGGCAGCCGCTGGGACGCCAGTTCCACGAATTTGCCGTCCCGGTATTCCCCGGCCAGATAGGACGTGCTCTCCCCGCGTCCGTCGGCGACCAACACCGCCGAATCGCCCAGCGGCGCCGCCAGCGCCGTCGACGCCGCGTGCGCGACGTGATGGCGGACGAAGCGGACGACGCCTGGATCCAGACCGGGTAACGCGGCGCGCAGAAAGGCGGGCGCGCGGCGGGCGTAATCCGTTCGAGTCTGCTCGCTCTGCTGGTCGAGACCGCCGAGCGAATGATCGACCAGGCCCGGATCGTAGGAGTAACCCACCGCGTCGAGCTGATCGGGACGTATGCCTGCCTGCGCCAAGCACCACGCGGCCGACTGCTCGGGCAGCTCCCACGTCGAGAACGGCACCGGTCTCTTACCGTGCTTGCGGCGGCTGAACCGTTCCTCTTCCGCCGCCGAGACGATTTCGCCGTCCACGATCAGCGCCGCGGCGGGATCGTGGAACACTGCGTTGATTCCGAGAATGCGCAACGGCTCGCCTTTCTCATCGAGGGGGCGGGAGGTTGCGCCTCCGCCGCTACCTGCGTACGCGCTACCCGGGTAAGTCGGGGCTAAACCGTCCGCGCGACGCCGCATCGTCAGCGCATGGGCTGCTCGACGAACGCCGAGGGCTGCCGGGCGAACCACTCGATCGTGCGGCGCAACCCCTCGGTCCGGGTGATCATCGGCTGCCAGCCCAATTCGCGTTGTGCCAGCGAGATGTCCGGGCAGCGCCGCTTCGGATCGTCGACCGCCTCCTCGATGTATTCCAGCGTCGAGGAGCTGTCGGTGGCGATGCGGATCTCTTCGGCGAGCGCCCGCACGGACAACTCGTGCGGATTACCGATGTTGATCGGTCCGGGATGACCGGACCCGGCCAATGCGCGTAACCCGAGCACGGTGTCCTCGACGTAACAGAGCGAACGGGTCTGCTCACCGGTGCCCGCCACGGTCAGTGGTGCGTTCGCCAACGCGCGCGCGATGAACGTCGGCACCACGCGGCCGTCGTCGGCGCGCATGCGTGGCCCGTAGGTGTTGAAGATCCGGGCGATGCCGGTATCGACCCCCCGCTCGCGGCGGTATGCCATCGTCAACGCTTCGGCGTACCGCTTGGCTTCGTCGTACACGCTGCGCGGTCCGATGGAATTGACGTTGCCCCAATAACTCTCGGGCTGAGGATGCACCGCGGGATCGCCGTAGACCTCGCTCGTGGACGCGAGTACGAAACGCGCGTGATCCCGCTCGGCCAGGTCGAGAGCGTTGGTCGTGCCCAGCGAGCCGGCTCGCAGCGTCTCGATCGGTAACCGCAGATAGTCCGGCGGCGAGGCGGCCGACGCGAGATGGTAGATGACGTCGAAGGAGCCGATGTCGGGCAACGGCTCGGTGACGTCGTGCCGCAGCAGTTCGAAGCCCGGCCGATTCAGTAGCCCTGCCACATTCTCGGGGGTGGAGGTGGCGAAGTTGTCGACAGCGACGACGTCGGTGCCCGCCGTGAGGAGTTGCTCGCACAGATGGGATCCGACGAAACCACAACCGCCGGTGACCAACGCGCGCGTCGCGGCGGTACTCACTGTGCTTGCTTTCGCTCGTCGGCGACGCGTCCGCCCGCGGTCCGGCGATAGGCGCGCAGCGTCTCCACCGCGACCCGGTCCCACGAATAGCGCGTATGGACGCGTTCGTGTCCGGCAGCACCGTACCGGGCTCGGAGTGCGGGCGCGTCGATCAGTTCGCGGATCGCCGCTGCCGACCCGGAGGGATCACGCGGGGGAACCAACGTGCCGGTGCCGCCGTCGACGACGGTGTCGATGAGACCGCCGACCGCGGCGGCCACGACGGGGACACCGCACGCCATGGCCTCGAGGGGGGTGATGCCGAACGGCTCGTACCACGGTGTGCACACCGCGACGTCGGCCGAACGCAACAGGGGAGCCATCTGCGTTCGAGGCACCTGGCCGAGCATGTGTAGCCGGTCGCCGACGCCGAGGTTGTCGGCCAACCTCAGCAGTCGCCGCGCTTCCGGGTCGTCGGCCAGTCGGCCGGTTGGTCCGCCGACCAGCACCAGTTCGGTCCCGGCCAGCTCCGCGAGGGCGGTGACCGCGACGTCGAAACCCTTTCGCGGCACGAGTCGCCCCACACTGATGAGGCGGTGTTCGGCTGTCCTCGCGGCTTTCGGGCCAATGGGGGAGAACTGGTCGAGGTCCACGCCGCAGGGAACCACCGACGTCCGGCGGCGCGGAACACCCATGCGAGCGAGCTCGAACACTTCGTCGGTGCAGGTGGCGATGATTCGGTCTGCCCGCTCGGCCACCTGCTGTTCCAGCCGCAGCCGGTCGGGCGGGCTGGTGTCGGCGTTGCCCTGATACCGACGTTTCACGACACCCAGTGCGTGAAAAGTCTGTACCACCGGGATATCGGTGTCCCGAACCGCGGCCAGAGCGGCCAGACCCGACATCCAG
The DNA here is from genome assembly GCF_040655675.1 of Nocardia sp. NPDC050378. Lineage (NCBI taxonomy): Bacteria > Bacillati > Actinomycetota > Actinomycetes > Mycobacteriales > Nocardiaceae > Nocardia > Nocardia sp. NPDC050378. The sequence continues at coordinate 56,148 of NZ_JBFAKI010000026.1, forward strand.
AAATGGGCGTGCACCACGTCGGGGCACCCTTCGCGCCACCGCGCGCGCAGGAAATTCCCGAATTCCGGCATATAGGGCAGAAGTTCGTCCTTCGGCACGGGATGCGCGGGTCCCGCCGGAACGTGCACCACGCGATAACCCGGTGCGGTGGTAACACTGTCGGGCACCCGAGCGCTCTCGCGCCGCGTGTACACCGTGACGTCGTGACCCTGTCGGCACAGGGCTGCGGACAACTCCGCGACGTGCACGTTCTGCCCACCGGCATCGACGCCACCCAAGGTGGCGAGCGGGCTGGCGTGTTCGGACACCATCGCGATCTTCATGTTTGCGCCTTTCCTGACCTGGATGCCGCCGCTATTCGGTGATCTCGGCCAGTAGGCGATCCCAGCGATGCAGGAAGCTCTCGAGGCCGTAGTGCTCCAGCGCGAACTGCCGTCCCGATTTCCCCGCGAGCACCGCCAGATCGGGTTCGTGGAGCAATTCGCGAAATCTCGCGGTGAGGGTGGTGACGTCCGTGGAGAGAGCGCCTGCCTCGGGCGGTACCGCGCTGACGGCCTCGGTGGTCGCCAGTGCCACCACCGGCATCCCGAGGTGCATGGCTTCCAGCAGCGACAGCCCGAGCGAGGTCCACCGCGCGGTGTGCAGGTAGACGCGTCTCTCGGCCATCTCGGGATGCAATGCCGACTGCCGCAGATCCGCTATCCCGTTGATCGGATGCGCGGTCGGCCCCTGCGGCCGGAAGTCCTGCGCGCCGATCCCGTAGAGATCGACCGGACCTTCGCGCGCGAAGCGTGCCAGCAGATCGCTGCCGGTGATCCGCCCGCGCCGCATCGGCTCGTTGATCAGCGCCACACCGTGGGGCAGTTCGCCGGTGTAGAGCTCGCCGGGATCCACGATGCCGTGGGGGATGACACGCGTGGGCGCTGTGCCGTTGTCCCACATCACCTCGTTGAAGTGGGTGACGTGCACGACCGGTATATCGGTTCGATCCGCCATCGGGTGCGCGGTGAGCGCCGCGCTGGGACGTGGGGTGTTGTGCTCCACATAGACGGCGGGGATGTCGACGCCGGGTCGCCGCCCGAGCCATCGATGCGCGAGGTCGATCTCCTCGGGACGCTGCAGCACGAGCACATCCACCTCGATGTCGCGCAACGCGCCGACGGTGACCTCTTCGGCATTCGGCCAGTCACGTCCGCACCGGCCCAGGCCCCAGGGTCCGGGCTCGTCGGTCACCGGTAACAGATAGCGATGCGGCCCGTGGACGAACGCGGTAGTCCACGAGCCGTGCACATGCCACAGAAGAATTCTGCGCGGGCTGATCATGCCGTAGTTCTTGCCGTTCGCCGCGTAATCAAACCGCGCGGTGCCCCGCTGATTGGCGCGGCGGACACCGGGTATGTGTCGAGGCATGTGCGTATTCGTCATCGGATGGGCAAATATCTGCACGATGGACGCATCGATTTCGGAGTCGCTCGAGGAGCTGCTGCCGGGGCGGGAGTCATGAGTACGGGCAAGATCACGGTCGTCATCGCCACTCGAAATCGCGCGCCGGAATTGGCGAGAACGCTCACCGAGTTGTGCACGCTGCGACCACGCCCGGCGATCGTCGTACTCGACAACGCTTCCGACGACAACACCGCCGATACAGCCGAAACATTTCCGGGCGTACACGTTGTCCGGTTGGCCGACAATCGTGGAGCGGCCGCCCGCAATCTCGGCGTGGCGATCGCCCGAACACCGTACGTCGCCTTCAGCGACGACGACTCCTGGTGGGCAGGTGACGCGCTCGCCGAAGCCGAACGGATATTGGATTCCTATCCGCAGGTGGGCCTGATCGCCGGGCGCACCCTCGTCGGCTCGGAACACCGAGACGACCCCGTCAACGAACTGATGGCCGACAGTCCGCTCGGACACGATCCGGACCTTCCCGGCCCCTCGGTTCTCGGCTTCCTGGCGTGTGCGGCGATCGTGCGGAAAGAGGCGTACGCGCAGGCCGCGGGATTCAGCCCACTGCTGCATTTCGGTGCCGAGGAACGATTGCTCTCGCTCGACCTGGCCGCCCGCGGTTGGCATCTGTGTTACGTGCCGACGGTGCGAGCGCATCACCACCCCTCCACCCACCGACCCCCGCAGTCGTGGCGGCGGCGGGCCGAACAGCGCAACAACGCCTTGATCACCTGGATGCGGCGACCACTACGGCAGTGCGCCGCGGAGTCGATCGGCCTGGTTCGCCGGATCGTGCGCGAGCCGCAGACGCTGTTGACCGTCGCCCAGATCGTCCAACGGCTGCCGAAAGCGTTGGCGCAGCGGCGTCGGCTGCCCCCGGAGATCGAAATCCGAGCCAGGACACTCGAACTCGCCCACGCTAGGAGCTGACCGATGTCGACACATCGGATGACGGTTGTCATCATCACCCGTGACCGACGTGACCAGTTGCTGCAGACCCTCGCGCACATGACCGCGCTGCCCGACGCGGCACCGATCATCCTCGTCGACAACGGTTCCGCCGACGGCACAGCCGACGCGGTCGCGGCGAACTACCCACAGGTGCACTTGATCCGCTCCGCCGAAAACCTGGGCGCTCTCGGTCGAAACCTCGCCGTCGAACGGGTGCGAACGCCCTACGTGGCCTTCTGTGACGACGACACCCGCTGGCAGCCCGGTGCGCTGACTCGCGCGGCGGATCTGCTCGACGAGTATCCCGGCCTGGGATCGGTGACAGGACGCTGTCTCGTGGCACCCGACCTGCGCGAAGACCCGATCACTCCCGAATTCCGCGATTCGCCGATCTCCGGCCCCGACTGGCTGCCCGGGCCCGCGCTCCTGGGAGTGATGGCAGGCCTGTCCGCCTTCCGCGTGCGCGCGTTCGAGGAAGTGGGTGGCTTTTCCCGGCGCCTGTGGTTCGCGGGCGAGGAAGAACTGCTCGCGTTGGATCTCGCGGCGCGCGGATGGTGGATGTGCTGGGTGGAGGACATGATCATCCATCACGAGCCCTCCCGCACCCGCGACGCCACCCACCGTCGCGGGCTCGGAATCCGCAACACCCTGTGGACCCTGTGGTTACGCCGACCGGCCCGCAGCGCGGCCCGCCGTACCGCCGTCGTCCTCAGATCGGCCCCCGCCGATCGCACGACAGCCGCCGCCGTATTCGCGGCCCTACGCGGGCTGCCATGGGTATTGCGCGAACGAAAGGTCCTGCCCGCCCAGGTCGAAGCGGGCCTCGTCCTGCTGGAAGCCTCGCAACGCGACTCGCCCGCCCGCCGCTACGTCGGCTAGTCGGTACCTACGATCTGCCCGATCGCACGTTCGACGGGCCGACGCGGTAAGCCAAGCGATCTCCTGACCACGCGATCACGCCCGCGAACCGGCCGAAAAACTAACCCCTCCGACCGAGGGCAAAGGGTTTCCATAGTCGGGGTTTTCATAGTCGGGCTGACGGGATTTGAACCTGCGAGTCACTCGACGACGGTTCGGGTCAACTGGATTGTCGTCAACAGTACCCAAAGGTGTTTCGGCGGGTGGTAGTGGATTTGGTGCAGCCGGTTCGGCGGGCGTAGGGAATCCATTGTTGCCCGGCGAGAGAGCCGTGTTCGGTGAGGGTGATGGAGAACTTGCTGGGTCGAAGGACCCCGTCGATGCCGATCTGGCCTGGTCCTGATCCTCGAGCAGCGTCTGCCGTGCGGGCGGGATCGACGAGGTGAGCCTGCTGGTGTACCCGGAGGCATGTCGTGGCGGCGGTCTCCGGGCACCAGCGGGTGCACTCGGCGCGCAGTGGTACTGCAGTCTGGAGCCGACACAGGACGGCGACGCCTCGAGGTAGGAGTACGGGGCATCAGCGGTGTCAGGGCGGCACGAGTTCTCTTGCTTGCCGGCTCGGGCTGAAGTCCGAGCATCGCGCATCACCGGTCTCGACCGTCCGTCGGAGAGGCCGTCGAAAAATGAGCGATACGCGCGTCACCACCCGATTGCAGCGCAACGCGTACTGATAACAGGGCCATTCATGCAGGTAGAAGCTCTTTTAGTGCAGTGCGAT
>NZ_JBFAKI010000027.1:0-51648 GCF_040655675.1 Nocardia sp. NPDC050378
GCGTTGCCGCTGAGGTCGGTGTGGTTCACGGATTCATCCTTTCGCACCTTCCCCCTCATTCGGAACAGCCCCAACGGCGGTCAGCGATCCGGTCGTGGCCCGGGTACGAAGAGCGGGCCGCCGCAGAGTGTGAGCGTTACGGAGAGCGACCTGCGACGACCCGTACCAGGAGTTCGCGGCCACCTGAGCCCTGGATGGCCCCGCTGTGGATCGCGTCAGCCCGTCGCCGGGCGTCTACTTCGCTGGCGAAACCGCCGGGGACTGACGAGGATCAGGTCGCCGAGTCGATTGGGTCGGGCTCCCGAACAGGTGAGGGAAGGTCGTGCGCGAAGTCGGGGCTGACGTACTCCGCTCGTTGCAGACTCTGCAGCGCCTTGCTCTTGGCTCGATCGTAGCGGTGCTGCACGGCCTTCGGAGTCACGCCGAGCTCTTTGGCGATCACCGCGTTGGGGTAGCCGATTGCTCCGCCGCCTGGCGGTCGAGGCGGTTGGCCTTGTGTTGTCATAAACCAGCACCATCACCTATGAAACATCGCCCAAGGGTTGGGCACCCCGCGCGGAGCACACCGTTCACCGTTCCAGGCGGGCGCAGTCGCGCGAGGTCCTCGGGCACGAACAGATTCGCGGCCGGGCCGCTGAGGCGCGGTGCGAACTCGGCGAGTACGCGGGCGATCTCACCGCGGGCGTGGCCGCGCAGGATCAGCAGCGCCTCGGTTTCGGCGCGGGTTCGCACGAAATCCGGTGGCATTCCGGTGTCGCGGATCAGGATGTCGCGCTCGCGGTCGAGGTTGGCCGGGCTCGGGTCGGTGGCGAGCAGGAAGGCCAGCTCGCGGTGCGCGGTGTCGGCATCGGTGCGCACGGAGCGGGCGAGTTCGTCGAACAGCTCGCTGTAGTCGGCGCGGCGATACAGAGCTTGGGTGTCGAGGATCCGGGAGCGCGTCGCGGGGCTGTCGGGGGGATGGCGAGGATCGTCGCCGGGATAGACCGGTTCGGCGTGTGGCGGGACAAGCACCGCGGCGAGGGTGCAGCACGGTCGAAGGCGCCTCTGCGCGACCATGTCCCAGCGTGACGGCGGCCGCGGTGAGCAGGTCTTCCTGGCGGTCCAGGGCAGTAGTTCGTAGGGCTGCCAGATGCGTATCCCGGCGCGTGGGGTCAGCTCGGCGGCCTACCACACCTGGGTGAGGATACGCGCTGATGCTCTGCTCAGGCCGGTGGTGGACAGGCTCAGTTCGTCGATCAAGGTGCGCAGCAGCCGGAACCACACCGCAGCGTGCACGCGGCGGCCCGGCAGCCTGACCGCGCCAGTGGTCAGCCCCTGGTGGGTGTAGTTCTCCAGGTGGCAACCGGTTCGGTGATCGGGGCGCCGACGATCTCGGTTCCGGGGGATTCCGGAAGTAGCCAGCGAAAAACAACGAATATGGCGTAGGGGCGGCTGATTTCCGGCGCAGACCCGCGACAGCCTCGCCGCCGCCAGGCCGTAAGGGGGGCGTCGACCGGTGGGACTGGATCTGCACCGAGTCCAACTTCGAGCTGCCGACCTGCCACGCCATCGACGCGGTCCTGGTCGGTGCGGAGCTGCGCCTGGTCGACGAAGAGGACACGCCCGAGCTTTCGAGCTGCGCCGAGCACGCGGCCGACTCAACTGATCACTGCGGGATGTGCAGAAATCGCATCGCGACCGGTTCTCCCGTCTCGGAGGCGAGTTCATCGCAGACTGTGGCCGCGCATTTCCCGCATGTCGGGGTCAGGTCCTCGGCCGCAGGTCGACCAGTGGGCCTCTCGATGCCAGCGCCGAGTGCCCAGTACTGCTTGTGATCACACGGCATCCATACCCCCACGAACTTGGTGCTGCATCAGGCGGTTTCGTGGGTCTGTGCCCGTCGTGCCCGGACCTCGACGGCCCAGTCGTTCCAGTCGGTGATCGTCCTCCAATGGTCCTCGTCCAGCCCGACCTCGGTGCAGGCTTCCACGACCAGCTGCCGGGCGGGCTCGGCCTCGACGAAGTGCACCGCCTGCGCCCACTCGATCAACCGCACCGGGTCGAGCAGGTCGCGAGCGGTCTCCCGAATGACAGGATTTTCGATGACATCGGCGTGGACCTCGACCTCCGGCTCAGGACCGGCGTCGTCGGCACCGGACCTGTAGGTGAACACCACCTGGGCGACCGTCACGTACAGGGTCTCGCCCCGGGGGCCGTCGAAATTGAGGGTGTCTCCTACCCGAGGCAGCCATCGGGTAGTGAGCACCAAATTGATCTCCAGATCGCCATCTCCTCCGGGGTCAGCGGAGATGCTGAGGTGGTACCGGCTCAATGCGTCGTTCGCTGTCAGCGTCACGCGGTAAGTATCAACCGCTCCCCGCACCGGCGAAGACCGAATCCGGGCCTCTTCCCTCGGAACTCCGGGGAAGATGAACGAATGACCGCCGCCGCGAACCCTGTACCGCCCCTGCCGTTTTCGCCCACCGCTCACCTGGCGCTGCGTGAGCTGGCCACCCGCGCGGGCACCGGTGTCACCGTGGTCTGCGGATTCCCTGCCGCGGGCAAGACCACCGCGACCCGGCTGCTGGCCGAGCTCATCGACCCGGTCGTGCTCGACAAGGACACCTTCGCCCCGCAGCTCGAGGAGTCGGTGATGACCGAGCTGACCGGGCACCCACACGACCGCGACAGCGACCTCTACCGCCGCGTCGTCGCCCCGCACCTCTACGCCGCGCTGGTCCAGCAAGCCGTCACCATCGCCCGCCGCTGCCCCGTCGTGGTCGACGCCCCGTTCCTCGGCTACATCAACACCGCCGGCGAGCAAGGGCAGCGGCTCAGCGACTACATCCGCACGATCACCGGCGGCGACGTCGCGATCCGCACAGTCTGGGTCGGCACCGACACCACCCGGATCCGGGAGCGCATGGCCCACCGCAGCGCTGAGCGCGACCGGCCCAAGCTGGCCGAATGGGAGACCTACCGCTCCAGCGTGCTGGACTCGGGCCTGGCCCACACCGGGCCCGCCGTCACCGACCACCTCGTCGTGAACTGACTCAGCTCTAGTGCTTCGCGCACGGGCTGCGGCCGCCGGTCGGGATCGCACACCGCTTCCCGTAGGACTTGACCGCACCGCACTGCAGGTCCGCCGCGTGCACGTGGCACTGGTTGCGGCCGGCGAGGGGCTCGATACTGCATGGTCGACCGGACTTCGTCGGAGCCGTGCAGCGGGTGCTGGTCTGGTCGATGACGTCGATCCGGGTGGCGATACGCCGGTTGGTCTGGGTGGCGACGGCACGGTTGTGCCGAGCCTGTTCCCGGCGGCCACGTTCGGCGTCCTTGAGATCGGCCGGGCTCATCCCGGCATACGGTTCTTCGCTGGTGATCCAACATTTCGCGGCGTAGGCGGCGATCCCGTCGCGGCTCTGCGCGTGCAACCAGACGATCTTGCCGAGCCCCCGAAACGCCAGATCGTAGGGTTCTTGATCCGGCTCTCGATCGGCGTGGTGCGCGATGTACTCAACGGCCGCGCGAGCGAACTGCGCCCGCTCCGGGATGGTGGGTTTACGACGGGCCATAGCCCGAACCGTACTGGGGAGAGTCAGCAAACCCTTTTTGAATCGCTGATCGCGACCTCTGCGATCGGGCCCGCACGTCAGTGATGCCGAAGGCCCCGGTTGTCGGTGCCCTGTGTCACGCTTGTGGGCATCGTGTTTGGAGGTGAGGGGCATGGCCGGAACCGGCGACCGTCCAGAGGTCAGACTCGTCGCGCATTGCCGCCGCTGCAACGGGTGGCTCGTCTCGGCGGAATCGGTGCGAGCAGGCATCGGCCCGCGGTGCGCGATCCGCGAGGCTGACGAGCAGCGCGCCGCGACCGCGCTCCAACCCACCGCGTTGACGCTGTTCGACGTGGCCGCCTAGACCACGGGTGCGGGTGCCGCGCGCAGCCTGAGAACATGACTGGTCCTCACCCGAATTCCGCTCGGGTGAGGGGCCCCAGTCATGTTCTGTGGCTACAGGATGGCGGTCCCAGCTCCTCGATGTAGGTGTCGCCTCGGCGAAGTACCGCACCGCCCCCGAGGCAGTAGCGCGTTTGCGCCACTCCCCAATCCGGGCGTACCCGGCCACGCTAACGCCTGATCCAGTGCGTGCTGTTGCGCCCAGCCGATCGCGCTCGTGTTGTCGTCGGTGGCTGCCGAATCCCACACCAGCCGGATTGGATCGATGTCGCGGCTGTAACGCAGCACCCGCAGATCGGTCGCAACCGCGAACATCGCATCGATCCAGACTGCAGGTGTCCGCTGTTCGGCAGATGCGTCATCGTCGGCGCAGATCTTACGGTTTCCTCACGAGACTCTGGTCGCTGTCACCGTGACGCCGGTTTGGGTCGTCCGGAACCCACCGAAATATGCCCAAAACGTCTGTTAGAGTAGAGCTTTGGTGCAAATCACGGTCTGGTTACTTCCCGTCGGTTCCCGCGTGCGATGACGCCGCTGGTGGATGGTCGCGCACACAGAGGGGGAGGGTTGCTGCGTGAGTTTTCATCGGGCACCTTTTCTGCCCGATCAGTGGCTCTTCCAGTCTCTAGAAACACGAATTTCGCAGAGTTCGCCACCAATTTCTCGCTGTCACGGCGAAATTGATGGTGATTAGCTAGAGTTTTCGGCTCATCGCCTTGGTGGGTCTCACAATGGCCGGCCGACGCGAGCTGGGTAGGTGACCGCTGCGCCGATCGGATGTTGCTGGTGTTCAGTCGCGTACGAGCCCGGAATAGGGCTCTGGTGTGGCCGTGATCAGTTGGATGTGTTTGGAGACGATGCTGTCGGTCAGTGACAGCTGGTAGGAGATTCTGCAGCGGTTGGTGCCATATGCGTGCAACAGGCGCCTCGCGTCGCGGCCGAGGGAGACGGTGACGCTCGCTGCCCACAGTCCTTGAGCTTCACTGTTCGGTGCCAGCGCGGCAATGAGTTCTTTGGCCTGTACTGAGGTTCGATGCCGGCCGAGTGCGGCTTTCAATTTCGCGATCATCCAGGAACGTTCCCCATCGGGATGGACGAGGACGGTCTTGGCGTGCTCGCTGAACATCCACACTGGGACCGATCCTATGTCGTCGATGCCGACCAAGACGTGGGCGAACAAGTCGTTGCGCGACAACACGTTCGACATGGGGTCGATGTATGCGGCCAAGATGCCTCGGGTTTGGAAGCGTTCGAGGTTGACAGCCAATGCGGGCTCGGCCTGGACGTAGGTGCGCAGGTGGTGGGTTGGGGCCAGCGGGATGTCGGCGATGGCGAGGTCGTGCAGGTGTGCCGACATCGCCTGGTCGAGTCGGTAGCCTCGAACGATCCCTTCAAGGGTGTTCAGCGAGGGCTCGCGCTCGCCGCGTTCGATGCGCCCGAGGTGGACCGCGCTGAACCCGACCGCATCAGCCGCCTGCTCGCGAGTAAGACCCAGATCGTCCCGGATCCAGCGGCACGTCGTGCCGAGGTCCGGAGTGGACACAGTGGGTCGGGTCGGATCGCGTCGGCGCCGCCGTCGTGGCTGATCCGGCAACTGCCGAGGAGTACTTTCTCTTCTCATACTCCCCCCCGGGAGCTAGTGGTGAAATTCACAGGCTGAGATGTTTGAAGTGGAAGCTACCTGCTGGTGACGGAACCTTGTCTACCAGAAGGGGTTTCACGCGGCAACTTTGCCCATCGCTTCGTAATTGTAGACAGCGACGTTCGTGATTATGCGGCGGCAGTGGGAGTTTCGACGTGGCCGTCCGCATCACGGGAGTTCAAGACAGCCGCATCGGCAATGGGCAGAACGGGTCCATGTGGATGCCCCGAGCGTGGAGTTTCCTTAACTGATCCTTTTGGATACATCCAAACTGGATCAGTTAATGCTCTAGCGGCTCCGTCGGTTTCATGGCTTGGATGGAAAGAGAAAGAAACTCCTTCTGAGAAAGGAAATCCTGTGGATCCGATTGTGATCGCGAGCTATCTCAATGCCGGGCTGTCGTTGTTGGCCAACGGTGCAGCGTTGGCCAATCAGGTGCTGTACCTCGCGCTGAACTTCCTCTGACGCGCTCGCCGAGCGGCGCCGCCGAGCCGGTTCGAGCACCGGCTCGGCGGGCAAGTGGACACGACTGATCCTACTGCCACGCGCCTCGTGAATCCTGCTGCGGCACAGCAATCCTGCTTCACCCCCTATCGGAAAGGGTCGACCTGTCATGCCCGAATCCCCTTTGACCACTCGCCTGAGAACCGTCCACGATCGCAACGCAATTCCCCGCCGAGGCAACACTGTGCTGCTTGCGGCGGCGATTCCCGTCGCGATAGCTGTCGGGATGGCCGCTCCTGCCACCGCGAACAGTTCGGTGGCCGTGGTGGCCTATCAGGGTGGTGTCCCCAGTCCCGCCCAGCCGGGCACCGAAACACCCGAGCCACCACCGGCTCCCGAACCTGAACCCGAGCCTGAGCCCCAACCTGATGCGCTGGTCTACTACGAGCAGCCCGCCGCCGTGCGTAATGGTCCGACTCGGCCCGCTCCGAGCGTGTCGGAGCCGGTGGAGCCGGTGCGGATCGAGGAACTGCATCTGCCCGAACCTGTTGAGCCGGTAGCGCCGATTGTGCCACCGAAGAACACGATTCGTATCGGAGAGTGGCAGACACCGAGTCCGGACTGGGTGCCGGTCGAGGTCCGCGACGCGATCAATAACAGCGCGGCGGGTGCAGAAGCCCAGGTCGCTACCGCGTTGGACTCGGTTGGTATCCCGGCGGGCCGCTCGGATCGTGTCAGTGGCGCGACCCTGGGTGGTGCCGCGCTCGGCGGTGCCGCGGGCGCGACGGTGCTCGGCACACCCGCTGCTGCGGTGGGCGCCACGGTCGGCGGACTGATCGGCGGCACAGTCGGTGGAATCGCCGGTGCCGCAGTGGGAATCGTGATTCCCGTCCCGATCGTCGGGCAGGTCACCAGCGGCGTCGCGGGCACCGCGCTCGGCGCTGCCGCCGGCGCCGCGGCGGGTGCGGCGATCGCCGGGGTGCCGGTCGGTGCGGTCGGCGCAGCGGTCGGCGGCACGATCGGCGCCGGTTTCGGGACTGGCGTGGGGGTCGGTCAGTGACCACGAGTACGTCAGTGACGACGAGCACCACGAGTCGCGCGGTCGTGGTGACCGCCGCGCTGCTAGGTGCGGCGCTCCTGAGTGCCGCCGCACCGGCCGGACCGGCGGACGCCGTTTCGCTCAACGGATGTCCAGCTTTGTTCATCCTCGGTGTTCAGGGCACGGGTCAGTCGTCACCGACCGCGGACCCGTTGGCTGATACCGGTGTTGTGGGGTCGTTGATCGGACCTGTCGTCTCGACGCTGCCTGGACTGGTGCAGCGCGCCTACATCGGCTACGAGGCCGGCTTCGGTGGCATCGTCCCTGGTGGCGGAGCGAACCCCTATGTGACGTCGGTATCGGGCGCGCGTTTGGGCCTGGACGCCGCAGCCGTTGAGGTTGTCGACTCGTGTCCGGACACCATGCTCGCGGTCGTCGGTTACAGCCAGGGCGCCCAAGCGGTGGCGGGGTTCGCCCGTGACGTCGGCGCCGGAGAAGGACCGGTGCCCGCCGATCGGGTCGCGGGGATCGCGTTGTACGCCAACCCCGATCGTGGCGAGCTCGAACCCGTCTTCCCGGGTCGCCCAGGGCAGATCGTGCCCGATGCCGCGCCCGGGACATCGGGTGCGGCGGTCTCGACGGTGCAGGTTCTCTCGGCCCCGGCCGGCGGTGCGGGCATCGCGACCACCGGTACCGGATTCGGTGATCTCACCGGTCGGGTCGCCGACATTTGCAGCGACGGTGACCTGGCCTGCTCGACGCCGGGCCAGGCAACCGTATTGCGGCTCGGCGCACAAAACTTCGCCCAAGCGGATCTGACCAACCCGCTGGCGCCACTGTCGACGCTCAGCGCCGCGCTGTCGGAGGCCCTCGGACAGGCATGGGACAGCGTGCTGGCCAACGACTTCCAGCTCACCGCTGGCAGTGTCGACCACGTGCCGCTCGCGGACCTCGGGCAGCGGTTGGTCGATGCCGCTGACCCGCGTGTGCCCGCCGCGGATCCGGCAGCCGCCGCTTCCCGGTGGAACGAGATCACCGCGACGGTGACGGCGAACCCGTTGTTGTTGCCGAAATTGCTCGCCCAATTGGGCGGGGCGTGGGGTCAACTCGCGGCCGAGAACGCGGAGTTGGTCAACCCGGGGACGTGGTTGCGGTTCGCCGACACAGGCCGTCACAACGGATACGCCCTGACCGGACAGCTGAACTCGGGTATCGCGTGGATGATCGCGTTGGCGCACGACATCGCGGGAGCCCGCTCATGACCGGCACCGATGAGTTTCGTGCGAACACCGCGATCGGATCGGCAGCACCGGGCCGGATTCTGCGGACCCGCGAGGTGATGGTGCCTCACATCGCCGGCCTCGCGCGGGCCTGGCAGCTGATCTACACCACGCGCACCAGTCGCGGCATCGCGGTCCCTGCTTCGGGCATCGTGCTGCAACCATCTGCGCCGACCGACAATGCGGTCACCGACACCCCGCTGGTGATCTACTGCCCGACATTTCATGGCCTGGGCGGTCGGTGTGCACCCTCGCAGTGGCTGGTCGACGGGAACGAACCCGATGCGAGCAGCATCGCTGCTGCCCTGGTGCAGGGATGGGTTGTCGCGGTACCCGACGGCATCGGCCTAGGCATCACCGGCGCCGAACCGCTGCATTTCCTGGCGGCCAAGGCAGGCGCATACGCGGTACTGGATCTGGCGCGCGCGGTCGTCTCACGGCGCGAGCAGGGTCGATTGCAGGCGCCGGTCGCGGTATGGGGGTATGCCGACGGCGGACGGACGGCCGCCTCCGCGGCAGAGTATCAGCCCTCCTACGCACCGGATCTGGACTTTCGAACGGTCGCGGCGGGCGCGGTGATCGCTGATCCCGGTGCCTTGATCACCAGGATCGATGGTGGCCCGTGGTCGGGGGTGGCGTTCGCCGGGATGGTCGGGTTGTTGCGCGCGGGGGCGCATCTGCCGCTCGATCATCTGCTCACCGACGCTGGCGTGCGGGCGGTTCGGATGGCTTCCGAGCTCGATGTCGCGGCTCTGTTGGTGGAGTTCTTGTCGCCGCTATCGGCGTGGTGCGAGCGACCCGATCCGTGGGATGACCGGTCTGGCGTTACGTCTTGTCCGAGGAAGTCCTCGGCCGCGAAACACCGTTGGTGTCGCACCTGCACCTGTACCACGGCGCGTTCGACGCGCTGGTCCCGATCGAGTCCGGTCGCGCATTGTTCGCCGAGTACACCTCGCGTGGTGTCTCGGTGTCGTGGTCGGAATTCGACACCACTCACCTCAGGGCGGCCGACTTCGGCGTCCCCGGCGTCTTAACCACCCTGCGAACGGGATTCGCCCGTCTGCCCCGCCACCAAGGTCCCAACCCCACCAACTGACAGGTGTGCCCGCGTCGTCCCCCTTCCGGCGACGAACAACCCCCATCCTCCCGCGATAGCGAAAGGAAAGCAAATCCGATGAACCGCAACAGAACTCGGCAACGTGTCATGGCGACCACGGTTGCCTGGCTGACGATGACGGTCATCGGGACAGCCCCCACCCTGGCCGAAACCACCACCACGAACACATCCGACGCTCCGCCCTCGATCTCCCGCGCACCCGAAGAATCGCGGTGCCCGGCCCTGTATGTCCTCGGCGTCCAGAGCAGCGAAGAGGGGGCGGCCACGAGCGTGGACACCGGAGACTCCGGAATGCTCGGTCAGGCGTTGGGGAAGATGATGAGCACCGCCGACGGTGCGATCGACCGGGCCTACGTCGTCTTCGGCTCCGGCACCGACCCCACAAACTATGCCGCCGGAGTAGCTGAGGCCGCCGACCGCATCGAACAGGCGGCGGCGCAGTTGATCGACCGGTGCGCCTCGACCCGCATCGCGGTCGCCGGTTACGCGCAAGGTGCTTCTGCCGCAGCATCTTTCGCCGAGAAGGTGGGTGCCGGGCGATCGCAGGTCCCGGGCGACTCGGTCGCCGGGATCGCGCTGCTGGCCAACCCGACCCGGCGGGCTGCGGCTGGAGCGCTGCCGGGCACCGACAACGCGAGCACCCCGTCCCCGGCGCCGGGGACCGGCGGTGCGAACGTCGCAGCGATCACCCTGTCCAACACCGGCCTGTCCGGGGCGGGGATCGCAGCCAGCGCGGCCCCGATCAGTTTCGGGGCCTTGGCGGGTCGGGTGGCGGGCCTGTGTGTAGCAGGGGACGCGACCTGCGATGTGCAATCCGGTAGCCCCCTGTTGACTGCAGTCGCCAATATCACCGGGCAGGCCGAGGGCAAGGACCCGGTCGCCGCGATCGGCACGGTCGCCCAAGCATTGGCCTCGACTGTGTTCAGTACCGCAGTCGGTGTGGTCAACGACGACTTCTCCGGCACCAGCCTCGACCAGCCCGCCTACGCGCCGACCGAAACACTGGGGGAGCGGATCGCGCGCGCGTCATCTCCGACCGCGGAACCTGTGACCGAGTCCGACGCGCTGTCAGCGTTGTTCAAGATCGGCACGATCGGGCTGAATGCAGTGGTGTCGGTGGCACAGAAGGTGTTCACCGCCACCACGATTGCCGAGCTCGCCGCAGTTGGGTTGTCCAACCCGGCCGCGGCGGTCGCGGTGCTCGGCACCAAGGTCGCCGATGCCGTCGTGGATCTGGTTCCTCCGCAGTCGCTGAGCACGTGGGTCAACGACGCTTTCGATGCGATCACTACGACGATCACCGACACCCAAGATTTGTACACGGCCCAGGCCACCGCCCAATTCAGCGACACCACCGGCCGATCCAGCACCTACAGCACCGTCACCGCGACTGCCACCGGTCACGCCCCGGTGACCGCGACCGCGAACTGGTTCACCGCCCTGGCCCGCGACATCGCCGCCAGCCAACCAATCACGGCACCGACACCTGCGGCCGACGCCACGACCACCGGGACGGTTCCGCCGTCGTCGGCGCCGAGTCTCAGTCCTACGCCCCTTGTCCCGCCCTCGCCGAGGGCACCCACCCCGCCGGTGAGTACATCACCGCACCCCTAGACCCCTTCGGAGCACGAGGCAGTCCACGCCGATCCCCCTGGTCAGTGGCCCTTCCAGCGGCGTGCTCCGAAGGGCCCAACTTCCACCCGAAACCCCTTGCGAGGAGGTGAATCACATGCCCAGCCGCGACCTGCTTCCCGGCCATGGCGCCGGATGGCTCGACCCCATCCAAGACCCTGCCGCCGAACCCGAAGAAGTTTCGACACCACCGCACCGTGGCCGGCGCTGGGCCGACGAGAAGACCAAGCGAGCCGAAAGGCCGAGCCGCGGGAGGGAACTCGTGGCCGCAACAGCCGCTGCGGCGGCCGGGGCGACCATCGGGGCCGGGCTCGTCCTTCTGTCGGACACCGCCGCCCCGCCGGCAACTGCGGCCCGGTAGCGAAAGCCTGTGCCGGGGTCAATGCCCAGATCGTCACCGACGGACCGGGTGACACCACGACCGTCGCCGGGGTGATCGCACGGTTTCAATACGCCTACTACGCCCGCCGTGACCCTGACGCCACGCTCGCGGTGGTGGATGCGCACGCCGGACTCACCCGCGACGCGCTCACCGCCGCGATCACAGCCCTGCCCGCGGGCGTCACCCACTGCGTCGGTATCGACGTTGTCGCCGACAACACCGCCGAGGTGCACCTGGTCGAACTACGCGCCGAGGGCCGCCGCTTGGACTACCTGCAGCTGGTCAACGTCGCCACCACCGGTGCGGGCCTGATGATCACCAACATTCAGAAGCGAGGCACCTGATGGTCGCCCTCGCCGCCCACCACCCCGACCCCCCAACCGGCAGCCGCCGCCTCGAGCCCACCACCGTGCACAACTCCGGTCCCCCCGCCACACACCGGTACGAACCGTTACCCATCACCGGTGCGCATCCACCGCTGGCCGCGATCGTCGGCGCCCACGGCGGCGCGGGCACCTCGACACTGGCCCGCTGGTGGGCACCGGCCGCCGACTGCGGCCGAAGTTGGCCCGCCTCGCCAGAGACCACCCAGCTGGTCGTGGTCGCGGCCCGACTGTGCTTGCCCGGGCTGATCGCCTGCGCCGACCGGCTGCGGGAATGGCACGCCGGAACCACTCCCGACGGTGTCGACATCGTCGAAGTAGTCCTGTCCGCCACCCGTTCAGGCCGTGTCCCGGCCCCGGTGCGCCGCTACCGCGATGTCATCGACGGCCTCACCGAGAGGGTCTGGGAGATCGGGTGGCACGACGAACTCGTCGAACGCGAACTCAGCGAACTCGCCCAGTTCACCCCCGCCGACCCCGCACCACCGCGCAAATCCGCGCTGACCGACGCCGTACCGACCGACGTTCACCACGTCGGAAACGAACTCGTCATCGTTGTCGCACGCTCGGTGAAAAGAGCTGTCCGGCAAGTGATTCGGAGCACACGCCATGACCACACTCGTGGCCAGTACCGACAGCCTGTCGGTACTGGCCCAGCAGATCAACATCAGCCCCACCAGGCCGCCCGGCGGGGACAAACTGACCAACCTGGTCGGCTATTTGTCCTGGCTGGTGATGCTGGCCGGAGTCGCGGCCCTGATCTATGCCGGTGGGAAATTCGGGTGGGAGCGATGGCACGGCGGGGCTGTCGAATCACCGAAAATCGTGTTCGCCGCCCTGGTCGGCGGCATCATCGCTACCTCCGCGGGAGCCATCATGAACGCCGCCGTGAGTGGAGGTTCCTGACTATGACCGCCCCACGAACCGGCTCCGAAACCCGCACCCCTGGTACAAATTCCTTTACGATCCACGCCGCCGACGGCGCACCACTGGCGGCGACCCGCCACGGGCAACCAGCCGCCTCGGCGACCGTGTTGTACTTGCACGCCCCTTTGAGCGACCAGCTCTACTTCGACCCGCTGATCGCCGAACTCCACTCGAGCCAGGGCCGCAGCCTCGCGCATCTGACGTTCGATCAGCGCGGGCACGGCAGTACCCTCCCTTCGTCGCAGGCCAGGCGAGGGTGTCGCAACTGGTCAACGACCTGGACTCGGTGCTCGCTCATACCACCGGTCCTGTTGTGCTGGTGGTGCATTCGCTGGCTGCCGTCGTGGTCCAGGAATGGCTTTATCGCCACCGTCGCGACGAGCACCTCGTCGACGCGATCGTGGCGGTCGCACCGATCCCTGAACTGCCTGACCACATCGGTGCGTTCGACGAGGACCGCAGCACGTTGGCCAGGCAGGCCGGACGCCGATGGATTCACGATCTCGCGAATGCCCTCGGTTCCAGTGACCGTGTTCGTGGTGACGTGGGGGTCGAATCGGCTCGCCGGACGTTGCGGTGCTACCGCCGATGCGGCGCCGATCTCGCGGTTGTCGAGGACCTCCTGCGCGCCACACCGACCTGGATAGTCACCGGTACCGGCGATCAGCTTGCCAATCCGACTCGCGTCGATGAACTGGCGAGCACGGTGTGGGCCGAACTGCATATGGTCACCGACGCCGGACATGGCCTTGTCGGCACGCACCCTCAGGCGGTAGCTCGCGTGGTCACCGACGCGCTCGATGCCGTTTTCGAGTACACCATCTACGGCGGTGACCGATGATCGCCAAACATCTTCCACTGCAAGTGCTTTCACCACTGACCCGGCTGGTGAACTGGCTGGCTTGGTTCGTTTTGCTGGCGTGCATCGCGCGCTTGACCTGGGCCGGTGGCCAGTTGGTGGTCCGGCTCTACCGCGACGAAGCCATCGAACGCGCCATCGGCTCGCTCGCCGCCGCCGCGCTCCTCGGATCGGCCAGCGCGCTGGCGATCGCGCTCCTACCCGCCTGACACCACAGGAAGCCGTTATGTCACATTCGAATTCGCTCACCGACCTCCGCAGCGCCGTGGTTTTGGTAATCCTCGCAGGATTTGTCGTCGGTTGTGGTCGCGGCGCAACCGACCAGGTTGTCGCCAGTACCGCGGCACCGGCACCGCTCATCCCCAGCGGAGTGAGCTGGCGGTCCTGGCAGGGAGTCGAGTTACCCGTCGCCCACCAAGGACCACGCCAGTTCGACGGCGCGGCCGTCGCGGACTTCGACCGGACCCCGGCCGGGGCGGCGCTCGCCGCGATTCACGCGACGATCCGCATGTCGATCGCGCCGGACGGCCAATGGGCGCGCGTCGGGGAACGCATGCTCGCCCCCGGGCCCGGCCGCGACGCCTGGGCGGTCCTGCGTACACAGATCTCGATCACCGAGCCGGCCGGCGCCACCGTACCCACCATCCTCGGTTGCGTCGTGGGCATCTACACCCAGACCGAGGCCCAGATCGATGTCTACGCGCGCCACTCCGACCACTCGATCACACGCAATGCGACCACCGTGGTCTGGGCCGACGACGGTTGGCGTCTGCCCTACTTACGAGCTTCTGTGGGCTGGCCTCCGATGAGTTGTTCGCGCTCCCAGCGCACCCACACGACACCGGTCTTCGGCAGAGCTCGAGGCTCACGTAATGCGAGGTGTTCGTCTCGTGTGGGCTCGGACCACGAGCAATGAAACGCCCGAAAGTGGCTGAGCAACAGCGGAACCGGTTGCTCAGCCACCACATTGCTGCCGGGCGCTCACGGTCTTCGATAAGGCCTTACGGGCCGGATGGGAACAGGAAATCACCTGGCGGCAAAACTGGACTGGTTCGGACAAGGCGGGATACGCGATTCCTACGGTGAGGGCTGGTGCTCCCAGGGACACCCGAAGCGTTATCCAACCCGGCCGAACCACGCAACGATCAGCACCCGGCACAGCTCGCGCACGGCCTTGCATGAGACCTCGACGGTCTGGATCGAAACAGGCGTCTAGCGGTGCGGAATCCGATCGTTACCCGCTAAGTAGATGGGAACGCGCGCGACCTGGGGTTTTGCTCAGGCCAGTTGGTGATCGAAGCGGAATTCGGTCTGGACTGAGCGAGACGGGTCTGCGTTCCCGGGTTGGTGTGCACTCTACTTGCCTGTTCTTACTCGGCAACAGTGGGCACGGGCGCACATGAGATGTTGTGCGCTGGTGTCATGAGGTGCGGGTAGGGTGCCGCCCGTGTGGTCGCGGGCGAACGAAGCTGAAAGGTTACGGCAGTCGTTGGCGGGATGGCTGGCGTTGGTGGACGCAAATGGACTGACCTCGAAGCAGACGACGAAGCTGCTCACCGATTCCATTTCAGAGTGGGCAATGCGTAGGCGTTGGCGGGTCGAGCTTGAGGCTCCTGCCCTGGTGGAGCGGATGTCGGTCAACGGACCCATGCGGGGGCGGCTCGATCTGCTGTGCACCCGCCGGTGGCGCAAGTCGGCGGTGGCGATCGAGATCGACCGCGCCAACAAGCGGTGGTCGTTGGACAAGTTAGTCGCCGAGGCAGACGCCGGAAACATCGCGCTGTGGGTGCGGTGGGGCGGTGCGAGCGTCATTGACGTTCCGCCGAACGTCGGGCTGATTGACATCCGGGCTACGATCGCTGCCGCCCATTCGCCACATACGACGACGTGATTGGCGCTGCTCTGCAATAGCGTTCGTTATGCCAATGAGTTCCGCTGCATCTCGACTGGCGACGAGGGGCTTGGTTGGCGTCATGGACGCGGGCGAGGGCTGGCGATTCGCCGCGACGCGGTTGGGTTGGTCGACTGATGGTGGTGGCAACGCTTGGCGATGTGGCGTCCGCGGAGAGGTGCGTGTCCTCGGATACACTGACCTCGCCCGTGCTCAGGTACACAACGGAGAGCCTTGAAGAGCAAGCCATTTCCGCCCGGCCGCCCCGATTCCCTCGATGACGCTGGTGAGATCCGGCGCAACGATTGGGCGGCGTTCTCATCCCTATCGCGGATGGAAAACCATTGGGAGATAAAGCCGTGGCCGTCCGGCGCGTCGAATCTCTACTGGTACCTGACATTCGGGCACGACGATTTTCTGGCGTCTACCGCTAGAGCGTGTCAGGACGCGCTCGGATCGTTCCCGCTGCGCCCGGTCGCGGTCGAAACCCTGCATATGACGCTGCTGAAGGTGGGAGGCGTCGATGCGGTCGAGGGTGCCGGGCTGGAGCGAGTCGTCGAGAAGGCCGGCATAGCGTTGGAGTCGGTGAGCCGGTTCGAACTCGCGGTTGGACCTCTGGCGGGCTCGGCGGGTGCGATTCGGTTCTCTGTCTCGCCGTGGTCGCCTGTTCTCGAGCTGGTGGAGCGTCTCGGTGCTGCGCAGGAATCCGAGCCTGGTCTCGGCCCGGTCGGGTCGGTCGAGAACATGCGACCGCACGTCGGGATCGCCTACAGCGCGGCCCGGCAACCAGTAGCCCCGATCCTTGACAGGATTACTGACCTTCGGGAATTGGCCCCGGTGACGACGATGGTCAAGGACGTCAAGCTGGTGCGGCTGTGGCGCACGGATTCCGCGTACGAGTGGGAAGAGATGGCCACTATTTCCCTGGTGTGAGCTTGTCCTGTACGGAGGCTACGGTGGCTGTGGACCATGAACGCAATTCGCCCATGTAGTCGGCGACAGCTGGCGTATCGACTGATGACACGGTCTCGGCGAGGTCGTTGGCGCGCTGCCAGACCGAGCGGATCGGCTGGTCTCGGGACGTGGTGAGGGCTTGGACGCCCAGATGCATCGCCTGTTCGATGTCTCGGTTCGATTGGGTGGCCAGGGCTGTTGCGACATCGAGCCGGACCAGGGCCTGACTCCATACCGAATCCGAGGTGTCGACCAGCTCGGAGACGAGCTGCCCGTAGTCGAGCGTGTCCGCGAAGTCACCGGCGGACAGGTGCGCGGTGGTGGCATTGGCCATCACCCGCGCCGCACTATAGGGTTCGAACGACAACGCCGGGGTGAGCCCGGACGGAGCATGATTGACGTCACCGAGTTCGACTGCCTGCTCGACGGCGCGTTTCACCCCTTCGGAGTCGCCGAGCTTTCCCAGCGCCCGTGCGAGCCCGTTCGAATAGAGTCTGATGGCTTGCTGATTTCCTGCCGCCGTGCGAATACCTTCTCGTGCTGCGTCGGCGGCTTGTGGGTATTTGCCTTGATAGTAGTAGGAGAAGCTTTCTGTTCCCCGAATCCAGGCCATCAGTTCGGGGTCGCGTGCGAAGTGGGCGAGTGCGAGAGTTTCTTGAATGTAGATCTCGGAATGCTGGAATCGTCCGAGATTGACCGCCATGTAAGCCAGTGCTCCCGAGATTTGGCCCGCGAGCCGATACAGACGTGCCAAGTGGTGGGGCTGGCGGCAGCCTTCGGTGAGGCTGTCCACTTCACGTCGCAGGGCGAGGGCTTCAGGAACGAGCCGAAGCGGTCCCTCGAGTTCGTACCGGTCGAGGATGTCGCGGAGCGCGATTTCCAGTGCGGTGAGAACTGGCTCCTCAACCGTGTTGCCGTGGAGCTTGCGCATCCGCTGAACGATCTCGGTGGCGTTTTCGAAACCGTGGAGGCGTGTGGGCGCTGTCGAGACGACGGGCTCGGTTGTGGGTGTCGAGCGGCGGTTGCGCGAGGCTCGCCATGCTGCTTCGCCAGCTGCGACGATCGCGTCGAATCGGTCGCGATCATGCTGGTCGGCGTGCATGCGCAGCGTGGTGTCGAGGATCTGCTGTGTCTTGTTCCGCAGCCTGACCGTGCCGAGCCCGGTGCGCCAGTTGTTGATCGTGGTGGTGTCGATGCCGAGCTTTTCGGCGAACTGCCGCACCGAAAGTCGCATGGCCTCCTGCAGGGCGACCGCTTCGAATCCGGTCCACCCCGTGCTTGCACCATTGTGCCCCGCCTCAGCACCGTCCCCGATCAGGGAAACCTAGATAGTCTGCCCACACTACCCTGATGCCGGGCAGTTCCTGGCCGCAACCTGGTTCGGCCGCAGTGGATTTCGAGATGCGAACATGTCGGTGCGAAATCTGCCCGCGAGGCGCTACCAATATGGCTACGGTAGCGCTCGCTGGGTGGTTGATCATTGTGGCCAGGGGCGGACCGCTGGCCACTGGTGTGCGTAGCCGTGGCGGCCGAGGTAGCGGCTGGTGAGGTGGTGGTGGATGTCGGCGTAGAGCTGGAGTCGGCCCAGGTCGCAGTGGGCGTTGGGGATTCGGGTTGTCTCGCTGTTGTAGCGGTCGAGCGCGTTCTCGATGAGGGTGCGTGGCAAGTGCCCGTGGGTCATTGCGGTGACGACGAGTTTGGCGAGGTCGTAGCCGAAGGGTGCCAGGGTCAAGTCATCGAAGTCGATGATGCCGACGTGATCGTCGGTGAGGATGAAGTTGCGGATATTGCTGTCTTTGTAGAGCGCGCACGGTAGGCCATCGATCTCCAAGTCCTGGGGGAGGACGGATGCGCGGGACGAGGTGAAGTCGGCGATCGTCAGCATCGGTGTGGCCTCGAAGGGTTGGTCGAGCCGTCCCGCATGCAGGTATCGGAGGTTCGCGACCGTGTGGAGACCGCCCAGGGCTGCGGCCACCATGGGGAGGTCACCGGGGCGCGGATGGCGTCCCTCCAGATGTTCGAGAGTCATTCGTGTACCGGTGAGGTCGCGTACCTGTGGGACGCGGACCGGGGCGTCGAGGTGAAGCAGCCAATCCTGATGTGCGTGAGCAGTTTCCGCCGGAAGTGGCGATGCGTAGTTCTTGACGTACGCTGTCGTGCTCATGTCCGGCGGCTTCCTGTCAGGTAGGTGACGGTCGAGGTGGCCGTCAGTGCCCGATCACGAGTGCGACGCCGAAGCTCGGCGGCCAGTTCGCGCGGATTGATCGCCAAACGCTGGGGGAGTTGGTATTTGGGGACGGTGATGGCGTAGGCGGCGAGGTGGTCGAAGTCGGTGAACCGGAAGGTGTGTTCGCGGTGGATGACCTCGGTGAGTTGGGTTCCGGTGGAGACGATGTCGGCGGCGTTGGTGCTGTGGAAGGTTCCGTACAGACTCGGCCGGCTGGTCGCGGCGGGGTCTAGGCCGGTGTCGGCCATGAGCTGGTCGATCTCGTGGTAGCTGTCGGCTGATTTGGTGGCCAGTACCACCCGCCCGCCCGGGGTGAGGCACCGGGCGATCTCGGCGACAACATCGGCGGGGCTTGTGGAGTGGTAGAGACAGAACGCCGCCACGAGCACGTCGAACGTGGCATCGGGCAGCGGTAGGTGGTGGAAGTCGCCGTGCACCGTTTCCACGGCGAATCCGGCGGCGGTTGCGCGTTCGTTCACGGTGGTCAGGAATGCCGGGGAGATGTCGACAACGGTGTGGTGGGCGGGTGCGAGTGCTTCGGCGAGAGCGAGGGTGACTGTTCCTCTGCCACAACCGATTTCGCACGCCTTTGGTTGTTTCGGTGCGTGGCCTGTGGCGAGGTCGACGATGGTGGTGGTCGCGTTCTCGCCGCTGATCTTGGCGGCGAGCAGCGCGCTGGTGCGTCGCTGGGTGCGCCCGGCGTCGGCGTAGAGACCCACGACGGTATCGGGGTCGGTGAAGGGGGTGGAGGTCATGGACGGTTCGCCTCCGAACAGTTTCGGTGTCAGCTGGTAGTGGAAGATTGCGCGCGCAGGCGGGCGAGGTAGCGGGTGGCTTGGCGGCGGCTGGTCAGCGTGACCAGCTCGACCTGGTTGCCGTGTTCGGCGATCAGCTCACGCACGCGGGGGCGCATCTGGGCGCGGTAGCCCCAGATGTAGCGCAGGAATCCCCAGGTGATGCGGTCGTAGACGCCGTCGCGGTGTTGACCGCCCCGATAGCGCCAGCGTCGTTGCAGAACGCCGGTGATGCAGGTGATCGCGGGCAGGTCCAGAAATATGACGGTGTCGGCCGCGGCGAGTCGGATCGGCAAGGTGCCCGCGTAGTTGCCTTCGATCAGCCAACGCGGTCCGGCGACGAGGCGCTGTTGGATGGCCTGGAACTCCTCGGCGGGCAGCGGGTTCCAGTCGGCGTCGTAGTAGACGGCGTCGAGGTGGGTCAGTGGAAGCCCGTGCAGGGCGGCGAGCTGGTTGGCGAGGTGAGTCTTGCCGCTGCCGCCGCAACCGATGATCACGATTCGCTGGTCCACGCCCGGCGACGATACCTGCCCCGACTCGGTTGGTTCGGGAGGCCGGTCGCTCATGAGCGCACTCCGATCCGGGAAAGGACTCGATCGAGGGTGTCGAGCTGGCGGGAGAGCCGGAAGATGTCCAGCTTGGCCAGACACTGTGCCACGAGATCGGCATGTGCCGGGGTTCCGGCGATACGTCGCAGGGCGGCCAGCTCGGCGGTGATGTGGGCTGCGCTGGTGATGTGTAGACGGTCGGGCGTGAACTGGGGTGCGCTGCGGATGTAGGCCGGGGTGAGCGGAAGGCATCCGGCGAGGACGGCTTCTGGCAGGCGCTGGGTCATCTGCCCGACTGCGGCGTAGCGGTCGGGCAGCAGCGACACCGTGGCCAGCGCGTCGCCGTGGATTTGGGCGACCTGGGCGAATGGGACTCGGCCGATGAACCTCACGTATGGCCATCGTCGAGTGTCGGGCCATTTGCCCGCCACGAGGCAGTCGCGGCGCCACTCGCCGGGGTGGCGAAGTAGGTGTCGAAGATGTCGTCGCGGTCGTATTGGTTGCCGACGTAGGCCAGGCTCAACGGTCGAGGCCGTCGCGCGAGCGCCTCGGGGTCGGCGCTGTCGAGCGCGGAGTCGGCGACGGGGAACAGCAGGCTGGTCGCGCCGTCGCTGGGGTGCAGCGCCGCCTCGCACACCGTCACCTGGGGTGTGTGCCGGAGCGGATGCCCGGCGGGGAGCTGCAGATCCTTGTCCCACACGATCGTGGGCAGCCCGTGTCGCAGGGTGTAGTGCTCGAGCAGTTGGTGCTGACGGTGCAGGTCGCAGGTGTGACCTCGGGTGCCGCACGGTGTGGTGTTGCGGCCGGGGATCGGCCAGCGCCATTCCAGGAACAACGCGTCGATCTCGGGAAGCCCGCCGTCCCAGATGTAGGTGTGGGTGAGGTCGGTCCCGGCCTCGACCCTATCGCGGTCGGCCTGGAGGAACACGATCTCGTGGCCGAGTGCGCGCAGGCCGTCGATGAGGGTTCGGCGGTGGCTGCGGCCTCCGTCGGGGGTGTCGGTGATGCCGGGGCCGAGGAAACCCCAGAAGCTGTAGCCGATCCTCATTTGCTCACCCACCAGTCTTCGATCATCACCGCGTCCAGACCGCTGGCGAGCAGGCAATCCAACGCCATCTCCGGGGTGCCGCAGATCGGTTTGCCCTTGATGTTGAGCGAGGTGTTGATCAGGACCGGGACGCCGGTGATCTTGGCGTACTCGGTGATGACCTCGGCCAGGAACGGGTTCTGCCCCTCGGTGAGGGTTTGCACGCGGGCGGTGCCGTTGGCGTGCACGATCGCCGGGATCTGTTCGCGCGCCAGTTCGGTCACCGGGGACGCGATCGACATGTACGGGGCGGGTTGGGGCAGCGTGAAGTAGTCCGACGCGGCGGCGGTAAGCGTGACCGGTGCGAACGGCCGGAACGGTTCCCGGAACTTCACCGTGTCGTTGAGTTGCTTGACGACCTCGGGATTAGCGGGGGAGGCCAGGATCGACCGGTTACCCAGAGCACGAGGGCCTGCCTCGAGCGGTCCACGGAAGACTCCGACGACGGCACCGGCGGCCAGGGCCCCGGCCAAATATTGGGCCGGGTGCGTGGGTTTGGTCGCGGTCAACCCGGGGCGAGGATTTTTCGGCAGCGCGACATCGGTGAAGGCGGGCCCGAGGTAGCAGCGGTCCTGGATTCCGGTGGCCAGTTTTCCGGTG
Source organism: Nocardia sp. NPDC050378 (assembly GCF_040655675.1). NCBI lineage: Bacteria > Bacillati > Actinomycetota > Actinomycetes > Mycobacteriales > Nocardiaceae > Nocardia > Nocardia sp. NPDC050378. The sequence goes on from NZ_JBFAKI010000027.1 coordinate 21,742, forward strand.
TGGTCCAGATACGCTGCCGTTGCGGCACCGATCGCCGTGCCTGAGTCGCCAGGGGCCGGTGGCACGTGCACTTCATCGAACAACCCGGATTCGACGATCTTGCCGATCGCCACGCAGTTGGCCGCGACACCGCCCGAGACACACAGCAACCGTGCGCCGGTCAGCCAGCGAGCCCGCACGGCCAAGTGCACCATGACCTGTTCGGTGCGCTCTTGCAGTGCCGCGGCGAGGTCGCGATGAACCTGGGCGACCGGTCCGTCGCCGCGAGGTGGGCAAGTGCGGGCGATGAACTCGGCACTGACACGGGCGAAGCGCCGCGAGAGGACCCGCAGTGGGAACAGGCAGGGGTTGAGGGTGAATCCGGTGTCGGTGATCGGGATCGCTTCCTTCATCAGCTCGCGGAATCGGTCCGGGTCACCGAGGGCGGCCAAGGCCATGACGGTGCCTTCCTCGTCACCGCGACGCCACCCGAGGTGTTCGGTGACCGCTCCGTAGGCGTAGCCGAGGGAGGCCGGATCATCGATCGCGTCGATGAAGTCGTAGCGGCATCCGCCGCCGGGAGCGCGGCGGGCGTGCGCGATGGTCGTAGTTTGCACCTCGCCGAGAGAATCGATCACCAACACGGCCGCGTCGTCGTAGCCCGAGGATGCGAAGGCGTACAGCCCGTGGGCTCGGTGATGCAGGATCGAGGTGCTCGTAGCGTGTGGGAACAGTCGTCCTAATCGCCTTGTGCGGGCACGTGTTCGGGCCACGACCCGCGCGAAGCTAGCGGCACGCGAAAGCGCCCTTCCTCTCGTCTCCGAGTCGATGAGTTGCTCGCCGGCCTGCCGAGTGGCAGCGAGGTAGCCGGGGGCGCGGAAGTTGTAGGCGACGGTATCGATCAGTTCGGGGACGAGGTCGCTGTCGCTGAGCAGCCAGTCCACGGCGTGGGCGGGGTAGTCCTTGGTGTGTTTGGTGTTGTTGAGGCGTTCTTCTTCGGCGAACCCGACGAGTTCGCCGTCGAGGATCAGCGCTGCGGCGGAATCATGTGTCCAGGAGCAGAACCCGAGGACCGCACGGGGGTTGGAGGTCATGATGCGGGGGCTCCTTGCTTGGCGGGGGCGGGGGCGAGGTGGTCGTACCAGCGCTCCAGGGCGCGCACGAGGTCGCCGTCGGTGTCGGCGAGCAGGGTTCGGGCGTGGTCGCGGTCGCCGGTGCCCCACGCCCGGTAGCTGGCCAGCATCTGCGCGAATCCCGACCAGATACCGGTCAGATCGTGGGTGGGAGGCTCGGTGACCGTGTTACGCAGGACCTGGTCGGCGACGTTCCACGGCAGAGCGACCTCGGGCATGACCGGGGAGGGCTCGGGATCGTGGGCGAGTTGTTCAGCGGCGCTGACGTTTTCGGCGTACAGGTGCAGCGAATCGATGTGGTGGTGATACTCGCCCAGCTCGGCACCGACCCACCCCGCCAGCAGCTCCTGGATCAAGGTGTTGGTGAAGATGTCGTAGGGAAAGCCGAGCCAGATGTCTTGGCTGCGCATGGTGGTGTGCATGTGCAGGCGGCCTCGCCGCAGATAGAACCGGTAGCCCAGCGTGCAGGGGACATCGCGGTGACCGCGAGTATCGCGTTGCGGGTCGTAGAGCTGGATGACCGCTTGGCGGGTGTCGGGGTCGCGTTGGAGCAACTGCCGGACGCGGTCGAGCTGGTCGATGGCGTCGTTCCACCGCCGCATTCGCGGCCCGTACGCGCCTTGCAGGACACCGTCGTCGGCGTAGCGGGTCAACGCCCGGTTGTACTGGAAGATCCAGTCGTCGTCGGAACCGGACAGAATCCACACCGCCTCGGCGACGGCGAAGGCCGGGTTGAGTAGCCGCAGCGGTGGCACGTCGACGAATCGTCGTCGCGGCTGGGTCAGCCGCAGATGCGCGCCGAGGATCTCGGTGGTGGCCATGCCGCGCGGGCTGACCGGCTCGCCGAAATCGGTGAGGGCACGGCACGCGGAGGTGAACAGTATGTTGGCGTTGTCCGCGGTGAGCACGATCATCGCGACACCGCTTCCTCGATAGCGGGCCTGGGCCTCGGTTTCGGGGAGGTCTGTTTGACCATCCAGTCCAGATGCCGGGCGATCCCTTCGCGCAGCTCGACGCTCGGCGCGTAGTCGAGGAGCTGGCGCGCCAAGGTGAGGTCGGCGCGGGTGGCCTCGACATCACCGGCCCGGGGTGCCTCCATCGCGAGCGGTACCTTGCGCCCGGTGATCTGGCCGATGATCGAGATCAGTTCGAGCATCGACACACTGGAACCGCCACCAACGTTGATGACCTCGGCATCGACAGCGTTCGGCATGTCCGCCGCGGCGAGGGTCGCGGTGACGATGTCATCGACGTAGGTGAATTCCCGTGACTGGTGCCCATCGCCGTAGAGCGCAACCGGAACTCCTGACAGCACTGCCGCCAGCACCCGCGAGATCGCCATATCGTCGCGCTGACGAGGCCCGTAGACGGTGAAGTAACGCAACGCGATCACGCTCGTGGTGGTGTCGGACCGCGCCGCGTGCGCCAAGCACAGGTGCTCGGCGGCAAGTTTGGTCGCACCGTAGGGCGACATCGGATACGTCGCGTCGGTTTCGGCGCTCGGACCAGCAGTCTGACCGTAGACACTCGAGGACGAGGCCAGCACCAGCCGCGAAATCCGAGCACGCTCACACGCCGAAAGCAGGCGTTGGGTAGCAACGACATTCGAGGCGGCGTAGTCGGGAAACCGCTCGGCCCACGAGTCCCGCACCCCCGGCACCGCAGCCAGGTGAAACACCGTGTGCGCGCGGGATATCAGCTCGTCGAGTTCGTCGGTGGCCAGATCAGCTTGGTGCAGAATCAGATTGGGATCGGTGAGTGCGGCGGCAAGATTGCGGGCAGCGACCGGTTCGTCTACCGACCGGCGGTCGATTGCGATCACCTCGTGCCCCCGAGCGAGCAACGCGTCGGTCAGGTGTGAGCCGATGAATCCGGCCGCGCCGGTCACGACGACGGGGCCCAGGCCGGGCAATGCGGTTGTCATGTGGTGCCTCAATTTCGATTGCGATTTCTAATGCGCTGATGCGCGGCGAGTCCGTGGTCGGTCGGGGTGCAGACCGCTTCCGCGCGCGGATTGTCTGCATCGACTCCTATCCCGGGAGATGACCCACAGCGGCGTAGCCGCTCAGCTCCCGATCGACGGGGTGAAATCCCCGACCGACGCGGCTGTCGAATTCGGGCCGCCACCGATGGGGTGCGACGAGGCCGGGTGGCAGCAGCAGGTACGGGGCGAGCATGTCGGCCAGGGCGGCGCGGTCGCGTGGCTGGTAGGTGATGGCGTGACCCTCGAGTTCAGTGGCGGACCTGCGGATGTCCTCGCCGAACACGTCATCGGTGATGTGGCTGAAAATGATCCAGCAGCCCGGTGGTAGCGCTGTGGTCAGTTCCGCGAGCATCCTGGGGGCCTCGGCCAGCAGTTCGGCGGTGCCGGACAAGCAGACCGCGAGCGGTGCACCGAGATCGAGAAACCCAGTCATCTGGTCGAGGACGGTGGCGGTGTCGGTGATGTCGACCAGTGCGAAGCGTCGGTCCGGGCTGTTAGCGAGCATGGCCTGGGCATGAGTGGCGGCCAAGATGTCGTGGTCGAGGTAGAGAACGCGAGCTGACTCGCCGCGGTCTGTGGCGGCATCACCGATGTCAGGAGGAAGTGCAATGCCGCATCCGAGCTCGACGTACTGGTGCACAGCGTGTTCGCTGGTGAGGTAGTCCACGGCGCGCAGCAGGAACCGTCGCCCCTCGCGCAGGGCGACGACGAACCGTTTGCTCACCTTCGCTGCGACGAGCCGATCGACCTCGTAGTTGTCCTTGCCGCCGAGCAGCGTGTTGCCGACTCGGGCAGTGCTGGGTATATCGGATCGCAGCGCGACAACGTGATTCGACATGTCGACCAACTCCGGTCTCGAGGGGGCTGCCGGGCCCCGACCGTCCCTTGGCCGTGACGAGGGATACGGCCTAGTGGTGGAGGGTCGGGGCCCGGCAGCGGGTCAGGTGGTTCAGATGCCGGGGCCGGTGTGCTCGGCCAGCGCGCGGTCGAGCAGGGCACGCGCGTGCTCGTCGTAGTGGGCTTGATCGACGAGCAGGTCGAAGGTGCGCAGCGCGAGGGCGATCTCGTCGGCGCCGCTGCTCTCGACCGACCCGGTGACGGTCTCGATCGCGACACCGGATTCGTCGTGGATGACGAAATTGTCGGCCTGGCCGATGAATTCGGCGTCGAGGGGGATGATGCCGATGTCGACGTTGTCGCGGCTGGTGAGGATGTCGCCGAGCTGGCGGATCTGGGCGGCCATGATCGCGTGGCTGCCGACGGCGCGCCGCAGCGCGGCCTCGCCGATGAGCATATGGAAGCGGTGCCCGGGTGCGTCGAGCACGGCCTGGCGCTGCATCCGCGCCTGCGCGGTCGCCTCGCTGTCGTCGGGCAACCCGAGGACAGTCGTGCATGTGGCCAGGATGGTGCGGGCGTAATCGAGGGTCTGGACGAGGCCGGGCAGGATCTCGGGGTTGTGACTGCGCTGGTATTTGGTGTCTGCCTCGATGTCGATCAGGCTGCGCTGCAACGTTTCCAGGCCCGCGTTGTCGGTCGCGTCGTACCAGCTGGAGTAGGGCATGATCTAACCCTTCATATATCATTCGATGGTTGAGGTATTTGGTGTGAGTCCACCGGGCGTTGTCGATGGTTGTGGGGGAGCGCCCCCGGAGGCGCTGAGGTCCGGGGCGGCCTCCGGGGGCGGTTTCCCCACCCTCGGGGCTCACCGGCCAGGTGGCCGAGCCGTTGTGAGAACCCGAGGTATTCGGGTGGTCGAGTCGGGTGTCAGGCGCGGGCGATGGAGCTGATCAGCGTCGCGTCGCCGACGGTGCGGGTGCTCGGGTTCCTTGGTTCGAGTGGGTTCGGGGTGGCCCCGGAGTTACCGGGAAACAACTCCGGGGCCGCCTCGGCACGGGCCACGACCGGGGAGACGTCGCGGATATCTGCCCGGGTCACGCGCGGAGGCCATTCAGTTGGTCAGGGGGCCGTGACGGCGTGAGTCAGGGCTGGAGGTAGAGGCGTTCGTTCGGGAGGCGGGGCAAGCCGGTGCACCGGCCGGGATAGACGGCCACTGTTCCGGGGCGGTGGGCAGCCACGTCGCAGACGAACACCAGCGCGGCGGTTACACAGGCGGCGAAATCCATTCGGACGCTGGATATCAGGACCGAGAGTCGGACGTCGGGTTCATCGGGACGCGGCGACGGTTTGCTGTCGGGCGTCATGGCCGAGCCTTGGGTAGGAGTGCTCGGGCGCATTCGATCACCACTTCGCCGGAAGGCCGGAAGGTGCCGGTTGCCGGCGAGATCCATGTGCGGATTACTTGTGAGTCCGGGACCGGCGAGGGCAAGGCGATATGTCCGTCACGGATAACCACCACCCGGGCGTGCCACAACTGGGCGACGACACCGGGGTCGTCGATGGGCTGCATGTCGGCTCGCACCAGGAACGTCCACATCCCTGCGCGGGGGTGGCCGATGATCGACAGCGGCGTGACCCCGCGCGTTTCGAGGCTGTTCTTGACCTGCTGCGCCAGTCCGGTCGGCATCATCACCGCCGCGACAAGAGATCCGGCCGTCATCGTGATCCGCCCTGTCTGCGGGTCGACCACGGTCGGCAACGAACAGATGCGGCGGTAGAACTCGGACCGGCTGCGGGGAGACTCGGTGAATGGCTGCACCCTCGTGTTGGTCGGTGTCATCGGAACTCCCCGAACGGTTCGGTCACGCCGGTCAACCATCCGGCAGCTGTCATCGCGTCGAGCTGCCGGGTAAGGGTCGGCAGTGAGCGGTCGAATCCGCGAGGGACCGCGGTCCCGGCAAGGGCGCCGGCCGACTCGCGCAGCTCGGCCTGCCTCGCCGCGGACTGGGGTGAGTTCGGCTCGTTGCTATCGTTCATGCGCGGCCTCCCTGATGGTTGTCTTCAACGGTGAGGGAAGTCAGATCGGGCGGTGGTGCTTCGACTTCCCTGGGAACGGGCTCCTGGTGAAAATCGTGGCCCGCCAGCGGTGTTGGGAGGAACCGCACAGTGTTGGCGTAGTGTTGGCGTACCGTAGGCATTTCCCAGTTCAGGAGCGGGAAAATAGGGGGCCGCATGATACGAGCGCGGGCATGGACCGGCTTCGAAGCTGCCGTGTTGCAAGAGGCGATGCGACAACCGATCCGGCAGTTCGCCACAATGCTCGGCGTCGAAACCACCACGGTCAGCAATTGGAAGTCGGGACTTAGCGCAGTCAAGCTCCGTGCGCAGACCCAAGCGATCCTGGACACCACCTACGCCCAACGCGCCACGCCGGAAGACCGGGAACGGTTCGAGCAGACCGTGGCCGAAGGCGAAGCCGCCTGGCGAGCACGTCACCCGAAAGCTGCACGTAGAAGCCAGAATGATTCGAACACCGGTGTGTCCATCGCTGACCCGGGCACGCCCCTCGAATCAGCATTGGTGAGATCGGAACTCCCGCCAGCCGCGGAAAAGGACTATTCCACGCCGATAATCGACTTCACACCGACCAGCAGCTCAGTGCTGAGCGGGACCGATCACCCAGCAATCGATGCGTTCGACGCGGACGAGTCTTCAGCACTGATGCGAACGCGGGCTGCACCGGGTTGTCTCAGCAGTTTCGCGACCGTGACCGATCTGCTGGCCGGTCAGCGCCAAAGTTTGGCACCCGATGCGCTCATCGGCCCGATCGAGGCTCACCGAGATGCCGTCGCATCGTTGTTTCGAGCTGCGACTGACGATGTGATCAAACGGCGAGCGGGGGCGCTGCTGGGCGAGACATCCGTTGTAGCGAGCCGGGTCTGGAGCGCCATCGGAGACCGGTCGATGGCCCTCACACATGCCGCGTTCGCCCGCAAGCTCGCCGACCAGCTCCAAGACAAGACGTTGGGCGGGATCGCGCGAATCTTCGAGAGCAACCTCCGTTCGGATGCCGCGACGCTGATCAGTTCGGACGGCGACGTGGTCATCGGCCTCCGGGTACTCAATGAGGCAGCCGGCCTCGCCGCCTTCCTGCCACCTGCGGCGCGAGCACGAATCGGAGCCGAGCAGGCGCAGGCATACGCGGTGCTCGACCTGCGGGATGAATGCGAGGAAGCGTTGGTTCGCGCGCAGCGCGCCGCGGAAAGCATCGATGAAGACAACCGCTCCGGCCTGTTCAGCGACTGGAACAGCACCCGAATTCAGGTCTACGTCGGCACCTGCCAGCTCCTCCTCGGCCAACCGAAACGCGCTGTCACCGCTCTTGCCGCCGCGCTGGAATCGCCCGAGATGGACAGCCCCAACGTTGCCCTGGCAGCACGCGTCGACCTCGCTAGCGCGTACGCGCTAGCAGGAGAATTGGACGAGGGATGCCGGGTACTCGGCGATACCTACGAGGACCTGGCCACGATGGGCAATCGCCGTGGACTCGAACGTGCACAACGCGCACTCGAGAGGATGGCTCCCTGGCAGAACGAGAAGCCGGTCCTCGCGTTGATGGAGCGCGTGGGCGAGGTTTCCGCCTAACGATCGAGCTTTGCAACTGATCGGATCGTCTGTGCCGAACGGATAGCCTCGAGAACCTCGTCGGGATCCAGCCGGTCCACGACCGCGTCCGGCGAGTGCTCCCGCAGCTCCTCGGAGGTAATCCGGTGGGCCACCGCGACAACTCCGAATCCGGCGTGCCGCGCGGTAGCGATGTCATTCGGCGCGTCGCCGATGATGACAGTTCGCGCAGGCTCGATGGGTTGTCGGTACTTCGCCTGATAGCGGTCGGAGACGAACCCTGGCAAATCGAACCGGTCGCGCGCGTCGGAACCGAAGGCGCCGACATCGAGGTCGAGGTGCGAGTCCAGGCCCGCCACAGTCAGTTTGAACTCAGCCGAAACACGCAGGTTCCCGGTGAGCGCAGTCTGGATGTACCCGTGCTCGGCCAACGCAGCGATCGTTTCCACGGCACCTGGATACGCTGCCTGGTCTCGGGCGAGCTCAGCCTCTCCCTGCCTCATCACCTGCATCAGCACCTCGGCGTACCGGCTGAATCCTTCTTCGGCGGTCTCACTAGCAACGCCCGAAGCGACGGCCGTGTCTACGACGATGGATTCGTCGGTGTAGCCGTGGATCCGCGCCCCAGGGAATACGACGGCCGACTCTTCGATGTCGTAGGTGCGAGCTACTGCTCGCCGCAGCCAGCGCAGATCGGCCGGAATCAGCGTGCCGTCCACATCCCAGATGATCAGCCCTGCCCGTGTCTCAGCCATGTTCACCGATTCTGGCAGACGGTAGCGGACCCTGCAGCGGCCAGCGGTTCACCCAGCATGCTCAGCGCATTCGTCCAGGGAAACGGGCCGGTTTCACCATCGCCGGAAATGCGGACGAATCGCACACCCCAGCTCGCCAGTCGCTCGTGCGCCTCACGCACTGCCGGGTAGTTCATCAGCGCCTGTTTTGCGTGTGGGATCGCTACGACGGGCAGCCCTCCTCCGACGGCTTCTACCAACAGAGTCAGCGGCAGCGTGTCACCGATACCGGCTGCCCATTTCGCCATCGAATTCGCCGTCAGCGGTGCTGCGATGATCGCGTCAGCAGGAGGCAGCACGTCCTCGGTTCCCGGCTGTTTGAATTCCCAGCGCACCGGATGACCGGTCTGCGCCTCCAAGGCGTCGGTATCGAGGAAGCGGACACCGTTAGGCGAGGCGACGACGCGTACGTCCCAGCCGTCAGCCTGGGCAAGGCTGACCAGCTCATTTACCGTGCCAGCTGGCGGTGCGCCGGTCACGATGGCATACAGCACCTGAGTTCGGTCAGTCATGGAGCCCATCATGGCAGTCCCCGGAGCACACTGCTGGCCTACACCATCACTACGCCTACATCTCCGGGCGGCGTCGCCAAAGTCGCCCGGAGTGGACCATGCGGCAGTAGAAACCCGACCGGGAGCTAGCGTGAATGCCGTTCGAAGCGACGTCCGGGTGGTCGCCGGTTAGGGCTGCATTTCGTCCCTGCAGCCCAGCCGCTGCCCACAGCGACTGAGAACTCCATCTGCGCGGTTCGCGCGACCAACGGCTGTAATCGACGCACATGGAGATCGAAGCCAGATCGCATGAAATACTGCGCGATATGACGACCATCGGCCATCCCGTGCCTGCCAACGACGCCGATGACATCGAGTTCATCACGTTTGCCCTCACGGTCACCTCCTGCCCTGCGTTCAACGAAGACCACGGCGAGCGCAGCGAAATCCGCGACCGAATGTGGCTTCGGTGGGAACAGGCCGACGTGTTGACCAGCGACCTGCACGAGCTGCGCACCTGCCTATTCGTGGAGGCTCGGCGCCACTATCACGGCAGCAACGGCGAACTCTTCAAGGACGAGAAAATAGTCCGTGCGCTCGTCGACAAGATCAGAGATATCGCAGGTGGCACCGTGTCATCTCCTGCGGCTGGTTCCGAGATCGTGTGCGATTGTTGGAGGATCACGAGCGCCCCACGGTGACTCGGCCCTGTAAGTTCGGGCCAAGGCGCATATTGCCGGGCCAGGATGCGCGGTTGCGGGTCATGCGTCTGGCGGGGGTGAGCAAGGAGTAGCTGGCGTTCGTATGGATATAGCCGACATTCGGATCCCACGTTGCGTGGTCAGCGGCCGAGGCCAGTTTCTGGACTCGGCTTGTTCCCGTCGGGGTAGGTGTACTCGTCTGGGGTGAAATCCTCCGCTGTTGTGTTCAGTTCGGCCCGTGCGCGTTCCTCGTGTTGTCGTTGTGGGTGTGGCAGTCGTTGTCGTCTCTGTTGTTCTGCCCGGTGGTCGGCGAGTTCGGCGCCCAGGCCGTTCTGTAGTGCCGCGGTTGCTTGTTCTCGTTCGTTGGCGGCGGTGTCGGCTGCGTGGTTTTGGTCTGCGAGCCGGCGGCTTTCGTCCTCGGCGGCGGTGCGTTCGGCGCGGGCGAGTAGTTCGTTGGCGTGACGGTTTGCTGCCCGCGCGGCGTTTCGGATCTGCTCGTGCGTTTCGCTGTGCTCGCGGTGTTCGCGGACCAAGGTGTTGATGTGTTCCTGCAGGGTCTTGCGCTGGCGGCGGCGCGTCATTGGCAGGGCGTCGAGTTCTTCTCGCGCGCTGCCGAGTGCGCCCGCGGTGGCGTGGAGCGCTCGGATAGCGGTGTCGAGCTCATGGGCGTGCTTGCGTGCGGCCAGTTGCGCGTTCTCGGCGGTTTGCCGGTGTTCGGCCACGGCGGGGTCGGGCATAGTGGCGAAGTCGTCATGCCGAATCGGGGCGAAGAATTCGGCTTCGGTCGCGATGTTGGTGAGCCGTTGGGTAAGTCCGTCGATCGCCTCGGCGAGCTCGCGATCGGAGAGACGTTGCAGCGGGGCGAGGACCGGGATCGGTTGTTGAGTGAGCGGGTTGTCGGTGAGCCATTGCTCGATGAGGCTGCGCCCGGCTGGATCGAGTGTGCGCCAGTCGCGGCGCAGCATCGCCATTGCCGCTGGGGCGGGGTGGGTTTGGGTGATGTGGGTGCATCGTGCGGTGAGGTGTTCTGCGGGGTTGTGTTCGGGGATGCCGGGGCGTTCGTTGTCGCGGCAGTTGTGGCACAGGCCGTCGTCGGAGATTCTTGGGTGCACGGGAGCGGTCGCGTTGCCGGGACGTTCGATGCTGCAATCGACACACGGGAGGCCAACGATGGCGGGTATGGCGGCCAGGTCGTAGTCGATCGAATATTCACCCGCTGCTGCTCGGGTGCTGCTCGTCGGCGTCGGATCGCGGCTGTCGAGTGTTTCGGGGTCGGCTAGGTAGGTGTCGACGATGTCGTTGCCTGCGGCGTGGATCGGGTCGAAATCAGTCGGTGTGATGGTGGGGTCGAAGCGTTCGCGGTGGTTGTAGACGGGTTGGGGTCGGTCGTGGTCGGGTTCGGTGTCACGGCGGAAGGTTCGTGGATCTGTCGTGGGTGTGCAGGCCTGGATCAGCGCCTGGTGTTGTGGGAACTGTTGGGCGGCCCAGCGGAGTCGGGCTCGCGCGACGGGGAAGCTGTACTGGTAGAGGGTTTCCGAGACGGCGGTGAGAATTGCCCGTTCATCGTCGGACAGCCCGGTGTTGAAGGTTCGGAACGCAGCGACAGCGTCGGCGACCCGCCCGTTCGCGAACAATGTGGCGATGCGGTCGATATCGGTGGGGAGCTTGTCCGTGCGGGGTTCGCTGATAGCGGCGGTGCCGAAAGCGGCTTCGGCTTCGGGCTTGGGCGGCGCGATGGTTGGGGCGCTGGTAGGGGGCTCGCTGTCGAGATCCGGTGTGATCGGTTCAGCCGCTGTCGTTTCTGGGCGCCGGTCCGGTGGTGTCGGTGTCGGGGTCGGGGTGTGGAGGTGCAGTGCGTCAATGCGCCAGGCCAGTGCGGCGGCGAGTTGATCGGGGCGCAGCGGTGCGGCGTCGTCGGGTTGGGCGCCTTGAAGTAGTTCGTGAGCGGTGAAGAGTAGATCGCGGGGGGACCAGGTACGGGTGGCGCGTTCGACGGCGGCGACGACCCGGGGCCATGCGGGTTCGGTGGTGAGTTGTTCGGCCATGTCGGTGCCCAGGACGGCTTCGAGGTCGGGCAGCCAGTCGGGTCGCAGGGGGTCGGTGCCGGCGGTGTCGAGGGCTGAGGGTTCCAGTTCCAGGCGCGCCCACAGTGCCGCGGCGGGCATCTCATCGGGCAAGGGTCGCTGTGCGGCGGCGTCGGTGAGCAGGGTGGTGACGTCGAGTCCGGCGCGGTCGGCGAGGTCGATTTTGTCGGCAACGACCGGCCACAAGGTGTCGGTGCTGATTCGGGAGTCGATGGTGTCGACGACGTCGGCCCACCGGTTGTGTGGCTGCGCGGGGTCACCGTAGGCGGCGATGACGCGTTGTTGCAGACGCTTCTGGTGCAGGCGTTCGAGGGCGGTGTAGCGGTCCGCTCCGGTGGGCCGGATGTCGGTGTCGGGGACACCGAGCCCGGCCCGCCACACCGCGAGCTCACCCAACAACGCGGGATCGGTTCCCAGCAGGGGACGCGCCCACGCGGGTGCGGTGCCCGGCGTCCAACCTCGTACGGTGTCACGGATTTGGTCGGCAAGCGCGGCCACGATCCGTTCACGGGCCCGAACAGGTTCGGCGAGGCCCTGATCGGTGACACCGTCGGGTAGTCCAGGCGTCCAGGCCAATGGTCCGGTGCCGGCGGAATGGGCACCGGACGGGTCCAGTCGCCAGTCCAGCACCGCGGCCGGGTCATCGGCGGTGTCGAGTTCCCGTTCGCTCGCGGCGGCGCGGAGCGCGGCGACGGGGTCGGCGCCGGTGAGGGCGATCAGGGCCAGGTGTTGACGCAGGACCGGGTAGGCGGGGCTGTCGGTCAGGTCGGGGTGGATGGTGTCGGCGGCGTGGTCTAGTTCGGTGAGACGGTCGCTGCCGAGGGCGTGTTCGGCGGCCAGGCCGAGGGTGTCGAGGTAGATATCGACCGCCCGCCCGATGCGCAACGCGGGGTCGAGGGCGTCACGAAGTTGTGTGTGCGCGGATTTCTGTGCCCCGTCGCGCGCCAGGACGCGTTGCAGAACTTCCACCGCGGTGCGTGGGTAGACGGCGGGTTCGGTGTAGATCGAGCCTTCGGCGCCATCGAGCGCGGTGACGACGTAGGCGTGGTTGGCGTGGATCCCGCGGGTCATCGCGACGTAGAACTGTTGGCGGGATTCGCGCCCGGACAACGCGACATGGCAGGCATCGGCGGTGATTCCCTGCGCGGAATCGATCGTCGCGGCGTACCCGAGATGCACGTGGACGCGCACGTACTCGGCCGGAAGCCGGACAGTTGTGTGGGTGTCGGTGCCGCCGCGTCGATGCGACACCGTCAGCGAACCGTCCTCGTGGACGCCGGTGATGGTCCAGGAGTAGCCGTTGCGAACCCAATCCGTCTGGCCGAAACGGAGCTTCGGGTTGTTGCGTCGGGTGCGCACGGTGTCACCGACCGAGCCGCAAAGACCGTCGGCGAGGACCACTTCCGCCTCCGGTTTCGTGCCGCTCCTGCGGAGTCTGTCGGCGCGGGCGCGTGCGTTGAGCGCGGTCACGACCTCGTGGGTCGGTGCCAACATGACCGCGTCGCGACCGGCGAGGTTGTCAGCGGCCCACGCGGTGTAGGTGTCCTCGTAGACCGATCCGGTGTGCCCGGCGTGGATACGGCCGTTGTCCAGATACCACGCCAACGCGGCCGGGTCGCCCTCACGCAGCCCGATCGACGCCGTTGCTTCCCCGGTGGAGGCGAACCGGACGACGTGCGACAGCGTCACGGTTTGTTCGGGGGAGGCGGCGCTCATGTCGACGTCGGCGCCACCGGCATCGATCGCGGGCAATTGCCGGTCGTCGCCGATGCAGCGCACGGTGGCCCCGCGTCGGGACAGGAACCGCAGCAGCTGCAGGCGTTTGGTGTTGCCGAGTTTGACGTGTTCGTCGACGATCACCAACGTCGCGTCGTCGATATCGAGGACCCATTGCGGCAACGACGGCGGATGATCCCGCACGATCGTGGGCGAATCCGGGTGGACGGTGTGGCGGTTGATGACGTCGAGGAGCTTGTCGACGGTCTCGGCGCGGGTGCCGATCGACTCCCCGAGCACCGCGGCCGCCGCGGCGGTGGGCGCCATCCCGAGGACGGTGCCGCCGCTGGAATGCCATGCGCTGGTGAGGACTTGCATCGCGGTGGTCTTGCCGGTCCCGGCCGGAGCGTTGGCCGTATGCACCCGCAACCCGGACGTGGCGAAGGACGAGATGACACCGACTTGGCCGGCGTTGAGCGGCCGATCGGGATGGGTGGTGTTGTAGTCGGTGACCGCGCGGCCCAGCAACTCGGGGTCCAGGGTGCGGGCGCCGGGCTCGATCGAGAGTTCGATGAGCGCGGCTTCGACGTCGAGAGTGGTTTCGGTGGTGTAGATCTGGGAGTTCGGACGAACGTGAACCGGGGTGCCGTCACGGCGGCGCAACCAGGCCGGCACCGCCCGCAGCACCGGTTCCTCGGTGAGGTCGGGATCACCACGCGCGACCGTAGACCGCGGCGAGAGCGCGGCGACGACGACGTCGTCGGGAACCCAGCCCCAGTCGACCGGGCTGATCCGCCCGCGAAGCTGGCGTTCGACCTCGGCCCGCAGATTGAACGGCCGCCACGTCGAACGCCTCTCCGATACAGCGGCCAGCGCCCGCTCGGCTGTCGCGGCGATAAATGCCGTGTCCGGGTCCGGGCGCGGTATCGGCGGCACCGACACCGCGTGCATCACCACCGTCTCCACCGGCTCACGGCCACCGAGCACCGCGGTGGCCTGGGCCAGCCAGTTTTTCCGTTGCTGGGTATGCGATTGCGGAAGGTGTTTGGCCGGACGGGTATCCAAGGTCGCCCGATCGGCCAGACCGTAGACCTCTTCCGGGGTGGGTTCGCGGCCGAAGATCGCCTGGAAATCGGCGGTGAGTTGGTCCAGGCGCGCAGTGATCGCGGTACCTCGCTGCGACCAGGCATGGATCAGTTCCACCGGGACACCGATGACTTCGCGGATCGGGACATGATGGACCTCGCGATCGGGACGGGTTTCGAACTGCAGACCGAGGGCGAGTTCGAGGTAGTGCTCGAGGCGGGAGTCATAGATCTCTGAGACCGTGACGGCCGCTTCATGCAACAGCCGGGAGTCGATCGTGCGCCATTTCCCGTCCACGGTGCGGACCTTGTTGGCGACCAGGACGTGAGTGTGCAGGTCGGGATCGCCTGCGCGGCTGTCACGATGGGTAAAGCAAGCGGCGACGATCCCCTCGACCTCGACGTGGCGGACGCCGTTGCGGCCGAGTCGGGTGAACACGGCGTTGCGCTCCAACCACGCCAACGCATCACGGATCGCGCGCTGGTGGGCAGCCTCTAACCGCCGCGCCATATCCGGTGGTGCCAACGCCCACAGCACCGACACACTCTTCACCGGGGAGAAAGTGATCTCGAGACCTGCTAGCGCGGCCTGGTTGACGCGCGAGTTCTTGGCGACCCACCCCGACAACTCTCGTGCGTTCAAAGGTGCACGACCGTACTCGTCGGTGAACATTTCGGTCGCCACGTGTGTGCGAATGCGTGCACGTTCGTCGTCGGGAATCGCGGCAGTGGGCTCGATATTCCGTTCTGTATTGTGCGCACGGTAGGCTGAGGAACAGCGCGTTCGATACTCCGAACGAACCTTGTAAACGGAGAATTTGTTGCCTAATTTGGTTGCTTTCTCGGCCGCGCGGGTGGCGTCGCGGTCGTTGGCGCCCAGCGCGATCTGGCGTGCGTAGACCTCGGTCTTGATCTGCTCGGCGTTCGGATGAACGCCCTGCCCGAACAGCGACTTCATCTGCTCTTCGGTCACTTCCGCACCAGCGACGAGGCCGAGGGCGGTCAGTCCGGTGCCGTGCCAACGTCCGGGTGCTTCACCATGATCGGAGTAGTACTGCGACAGCGACGACCGCCCGCGAGCAGTTCTGTCGTTGGCGGCGGTTTGACGCAGATAATATTGGTAGCCGTTTCCTGCGGCGACTCGATGAATAGTCGCAACCATGCCTCAATGAAGCACCGACGAATTCCCCTGCCGCAAGCGGTAATTAAATCGGTTCGACAACTGAAGGCAACGATGGACAACTATCGACAACTTGTCGGCACGGGCGTTATCGGATCGGTATCCGAGATGCCAGATGTCTGCTCGTTCAAAAGCGGAGAAAGGGAGGTAAAGGGGAGGGAAGGTGGAAAGTAGCTGCTTGGGGTGTGAGTTGCACGTAGGGGTGGCCACATGGGCGGTGGGTGAGGCGGAAAGCGAGCATTGAAGCGATGTGGCGGTCGCGCACAGTGCGACATAGATCGCCACTCTGCGCGACCGCTGCAATCCCGCGCGCAGCACGCACACCGACGTGCCAGGAGCGGGACCGGTCCACGGGCGGCAGCGGTTGTTGCTCGAGCGCGGCTGGCGGATGCTCTTGGGTGTGTTCAGCATGGTGCCAGTACTCAGCGTGGTGGGGGACACGACGCCACCCGATCGCGGCACAGGCGTAGTCGCGATCTTCGACGGCGACGACGTCGCCGACTGATAACGACCGGTTGCCTCGTCGATACCAGCGGCGGCTGTGCTGGGCATCGGCGGGGTGGGGATGATCGTTGAGCGCGTCGAAGATCCGCTCGAGAAGCGCGTCGTCGCCAGCGCGGGGCTCGGATTTGTGGAGCAAAAACCGGTCGGCCAGGACCATGGTGTCGCCGGGGCGGTAGCCATGGAGCATCGAGTGGGGGTGGGTGGACAGGTAGACCGTGACCGTCACCGGCGCGGCACGATGGCGTGAGAGATGTCGGATGAACGAGCAACGCACCCAGGCGTGGCGGGAACGATGGAACATCGGTGAGCTCCTCGATTCGGTGAGGACCGGTTGGGAGCACCGGAATGACCAATGCCCCAACCGGTTGCGGAAGCCGCAGGATTCGTCAGGCGGGGACGAGGTGACGCTTGTCGGGTTGGTGCAGGCCGAGGTGGACTCGGCATTCGGTGCAGAATCCGTCGTCGTGGACGGGCACGTACCGTGTGCACGCCTCGCACCGGCCGGGGTGTTGCCCGGGCGGCAGCTTGGGACGAGTCCGTCGGCGCGGGGAATCGACGGAGGTCGCCGCGGCAGTGGGCTCGTTGGTCACGAGGTTGCCGTCGTCGTCGTAGGCGGGGGCACCCGGCAGGTCGGGATGCGACATCAAGAACTGGTCGAGGACCCGGACGAGCCATTCCGGTGCGCGGCGGCGGACCTCGAGGATGAGTGCCGATGCCGCGGAACGGTAGTGGGTGACGAAGTAGTCGCAGTAGGTGCGGGCGAGGCCTTCGACGGTGAACTCGTCGGCGAGTGCGGGCAGGCCGGTGGCGTTGTCGGCACGGCAGTGAGCGCACAGCCCGTCATCGGAGCGCAGGACTCCGTCGCGGGCGTGGATGGGACGTTGGTCGGTGTGGCAGCGTTCGATGAAGCAGGACACACACCGCCACCCGCGCACGTTCTCCATCGCGGTCTCGAAGTCGTCGAGTCCGTTGCCCTGGAACAGGAAACCCTCGCGTCGGTCTGAGCGGGCACCCAATCGGGTGCGTCGCTCGGCCCATACCAGCGAGTCGTCGTGCGACTTGACCCGTTCACCGGCCAGAGCGCGGTCGTAGTCGTGTTGGGCGGCGACGAAGGCGCAGTAGTCGTGGTCCCACATCGCCTTGGCGAGTTCAGCAGATTTGGAGGTACCGGCGTGGCGACGCCGCGCGGGGGACGCGTCTGCGGTGGTGCCGGTGAACTGGACGCCGCGGGCGACGAGTTCGGCGATGCGCCGAGCGTGGCGTGTGTGTGGGTCGATCTCGGTGTCGACGAACAACGCTTCGGTGATGTAGTCGGTGACCACGTCGGGTTCCGGTTGCGCGTGGCGGCGCTTACCGCGCGCGGCGACGCGCGCCCGGATCTGGTGCGGGGTGAGACGGGAGGCGTCGACACGGCGTGAGGCGGGTATCGTCAAGCGCGGCAGCGGGTTACGCCAGACCCGGATCGACTGACGCGGCATCTCTGCTGCGGCGAGCTGGGCGTGGAGCTTGGCGAATTCGTCACCGACCGAGGTCTGGTTGGCTTTGGCGCGGGTCTCGAGGAGGTGGGCCATGGCGTCGTCGGCGTGCGAATGCAAGCACGGGTCGGTGTCGGGCACGAGCCGAACCAGGCGTTCGCGCTCGAGGTCGTCACCGGCGGACCATCGTGCCCGCAACCGCAGCAGCGCGGACTCGCGCGGGTAGAGGGTGAAGCATTCGACCATGAAGTCGAGCAGGTCCCAGTCGGCGTCGGTCGCCAGCTCGAGTGCGGGCCGGAACGCGGCGGTCGCGGCGCGCCGGTCGGTGGTGAACAGGACCTCGACTGCGGCAATCGCATCGAGGAACGCGCGGGTGCCTGGGACGGGGACGTCCACCGTCGCTTCGGTGGCGGTGTCGGAGCCCGATCCGAACTCCGGTACGGCAATGCGGTGGGAGGACGGGGCGAGCTCGTGGAACTCGAGTCCCGGTACACAGGTACGGATGGTTTCGGTGATTTCGGTCCTGGGGGAGGAGTCTGTGACGGGAACGGACATGACGGAGCTCCTGACTAGGGGTGAGAAGGGGACGGCCCCCGGGCGCGCTGGAACAGCAACGCCTTTCGCGAAATAGGGGTGCCGGGCCGGGGTGGGCCCAGCCGAGGGCGTCCCACCAGGACAGCGGGCGACGCGGCAGCGGGAACACACCGGGGCGTGCGCGGGCGAATTTTCCGCGCGCACCTGCCAAACCGGTGGGGCCGGCTGGGAAGGGCGCGGGGAATTCGTTTGCGCCGGGCGTGGGCACGTTGCCGCGGCGAACGCTGGCCTGGTAGCCCTCGAGCGGCTGGGTCCGCCCCGGACTGGGGCCCCGACCTACCAACTCCTCGCCTCGACATGAAGCTCGCGATCGCGGTCCGTCAGAGCGGCGGTGCCTGGAAGCCACCCGCGTCGACACCCGCACCGGCCAGCGCCGGTTCGCTCCACCCCCCGCTGTCACGCGCTGGCGTAGCCGAAGCCCACGGGTCGGACCCCTCCGTGGTCGCGGCAGCGACAGCATCGGTGGAGGTGGTTCGGGCAGCGGTATCTCGGTGCCCGAACCCGTTATCCGCGCCGCCGTCGGCGCGCCGCCCGGTGCGAACGACTGTCGCCGTGGCATAACGCAACGACGGCCCGACCTCGTCCACCTCGAGTTCGACCACCTGACGCTTCTCACCCTCGCGTGTGGTGTACGAATGCTGCTTGAGTCGCCCGCTGACGATCACGCGGGACCCTCTGGTCAGGCTCTCGGTCGTGTTCTCGGCGAGGTCACGCCAGGCGACGCAGCGCAGGAACAGCGCTTCGCCGTCCTTCCATTCGTTGACGTTCGGGTCGAACTTCCGCGGTGTGGAGGCTACGGTGAAGTTCGCGACGGGCGTTCCGGCAGGGGTGTACCGCAATTCCGGTGGCGCGGTGAGGTTTCCGATAACAGTGAGAGTTGTGTCTGCGGCCATGGTTGATCTCCTCGGGTGCTGAGCTCGGCCCCGGCTGGGCCATGAGACTGTTTGCGGGCAAGTGGGCAGTTGCAGGCGAGGGTGGATCGGCGCCGGACGATGGTTACGAGAGCTTGGTGTCGAGTCCGAGTTCTGTGGCGATTTCGCAACCAAGAACGGCGAGCTCGCGGATTCGGTCCGGGGGGATTCCGTTGCGTACTGCGGTGTCCAGCAGCACTGCCATCGGATGTGACGCGTCGGCGTTGAGGGCGGCGTCGAGGAAGATCGCGGCGGTGACGGTGTCGCCGCGGTAGTAGGCGCTGTAGCCGCACAAGACAGCCGTGTTGGCGCGATCGCTGCCGCGGCTCGCGCGGGCCACCCGCACCCACAACCGTTCCGCGGCAGCGGCGTACGGGGTCGCCGCGAGTCCGAACGCGATGTCGCGGACGAACACGTCACGCAGAACTACCACCAGGGATGCCAAATCGGCTGCAGCCAGAATGCTTTCGGTGGACCGGTCGATCTGGGTGAGCACCCAGTTGACCAGGGTTCGGCGATGGGCCAGAACATCGTCGGTCCGGACCGCGTCATCGAGGCACTGTCGATAGAACTCGGCCGCAGCGCTGAGGCGCGCACCCACGTGGTCGGCCAGGTCGGAATCGGGAGAGATCAGTCCTGCCAGTTCCTCGCGGGAGCCGTAGATCTGAGTTCCGTGTAGGACCTGCGCGAAAGTCACAGGCGATGTGCGTGGATCGGGCACCGCTCCCCGTCTGGTCATGTTCAGCAGGTCGCGGTATCGGGCCTCGGCGGTGATCGAAGGAACCAGCCACGCATGCGTCAGGTCGATAGCAGCTGCGCGAAGCAACCGCACCGCGTGCTGCGCGGTTTCGGTCGCGGTCGACCGGTCGTCGACGACCACGATCATCGTGGAGGTGATGTCTTCGCTCTGGTGCACCGATTTCAGAAGTTCTACCGACTCCTGAACGGACGCGGATTCGGTGATCGCATCGATGTCGAATCGCACGACCGCTCGAATCATCCGCTGGACCTCGCCGCCGGGCGAGTTCTCGTTCGAGACCAGTGCCGCTACGAGGGAACGGTGCGGCACGAAGCCGAGCAACGCCGGTAGCGCCGCGATCAAACTTCCGGCGCTGTCGACCCGCACACCGACAGGGTCGCGGCCGATATCCTCCACACCGGTGACGGCGTCGTCGGGCGGTGGATCGGTTCCCATGGTGAATTTCCTTTCGACGGTTCACGAGACGATGCGGTGGGCAGGCAGCGCGGTAGCCTCGCGGAGGATGGGTTCGTGGTGATGGTTGGGCCGATGCCGCACGGTGCACCGCGCCATGACGCACGCCGTCGAGCAAGGGGCGAGGATGGGTTCGCACGGCACGGTGCTGCTGATGATCGATATGCAGAACGCGTATTTGCGCAACGATGTCCGCGATGTGCTGGGCTGGCCGCCGATCTGGCGACTCTCTCAGGTGGTCGAGGAATGCGCGCAGTTGCTCGCGGCCGCACGAACAGTCGGGATTCCGGTGATCTACTCACGGTCGGTGCCCAGCTCGGCGGGACTGCTGGCGGCGAACCCACGTGCCGGCGAACATTTCCGACGCCGTGCGATTAATCTGCCCGAGCTCGCTGCTGAGGACAGCAGGTGGCGAACCGAGATCATGGACGAAGTCGCTCCGCAGGCGGGGGATCTGGTGCTGGACAAAACCCGCCCCAGCTTCTTCACCTACACCGAACTCGCCCCGCTGTTACGAAATATGCGGGCCGAGCGGCTGATCGTGGCGGGGTTGCAGACCAACGTGTGCGTGGAAGCCACCGTTCGGTCTGCCCTCGAACACAACTTCGCCGTGGCGGTCGCAGAGGACGCGGTCAGCACTGACGGTCCGGCGCTCCACCACGGTTCGCTGAACTCGATGAGGGTGATGTATGTGGAGGTCGACACCTGGCGGGAGTTGATCGCACCGGATGCAGTGTGGGAGAAAGCGTTCACCACACCGAACTACGGACGTGACACCGGCTACTGGTCCGAACCGCCGCTCTGATTCGGGCTCTCACGCGGCCTCGGATTCGGTGTTGGGAGTGTCGATGTCGATGTGTTCGGAGTCGAGTTCGCCGATGGTGGCGAGTTCGACGGGAACGAGTTCGTGGCCGACCTGCTGGAGGAAACGCAAGTAGCGTCCCAGGCTGGGGTCGGTGTGGCGCCAGGAGTCCTTACCGACTCGCTTCTCGTGGGCGCCGAGGACGAGCCCCAGCACGATGACCTGGCAGCGGGCCGGTTTGGCAGCCTCGACCACCTGCAGCAGGTCACGCCGCCAGGTCCCCTTGCCGCCGAGCAGCTCAGCCGCGGTTTCGAAGGCGTTGTATTCATCGAGCAGAGTCGGCTCGGCGACCAGCGCTTCGGCGACGAACTTGGCCGCTTCTGGCGGTGGGGTCTTTCGGGCGAGCAGGCGGGTGAGGAACTCGCGACGGACTTCCATCGCGGCCACACCTTGTTTGTTCAGTTCGCGCACCCGGCGGGTCGCCTGGCGTTCCTGCTCGCGACGCACAGCAGCGTCGGCCTCTGCTTCGGCTCGTCGCGCCGCGAGTTCCTCGCGGGCTGCGACGTCGTCGGTCTCTTGATCTGCTCCGTCGTAGAGGGGATCGCTGTCGACGGGGAGGTGGCTGCGCAGACGCAGACCGGCGTCGTCGAGCCTGTCCGTCGGCAGGAAGTAGTCGGCCTCCCAACCGCTGTGGCGGGTGACCTCGCGTGCATGGCGCAAACCCGGAGCGGGTTCGCGGTCGGGATCGTTTTCGGTGTCCCAATCGACGGTGGTCTCGTCGACGACGGCGCCGGTGTCATGTTCGACGATCACCGGTGCGCTCGTGGGCTCGATCCACACGATCCAGCCGTGCTCGGCGCCAAGTCGATCGACGTCGACCTGATCGCCATTCGCGTCGACCAGGTCGTTCACATGGACGAGGAGGGACTCGGGCCCGGTGTCGTCGGGGTAGTCGACGAGCACCTCGAACCCGGCTTCGGCCCATGGTAGAGCGGCTTCGAAGTAGGCGCGGCGGTCGGCGCGGTCGTTGGCGATCAAATGTGCTTGATAGGTGAACTGTCCGCGGCGCGTTTCGAGCAATTGATTCACCGCCTCGGTGTCGCCGAGGTTCTCGTACTCGGCCAGGACGGCGGCTTGCTCGATGTCGAGTTGGCCGTCGTCGAGGACTTTGCGGGCGGTGGCCGAGGAACCGACCTTCCCGGCCTGCTTGATCTGCTCGCGTTTGGTCTGCAACGCTTTTCCTACCCTGGTGACCGAGGCGCCGAGGTCCAGGGCCAGCGCGATCCCCGCAGCACGGTCGCCGTCGGTGAGCGCGATCCGCCGGTCGTTGACGGTGATCTGTTCCAGGATCCGCGAGATCTCGACATCCTTGTCGCCGACGTTGTCATCGGGTGGGATCAACCAGACCGGGACCTGCGCGATACCGAGCTCGATCGCGGTGAGCGTTCGCAACTGCCCGTCACGGACCTGGACCGTCGGCGAATCCGGGTAGCCGTAGGCGATGATCGGCGTGAGCACACCGTGTTCGGCGATCGAGTCGGCCAGCTCGGGGAAGTCATCGAGCTTGAATGTCTCTCGCACGTTTTTGTCGATGACGAGGTCGTGCGGATCCCTGAACACAGCCACGGCACCGCCCGGAATACCACCGTTGGGTGCGGGCGCGGCGACGTCGATGACGCCCTGCTCCACACCGGCGGGTGACCCGTCAGCGGGAGTGGCATCGGTTGGAGCATCGTCGGAGTGGAGGGGTTCGACATCAGTCGTCATAGAAGTGTCACCTGTCCTCGGGAAAGGGCGGCACCTGACAAGCTCGAGCCATCGGTGCCGGCGTGTGATGGGTGTAGGGGAGTGGCCGTCAATCGGTGGATTTGGTGCGAGGGGAGATGTTGATCGGGTGCAGTCGGTGGGCGCCCCGGTCGTCCGGCTCGGTGTAAGCCCAGTGCTTGCCCTTCCAGCTCGGGTCGTTCGCACGCCAAGCCTCGATGGTCGAGGATTTCAGCGCGCCCACAGACCCGGCGGTCCCGAGATGAACCGCCAGGTCGAACTCGGAACGGGTCAACGAATCGGCCATGTGGATGGTCCTCCTGAGAATTGTTGCGGGCATGGGCAACTGACGGACCGTGCCCGCGTGCGGGTACGAAAGGTTCGTCGATCTGTCGCTAGACGAGGGTCATCGCCTGCAGAGCGAGGTCGTCGAGAGTGTCGGCTCGGTCGGCGTCGGGGATCGTCTGCGAGAAACTGGTGACCGCGTTGGCGATGCCTGCGGCGGTGAGCTGACCGGCGGCGACGAAATGCGCCAAGATCCCCGCCCGTTCACCCTCACTGAATCCCAAGCGCTTCGCGACGACCTCGATGGTCTTGTCCGGTTGACGCACCGGCGTGGCCGCGTGGTTTTCGAGCTCGTCGACCCGTGCGGCGAGGAACTCCGGAGACAACCACTCGGCGACCTTGTCGCGAGTTTCGGCGGTGATGACCGCCAACCGTTTGCGGTAGGTGTCCTGTGACCACGCACCCACGGTCCCGATGTCGAGCTTGTCGCCCAGATGGCGCTTGGTGTAGGAGAACAGTGGAAGTGTGAGCCCGTTCCCGCACACCTGCACCACGATCTCGGGCTTCAATGTCACCGCGTGGTGGCCGATCTCGGAATTGGAGAACCGGAAACCGGCGAACACCACTGGCTCCGCACCGCGTCGGTAACCTTGCCCCGTCCGCGCCGCGACGCCTCGCCACCGATCCAGATTGCCTGCGACCCGGCGACGTTCGGTCTCGAGTTCGGGGTTGGCGAACGGGTTGCGGTAGTTGGCCAGAAAGGTCGGCGCGATCGCGGAGACTTTCGGCGAGAACACCTTGCAGTGCATCGACGACTCCGTCAGATCACACGAACGCACCTCGACATCGGAGTCCGCGGCGGTGATGCCGTCGAGCACCGCGGTCAGCACGTCGAGGTTGTCGATGATCCCGTACCGATCCGACAGGAACGCCCGCAACACCCCTGGTTCGCCTGCGGCGCCCGAGGAGAACAACCGCAACAGAAACGACCGGTCCTCGAGCTGGTCGGGCGAGGCCGGTTCCTCGGGCTCGTGGAGCAGGCCGTTGACGTTGTGATCGTAGAGGTCGGTGCGCTGCTGCTCACGCAACCATTTGAGATACCCGACCGGGATTTTCAGCTTCGTCGCCAACTGAGAATCCGCGGCCGCCGTCGGACGATAGGTACCGTCGACGAGCGTCACACCGTGCTCATCGACCACCGGCCCCGCACCGGCGATCTCCAACAATCCATCGGACGCCCGCAATACCGAGGCGGGCACGACCAAATCCACCTTGGCGGCTTGTTGCCGGCGCAACAGCGCGACCAAGTCGCCCAGTTCTGCATGACGAACACAAGACATCGAAGACACAAAATTCTCCTTCATTAAGAGGCAGTCACTGCAGCCGTGGCGGCGTAGTGGAATGCCTTGGCGTGCAACGGAAGGACCCCTCGTATCGAGGGCGGCTATGGTGCTGTCGGCGGCTCGCCGATCAGCCACCGCGGGTCGTGAGCCAGCGTGCGAGAGTGCGGAGTTGCTGCATGATGTAGCTCGGCGAGCCGCCGTCGGACTCCTCGTACTCGGTGCTCCAGAGGTAACTCACGACGATTTGCGCAGCACTCACAACATCGTCCTCAGCGAACGGGTTGTCCTGTTGGCCGGCGGACTCCGCCGGGAGCAATACGGCGGAATCCGCTGCAGTCGTGATCTCGTTGGGTGGCAAAGCTATTCGCGGTTGCGACTCTGCAGATGACACGTTGGCTCATCTCTGTTCGAGGCATGGATGCGCGGGCTGCGCGCACATGGATCGATGAGTCAGCGACCATGCGGCTCTTCGGCAACGTTCGCTCGGATCAGCGGTGCGACCACCCACCACCGACCGACTTCAACCGGCGACGATTCGTACGCATCCAGGCGGTCGAATTCGGATCTTCGGCGAAGCGATGACCCTCGGGGTAGACCGTGACGGCGAGCTGGTGAGCGCGAATCAGCGCTTTGCTCGCGCTGTCGAGACCGGCCCGGTCGAGGATGTGGAAGGTGATGGGCCGGACGGTGAGCGCCACGTAGCTGATGGTCCGTCGCATGCCAAGGTGGTACATCCGTTCCACCGACGCCGCCCCGGACGGGGTATATGTCCACGTGATCGCCGCGAGCACGGCCACATCCGACACTGGTTCCTCCACGACCGGCAAAGGCACTCGCTCGCACACGCCGACCATCGCCTGACGCGCCAAACCGAACAAACCCAGCATCCGCTGCACCTGCTCGGCAGAAGTGAACGTCATCGCGGTCCGCCCCCACCGCGCGACGACCCTCGCCTCACCGGTTCCCGCCCCGACCACATCGATGGCGATCTTTTGCTCCCCGGCCAACACTGAGGTGACCGTAGTTACAACCCCTGTCTGACGATCCAGCGGAGCGCGTCGAACCTGCTGGGGGAGTGAGGCAACGGGTGAATTCGTAGTCGTCATGAGCGGGACCTTTCGGGAGGCGGGTAGGTCGGAGCGCGTCAGTAGCTCGGGGTCAGTCATCGCCGGGGCTCCTCGATCTACTGGGGCGAGGGTCTGCACATGCTCCGGATGAGTGGAGCCCAGTGGCCGGTTGAGGTCGACGGCCCTCGCCGGTCACACGGAATGGTCGCGAGATTGAATCGGTGACTATGGTTTCGGTCATGAGCGGCTCCTTGCCGCCGAACTCCCGCAGGGGCCCGCTGGAAAGTGGTGAGCCGCAAAGCTATTCCGTTGGCTCAGCTCGGAATGTCAATGTGGTTGGACGCGAATGCGTGACGGAGCGAGCGCTTCGGGGCTGATCATGCAACCGGTCCTCAGCGGGCGTAGCCTGAAAATGGAAGAGCCGCTGATCGGGGCCGATCTCAGGAGCCTGAGATGCCCACAAGCAAGCCACGTCGTTCCAGGCGGGCCCCCGAGGTGCGTCAACACTTGGACCGAGTCCGTGACCTGATGAAGGTCCGTCGCGACCAAGCGCAACGTCGCGAGGTCGATATCATCGAAGCAACCACGGCCTATCTCGTGGCCGCAGGATCAATCGATGATTGCCTTGCGGCACGCGATCACCGGATCAACGAATTGCGCAGGCAGATCGAACAGATCGAGGCCGAGCACGAGATAGAAGTCAGTCAGTGGCGTGATCAGCAGGCTCGAGCCGTCGCAGCGATCAGAGACCTGGGCGAGACCGAAGATCAGATCGCCGATCTGCTCGGCGTGACCAACAAACACGTGCGGCATCTTCTGGCGATCACACGGGCGGCGCGTCGCACCATCCCCGAATCCGTTCGGCGGGCTCAACCCTCGTCTTCGAAACCCGGCGAGATTGCAGATCCAAACGGCGCAACGGGGTCCAGTTCAGCGAACAATGTCGGTTCCGCGCCCGGTTTCCGCGGTCAGAGCTTGGCGTAGCCGCCCGCGTTCCATACGTACCACCGGAAATTTCCTGGCGCGAGAGGAGTCCTGTACGGCACCTCGGGGAGCGTTGGCTGGGCCCAGAAGGCGGTGCCGCAGCGATGGCAGTAGTAGGCCCGCTGCCAGATAGCAAGGGCGTGGGCTTCCCGCAGCAACTTTCGCCGCTCGCCGGCCTCGTTTGATCGCCGCGGACATCATGGCGAACAACGGAATGGACAGCAGGATGGGAATGATAAAGAGCCCGAACAGCGAAACCGCAATCTGGATCGGGCCCCCGTCGAGAGGTTCCATCGAGATCGCGATGCTGCCCGGGGCGAACGACAGAACGAAGAACAACGAGAGGACACAGGCGAGCAGGGGGTGTCCGCCACTTGTCGGCAGTGCCGGCCGCCACGCCAGACTGCGGGCGAGCGAGGACGTTTGGCTGAACTCGAGGACGGACGTTCCGATAACAGGGACGAGACCAGACGCCCCGATTCCCAGACCGGAGTGGACGCCTGTGCTGTAGCCACAGTGGGTCCCCTCCGATATCGCGGCGGGCACGCTCTGGACCATGTCGATGCGCCCACACTGGGGGCAGTCGAGATCGAGGTTCACTGGTCCCCCAATGGACGTGGGTTTCGCTGGAGTAGTACATGAGAGGCGATGCCTGGCAACGAACCGTGCATCGATCCAACACCGGCCGACCGCTGATGTCGATGTGGCGCGAAACACTTCGGGCATTGTTCGGTCAGTGACCGCGGAAGCCGAAATTTTGCCAGGCTCTGCCGTGCGGTGAGGCCCTGTGAGTCCGCGAGAGGCCCCCGCCAGCAACGATTGCGCGGAATGGTGCGGCAAGAAGGGGCGCGCACCGGGTCGGCCGCCGATCCGGCCAGTTGTTGTTAACTGACAGAGCCGCCGGTCGTGTCCGAGCCGCCGACGTGCCCCTCGCGAACCCTTCCGCTCGGGCGGAAATCCTTGTTGAAATATAGATATGCGCATCTAACGCTATATACTGAGAAAGGCCTACCTGCACCCTTGGTCGGCGGAGTAAGGACTGCCGCATCTCATGGTCTACATCTGTGATTCGATTGCTCGGCCCTTTCCCGGACCTCACCGCGCATCAGCCAAGTCGACAACCTGACGCTCGTCAGGAACGTAGTGCCGCGCCGTGATAGGAGAATCCACCTCATGCCCGAGGATCAGCCGAGCAGCGGGGAGGCCGTACTTTTCCGCGACGCGGGTCGCGCGCGTGGAGCGCAGTGTTCGCGGGGTGGACCATTGCAGGCCGGTTCCCTTCACGATTTTGCTCCACGTCAACGACATCTGCTCCGACCTCACCACTTTCCCGGTTCGCGACGGGATGACCAGTCGGTGGCCCGGCGACGCTCCGATCCTTCGGCGCCGCAACATCGCCATGCATTCCGGCCCGACTTTGATCGTCCTCATCGACTTCGCTGTCTTGGTGAACGGCTGCCGATACGCGATGCACACCACATCCTCGTCCGCATGGTCTGGCCAGCCACGGGGGTAGACGATCTCGTCGTCCATGAGGCTGTATCGGTCGACGACGCTCTTCACCTGATGCACGCGGAGCTCGGAATCGATGATGGTTCCCGCGACCGTGACCTCGCACCGGTCGTAGTCGACGTCCTCATCGAGCCGCACAGCAAGCGCTTCGCTGGGACGCGCAGCGAGTTCATATGCCAGGAGCGTGAAATCCATGTACCGCTGTTCGAACCAACGGCTAGCGTTGGGGCGAGGGAAGTAATCACGCTCCGCCTCCCAATACGAATTCATCTCGCTAGTAGTGAATGGCCGGGGTTCGTCCGAAAAGTACGGGTGGGAAGTGGTACCTCCGCGCGCGCTCTTGTTGGTCCCCTTCGTGCGGGTGCCCTTGTTTCCTGCCACGCTGGTCACCGGATTGTCGTCGCGGAGCCCATCGTCGACCAATAGCTGAAAAGCGTTGCGGAGGATCGACTTCTGCCTGCTCTGCTTGTACGAGGTCCCGTTCATCTGCTCGAGGTGAATCCGGACATGGAATGGCCTGGTCTCCAACGCCTTCATCTTCCCCAGCACCGAACCCGAGATCGTAATCTTGTCCTTGTCGCCGTGTCCCTTTGTCGCGGGATAGATCTCCCGTCGGTAGTGTTTGGCGTTCTGGGGGCGCTTCGTAGGGTCGCGTTCATAGCGGTGAAGCCACACCTGGCACAATTCTTCGACGGTGACATCCGAGCTGTACGCACCGAGCGATTCGGCCCTTGGCTTCCATTCGGCGATGCGAAGTTTGAGATTTGCGCGGGCCTTCGGCTTGGTTTCTCCGGAGGCGTGGAGTTTTGACGGTTCGCCGTACGGTTCGCCTATCAGGCAGTGGACCTGGAAACGTCGGCGCGCGGCATTCCACTTCGGCTCGCTGAACTTCCCGGGGACTCCAGCAGCCAGCTCTATTTGCGACACGCTCTATCGGCTCCCTTCATCGCTCGTCGACTTCAGTCCGATAGGGCTCGGCTTTCGGCTATCGGGCTATGACATCCGGCGAAGAGTGTTGGAAATCCAGACACGCACTACAGCCGGAATGTGATTGCTGAATGGTTGCTGAGTAGCCTGTAAGTGGCGGCTACTGCCCGCCTATCGTGCGCTCTTTTATGAAGGCCCGTAAGGAGTCCCACGGATACAGGACTCGACGGCCATACTTTACGTAGGGAGGCCCAACGCCGACGCACCGGTCATTGGCGAGCTTTCCGACGGTGGTTCGCAGGTATCTCGCAACCTCGTTCGGAGTTGCCAATTCACTTGCGGCGCAACCTGACAGCGCATCGCCTGTCGTGATCGAAGCTGGAGCGTCGACCGCGGTCGCCTCGTGGCGATTCAATTCCTCGCAGCGGGGACATCTCGGTTCACGAACATGGCTCTGCAGCCGGCTGGCATCGCTGCCGCGTTTCGGTCGGCGGGGTTTGGTGGTGGCCATCTCGAATCTCTCAGATCGGCCCCTGCCCAGTGGCTCTGCGCACTCACTTTACCCGCCGGATAGCGGCTCGTGCCAGCACGCGTATGAGCGGATCTGCCGGCTCACGGCACTGTCCGCGGCTGAACGGAGCTGTCAAGACTGACAGGAAATCCCGTTGATCCGCTCACAACCTCCTCTATAGAACGGTCACGGGCCGACGTCACTTCGGCAGTAGATCGGTGGGCTTCCGGCTGGATACGTTCCCGCGACGACGGGTCAGTGTCCGATCACGGCCTTCACACTGACGATCGCCGCGGCGACGGCGGCGATGAGGAGTCCGGCGACGAGTACGCGCAAGCCGGGACGGTTTCCGCGTAGTCGCTCGGCGATGAGCGGGATGGTGGCGATGCGGGCGACTACGACGACGC
>NZ_JBFAKI010000028.1:0-28940 GCF_040655675.1 Nocardia sp. NPDC050378
CCACGACCGGGGGGTACGCGAAGGCTGGAACCAATAAAAATATTGGCACTGACATTCATCGACACACTATTGAGTTCTCAAAGAACACACGCACAACCATCCACCCGCAACATGTCGTAGGGGCTTCAGCAAGGCAACTGTTTCAACCTAGCGCAGAGAACCAACCGAAGCAAATCCGGGGTTCTGGCCACTTGGCTGCCAGGCGCTCATCGTCCTACCTCGTGTCCCCGCCATCTCGTGGCCGGGTCGGTGTCCGTGTCGCTCTGACTCGAACTAAGTTACGCAGCCCCGACGACGAAGTCAAATCGCCTGGTCGACCGGGCGTGCCGTGGGCAGGGCGATTGTCCCGCAACTTGTCAGTCCTCCGCGCACGCTGCCCTACAGACATCTATCTCACCGGGAGACATGCCAGTCTCGCGTGGACACCGACCACGGGTCGATATACAGTTTTCCAACAACTAGCAATCATTGAGCAAATATTTGTGTGAAAGGGGCCGTGGTGACCGACGATCTCGACTCGGTCGAACGTCGCGCGTGGGGGGCTGTGGTCACCCTCGCGATGCGGGTCCCCAGCGTGCTCGACTCCCGATTGCAGCGCGAGTTCGGGTTGACGCACTTCGAGTACCGGGTGCTGGCTCTGCTCCAGGATTCACCGAGCCATCGGATGCGGCTCAGCATGCTGGCCGCGCGTGGGCACGGTTCCATCTCGCGGGTCTCCCACGTGGTTTCCAAGCTCGAGCGGGTGGGGTTCGTCCGGCGGGTGGCCGTGACAACGGGGCGCGGGGTCGATGCCGCGCTCACGCCGAGCGGGCTCGCCAAGGTCGTCGAGGCGACGCCGGACTATCTCGTGGCGGTCCGCAGATTGGTGCTCGACGGGCTCGACGAAACACAGAAGTCCGAGCTCGCGGTGCTCGCCGAGAGGCTGTCGCAGCACCTGATCGGCAGGCTCGGCGACTCCCCCGTCGGTGAGACCTCGGGCTGACACGACAACGCCGCCCGGCAGACAGCCGGGCGGCGTCGGGCACCGATGTCAGACGGCGCGCGGGTGCCAGGTCGCGATCGCCCAGATCACGACCACGTCCAGCACGATGATGATGATCGACCACCACGGGTAATACGGCAGCCACAGGAAGTTCGCCACGATGGACAGCGCGGCGATCAGCATGGCCGCCACCCGGCCCCACGTCTGACCCGCCATCAGGCCGATCGCGACGATCACCACGATCGCGCCGAGGACGATGTGCCACCAACCCCAACTGGTGAGGTCGAACTGGTAGGCGTACTCGGGCCCGACGACGATCAGATCGTCGTTGGCCACGGCGGAGATTCCCTGCAAGATTTGCAGCACACCGACGACCGCCAGCAGGATCCCGGCGGCGATGGAGGTGCCTGCCGCGATTCCGTCGCGGACTTCGTGTTGGTTCCTGTTGGTCATCACTCGGCCTTTCCGTCGATCAACGGACATGCCACTTCGGCATAGGCCAACGGTAGGAACCAGGTCCCCGGTTCACCTCACCCGTTGTGGGTGAATTCGCGGACCCGGTGCACCGGGCGAAGGGTCTTACCGAGGTCGGTGCGCAGGGTGAGCAAGGCGTCGAGCAGGTAGTTCTGCCTGACCCGCCACGGATGACGGTCACCCTGCCTTGGGAACGCGGCGATCGAACGCAGGATGTAGCCGGCGTTCAGGTCGAGCAACGGGTGCTGTTTCAGGTTGCGGCCCGGTTCGGGGACCACCGCGGGGGCGCCGGTGCGATCGAGATGGGTGAGCACCTTGCAGACCAGGCGGGAGGTGAGGTCGGCGCGCAGCGTCCAAGAGGCGTTGGTGTAGCCGACGCAGATCGCGAAATTCGGCAGCCCGGTGAGCATGGCGCCCTGCCAGACGAATTGATCGGCAAGGTCGACCTGTTTGCCGTCGACCGAGGGGGCGATGCCGCCGAACGCGAGCAACCGCAGGCCGGTGGCGGTGACGATGATGTCGGCGGGCAGCGTCCGGCCCGAGGCGAGGCGGACGCCCTCGGGGACGAAGCTGTCGATGTGGTCGGTGACCACCGAGGCCTTGCCCTTCTTCAGCGCTTTGAAGAAGTCGGCGTCGGGGGCCGCGCACAGGCGCTGGTCCCACGGGTCGTAGTCGGGGGTGAAATGCCGGGCGACGAGGTTCTCGTCTTTGAGGATGCGCGTGGCCAGACCGGTGAGGAGTTTGCGCGCGGCGGCGGGACGGCGGCGGCAGTACTGGTAGAAACCGATGTTGAACAGGATGTTCTTGGTGCGGATCACGCGGTGCGCCAAGTCGGCGGGCAGCAGGCCGCGGATCTTGTCGGCCTGCTTGTCGCGGCCGGGAACCGGGCTGATCCAGGTGGGGCTGCGCTGCAGCATGGTGACGTGCGCGGCCTCGGCGGCCAGATTGGGAACGAGGGTGACGGCGGTGGCGCCGCTGCCGATCACCACCACACGCTTGTCGCGCACGTCGAGCTCGGCGGGCCAGAACTGCGGGTGCACGATCGTGCCCGCGAACTCGGCGCGGCCGGGAAACTGCGGGTCGTGCGGCTGCTGGTAGTCGTAATAGCCCGCGCAGGCATAGAGGAAAGAGCAGGTCAGCGTGCTGAGCTCGGGTCCGTCGGGACCCTCGTGCGCGATGGTCAGCTGCCAGCGGGCCCGCGCCGACGACCAGTCGGCACCGATCACCCGTGACCCGAAACGGATGTGACGGTCGATGCCGTTCTCCACGGCCGTCTCGCGGATGTAGTCGAGGATGGCGGCGCCGTCGGCGATGGAACGCGCGGCCCGCCACGGCTTGAACGGGTAACCGAGGGTGAACATATCCGAGTCGGACCGGATTCCGGGGTAGCGGAACAGGTCCCAGGTACCACCGAGATCGGCGCGGGCCTCGAGAACGGCGTAGCTGCGGTGCGGATGCTCGGTCTGCAGCCGGTAGGCGGCCCCGATGCCGGACAGTCCGGCGCCGACGATGACGACGTCGAGGTGTTCGGGGCTTACGGCGGTGTCGGTCATGGGCACCAGTGTGCCTGCTCACGGGCGGTGGGAGAAGACGCTGATTTCGCCTATCGTCGATGCGGTGTCGATCTTTCGACGTGCGGGATGGTTGCTCGTCGGCGCACTCGTCACCGTGCTCGCTGCCGCTGTCGCCGGGTTACCGGTGTTCGTGTACCCGCAACTCGACCCATTGCGACGGGCCGACGTGATCGTGGTCCTGGGCGGAACGCCCTACGAACGATTCGACGTGGGCATCGAACTGGCCGAGCGCGGGTACGCGCCCGAGGTGCTGATCTCGCAGTCCACCGGTGCCGACGATCCGCTGATGGACAAGTACTGCGGGGGCCGATTCGCCTTCCGGGTCGCCTGTTTCGTACCCGACCCCTGGACCACCGACGGCGAGGCACGCGAAATCGTCAGACGGGCAACGATTTACGGCTGGCGACACATCATCGTCGTCACGTTCACGCCGCATGTGTCGCGGGCGCGCTACATCGTCGGCCGGTGTTTCGACGGCGAGATCACCATGGTCGCCAGCCCGACGCAGACGGGGCTCGGGTTCTGGAGCTGGATGTATGTGCGCCAATCCGCCGGGTACGTCCGGGCTTTCGTGAACCAGCACTGTGAACACGACGCCTGAGGGTCAACGGGTCGGCCCGAGGTCCAGGCGCCGGGTGACGCGGTCGACGACGTCGGCGGGCATGCCCGGGTCGCGGCGGGCGGCCAGCGCCTCACGTCGGCCCGCCTCGACCACGGCCGCGCGGACCGCTCCGAACTGCGCGACCCGTTTGCGTTCCTTGTCCATGGCGGCCTTGGCGTCGGCGTCGGCGGCCTCCGGGTCGGCTTTGGCGGAGAGGCGGCGCAGCCTGGCCTTGATGTCCTCGTAGACGTCGTCGGGTAGGTCGTCGCGGGCGGCGATCATCTTCAGCTCGGCGAGTTCGGCGCCGACCACGCGCTCCCAGAGCTGCCGTTCGAGGGCCCGCTCCTGACGGGTGTCGGCGTGTACGCCGGTCAGGCGGACGACCAGTGGCAGGGTCGGGCCCTGCACGAGCAGGGTGAACAGGACGACCGAGAACGCGACGAACAGGATCTCCGAGCGGGCGGGGAACTCGGCGCCGGAGTCGACGGTGAACGGAACCGCGAGGGCGAGCGCGACCGTCGCGACCCCGCGCATCCCCGCCCACCAGGTGACGATCACCTCCTGCCAGGTGAACGCCTCGTCCACATCGCGCCAGCGGTGGGTGACCGTCCACATGCCCATCAGCCAGACCAGTCGCAACAGCACGACCACGGCGATCACCGCGACGCTCACCCCGGCCAAGGTGCGCCAGTTGTGGCCGGAGGCCTCGATGACCACCCGCAGTTCCAGCCCGATCAGCGCGAACGCGAAACCGGTGATGAGCATTTCGACGACGTCCCAGCACGAGTCGGCGATCAGCCGGTAGTCGCGGTCGCCGATCTCGGTCACCGCGTCGGTGAGGTACAACGCGCACACCAGCACCGCGAGGACCGCCGAACCCTCGACGTGTTCGGCGATGCCGTACGCGGCGAACGGCAGCAGCAGGCTCAGTGCCACCTGGGAGGTCGCGTCGGTCAGGTAGCGGGTGAGTTTGCTCCCGAGCCAGCCGAGCAGCAGCCCGACCAACGCACCGGCGATCGCGGCGAGCGCGAAATCGCCGAGGGCGTGCCACGGCGAGAACACGCCGGTGACGACCGCCTGGATACCGACCGTGTAGATGACGATCGCCGTGACGTCGTTGAACAGGCCCTCGCCGCCGAGGGTGACGATCAGGCGCCGGGGCAACCCGAGCCGACCCGCCATCGACATGGCCGCGACCGGGTCGGGTGGGGCGACCAGCGCGCCGAGCACCACACCCGCCGCCACCGCGACCGCCGGATTCCAGGCGTGGAAGACGACCGCGACCGCGAGGGCGGTGACGATGACGAGTCCGACCGCGCGCAGGGCGATGACCTGCCACTGTTCGGCGAACTGACGCCAGGACGTGCGCCGGGCGGCGGCGTAGAGCAGGGGTGGCAGGACCAGCGGAAGGATGAGGTCGGGCGGGATGTTCAGGCTCGGCACGGCCGGGATCAGGGCGAGCAGGCAGCCGAACACCGTCATCAGGATCGAGGGTGCGAGTCCGAAGCGATCGCCGAGTGCTTGAGCCAGCACGGCGGCGAGCAGGATCACCAGAATCAGCACCAACTGGTCCATAACTGACCAGTCTCGGGGACTGCGGGCCGCGGACGCGGCAGACCCGCCGCCGCTCGCGCAGGTCAGCCGAGAGTCGCCGCTGCCGGGGGAAGCAGGATCGGGGGCAGGGGGAACGGGAGCTGGATGGCCGGTGGTGGGGGTGGTGGCGGGGGTGCGGGCTCGGGGACCGGGATGGGCTCGGGTGCGGGCGCCGGGACCGGCTCAGGAGGCGGGGGTGGGTCGTAGACCGGCGGTTCGTAAGCCGGGGGCGGCGGCTCGTGGGGAGCCTCGACCGGGGGTGGCGGCGGTGGGAGTTCCACCGGGACCGGTTCCGGCGGTGGGGGTGGTGGCAGGGCGCGGGTGGTGGGGGCGGGAGTGTCCGGGACGCCCGCGGTGCAGCGCCAGTTGCCGTCGTCGTCGACCTGCCAGCGGGCGACGATGCCGCCCGCCGAGCAATTGCCGCCCACGCGCCTGGCAGGCCACGGCGGGTTCGGGTCCGTGTCGCTGACCTGCTGACCGTCCACCGACAGACCGTTCGACCCCATCGGATCGACCTCGGAGTTGTCGTCGTCGCCCTGATTCGCGCGCAGCACCAAACCGACGGCGACGACCAGGGCGAGCAGTGCGGCAAGCACCGCCGCGATCGCGATCGTCCGGGTACTGCTGGCGGGCTCCTCGTCGGGGCCCTCGCTGCTGCCTGCCATCGCACCGCCTTCGCCGCGGACTTGGACTCCCTCGTTCAGGGAGGCTACCGCAGAGTTGCTCGAAGGCCGACCGCGTTCGGGCCACTGTCACTGTGCAGGGACGATACCTATACACAGCGGTTGCCGAAAATTTACTTGATCGCGACCCTTACCTTCACCGAATCGGCGTCGGTGTTGTGTAGCGCCTGGGAGACGAGCGCGCTCAGATCCAGCTGGGGGCCGGTGGCGGTGACCGCCTCGGTGAGGGGACGCAGCGCGGGCAGCAGGGCCGACAGCTCGGGACCGATCTCGTTCAGCTTCGCGACCAACTCGTTCAGGACGGGGACGAGCCCGCCCTCGCGCAGGTACATCTCGGGGTCGCCCTCGGTGGCGCGACCGACCGATTCGACGAACTGGTCGATGACCTGGCTCAGGCGGATGAACGCGGGCGCGGCGGCGGAGGTGGCCGGACCGGCCCAGGCGATGTCACCGGAGACGTATTCGAAGTTGTTCTGCAGTTCGGCGATGGCGGGTGCGCGGCTCATGATGGCCGCCGCGAGCAGGTCGCCGGCGCGGGCGAGTTCAGGGATCACGTTCTCGGTGCCGGTCATGGCGGTGCCGAGCGTGCCGACCAGCGAGTCGACCACCGTCGGGTCGAGTTGTTCGACGGTCTTGGTGACCAGGCGCGCCACCTCGGGAATCGACATCGGGGTTCGCACGTTCTCCCCCGCCAGCCGCTGCCCGTCGGTCAGGTACGGCCCGTCGGTGCTCGGCGGCACGAACTGCACGTACGGCTCACCGAGGGAGGACAGGTGCTCGATGGTGACGATGCTGCTCATCGGCACCTTGTGGTCGGCACCCACGCGGAAACCCACGCGCACTCCCCCGCGCGCGTCGGTGTCGACGGCGGTGACCTCACCGATCTCGATGCCGGTCAGCAGGATCGGCGACCCGACGCTGAGACCGCCCGAATCGGCGACCTCGAGGGAGGCCTCGGTGTAGTCGGCCAGCGGGTCGACGCGCACCACCCCGAAGGTCAGATAGGTCGCGCCGAGCACGGTGATGGCGGCGATGCCGCTGAGCGAGGCGAGTGCTCCGATCTTCATCGCACCATTCCGATCATCCGCAGGGCGGTCACGATCTGGTCCAGCTGCTCCTGTTCGGAGACCTGCACGCCGGTGATGTTCACCTTCGGGCCGCGCTCGGCGAAGGGAATGATCTTGTCACGCAACAGGTCGGTGAGCAGGGCCATATTGGTCGGGTTGCGCAGGTCGGGCGAGGCGCCGATCAGCAGCGGCAGGAAGGCGGTCGCGGCCGCGTCACCCGAATTCGCCAGCGGCGCAAGCCAACCCATGGAGTGTGCGAGCGGGCCGAGGGCGTTGAAGATGACCATCGTCTTGGCGATGGAGTCCTGGTTGCCCGACAGCGCGCGCACCGCCTCGGGGGTGAGGATATTGGTGAGTTCGCCTTCGATGTTGTGCATGATCTCGGCGTTGGCGGCGAGCCCGTTGACGAGCAGATCCACCTGGTCGAGATTGGCGGCCAGGTCGGCGGCATCGGCACCCATCACCGCCGAGATGCGGGCGGTCTCACGCGGATCCTGCGGCATCACCGAGTTCACCCGGGCGATCATGTCCTGCAGCTGACCGATCGCGCCGCCCTGCACGAACAGCGCCATGGTCGCCATCGTGTCTTCCAGCTGCACAGGGGGTTTGGTTCGCTCGATGGGGATGGTCCCGCCGTCGCGCAGCAGCTGACCGAAGCCGTCCTTCGGCGTGGTCAGCGCGACATGGATATCGCCGAGAATGGTGTCCTGGCGCAGTTCGGCGATGGTCGAAGCGGGCAGCGAGACCGACTCGAGGATGTCGGCCTCGACGACGACGTAACCACCGCGGCCGGCGGGCGCGTCGGCGGGCTGGACTACGCGCACGTCGGTGACGGTGCCGATCTCGGCGCCGTTGGCGATCACCTTCGACTTCGACGGCAAGTTCAGCGCGCTGGCGAACTCGATGTGGACGCGGTAGGTGTCACCGCTGACCGATGAACCGGGCACCGGCACGTCGGCGGGATCGAAACCGCAGCCGCCGACCGCCAGTCCCGCGGCCATGACCAGCGCGATCATGGTGCGCCGCATCCTTTTTCGCGATCTGATCATCGGGCACCTGCCATTCCGAGCACGACTTGCACGAGGTTCACATCGGTCAATCCCTGGGCCGGATCGGGGCATTGCCCCGGCAGCGCCGCGTTGAGGGCGGCGCACACCTGGTCGGCTTCGCCCGTGGGCAAGGCGACCTTCGGCGGGGCGTAGGTGATGGCGGTGCCACCCGCGGCGGACTGGAACGCCGACGTCAGGGCGGGCAGCTTCAGCACCACATCGCGCAGCGATCCGACGTTGGCGCGCAACATCTTCACCAGCGGGACGGCGCCGTCGAGGGTGCCGATGAGCGGATCGCCGAGGATGGTGGTGAGGTCGTTGAGCATCGGCAGCAGTTCGCCGAGCCCGTCGAACAGCGAGGTGGCCGGGCCGAGCAAGTCGTCGGAGGCCATGTTCAGCAGCGGCGCGAGCCGGGTGAGCATGGACTGCAGGTCACCCCAGTTCGCGGCGACACGGTTGGACACCGACG
Organism: Nocardia sp. NPDC050378; assembly: GCF_040655675.1. NCBI lineage: Bacteria > Bacillati > Actinomycetota > Actinomycetes > Mycobacteriales > Nocardiaceae > Nocardia > Nocardia sp. NPDC050378. Next base: position 8,493 of record NZ_JBFAKI010000028.1, read on the forward strand.
CGAAGGCGTCGAAAAGGCCTGCGAGATGGCCGATGTCGGCATCCGGCTTGTTCATCGCCGAACCGAGTTTGGTGATGAGCTCGTTGATCGTGGGGCCGGTGCCCTGCGTGGCACGGTCCAGGGCGCCGAGGCCGTCGACCAGGGCGGTCGGCTGGCCCGAGGTGGTGCCCGAGAGCTGCTCGGACAGGCTCGCCAGGGCGGTGAGCGTTTCGGTGATGCTCTTGGGGGTCAGCGTTTTGGTGATGCAGCCACCCTCGAACTCGCGGGTGTCCTTGCCGCTGGCCAGCACGGCCAGATTACGGTCGGCGGCAACGGAATACGCGACGGTGGTCGCCGAAGCGTCGGCGTAGACGGGGTATTCGGCGTCGACCTCGAAATCGACGCGCACCTTGGGACCTTCGTTGCGGACCGAGGTCACCTCACCGACGGTGATACCGCGCATGGTGATGTGGTTGCCCGGGTACAAACCGACGGCGTCGGGCATGAGCGCGCAATAGGATTCGGTCTTCTTCAGCGGATCGAAGGCGACGAAGTAACCGCCGGTGACGAGCGCGACGAGCACCGCGACACCGGCGATCGACATGAACGCCTGGGATCCGAGGAGCTTTTTCAGCATCAGCACGCCTTCCCCGGCAGCGGCACGCACACCCGTGCGTCCGACTGGTCGACGACCACGCCGGCCTCGGGCGTCACCAGCTGCGACAACTTGGTCTGCAATTCGTGCACCGTCCCGATCACCGGCTCGAACCGGCCGGTGAGTTCCTGCAGCCGGGGTAGTGCGTCGGCCAGCGCCTGTGCCTGCGGTTTCAGGGTCGACTCCCAGCCCGGAGCCAGGGTGGCCAGGCGGTTGACCACCGACACGAGCAGCCGGACCGCCTCGGCCGCCTCGGCCTGCTTGCTCAGCAACACGTCCTCGAGCAGGTTGACGTTGTCCATCAGCCTGCCGAGATCGGACTTGGCGCCGTCGTACATGGAGATGTACTCGTCGAGGATCGCGATGGACTTCGACACCTGCGAACGCTGGCGATCGAGCATGTCGACGTACTTGCCGACCGTGTCCAAGGTGGTGCGCAGCGCCTCCGGCGAGTTCTGCAACGCGGTGTTGGCGGCGGCCAGGTTCTGGCGAACCGTCGCGCCGTCGACCGCGGCCAGCGGTGCGGTGGCGTCCTGGAAGGTCTCGATCAGGCTGTAGGGCAGGCGGATCCGGTCGGCGGGAATCGGCTCATCGCCCAGCGGCTCCGAACCGGCGGGGTACAGCGCGACGTAGTGGCCGCCGACGACGGTGAGCATACGGACGTCGAGGGAGGTCTGATCGCCGACGAACACATCGTTGTTCACGGTGAACCGCATGACAACCTTGTCGGGCTTCAGCTCCAGCGAGGTGACGCTGCCGACCGAGATTCCGGCCAGGCGCACGTCGTCGCCCTCGCGCACCGACTGTGCCTCGGAGAGTTCGGCGGTGTAGGTGTGTTTGCCCAGCGGCACCACGTACACCACGCCCGCGGCGATGATGAACAGCACCACGGCGGTCAGGCCGATGATGCCCATCCGCAGCTCACGGGCGCGTTTGCCCGCTTCGTCGAGGATCGGGCGATCACCGGAGAAGAATTTCAGCGGTTGCATACGGTGACCTTCTGTCCGGCGATCAGCACCTGCAGCGGCGCGGGCACCTCGGCGGCGCCGTTGCTGCAGTGCGGTGTGAAGTCGGTGAAACCGCGCGAGAGCGAGGAGTCGACGGTGGCAAGCAGACCGGGCAGGCGGCCGAAAACCTCCACGGCCTCCTGCGGATTCGGGAACAAGGCGCGGATCATCGCGTCGACATCGGCGCCGCCGCCTTCGACCAGGCCGAGCGAGGCGAGCAGTCGGTCGACCGGTGCGAGCACCGAGGGCGCGCTCATCGCGAAGTCGGCGACACCGCCGATATTGCGCTGCATCGCCTCGAAGATGTCGGTGAGCCGGGCCAGCAGCGGCAGCAGGTGGCCGACCCGGCCGCCGTGCCGGTCGGCCAGATCCGACAGGTTGCGGATGAGCGTGGAGATCACCTGCTGGCGATTCTCGGCGTAGGAGGCGAGTTCATCGATGGCGGTGAGCGCGGGGCCGAGGCCGCTGCCGTCGCCCTCGATCACGGCGAGCATGCTCGCGGTGAACTGGTTGATCGCCTCGGGCGACAGCGTCGCGAGCACCGGCTTCAGACCGCTGAACAGGCTGGTCACGTCGAAGGACGGGACAGTCATGTGCGCGCCGATGCGGGCACCCGCGGCGATGCGGGCGCCGGGGTTGGGCGCCTGCTGCAGGTCGACATAGCGCTGGCCGGTGAGGTTCTGGTAGCGGATGGCCAACTTGGAGTTGTCGTAGATCGGCGTATCGGTCTTGACCGTCAGGCGCACCTTGGCCTTGTCGCCCTCGAGCGAGATCTTCTCGACCTTGCCCACCTGCACACCGAACATGCGCACGTCGTTACCGACCTTGAGGCCGTTGGCATCGGTGAACAGCACGTCGTGGGCGTTGGTGTCACCGGAGACGGGACGTTTGATGAGCGTGAAGACCAGACCGAGCACGGCGACCATCACCAGCGTGAACACGCCGAGGCGCAGTGCGACACCGCGAATCTTCATCACGCACCGCCCTTTCCGAACAGCGGGACCGCGATGGCCGGCACACCGCTGAGCTCGACATCGAGGTTGAGCACGGGCCCGTCCGGGCCGTCGGGCATGGCGCCGCGCAGGTTCTGCAGCAGCGCGGTGAGTTCGGCGCCGGTGTGGCGCGAATTCGGCGACATCTGCGCCAGTGCGAGCAGCATGGGTGCGAGCATGTCGGTCGACTCGGCGAGGTGGCCGCCCGCCGTGCTCAAGGTGGTGGTCAGAGCGGGCAGCAGGCTGCCGCCGATCACGCCGACACCGATGTCGTAGCGATCCTTGTCGGTCTGGGTCACCTTGATCTCGCTGAGCTGGTCGATCACCTGCATGGTCGCGCCGGCGAACTGGCCGCCGCCGTCGAAGGCGGGACCGAGCTTGCCGAACAGTTCCGAGGGCGCGACGTCCTGGTTGTCGGCGATGGTCTTGGCCACCGTGATGAGCGCCTGGACCAGCGGAGTGAAGGCCTTGAAGTCGGCGGCTAGCTGGGAGATCACCGTCGCCATCTGCGGGCTCGTCACGGTCATGCCGACCTGCGAGAGACTGCGCAGAATCGCGCTCATGGTCGCGTCGTAGACCCGGGCGTTGTTCGGGCCGGTCAGGTCGAGGATCGAGCCTGCCCGCAGCGGGGCCCCGCCGGGACCGCGCCGCAGTTCGATCTCGGCGATGCCGAACAGGTTGGTCGGCGCGTAGTCGATGGCCAGACTGTCGTCGATGCCGTGCAGACGGTTCTCGTCGAGCAGCAGCGCGATCTGCTGGGTGCCGCGCTCGCCGGGGGTCACCTCGGCGACCTCGCCGACGGTGACGCCGTCGACGCGGACCTGGCTACCGGATTCGATGCCGTCACCGAGGTGCTCGGTGCGCAGCGCGATCCGCAGCCCCTCCTCGGAGCGAACGTTCGTGTAGGTGACGTAGCCGAGCGCGACCACGGCGATCACCGCGAGGATGACGACACCGGTCAGGCGCGAGGTGCGCCGATTCGCCGCGACGCCGGGCATTCCGTAATTCGGCACTAGCTCACCCCGTAAAACTGATCGCCGAGTTGAAGCCCCACAGCATGATCGACAGCACCATGTCGATGGCGACGATGGCCACCGAGCTGGCCCGCACCGCGCGACCCGAGGCGATGCCCACTCCCTCGGGTCCGCCGGTGGCGAAGAACCCGAAGTAGCTGTGCACCAGGATCACGACCGTGCCGAACACGGCGACCTTGATGACCGCAGCGATCATGTCGAAGCCGGAGATGAACTGGAAGAAGTAGTGGTCGTACACGCCCGCCGACTGCCCGTAGACCATGGTGAGCAGGCCGCGGCAGGCGCCGTAGGACAGGATCAGCGCGATCAGGAAGGTCGGCACGATCGCGATGGCGCCGGCGATCACACGGGTGGTGACCACGAAGGGCACCGAGCGCAGGCCGAGCGCCTCGATCGCGTCGATCTCCTCCGAGATGCGCATCGAGCCGATCTCGGCGGTGATCCGGCAGCCCGCCTGGGCGGCGAAGCCGATGGCGGCCGCGATGGGGGCCAGCTCACGGGTGGTGGCGTAAGCGGAGATGACGCCGGTGACCGGACCCATGCCGAGCATGTCGAGGGAGGCGAAGGACTCGACGCCGACGGAAGCGCCCATCACCAGACCGAGCACGATCATCATCGGCACGGTGCCGCCGCCGACGATGATCGAGCCGCGACCCCAGGTCATATCGGTGACCGCGCGCAGCGTCTCGTCGCGGTAGCGACGCAGCGTGAGCGGCACCGAGGACAGCACCTGCCAGACGAACACGGCGACGAACCCGAGCGATTCGCCCGCGCCGACGATCCGTTTGCCCAGGCGCGCGGGTGTGCGCAGCCAGTGCAGCGAGGTGGGGAGATAGGAGGAGGCAGCCATCACGCCAACTTCGTCGGCAGGAACATGGCGCTGATCTGGGTGGCCAGCAGGTTCACGATCGCGATCGAGACCACCGAGAGCACCACCGCCGCGTTCACCGCGTCGGCTACACCGCGCGGGCCGCCTTTGGCCTCGAGGCCGCGCTGGCAAGAGATGACGACGACGAGGAACCCGAAGATCAGGGCCTTGAGCAGCGACACCCACACATCGCCCGCGGTCGCGAAGGAACCGAAGGTGGACCAGTAGCTGCCGGGCGTCACGCCCTGACCGCCGACGGCCACCGCGTACCCGGCGAGCACGCCGACGAAGATGATGAGCACGTTGAGCATCGGGGCGACGATCAGCATCGCCATCATGCGCGGGATCACCAGCCGGTGCACCGGGCTGATGCCCATGGTGTTGAGCGCGTCGATCTCCTCGCGGATGGTCCTGGCGCCCAGGTCGGCCGCGATGGCCGCCGCGCCCGCACCACCGAGCAGAAAGCCGGTCGCGATGGGGGCGCCCTGCTTGATGACGCCGAGGCCGCCGGTGGCGCCGAGCATGGAGTCGGCGCCGAGGCTGTGGATGAGGTTGCCCACCTGGACCGAGACGATCACGCCGAACGGGATCGCCATGAGCACGGCCGGGATGGCGGTGACGGTGATGAGGCGCCAGGCCTGCACGAGGGTCTCGCGCCATTGGAACTGGCGGCGGGCCACGTCGGCGACGGTGCCGGTGACCGACTCCTGCGCGAGGTCGACCGCACGCCCGAAGGTCCGCAGCGACGACACCACCGTGGCGGTGAAGTTCTCGCGGACGATTTGGGTAGCGGAATCCGTCTTCGCGGAATGCAGATCGGTCGACATCAGAAATGCCTCCGGCCCGCTTGCGAAGCGCGGGGCAGGGTGAAATTCATACCGCACTCTCTGGCTTCGGCGTCGGTGCCAACTCCAGCAAGCTAACCGGTACTCTGCGTCACAACAAAATTTCGGGTGGGTGACCCTCGTCGCTTTTCCGCTGTTTCGATGACAGGATCACGCGGGTTGTGATCCGTAACACCGCACCTACGGGCTTGCGGCGAGGAACACGAAAGCCGCGAACAACGCCAGGTGCACACCGCCCTGCAGCAAAGTGGCCCGACCTGGCACAACGGTCAGCGTGCCGACCACGACGGTCAGCGCGAGCAGCACCATCTGAGTCGCGCCGAGGCCGAGGACCAGCGGTCCGCTGAGCCAGATCGTGGCGATGGCGATCACCGGAATGGTGAGCCCGATGCTGGCCATCGCCGACCCCAGCGCCAGGTTCAGACCGATCTGCACTTGGTTGCGGCGCGCGGAGTTGACCGCGGCCAGCGTCTCGGGCAGCAACACGAGCATCGCGATCACCACACCGACCGCGGCCTGCGGCAGCCCCGCCGAGGCGATGCCCGATTCCAGCGCGGGCGAGACCACCTTCGCCAGGCCGACGACACAGACCAGGGCGAGCACGAGCATGCCGAGGCTGGTCAGGGCGATCCGGTTCGAAGGAAGCTCCGCGTGCATCCCCTCGTCCTCGTCGATCGCACCGCTGGCCTCCACCGGGAGGAAATCGTCAGGGTGACGCACGGTCTGCACCATCACGAACAGCCCGTAGAGCGCCAGCGAGGCGACCGCGGCGAAAGCGAGCTGCGCGGGCGAGAACTCCGGGCCGGGCTTGCTCGTGGTGAAGGTCGGCAGCACCAGACTCAGCGTGGCCAAGGTGGCCACGGTCGCCAGAGCCGCGCCGGTGCCCTCCGGATTGAACACCGCTATCCGGCGCCGCAGCGCACCCACCAGCAGCACGAGACCGACGATGCCGTTGCAGGTGATCATCACCGCCGCGAAGACCGTGTCGCGTGCCAGCGACGCCGCCTTGTCACCACCGGAGATCATCATGGTGACGATCAGGGCCACCTCGATCACGGTGACCGCCACCGCCAGGATCAGCGCACCGTACGGTTCGCCGACCCGATGGGCCACCACCTCGGCGTGATAAACCGCCGAGAGCACCGCCCCGACCAGCACGGCACTGACCACCACCACTACCACGCCCGGTATGTCGCGCCCCCACGTGACGGCGAGTACGAGCGCGGCGAGAATCGGTACGAGGAGGGTCCATCTGGTCGTCAATGCGGCGATCATGATCTCCATCGTTCCAGGTGCGTGACACCGGCGGCCGGATGCGCGGCCGCGAACATGCGCCGATGGATTCACAGTCGCGCTGCGATGGGGAACAATTCAGCGCGTGCGGACCCAGTTCACCCTCGAGCTCTTGGCGCTGTCCAACGAGCTCACCCACATGTCGCGGCTGGCCCATGACGCGACCGAGCGGATCACCGAGGCGCTGGCGGGCGCCGATTTGGCGGCCACCTACGAGGTTTTCGCGCTCGACGAGCGGCTACAGCAGATGTTCGCCGCCTGCGAGTCACGCACCATGGCACTACTCGCCCTGCAGGCGCCGGTCGCCCGCGACCTGCGCCACGTGGTCACCGCCATCCAGGTGGCCGGTGAACTCTCGCGCATCGGGCGGCGCACGGAAGCCGCGGGACAGTACGTGTATCGCGCTCACCCCGACGCCGTCGCACCGGCGCCGGTGATCCAGGCACTGGTGGCGATGGGCGGACTGGCGGCCGAATGTGTTGCCCGGGTGAGTGATTCGGTCGCCACGGGCCGATTCGTCGAAGACGACGGTTCGGATGCGGCCGCCATGGAGGACCTGTTCAAACAGCTGAACGCCGTACTCACCGCAACCGAAGCCGGTATCGATACCGCGGCCGCCATCGATCTGGCCTTGCTCGGCAGCCAGTTCCAGCGTTGCGTGGATCACGCCGCCCGCATCGCCCGGCTGATCCGCTTCCTGGACACCGGAATCCCCACCGAATCCGGTTCGCTCCCCGACTGAGCGGGTACGTGATAGGCGAACGCTATTGAGCTGCAAACCGTTTGCCCTGGCCTGTGCCGAATGTCATAGGCGACAATGACCGACGGACCGGTATCCGCCCCGTAGGTTGTGCCGGTTCGCAGTTCGACGAAGGCACAGGTGGTACGGGCATGAAGTGGTCCTCGATCAGCGGCTCACCGGTCGGGCGCGCGGTGCTCGCACTGGCCGCCGCGATGGTTGTCGCGCTGGTGGTGACAGTCGCGAATTCGCTGCTGGACAAGGTGAATCCGACCGCGCCCGGCCCCGGCTCCGCGGGCGCGGCCACGGTGTCGGGCAAGGAGATCGGTGATCTGGTCGCCACCCTCGTCGTCGCCAAGGAAGGCCCGATGACGGGCTACACCCGCGAGAAGTTCCCGCACTGGGACACCAACAAGCCCGAACACGGCTTCACCGGCGACCTCGCCACGTACACCAAATGCACCAGCCGCGACGTGATGATGCTGCGCGACGCCACCGGCAAAGTCACCCTCGACCCCAAAACCTGTGAACTGACAGTGCCGTCGGGCGCCGGCTGGCAGGACCGCTACGGCTTCATCGACAAGAAGACCGGGCAGCTCGGCCCCTACAAGTTCATCACCGACCCGTCGAAGGTCGACGCCGAACACATCGTCGCCCTGGCCGAAGCCTGGCGTTCGGGTGCCGCCGACCGCGACGAGGACACCCGCCGCCGCATCGCCAACGACGCGATGAACCTGGTCGCCGCCGACCCGTCGGCCAACCGGTCCAAGGGCGACCAGGACCCCGCGAACTACCTGCCGCCGGGCAACTTCCGGTGTGCCTATATCGAGCACTACGTGAAGGTCAAGATAAAGTACGCGTTGACCGTTGATACCGCCGAGCACACCGCGTTGCGCACCGCAGTCGACGACTGCCTCCGCCAAGGAGAGTTCAAATAAGCGAGCCCATCGAGATCACCGCCGAATGCGCCGTCATGACCGAAGAGGAAGGGACGGTGTCGGGCGAGCTCGACGTCATGCTCGACGACGCGGGTAAAGGACTGGTCCGCTACCGCGGCACCGACACCTGGTACACCATCGGCAATATCGAGGCCGAACCGCCGCGCACCTGGGAGTGCGTCGCCGACCTCGTGAAAGCGATCAAGAAGGTGGCGGGTACCCGCGACGTGGCCGGGAACGCGGTGGTCTTCGAGGCCTGAGCGTCCGGCTGGCAATCTGGAAGTCATGCCCATCGACTACCACTCCCCCCGCGTCGCCTGGTCCGGGCTCGGCCACCGGATACCGCTCGCGGCCGCGCTCATCGCCACCGCCCTCGCCCTGTTCGGACTGCTCACCTGGGTGGTCGTCGGCAATATGGACGGCACACCGTGGGATGTGCGGGTGCTCGACTGGATGATCGCGCATCGCGGCGAACCGCTGACCACGGTGGCGCGGGTGATCACCGACCTCGGCGGCACCGTGGCGATGACGATACTGGCCCTCGTCACGGTGATCTGGTTACTCGCCCGGCGCGATCTGCCGGTGGCCGCGCTGGTCGGTGTCACCTCGCTCGGCGCGGGCGCGTTGGTGTGGGGCATCAAGCGGATCGTCGACCGGCATCGTCCGCCGATGGAGTCACGGCTGGTCACCGAGCTGAGTCTGTCGTATCCGTCGGGACATTCGCTCGGGTCGGCGGCGGTGGTCGGGGTGGTGGCGATCGCGCTCGTCCCGCGCGTGCGCCGGGTCTGGGTGCGCCGGACCGCCATCGGCGTGGCGGTGGCCTTCCCGATCGCGGTCGGGCTGTCGCGGGTGTATCTCGGGGTGCACTGGATCACCGATGTGCTGGCGGGCTGGATCGTCGGTCTGCTCTGGCTGACACTGAGCGTCACCCTGTTCACCCGCCTGCACGCGCGCAGTACGACCCGCCCGTAGCCCACGCGTGCCGAACATCTGGCAAGGAGTTCGCTGATGACGGTGGAACCCAGCGTCGCATTGATCGTGCTCTGCGTGGCCATGGTGGTCGCGGCGGCACTGGTGTACCGGTTCACCGGAATCGGTTCGCCGTTCGTCGTGCCGAAGGCCGCGTTCCGTGCGGTGCTGCAACTGGGCCTGATCGCGCTGATCCTCGCGGCCGCGCTTCGGCACCTGTGGTCGGCCGCGCTCGTGCTGCTCGTCATGTTCGGTGCGGCCGTGTTCACCGCCGTCCGGCGGGCGCAGGCGGGCCGCTCCGGGATCTGGCTCGGGTTGGCCGTGGCCACCGGGATCGCGGCGGTGATGCCCGCGACCCTGCTCAGCGGTGCGGTGCCGATCCACGGCGTCACTCTGGTGTCGATCGGCGGGATTTTGCTGGGTGGCACGATGACCTCCACGTCGCTGGCTGCCCGGCGCGGACTCGACGCCATCGGGCAGCGGTGGGGTGAGGTGGAGGCGGCACTGAGCCTTGGATTCACCGACCGGCCTGCCCGCAGGATGGTACTCACCGGCGCGGCCACCGACGCGCTCATCCCTGGCGTCGATCAGGCCCGCACGGTCGGGTTGGTGACGCTGCCCGGCGCCTTCATCGGTGTGCTGCTCACCAGCGGGTCGGCCGCGCAGGCCGGTGCGGTGCAGGTGCTCGTGCTGATCGGGTTGATGTTGTCGGAGGCGTGCGCGGTGGCGGTGGCGCTGGAACTGGTGGCGCGGGCGCTCGTCCGCCGCCCTCGCCCGACCTGACGCCGGGTCCGCTCACCAGCCGACCCGCGAATACCTGGTGTGCGCAGGCATTCATCGTGAACCCTCGATGAACTGGTGATCGGACACGACGCGGCCGTCGGCATCGAGCGCGAGCAGGTCGAAGCCACCACCCTGAGGTGTGCCGTCGTCGCGGCGGTTCATCGTCCACGCGACACCGACGGTGCCGGCCGGCAGTTCCATGGCGGGGCCTGCCGCGGCGAAGACGAATTCGCCGTCCGCCAGGAACATCTCGTAGGCGCGGGTGACCCGGCGGTCGAGTGCGTCGTAGCCGTGCACCGCGAGCGGCGGGGCCGGTATCGCGAGATCGGCTGCGGCCGCTCGCGCCTCGGCGGGCGGGTCGACCAGGTACTGCGCGCCGTCGACCGTGAAGAGGTCCTCGATCATCTTGCGGCGGGTGGTTGGATCGGCTTCGTTCCAGAGGGCTACGTAACGGGTGGCGATGTCGTTGATGCTCATGGCGACAACCCTGTCGAACGCGGTGACGCGGCGCGATTCCCTGCGGGGAATGGCGTGGGGTGCCCGCGCGCGGTTGACTCGCACCATGACGATCGCGCAGACCAGCACCGCCTTCGGCCCGCAACTGCGGCACTGGCGCACCCTGCGCCGGGTCAGCCAGCTCGACCTGGCGATTCGCGCCGAGACGAGCCAGCGCTACCTGAGCTTCCTCGAACAGGGCAGGTCCCAGCCGGGTCGCACGATGGTGGTGCGGCTGGCCGAATCCCTCGAGCTGACCCTGCGTGATCGCAACAACCTGCTCCTGGCCGCCGGTTTCGCCCCGGTATATCCCGAAAGCGATCTGGCCGCACCGGAGTTGGCGCCGGTACGGGAAGCGCTCACCGCTGTTCTCGACGGACACCTGCCGTATCCGGCGCTGGTCGCCCGCCCGCGCGGCGAACTGGTCACGGCCAACGCCGCGTTCGACCTGTTCACCGAGGGGGTGGCCGACCACTTGCTGCGCGCGCCGATGAACGTGCTCCGGCTGGCGCTGCACCCCGACGGGGTCGCGCCGCGAGTGCGCAACCTGCCCGAATGGGGCAGGCACATCATCGACTCGCTGCGCACCCGGGCCGCCAACACTCCCGACCCCGCCGTCGACGCGCTCATCGGCGAACTGTCGGGGTATCTGCCGACCGTCGCCGCAGGGCCCGATCACGTGGGATTCGCCGTCCCCCTGCATCTTCGCACCGACGACGGTGACCTTCGCCTGATCACCACGCTCACCTCGTTCGCCACCGCGACCGATGTCACCCTCGCCGAGCTCCATCTCGAGGCGTTCCTGCCCGCAGACGAGGAGTCCGCCCGCGTCCTGCGGCTGCGAGCATCACGGCGCTGAATCCGAGGCGCCGCGCATGAATCAGGAGGTGGCCGAGGCGATTTCGCGCTGAACCGGCTCATCCCAGTCGATGCGGTAGCGACGTTCGGCGCCCATCGTCTTCTCCGGGTTCATCACCGTCCGCACCATGAGCGGCATGACCGCGTTCATCACCTTGCGGGCGACCGGACCCGGCGTCTTGCTGCGATTGACCTTCGCGGCCCGAGCCGTGATGCCTTCCACCCGCGACCGCCGCAACCGTTCGTAAGCGGCGAAAGCCGCTGTGGGCGAGTCGATATCGCGGAGGCAGCGGGCCAGTTGGACGGCACTCTCGATGGCCAGCGACGCGCCCTGGCCGGAACTGTTCGACGGCGCGTGCACCGAATCGCCAACCAGCACCAGCCGATCGCGATACCAGTGCGGCACCGGCGGCATGATGTGCAGCGCACCGGTGATCTCGAGGGTGTCGGCCGTTGTGCGGCGGGCGAATTCACCACCCGGCGTGTCGGGCGCGTAGGTGTCGCGCAGGATCCGCAGCCAGTGCTCGGGCGATTTCGCTCTGGCCTCGGTGAACGAAAGGTACTGCTTACTCGGCAGATTCGCGCCCCATGCGATCCGGCCGTCGGCCCCTTTCCAGTACAGGTAGTAGGCCTTGGCGCCGAAGGCGAACACCATGGTGTCGTCGGGAACGTCGATGTCGAAGTCGACCTGCGCCCCGAAGCCGAGCATGCCGGTGTAGTGCGGACCGGGTGCGGACGGATCGATCAAACCCCGGACAGTGGAGCGGATTCCGTCGGCGCCGACGAGGATATCGGCGGTCGCGCTCGACCCGTCGGCGAAGTGCGCGGTGACGCCGTCGTCGTGTTCGTCGACACCGATCAGGCGTTTGTCGTAGGTGAACGGCACCCCGGCGGCGACGGCATGGTCGTGCAGTGTGCGGTGCAGCTCGCCGCGGTCGACGAGTTGCAGCGGCGGTTGATCCGGCAGTGTGGGGACCTCGTGCATGCGGCCACCGACGCGCAGGCGCATCCCGGACACGGGTGAGGCGATGCGGCGCACCGGGTCACCGGCGCCGAGGATGTCGAGGGCGGCGATGCCGTTGGGCGCCAGCGCCAGCCCGGAGCCGATGCCCTCGGACGGGCCGGAATAGGCCTCGTAGACGTGGGCGTCGATGCCCGCTGCACGCAGGGCGGTCGCGGCGACGGGTCCGGCGATGCCACCGCCGATGATCAGGGCGGAATGAATGGACATGGGTGATCTCCAGATCGGGACTTCCGACGTCACCCAGCTATCCTGTGGTTGCCAGCCTCGAGGCCGGGTGCGCCTGGTTTCGGGACGGTTCTCCGGGCTCGGTGGGGTGTTGCCGCACGCCACCGGGCTCGGGGTCTTCGCATGGTGGTTTAGTCCGCACTCCTCTCCGCCGGGGCTCGCTCGGCAGGCATGCCGTCGGCATGCCACTGCCGCCATTGATCGAGCGCGTCGAACGTGCCCGCCACCAGTTCCGCGCGCAGCGCGCGTGCCCAGCGTGCCTCGGCTTCCAGCATCGCCAGGCCGTATTCGGTCTCGACGAGAAACAGCCGTGGCAGGGTGAGCGCGCCGAGGTCGCTCTTGACGCGGGCGATGGTTTCCTCGAGCCTGGCGACGCGGGTGCCGAGCAGCTCGATCACCTCATCGGGCGGCAGGATCGCCAGGATCGACAGACCGGCGGTGAACCGGTGGTGTTCGGGTTCGGGTTCGGCGAGGAGTTCGCGTGTCCAGTCGGCCATTTCGGCGCGGCCGGCATCGGTGATCCGGTAGATCACCCGCTCGGGCCGCGCCCCCTCCTTCTCGCTGCCGACGACCTCGAGGAAACCGGCCTTGGCCATGTTCTGCACAACCGTGTACAGCGAACCCCACTTGATGTCCATGTCACGGTCTTTGCCCTGCGCCCGCAGGGTCGCGGCGATCTCGTAGCGGTGCATCGGGCGCTGCACGATGACCGAGAGCACGGCCAGGGCCAGCAGATTGTTCACCTTGCGCTTCGTCGCCACGCCCGCCTCCTTACTCGTCTACGAATATACGTCTACGAGTAATCGGTGACAAGGCGTGGTCAACCGGTATAGACCTTGGCCCCGCCGTCCGCGCCTTCGTCCAGGAGTTTCGCGGCGATCTTCGACAGAGCCTCGTCGAGCAAGGCCCGATCGGTGGGGTCCTCGCAGTTCCAGTCGTCGAGGCGGTCACCCAGCCAGCGCCGCCACCCGGCCCGCAAGGTGTCGACCTCGGTGCGACCCGAGTCGGTGAGGGTGAGAGTACCCGCCTCGGCGTGCAGCAGTCCCGCGTCGGCCGCCTGCCGGAAGACCGGGGCGAGCACCTCGACCGGGAGCCGGTGCCGGTAGGCGATGCCGTACACGGTGGCGGGCATCTCCTGTTTGCCGTACAGGTACACCTGCCCGAGCGCCCACGCGGTGTCCGGACTCAACCGGCTGCCCGAGGCGGCGATGAGTTCGGGAATGATCGGGCCCTTCGCCCGCGCCTTGCGGACGGTCGCGGCGACCGAGCGTTCCAGCTGCACCACCCGGTCGTGCGAGTCCGGCACCGAGAACCCCTCCCCCACATCGCCCGCACCGTGGCGCGCGCTGTCGCGCAGCCGCACCTGCGGCAGGAACCAGGCGACGACGAAACCGAGCAGCGCCACGGGGACCACCCAGGCGAAGACATGGTCGATCGAGCGGGCGTAGGCGTCGACGATCGGCGCGGTCTGCTCGACGGGCAGCTCACGCAGCAGTTTCGGATCCGCCACCGCCTCGGGCGGGACGCCGGGCGCCGCCCGCATCGCCTCGGCGAGGGCGGTTCTGCTCTCGTTGCTGTAGAGCGTGCCGAACACCGCCGTGCCGAACGCGCTGCCGAGGGTGCGGAAGAAGGTGACACCGGAGGTCGCGGTGCCGAGGTCGGCGTAGGGCACGGTGTTCTGCACGACGATGGTGAGCACCTGCATGCCCAGCCCGAGGCCCGCGCCGAGAATCAGCATGTACAGCGATTCCAGCCACACGCTGGTGTGCCGGTCCATCGTCGACATCAAACCGAGGCCGACGGCGAGCACGGCCATGCCGACGATCGGGAAATACCGGTACCGGCCGGTCTTGCCGACCACCTGGCCGGAGAAGATCGAGGTGATGAACAGGCCGACGACCAGCGGCAATGTGCGCACGCCCGACACCGTCGCCGACACACCGTCGACGTATTGCAGGTAGGCGGGCAGGTAGGTCATCGAGCCGAGCATGGCGAAACCGACGATGAAACTGAGCACCGAGGACACCGTGAACACGCGGCTGCGGAACAACCGCATCGGCAGCATCGGCTCCTTCGCCCGGTTCTCCACCCGCACGAACGCGACGAGCAGCACGACGGCGAGCACGAACAGCCCGATGATCTGCCACGAACCCCACGGGTACTCGTTGCCACCGAATTCCAGGCCGAGGATCAGCGCCGACACACCGACGGCCACCAGGCCGATGCCGAGGTAGTCGATCACCGGCCGGGTGCGGGCGGCGAGTTTCGGCAGCGTCCGCGCCGCCATCACCAGCATCACGACCACCACCGGGACATTCACATAGAAACACCACCGCCAGCTCGCGTGGTCGGTGAACAGCCCGCCGAGCGTGGGACCGAGGACCGTGGTGATGCCGAAGACCGCCCCGAGCGCGCCCTGATATTTGCCGCGTTCGCGCAGCGGAATGGTGTCGGCGATCAAGGCCATCGACGTGACCATCAGCCCGCCCGCACCGACGCCCTGGATGCCGCGCGCGAGGATCAGCATCGGCATGCCGCCGGCCATACCCGCCAGCGCGGAACCGGCGATGAAGATGATCCCGCTGATCTGGAACAGCAGTTTGCGGCCGAACAGGTCACCGAGTTTGCCCGCGAGCACGGTCGCGACGGCCTCGGCGAGCAGGTACGCGGTGACCACCCAGGCCATGTGCCCCGCGCTGCCGAGATCGGCGACGATCGAGGGCAGCGCGGCCGACACGATGGTCTGGTCGAGCGCGGCCATCAGCATGCCGAGCACCACCGTGGCGAATACGAGATTGATCTTGGTTTTGCTCATCGGCGCGACGGGCTCGTCTACAGCAACACCATCCGGCATGGCCCCAGTATGGGCGTTGCCGCGCCCGGCGAGAGCCCAGTGACACGGCAGCAATCGGAGGAGATATCTCAGCGAACGGCGTAACCCGCCAGTCCCGGTTCGAGCGCGTCGAAGGCGACTTCGGCGTAATCGGCAAGGGCAGCGGCGATCTCGTCACCCGACTCGCCCGCGAGGGTACGACGCAGGATCTCCTCGAACAACACGCGATGCACGCCTGCCAGTTGTGCGGCGGCTACCCGAGGGGTGATGTCGTCGGGCGCGGCGGCGGTCTCCTCGGCGAGTGCGCGGGCCAGCGCCGCCTCCCGCTCGTCGTGGAACTCCCGCAACCGGGCGGTGAGGGCCTGGCTGTCGGTGATCATCTTGGCGAACGGCGCGCCGCTGAAGCCGATCACGGGATCCTGGGCGGCCACGGCGGCGAGGTAGGCGCCGCGCAGGGCGGCCAGTGCGGACTGACCGGGGGCGCGCTCACGCACGATCGCGGCGAGTTGTTCGACGTAGGCCGCGCCGAGATCCAGGGCCAGGTCTTCCTTGCGGGGGAAGTAGTTGGTGACGGTCATCTTCGCCACGTCGGCAGCCGCGGCGATCTCGGCGATCGTCACCTTGTCGAAGCCGCGTTCGAGGAACAACTCGGTGGCCCGATGCGAGATCTGCTCCCTGGTCTGCTGCTTCTTCCTGGCCCGTAACCCCTGCTGCGTAGTCATGCCCTCAGCGTAACCGAACTCGTCCTAAAATTGTTCTTGACATATTTTTATGTTGGTCCTAAATTTGTGTTCGTCGCCGGGAGCGACATTCCTTCGCCGAACGGGAGCCCTCCTTGACTGTCACCGCCGATCCCATCCGCGACTACCTCACCGCCATCAGCCGCACGCCCCTGCTGACGGCCGAGCAGGAATACGCCCTCGCCGCACGCATAGCCGCTGGTGTCGAGGCCCGCACGGAGCTCGACGAGAACGCCTCGGCGGGAGTCGAGCTCTCCGCGGCACGACGGAAGGAGTTGCAGCGCAGCGTGATCGACGGTCAGCGCGCGAAAGACCATATGGTTCGGGCGAATCTGCGCCTGGTGGTGTCCATCGCCCGGCGCTTCCCGACCAACACCGGGATGTCGCTGCTCGACCTGATCCAGGAGGGCACGCTCGGGCTTATGCGAGCGGTGGACAAGTTCGAACACCGCCGCGGGCTCAAGTTGTCGACCTACGCCACCTACTGGATTCGCCAGTCCATCGGTCGCGCGCTCACCGACCAGGGGCGGACCATCCGGCTGCCGTCCAATGTGGCCGATGTGCTGCACAAAGTCGTGCGCGTACGTCGCGAGCTGACCCACGAGTTCGGCCGGGCGGTCACCGCCGAGGAGATCGCGGAGCGGGCCGAACTCACCGTCGCCCAGGTGACGGCGGCGCTGCGCCACGAGGCGGAACCGGTGTCGCTGCAGACACCGCTCGGGGAGGACACCGAACTCGGCTCGGTACTGCCCGACACCGCACCCTCGCCCGCCGAGCTGGTCGCCGAGCGGATGCTCGGCGGGTATGTGGAGGCGGCCCTGGCCGGGCTCACCGAGCGTGAATCCGATGTCATCCGGCTGCGTTTCGGCCTCGATCGCGGTGCGGCCCGCACGCTGGAGGAAGTGGGTTCGCAGCTGGGGGTCTCCCGGGAGCGTGCCCGGCAGATCGAGGCGAAGGCCATGACCAAGCTGCGCAGGCCCGCATGTGCCCGTACGCTGGCCGGGTTGCTCGGCTGACCACTTCCGATCGATCTTACTCAAGAGTAAGGTCGGGGCATGGCATGGAAACCAGCTGACATCGCGGACCAGACCGGCCGCACCTTCGTGATCACCGGCGCCAACGGCGGCCTCGGCGCCGAGACCACGAAGGTGCTGGCCGCCAAGGGCGCCACCGTGATCATGGCCTGTCGCAACAAGGCCAAGGCCGAACCGATCGCCGCCGCCATCCCCGGCGACGTGCGGGTGGCCGCCCTCGACCTGGCCGACCTGGCCTCCGTGCGCGAGTTCGCCGAGCAGCAGGGCGAATTCGATGTGCTCGTCAACAACGCGGGCCTGATGAACGTGCCGTTCTCACGGACGGCCGACGGGTTCGAAACCCAGTTCGGGGTGAACCATCTGGGTCACTTCGCCCTCACCGGTCTGCTGCTCGACCGCGTCCGCGACCGGGTGGTGACCCTGGCCAGCATCGCCCACAAGCAGACCCCCAAGCTCTGGATCGACGATCTGAACTACGAGAACCGTCGCTACCAGCGCAATCTCGCCTACGCCCAGGCGAAGCTGGCCAACCTCATGTTCGCCCGCGAACTGCAGCGCCGCCTGGGCGAGGCGGGGGCGAAGCAGAAGTCCTACGCCGTGCACCCCGGCGTGTCGGCGACCGACCTGTTCGCCCGCACCGAAACGGTCCTCGACCGGGTGAGTAAGCCGTTCATCAAGATCATCGGACATCCGCCCGCCAAGGCCGCCCATTCCACGCTGTTCGCCGCCACCGAGCCGACCGCCGACCCCACTGTGTACTGGGGTCCGAACCGGTTGATGCAGTCACAGGGCCCGGTCGAGGCCTGCCCGTCCAGCCGGATCTCCCGCGACCCCGAGCTGCTGCGCAGGCTCTGGGACGAGTCCGAGCGGATGACCGGCGTCAGCTACAAGTTCTGAGCTCGGGGCGCTGCCTGCCCGCCGTTCGACCGGGAGCATCCGACCGGGGCGCTCCGGCCATCGACCTGTGCGCCGGCGTCCTCGGCGACCGCCAGCACGATCTTGCCTCGGGTGCGCTGATTGTCGCTGACCTCGTGGGCCTTGCTCACCAGGTCGAGCGGAACGACGGTATCCACGTGCACCCGCAGGCCACCGGTGGCGGCCAGGTCGGCGACGGCGAGCATCCCCGCGCGGTCGGCCTCGACGATCATGAACCGCGCACGCAGCCCGAGCGGTCGTGCGACCTCGCCGAGCGCGGCCTCGGCGGGGGAGGCCAGCGAGACGACGATGCCACCGGGCCGCAGCGTGCGCAGCGAGCGCGGGCCGTATTCGCCGCCGATGGTGTCGACCACCACGTCGACATCACGGAAAGCTTCCTCGAAAACCGTTGTGCGGTAGTCGATCACCTCGTCGGCGCCCAGTTCTCGCACGAAGTCGTGATTGTCGGTGCGGGCGGTGGCGAGCACGTACGCGCCCCGCGCCTTGGCGATCTGGACCGCCACGTGCCCCACGCCGCCCGCCGCGGCATGGATCAGCACACGCTGACCGGGCCGCACGTCGGCGGTGTCGACCAGCGCCTGCCAAGCGGTCAGCGCGACCAGCGGCAGCGCCCCCGCCTCGACATGACTCAGGTTCGCGGGCTTGTGGGCCAGATGACGGGCCGGTGCGGTGACGTACTCGGCGTACGTCCCGGCCGCATGCGGATGACGCGGCATGCCGAACACTTCGTCGCCGGGCGCGAACAAGGTCACCCCAGGACCGACCTCCTCGACGACGCCGGACACGTCCCAGCCCAGCGGTGCGATGGCCTCGACCAGCCCACCGGTGCCTCGATGCCAGGAGTCGGTGGGGTTCACACCCGCCGCGTGCACCCGGATCAACACCTCCGCCGGGCCGGGCGACGGCTTGTCCACCTCGATCACCCGCAGAACCTCCGGCCCGCCGAAGGTGTCCTGTCCGATTGCCCGCATCGCTGATCTCCCTTGTCTCCATGGCTGTTTCGGGGGAAACGGCCTGATGGGACAACGATGCCGAGAGGCGGCGCTGACCACGAGTGGCAAGAGAGCCAATATCTGCAAGAATCTTGCCATGCAGCGCGTGGTGGTTCTGGCCTTGGACGGCGTGTATCCCTTCGAACTAGGGATTCCGGCCCGCATCTTCGGGACGGCGGTCGCGGCGGACGGCAGCCCGCTCTACGAGATCCGCACCTGCAGCCTCGACGGCGCGCCGGTACGCACGAACGCCGACTTCACGATCGCGGTGGAGTGGGACAGCAGTGCGCTCGACGACGCCGACATCGTCGTCATCCCGCCGTTCAACGAATGCGACGACCACGCGAGCTATCGCCTACCCGAGAAGGTGGCCGACGCGTTGCGGCGCCCGCAGACCCGGGTGGTCAGCTTCTGTACTTCGGCCTTCGTGCTGGCCACGCTCGGATTGCTCGATGGCAGACCCGCGACCACTCACTGGAACCAGGCCGAACGGTTCCGCCGCGAGTTCCCCCGGGTGCGCATGGACGCCGACGTGCTGTTCGTCGACGACGGGCGCATCCTCACCGCCGCGGGCAGCGCGGCGGGCATCGACCTGTGCCTGCACCTGCTGCGCAGCGACCACGGCAGCGCCGTCGCCAACCGGGTGGCGCGGCTGTGCATCGTGCCACCGTGGCGTGAGGGCGGTCAGGCCCAGTTCATCGATCGGCCGATGCCCGAATCGGGGAACGCGAGCACCGCCGATACCCGCGCCTGGGCGCTCACCCACCTCGACCGCCCCCTGTCACTCGCCGAACTCGCCGCCCACGCCCGGATGAGTGTGCGCACCTTCTGCCGCCGCTTCCGCGAGGAAACCGGGCTACCGCCCGGCCAGTGGCTCACCCGCCAGCGCGTCGACCTGGCCCGTCACCTGCTCGAGGTCACCGACCTCCCCATCGACCGCGTCGCCACCGACTCCGGCCTCGGCACCGCCGCCTCCCTCCGCCAGCACCTCGCCACCACCATCGGCGTCTCCCCCACCACCTACCGCCACACCTTCCGCGCCGGAGCCCTGCGATGACTCACGTTCACCGCCTTTCCGGCCTCACACGACCCGACCTCGAGGAGGGTCCGCCGCGCAGCGGCGGTTCGCGGCCGTCCCGACTCTCGTGCTCGTCTCCAGCGAAACCATGTCCTTGGGGGACTTGTGAACTTCGATATGTCCTGTCCGCA
>NZ_JBFAKI010000029.1:0-28326 GCF_040655675.1 Nocardia sp. NPDC050378
CGGGTGGTGGGCCCGCCGCGCTGGGGGGGTTCGCGGCCGTCCCGGCGATCAGGCGCCGTTGCGTAGGCGACGAAGGAGCAAGCAACGGTGCCTGATCGTCGGGACCGGCGGGGCCGCGAACTCGAGCGCGCCAGCGCTCCAAAAACTCAGTGGTCCAGTTCGCGGGCTACCGCGCGGACCACTTCGGAGATGCGCTGGGACATCTTGCGGTCCGGGTACTTGCCGCGACGCAGGTCGGGCTGGACCTTGGTCTCGAGCAGGGTGATCATGTCCTCGACCAGGCCGTGCAGCTCGTCGGGCGACTTGCGCGGGCCCGCGTCCTTACGGGCGGGCTGCGCGCCACGCTCACCGCGGGCGACGGTCGGGGGCGCCTCGAGCAGCTTGAGGCTCAGCGCCTGCGGACCGCGACGACCGGCGGCCATCCCGAATTCGACCCGCTGGCCGGGCTTGAGGCCCTCGACGCCTTCGGGCAGCGCGGAAGAACGGACGTAGACGTCCTCGCCCTCGTCTTGGGAAAGGAAGCCGAAGCCCTTTTCGACGTCGTACCACTTCACCCGGCCGGTCGGCACTGCGCTCACCCGTTCATCATTCGATACCCGAACCCTTGTGGCCCGGGTTACTACCTGCTGCTTGTCGCGAAAAGAACGCGCCCCACAACAAGGCAGGACGCGATGTGGTCAGAGTCTACCCCGGTGGCTATACCGCGAGCACATCAGTTTTACGGTGCACCCGTGACCAACTCACCTCAACCGCCCGCGCGACGTTCCAGTGATCGGCTGCTGCAAGTGGCGGTGGCGCTGTTCGGCATCGGGATTCTCGCCGTCGTCGCCATCTTCGTGACGCCGATCGTCTCCGACGCCGAACCGGGCCTGTGGCTGTATCTGCTCGCGATGCTCGCGCCGGTGGGCTTCCTGCTCGCGATCGTGTTCGCCCTGTGGTCGGGTCGCCGGGCACGGTGAACCAGTTATCCCGAGGGTTCGATACCCAATCTCTTGTGTGATCCTCGTCACATAACGGCTGGGTAACGAACTGTGCGTGCAACGGTCACGCACGCCCGGCGCCGCGACTACCTGCGCGGACGCCTCCGGGACAACCCTGAGACCACCCTGATACCCACCCGCACACGCCGGTTACCAAATAGTGACTTTCCCCGCTGACCGTCGTACCGTTTCTCTCAGCCGGGGCAGGCCCCCGGAACCACCGGCCCGCCGCACCGAACCTCACCCCGCGGGTACCGGACCCCGATTGGAATCAAGGGGTGAGGGCGGACCGGGAGACCTCTCAGTCCGGACCACATGCAGGTGCGAACGAGAGGAAGAAACCCGATATGAGTGGACGCCACCGCAAGCCGACTTCCACCGGGCGCACTGCTGCCAAGGTCGCCGTCACCGGCGCGATCTTCGGCACCGCAGCCGCTGCCCTCGCCGGAAACGCCAGCGCGGCCCCCGACTCCGACTGGGATCGCCTCGCACAGTGTGAAGCCGGCGGCAACTGGGGTATCAACACCGGCAACGGCTACCAGGGTGGGCTGCAGTTCTCGCCCTCCACCTGGGCCGCACACGGCGGTGGGGAGTACGCCGCCACCGCAAACCAGGCCACCCGCGAACAGCAGATCGCGGTCGCCGAAAAGGTTCTCGCTTCCCAGGGTTGGGGCGCTTGGCCCTCTTGCTCGGCCAAGCTCGGCCTGAGCAGCGGCCCGACCGAGCGCGCCGTGCCTTCGACCCCGAGCTGGGTCCCCGAGGTCAGCGTCCCGCAGGTGCAGGATCCGAGCCAGGAAGTGTTCCAGGCCGTCGATCGCGCCCTCACCGTCGCCCAGCAGCAGGGCGTCGCCGTGCCGCAGGCGGCCATCGACTTCGTCAACAACGCCAAGGGCACTCAGCTGGACCCGGCGGTCATCGACTTCTTCGAGGCGAACAAGGGCCTGCTGCCCTCCTGATCCGCCTTACAACAAGAGCCCGCATCCTCTATCCAGGATGCGGGCTCTTGTCTTTCCCGTTCGAATTACACCCGATTGATAACAGTGTGCGGGTGCACATACGGCAGCGTCGCGGCCGGAAGGGGAAACTCGGTGTCCTCACCGAAGGGCGAGAGATTACCGGCGCGGGTCGCCGACAGTTCGGTGACGGCGTGCTCGCCGTCGGCCACCTCGGGCCAGCCGTTGTCGACGTAGGGTTTCTTCGATTTGTTGACCACGGGCTCATTCTGGCATATCGAACACGTACGCTGAATCCGATGATCGCGACCGACTCTCTCGCCGATTGGCTAGGTGCGCGCACCGACGCCCAGCTGGTGAAACTGCTGCAGTTGCGGCCCGATCTGGCGGTGCCGCTGCCCGCGTCGATGTCGGTGCTCGCGGTGCGGGCTCAGCAGCGGGCCTCGGTGCTGCGTGCCGCCGACGACCTGGACACCCTCGAGTTCGCGATCATCGAGGCACTGGCGGCCGACGAGGACGCGCGCAAGATCGGCACCGCGCACACCCCGCTCACCCGGACCGCGCTGCACGCGCAACTGAAGGACCGGGTCACCAAGACGGCGTTCACCGCCGCGCTCACCCGGTTGCTCGACCGCGCGCTCGTGTGGGAGACCGGTGACGGCCTGCACCTGGCGCCGAGTGCCGTGGAGGCCCTCCCGTGGCCGCTCGGGGCGACGACGGCGCTGCCGGACGCGCTCACCGAGCCGGAAGTACGCACGGCACTGAACGCGGCCGGCCCCGCCGAGCGGGCGCTGCTGGACAAACTGGCGACGACCGGTCCGCGTGGGCGCACGCGAGACGCCGCGCCCGACGCGCCCGCCGACCGCCCGGTGCGGCGGCTGCTCGCGGCGCGGTTGCTGCGCTGGATCGATGACGAGACCGTCGAACTGCCGGTCACCGTCGGGCAGGTGTTGCGTGGCGAACCCGTCACCGATCCGCATGCCCTCGCCCCGCCCAAACCCGCACTCACCAAGCACGCGCCCGCCGAGGTGAACGCCGTCGGCGCGGGTGAGGTGGGTGAGCTGCTGCGCGACTGCGCCGACCTGCTCGACGCGCTCGGCACACTTCCCGCACCCGCGCTGCGCGCCGGTGGACTCGGGGTGCGCGAGCTGCGCAGGCTGGCCAAGCAGACCGGCGTCGACGAGCAGCGCACCGGTCTGCTGCTCGAACTGCTCGCCGCCGCGAAGCTCGTCGAGAAGGGTCTGCCCGAACCGCCGCCCGACCTGGACTCCACCGACGACTTCTGGGCACCGACACCCGCCGCCGACGCCTGGCTCGACGCGCCGCCCGCGACACGCTGGGTGACGCTCGCCCAGGCGTGGCTCGAGCTGGACCGGATGCCGTGGATGATCGGGTTGCGCGACGCCGCCGACAAGCCGATCGCGGCGCTGTCGGCCGAGTTGCGGATCCCGCACGCGGTGCGCGACCGGCACGCGATTCTCGGCCTGCTCGCCGAATACCCCAGCGGCACCCAGGTGTCACCCGCCGATCTCGGGAAACTGCTCGCCTGGCGAATGCCGAGGCGGCGCAGGCACTTCCGGCTCGACGTGGTGACCGCGACGCTCGCCGAGGCGGCGACCGTCGGTCTGCTCGGACGTGGGGCCCTCGATTCGGCCGCCCGTGCCCTGCTGCACGGCAGCCCGACCAGCGTGGCCGATGCCGAGGCCGAGATGGCCGCCGCCCTACCGGAACCCGTCGACCATGTCCTCGTGCAGGCCGACCTCACCGTGATCGCCCCCGGCCCGCTCGTGCCCGAATTGCGCAGCCGGATCGCACTGGTCGCCGATGTGGAATCCGCGGGTGCGGCGACGGTGTATCGCGTGGGGGACGCCTCGGTGCGTCGCGCGCTCGATGCCGGACTCACCGCCGCCGAGTTGCACGCCCTGTTCGCCAACCACTCCCGCACCCCGGTCCCCCAGTCGCTGACCTATCTCATCGACGACGTGGCCCGTCGGCACGGGCAGTTGCGCGCGGGGATGGCGCAATCGTTCCTGCGCAGCGACGACCCGGCTCTGCTCGCTCAGGTGCTGTCGGCCCCCGTCGCCGAGACGTTGGCGCTGCGCGCGATCGCCCCCACGGTCGCGATCGCGCAGGCGCCGCTCGGCGAACTGCTCGAGCGGTTGCGGGCGGCGGGCTTCACGCCCGCGGGCGAGGATTCCGGCGGCGCCATCGTCGACCTGCGGCCGCGTGGCGCCCGTATCGCCGTTCGTCCGCTGGCCCGCAGGCCCTACCGCCCCAACCCGCCGTCGGACGATCAGCTCGCTCAGCTGGTCACCGAATTGCGCGCGGGCGAGCGCGCCGCGGGTGCCCGCACGTCCCAGTCGGTCCGTGCCGACGGCACCCGCACGGGCACCCAGGCCACCCTGGCGCTGCTCCAGCTGGCCGCCCGGGTGGGTCGCCCGGTGAACATCGGTTACGTCGACGCCCAGGGCGTGGCGAGTCAGCGGGTGGTCGAACCGGTCCGGGTCGGCAACGGGCAACTGGACGCCGTCGACCCGGTGACCGGAGCCACCCGCCACTTCACCCTCCACCGCATCGCGTCGGTGGCTCTGCTGGACTGACCCGTCAGGGCTTGGCCATGCAGAACGTCGTCTTGGGGTCCGGGACCGTGCGATACAGCGTCGCGTCCATGCCACACAACATCTCGTCGGTCTCGCCGTCGATGCGCTTGACCACCTTGAACGTGGCTTCGGGTGCGGCGCAGTCCACCGCCTCGACCGGTCGGGTGCCCGCGTCCGCATAGCAGGCACCTTCGGCGAAGTTGGGCGACAGGCACAGGCCGGTCTTGGTCTCGCCGACCGTGCCGTTGAAGGTGGCGTTCTGGGCCGTACAGTTCAGCGGCGCGGCGCCGACCTGCGCGATGCGGTAGTTCGACTTCGCCGACGAGCAGTCGCCGACGGTGGCCTTCATCGCGTCGACCGCGTTGTCGGTGACCTCGACGCACGAGCCGACGGCAGGCGCCGA
Organism: Nocardia sp. NPDC050378; assembly: GCF_040655675.1. NCBI lineage: Bacteria > Bacillati > Actinomycetota > Actinomycetes > Mycobacteriales > Nocardiaceae > Nocardia > Nocardia sp. NPDC050378. The sequence goes on from NZ_JBFAKI010000029.1 coordinate 4,937, forward strand.
CGACGCCTCGCTGTCACCCGAACACGCCGCTACCGCCCCGACCAGCGCGACTGCCGCCACTGGCGCGAACACGAGCCGGACAAGCAGCCGCTTTCCTGGGAAAAACACTCCAAAACCTCACTCACCGAACGGTTCAGCCGATATGACCGCCGGTGACGATACCCAAACGCCCACCTCCGCCGCTCCCCCCATGGATACGATCGGAGGATGACCATCGACGATGTCGCGGGCGAGCTGTACGGTCTCGACCCGGCCGACTTCGTCGCGACACGCACCGAACGTGCGGCCCAGGCCCGTGGCGACGGCGATCGCGAGCTGGCCAAGGCCATCGGTGCCCTGCGCAAGCCGACGGTCGCGGCGTGGACGGTGAATCTGCTGGCCAGGCACGCGCCGAAGGAGATCGCGGCGCTGCTGGATCTGGGCGACGCGCTGCGGTAGGCGCAACGTCAGCTCTCCGGTGACAAGTTGCGCACGCTCGGTGCGCAACGTCAGCAGGTAGTGAACGCCATGACCAAGCGGGCCGGTGAGCTGGCCGCCGAACACGACCGACCCGCGAGCGAGCAGGTGTTGCGCGAGGTCGGTCAGACGCTCACGGCCGCGCTGGCCGACCCAGATGTCGCCGACCAGGTGCGAGCCGGGGTGCTGCCCGCGACGGTCACCTACGACGGTTTCGGTCCGGCCGGGCTGGTCGCGATCACGGGCGGCAAGGGCAAGGCTCCGGCGAAGAAGGCTCGCCCCAAGAAGTCGACGGAGGACGCCGAGGCGGCCCGGCGCGCCGAGGCGAAACAAGAACTCGACGACGCGGAGTCCGGGCTGGCGGAGGCCGAATCCGCCCGCAAGGAAGCGGAAGAGGCCGCAGCGCAGGCCGAGTCCGAACTCGACGAGGTCGAGCAGCGGATCGAGCAGTTGCGCGCCGACCTCGAGCATGCCGAGCAGCAACGGCATTTCCTGCGGACCGCCGAGCACCGCGCGCGTGGTGAATTGACTTCGGCCAAAACGCAATTCGAGCGAATGCAGCGATGGGTCGAGCGGGCACGCTCCCGCCTCGAGGAGGACTGACCCTATCGGCGCAATGTGCCCGGGAACAGGAATGTTTCGCGCGGCGGGGTCGTACCGTCCAGCCATTCGGACAGGAACTCGCCCAGTGGTATCGAGGTCCGGCTCTGGACGAACGCGCGGAATTCCGGCATCGAGGCATGGCCGTCGCGGTGGGAGGTCACGAAATCCTTGACGGCCGTGAAGAACACGTCGTCACCGATCAGTTTGCGCAGGGCGTGCAGGAAAAGGGGGCCACGCCAATAGACCGAGGTGAACTCGCTACCGGCGCCGGGGTCCGCCAGCGGGTACGTCCAGAAGTCCTGCTCCCACCGGTATTTCGCGATGTCCTCGCGGTACTTCGCATCCACATCGACACCGTCGACGCGCTCGATCCACAGGTAGTCGGCGGTGTAGCTGGCGAAGCACTCGTTGAGGCAGATATCGGACCACTGCCGTACCGACATGGTGTCGCCCCACCACTGATGTGCCAGCTCGTGCACCACGGTATCGAGATCGGCCCACGGCGCGTAGGTGGGCCGGGTCTGGGTTTCGAGCGAGAACGGGACTTCGGCGTCGACGTAGATGCCGCCGGCTACCTCGAACGGGTAGGGACCGTAGAGGTTTTCGAGGAAGTCGAGGATCTCGGGGAGGCGTTGTTCGTCGGCGCGATTGTCGTCGGCATCGGGGGCGAACGCGCTCAGCACCGGTGTGCCGTCGGCACGGCGCTGTTCGAGGAAGGTGAAGTGGTCGACGGCGATGGTGGTGAGGTAGCCGAGCACGGGGCTGCGGGTTTCCCAGCTGGTGTGCAGCTTGCCGTCGCGCGCCTCGTGGCGGGTGCGCGCACCGGTCGACATCACTTCCCATTCGGCGGGCACCGTGGCGTGCAAGGTGAAAGTCGCCTTGTCCAAGGGTGTGTCGTTGAGCGGGTACCAGCTGCTCGCGCTGTGCGGCTGGCCGATGGCGAAGGCGCCACCGCTCGGCGCGTACGTCCACCCCTCGCCCTCGGTGTCGGCCACCTCGCCCGCGTAGTCGATGACGATCCGCATCGGCAGTCCGGGCAGCAGCGGCAGCAGTGGGGAGACGACGAGTTCGTGGTCGCCTTCGCGCGCGAACCCGGCGGGCTGGCCGTTGACGGTCACCATGAGCACATCGGGACCGCGATAGTCCAGATTGAATTGCGCCAGCGGCTGATTCGCCCGCGCATCGATGCGCGCGGTGCCGCGCAGCTGATGGGTCGGCGGGTCGTAGTCGACGGTGATGTCGTAATGGCTCACGTCGTAGCCGCCGTTGCCGTCGAGCGGGTAGTAGGGATCGCCGAGCCCCGGCGCACCGACCAGGCCCGGATCCGCTGCTACCGGCGGGATTCCCAGTGCCAGGAGCGCCGACACCACCACCGAACCTGCCGACCATCGCATGCCGCGGACCCCCATTCTCGCCGACTCGGATCCGAGTATCGTCGCAGGCGAGCGGCGCTCAGGCCAGTTCCGGCGGCAGGTGTTGCGGGTCGAGCATCAACCGCTTGGTCGCGGTGCGGCGTACCCGCGCGGCGAGGGCGAGATTGTCGGCGAGCAGGCGCCATTCGAGGTCGGAGATGGTGTCGCGGGCCCGCTCGATCACCGTGCGGTCGCGGGTACCCCAGGCGATCGGCATGGCCGTCACCAGCTGCCAGCGTTCGCCGACCTGACGGGGTGCGCCGTCGGTGCGCACCGCCACCGACGGCACCCGCTCCCCCGGCGTCGGTTCGTGGCCGGGCAGCGCGCGCACCTTGCGGGTGACCAGCGCCCAGCCGCGCGCGGGCGCGGTGGCTTCGGCGGTGTCGACGAGGGCGAGCAGGATGATCCCGTTCGGTTCGGCCGCGCAGACGACGGCGGGCACGAGAACACCGTCGCGGTAGAGCTTTTCGATATCGGAGCGGTGCGGTGTCCACAGCGCGACCCACAGGGCGATGACAGCGGCGAGGGCACACACGAAGGCCAGCAGATACCCCCAGGCCTGCCCGCTCCACAGGAACGCGGCGGTGGCCGCGACGGCCAGCCCGGCGGCGAGCAGGGCGAGCACCCGCATCCTGCGTAATCCGGTGAAGGTCTCGTTGACCGCATGAGCATGCTCACGGTCGACCTCGAATTCGAAGCGGCGCACGTTTCCTTCCTAGCACAAGTTGCGGAGGTGTTGCCTCCACTTATCTGCCGGGGGTTCCGACCCGCACGCTACCGGCAGCTGAGCGGGGAAACGGCGCTACACGCCGCTGTCCCCGATGGCCGGCCCGAGCAGGTCGTCGGCATCGGTGATGCGGTAGGCATACCCCTGTTCGGCGAGGAAACGCTGACGGTGCGCGGCATATTCGGCGTCGAGGGTGTCGCGGGCGACCACCGAATAGAAATGTGCCTGTCCCCCATCCTGTTTCGGCCGCAACAGTCTACCGAGACGCTGGGCCTCCTCCTGCCGTGAACCGAAGGTGCCCGAAACCTGCACCGCCACCGAGGCTTCCGGCAGGTCGATGGAGAAGTTCGCCACCTTGCTCACCACGAGCACGGGAATCTCACCGGAGCGGAAGGCGTCGAAGAGGGCCTCGCGTTCACGGTTCTTCGTCGCACCGGTGATGACGGGAGCGTTCAGATCGATGCCGAGTTCCTCGAGCTGGTCGAGGTAGGCACCGATCACCAGGGTGGGTGCGCCCTCGTGCCTGGCCAGAATGGACTCGACGACCGGGATCTTGGTGCGCGCGGTGGAGCACAGTTTGTAGCGCTCCTCCGGTTCGGCCGTGGCGTAGGCCATGCGTTCGGCGTCGGTGAGCGTGACGCGCACCTCGATGCACTCGGCGGGGGCGATCCAGCCCTGTGCCTCGATGTCCTTCCACGGCGCGTCGTAGCGTTTCGGGCCGATCAGCGAGAACACGTCGCCCTCGCGGCCGTCCTCGCGCACCAGCGTGGCGGTGAGCCCGAGCCTGCGGCGCGACTGCAGATCCGCCGTCATCCGGAAGACCGGGGCGGGCAGCAGATGCACCTCGTCATAGATCACCAGACCCCAGTCGCGGCTGTCGAACAGCTCGAGGTGCTTGTACTCACCCTTCGATTTACGGGTGATGACCTGGTAGGTCGCGATGGTGACCGGACGGATCTCCTTGCGCTCACCCGAGTACTCGCCGATCTCGTCCTCGGTGAGGGTGGTGCGCGCCAGCAGCTCACGCCGCCACTGCCTGCCCGCGACGGTATTGGTCACCAGAATCAGCGTGGTCGCCTTCGCCTTGGCCATCGCGGCAGCGCCGACCATCGTCTTGCCCGCACCACACGGCAGCACGACCACACCCGAACCGCCCGCCCAGAACGAGTCGGCGGCCATCTCCTGGTAATCACGCAGATGCCATTTGCCCTCGGTGTAGTCGAGGCCGATGTCGTGCGCCTCGCCGTCGACGTACCCGGCCAGGTCCTCGGCGGGCCAGCCGATCTTCAGCAGCATCTGCTTGATGTGACCGCGCTCGGACGGGTGCACGATCACGGTGTCGTCGTCGATGCGGGCACCGAGCATGGGCGCGATCTTCTTGTGCCGCAGCACCTCCTCGAGCACCGCGCGGTCCAGGCTCACCAGGCACAGGCCGTGCGCGGGGTGCTTGACCAGCTGCAACCGGCCGTAGCGGCCCATGGTGTCGACGATGTCGACCAGCAGCGGCTGCGGCACGGCGTAGCGCGAGAAGTTCACCAGCGCGTCGACCACCTGCTCGGCGTCGTGACCGGCCGCGCGGGCATTCCACAGCGCCAGCGGGGTGATGCGGTAGGTGTGCACGTGCTCGGGGGCACGCTCGAGCTCCGCGAACGGCGCGATGGCCTGACGCGCGGTGCCTGCCAGCTCGTGGTCGACCTCGAGCAGCAGGGTCTTGTCGCTCTGCACGATCAAAGGACCGTCTGTCACAGCACTCCGTATCTTTTTGCGGCCGGGGCCGCGGGTTCGGGGCCTGTAACCCTTCGATTCAGCGCTCGAGACTCGCGCTGCGCGCATGCGCTTCGAGCGCTGAATCGAAGGGGCGGCCCCGAACGGCTCGTAAGACTCGCCTGTGCGGGGTTGCGTTCGGCCGGGATTTGTCGGGATTGATGAGCCGTTCCGGGGAGGTTCGGCAGCTCGATCGATTGTACGGACCTGGGGTGACAGGGTTCGGCGTCGCGACGGCCGGCTTTTGAGCGCCGGGCGGCGAACCCACCATCCTGAGGCTCGTGACCGAGGCGGTGCCGATCTCCGGTCGAGGCCGGTGACGGCGAGGCGACAGCGGTCCAGCGATCGTCGACTGGACCGCGACACGCCTCCCTGACCAGGTCAGACTCGACTCATGCTTCAGACGGCGGCGGTTTTCGGTGTGGGGGCGGCGGCGCTCGGGATGGTGCTCACGCCGGGGCCGAACATGATGTACCTGGTCTCGCGGACGGTCGCGCAGGGGCGCAGGGCGGGCATGATCTCGCTCACGGGTGTGGCGGCCGGGTTCGGGGTGTATCTGCTGGCCGCGACGGTGGGGATCACGGCGTTGTTCGCGGTGGTTCCCGGGCTGTATCTCGCGCTCAAGCTCGCCGGTGCCGCCTATCTGCTGTGGTTGGCGTGGCAGGCGATCCGACCCGGTGGAGTCTCGGTGTTCGCACCCGCCGCGCTGCCAGCCGATCCGGCTCGACGCCTGTTCACGATGGGTTTGGTCACCAACCTGCTCAACCCCAAGATCGCGATCATGTACATGGCTCTGATCCCGCAGTTCATCGACCCGGCCCTGGGTTCGCTGTGGTTGCAGAGCCTGTCGCTCGGCGCGATCCAGATCACGGTGGCTCTCACGGTGAACGCGCTGATCGTGCTCGGTGCCGCGGGCCTGGCCGCCTTCCTCACCGCCCGCCCGCTGTGGTTGCGCATCCAGCGCTATCTGATGGGCACCGCCCTGGGCAGCATCGCGATCCTCCTCGCCACCGACCGAACCCGCCCCGCTCCGGTGTAAGGCGCGCACCGACCGGCCCCTGCGCGCCGGCGGGCGTGCGCTGCGACACATGGGCGGTGTGCGGTCGCCGAGGGTCGCCGTGCCACCCTGCTTGCAGCGGAAAGGAGCGGGTGGTGAGTGGTGTGGTGATGGCGGGCGCGCTGGCGGCGCAGCTCGACGAGGCGGTCACCGTGGTGCATCGCAGCGGCGAGCTGCTCGGAGTGATCTCGTTCGCCGCGTCGGGTGCGCTGGTCGCGGTGCGCAAGCGGCTCGACCTGTTCGGCATGGTCGTGCTCGGCTGCGCGACGGCGCTCGGCGGCGGCATCGTGCGCGACCTGCTCATCGGACGCACCCCGCCCGCCGCGTTCACCGACCTGACCTTCCTGACCGCGTCCATCGTGACCGCGCTGATCCTGTACTTCATCGCGCCCTCGCCACGGCTCACCAAGGGCCCGCTCGAGGTGGCCGACGCGATCGGGCTCGGCCTGTTCTGTGTCACCGGCACCGTGATCGCCGACTCGGTCGGGCTCGGCGCGCCGACCGCCGCCCTGCTCGGCATGACGACGGCCATCGGCGGCGGTGTGCTGCGCGACGTGCTCAGCGGCGAGGTCCCCCTGGTGCTGCGGCCCGACCAGGATCTCTACGCGATCCCGGCCCTGTTCGGCGCCGCGACCACCGCCGTGCTGCTGCACCTGGACATCTACCAGACCTGGACAGGATTGCTCGCCGCCGCGGGCGCTGTCGGATTCCGTTTGCTCGCAAGGCATTACGGCTGGCACGCACCGACCGCCCGCCACGCCCGAGATTGACGGCGGTCTCGCCGATCAGCGTGTCGCGACTCCCGCCCGCAATCGGCGGGCGCCCTCGTCGATGGTTTCGTCCCGTTTACTGAAGGTGAAGCGCACCAGGTGTTTCCATTCGCCGGGATGGTCGACGAACGCGCTCACCGGTACGGCGGCCACGCCGAACCGAGCGGGCATCTCCCGGCACAACGTCAGCCCGTCGTCGATGCCGAGCGGTCGCACATCAGCGCACACGAAGTAGCCGCCCGCGGTGGACGACACGGCGAAGCCGGTGTCGCGCAACGCGTCCGAGAGCCGAAGGCGCTTGTCGGCGAGGCCGTCACGCATGCGGTGCACCCAGTCCAGCTCGGTGTCGATCGCGTGGGCGACGGCGGGCTGGAACGGTCCGCCCCCGACGAAGGTCATGAACTGTTTCGCCGTGAGCACGGCGTTCAGCAGCGGCGCGGGCGCGCACGCCCAGCCGATCTTCCAGCCGGTGACATTGAAAGTCTTCGCCGCACTCGACACCACGACGGTCCGTTCACGCATCCCCGGCAGCGTCGAGATGCTGATGTGCTCCACGCCGTCGTACACGAGATGCTCGTACACCTCGTCGGCCAGCACGAGCAGATCGTGTTCGCGCGCCAGCTCGGCGATCGCGGTGAGTTCGTCGCGCGAGAGCACCGAGCCGGTGGGGTTGTGCGGTGAATTGATCACCAGCATGCGAGTTTTCGCGGTGATCGCGCAACGCAGGCTGTCGAGGTCGAGGACGAAGCGGTCGCCGTCGGGAACCAGTCGCGCGGTCCGTCGCTGCGCACCCGCCAGGGCGACCGCGGCGGCGTAGGAGTCGTAGTAGGGCTCGATGAGCACCACTTCCGCGCCGGGTTCGACCAGGCCGAGCAGTGTCGCGCTGATCGCTTCCGTGGCGCCGACGGTGACCAGGACCTCGGTGTCGGGGTCGTAGCGGGTGCCGTAGCGGCGGGCGCGATCGTCGGCGACGGCGCGGCGCAGGGCGGGCACCCCTCGGCCCGGCGGGTACTGGTTGTGCCCGTCGGCGATGGCGGCGCGGGCCACCTCCAGCATGCCTGCGGGACCGTCGGTGTCGGGGAATCCCTGTCCGAGATTCACCGCGTCGTGGCGCACGGCCAGTTCGGTCATTTCGGCGAAAATGGTCGAGCCGAAGGGGCGCAAGCGGGCGACGGTGGGCGGCACAGACGACATCTCCGCAGCGTATCCCACCTTTCCCAGCCGTTGCCGCGCGATAGCGAACACCTATGTTTCACAAACGTTTTTGGCCTGTGACCTGCGGTATTGTGCGATCACTCAACCTCAGCTAGCCTCGCCGTGTTCTACCTCACACACCACAGCGTGGTGGCATATCGAAAGGGGCTCGCATGGCCTCACCTCTGCTCGACTTCATCCTGCAACCGGCCGCGTCGGAGGTCGCCGGTTCGGCACTTCGCTTCATTTCCGAACAACTCGAAGCCAGCCCGATCGTCGATTTCTTCACCGGGTCGGCCACGCCGGACAACAACATGGGCTCCTCCACCGGGGATCACAACCTCGGATCGTCCACCGGCGACCACCAGTGGGGGTCCACCTACCCGTAGACACCGCAGCGCCGGATCGGATCGCGCGGGTCCGGTCCGGCTAGGTGCGCAGCCGGGCGCCCGACAGCTTCGCCACATTGGCGAAATCGTAAGCCGCACAGACCAGCCCATCGCGCACCGAGAACGCGAGCACCCGAACCGCCCGGCCGAACGGCGAGTTCGGATCGGTGAGTACCAGACCCGATTGCCCGTTCACCGCGGCGAAACCGATTTCCAGCGCCGGCTCCTCGAGCTGTTTGCGCCACAGGCCGACCGCCAGCCGCGCCACCTTCTCCGCACCCTCGACGACATTGAGCGCCGTGCGTGCCGTGCCGCCCGCGTCGGCGATGAAATTCACGTCCGGATGCAGGGTGGCGGCCACCGCGGCGATATCGCCGGTGGCCAGCGCGGTCAGGAAACGCTGCACTGCCTCGTCGTGCGCGTCGTCGGTCACCGGGGGTGGGGTGCGGGCCACGGTCTTGCGGGCGCGTACCGCCAATTGCCGTGCGGCATCGGGGGATACGCCGAGGATGTCGGCGATCTCGTCGAACGGGACGGCGAGGCTGTCGTGCAGCACCAGCGCCACCCGCTGCTGCGGGGTGAGCGCGTCGAGCACCACCATCGCCGCCATCCGGTTGTCCTGATTGCGGACGACCACCTCGAGCGGGTCGTCGGAACGGGCCTGGCCGGTGACGATCGGCTCCGGCAGCCACTGGCCCACGTAGGTTTCCCGGCGCACCGCCGCGCTGCGCAGGTGGTCGAGGCAGATCCGGCTCACCACGGTGGTGAGCCAGGCACGCAGGTCCTCGATCTCGGATTGGTGGGCGCCGGCCATCCGCAGCCAGCTCTCCTGCACCGCGTCCTCGGCGTCGCCGACGCTTCCGGTGAGCCGGTAGGCCACCGAAATGAGATGTGCTCGATGCGATTCGAACAGGTCGGCGAGAAGCGGGGAAACCATCGCCGCTGATCCTACGGAGTGGGTTCACGCTGGTTGCACGGGTGTACCGGTTTTGCCGTCGCGCGCGGAAAATGTCGTGAGAACTAGGCACCGGTGCTGCCAGGATGAGGTGATGTACCAGCACACACTCACCGACGGAACCGTGTGGCTCATCCGACCGACCGCCGCCGACATCGACCGCATCGTCGAGTGTTGCCAAGACCCCGCCGTAGGGCGCTGGACCACCGTCCCCGTGCCCTACGGCCGCACCGATGCCGAGGAGTTCCTCGACCGGAACGTGGCGGGAGGGTGGCTCGCCAACGAGCCGATCTGGTCCATCCGCACCGCACCCGACGGCCGGGTCGAAGGCATGGTCGGTCTGCACGCGCGAGGTCCCGGTGCCTGCGAGATCGGTTTCTGGCTCAGCCCCGAACACCGAGGCCGAGGCCTGATGTCACGCACCATCACCCTGGTCTGTGATTTCGCCTTCGCTCCCGAAGGGCTCGGTCTGCAACGCATCACGTGGCGCGCGATGGTCGGCAATCACGCCTCGGCCGCCGCCGCTCGCCGCAACGGATTCCACTACGAAGGGAAAGCCCGGTTGGGTGGCGTGCAGCGTGGGGTTCGGGTCGACGAGTGGCACGCGGCGCGATTGGCCGACGATCCGTCCGGGCCGGTGGATGGATGGCCTGCGGAAACCTTTCCTCCGGAAGGCTGAACCAGGTCTCAGTTCAGTTCATGGCCGGCGGGTCTCGGAACGCGGAGAAAGGGGCGCGATAGATGACTGATGATGCGCGGTTCGAGTGGTTCGCCGATGTCATGGGAGTGCGGGCCGGTGAGCGTGTCCTCGAAGTAGGGCCCGGTAACGGCGCGTCGTTGGCGCGAATGGCGGAGCGGCTCGGCGACGGGCGGATCGTCGGCGTGGAACGTTCGGCGACCGCGCTGGCGCGAGCCGGGCAGCGGTGTGCCGACGAGATCGCGGCAGGCCGAATCCGATTGGTGGCGGGCGAGATCGGAAAGATCGCACCGGCCGCCTCTGGCTCTGCTACGGCTACGGCACCCCCACCGACACCCCGACCTCCCCGAAACCCAGCCCCGCCCGCCTCACCGACCGCTGCGCCGCCGCGGGCTTCACCTGCGAACCCACCACCTCGGGGGACCTCCTCGCCGTCCACCTCACCCCCACCCACTGAACCGAGGTCACCACGCTCTGGTGGCGCGCACTTCTCGGTCGATGCCGCCATCAGAGCGTGGTGATCACGCGTCCAGCTCGATGGGTGGCCGCCGGGCCGGAGCGGCCGGCGAGGGGCAGGTGGGACAGGCGCCGGTCTCGAGGGTGGTCAGGTGGGGCGGAGGCGGCGGGCGGTGCCTCGGTGGGCGGGGGTTCGGGTGGGGTCTTCGGGCCAGGCGTGTTTGGGGTAGCGGCCGCGGAGGTCGGCGCGGACCTGGGGCCAGCCGGTTTGCCAGAAGGAGGGCAGGTCGGCGGTGACGGCTACGGGGCGCTGGGCTGGGGAGAGCAGGTGCAGGAGGAGGGTGGCGCGGCCGTCGGCGAGGGTGGGCGGGGTGGTCCAGCCGAAGATCTCCTGGACCTTCACCGCGAGGACCGGCTGGTCGGCGCTGTAGTCGACGCGGACGCGGCTGCCCGAGGGGACCTCGAGGCGTTCGGGGGCGAGGTCGTCGAGGCGGGCGGCTTCGGGCCAGGGCAGGAGGCGGCGCAGGGCGGTACCCGCGTCGATGCGGGCGAGGTCGGCGCGGCGGCGGGCGGTGGTGAGTTCGGGGCCGAGCCAGGAGTCGAGGTCGGCGAGGAGGGTGGTGTCGTCGACATCGGGCCATGGGGCGCCGAGTGTGCGGTGCAGGAAGGCGAGGCGATCACGCAGGTTGCGCGCGTCGTCGGACCAGCGGAGCAGGCCGAGCCCTTCCGCGCGCAGTCCCTCCCGCAACGCCGCGCCAACCAACGCCGAATCCGGTTCGCGCAGCGGCTTTTCCGACAGCACGATCGCACCCAACCGCTCGACCCGCCGCGCGATCACGTCCCCGCCGTCCCACCGCACCTCCTCCCGCACGCTGACCAGCCCCGGCGCCGCCTGCCGCGCGAGATCCTCAGAAGCGATGGCCGCCAGCCGAATTCGGCCCTCCGCCCGCCCCGGGTCCCGATCCGCCACGGCAACAGCCAACCACTCCGCCGCCACCGACCCGGACCCCGCGGGCAACGAAACCGCCGTCCCACCCGCCATCAAATAGGTCCCCGACCCGCTCCCCCGCCGCCGCGCCAACCGCTCCGGCTGCGCCAACGCGATCATCAACGCCACCCCTTCTTCGAGCACCCCCGCAGCACGGCTCTCCTCGCTGGACAGCGCCGCACCGCCGGTCTCCCCACTCACCGCGATTGCGCCATAAGCGCTCTCACCGGGCACAGCCGAGCCACCGGATTCGCCGACGAGGCGGGTGAGGCGGGCGACCTCTCGGCTCCAGCGGGGTGGGCGTTCGGCGCGGAGGGTGCGCAGGGCCGCGGTGGCGTCTGTGCCGGGGGCGAGGGTGCCGTCGTCCATCAAGGCGACCATTTCGGCGGCGAGTTTCGGGCCGAGGTGGGCGGCGCCGTCGAGGAGGGCGCGGGCCAGGCGGGGGTGCAGGCCGAGGGTGGCCATGGCGCGACCGCGGGCGGTGATGTGGTCGTTGCCGTCGAGGGCGCCGAGGGCGTGCAGGACGGTGCGGGCGGCGGCGAGCGCGCCTTCGGGTGGGGCGTCCCACCAGGCGAGGGCGGAACCGTCGGGGGTGCCCCAGCACACCAATTCGAGTGCGAGGCGGGTCAATTCGGCGGTGCGGATCTCCGGGTCGGGGTAGGCGGGCAGGGTGTGGTGTTCGTATTCGGGCCAGCAACGCCAGGCACGACCGGGCGCCTCACGACCGGCACGTCCGGCACGCTGTTCGGCGACCGCGGCCGAAACACGCACTGTGGCAAGGCCGGACAGCCCACGCCGATGATCGACCCGCGACACCCGCGACAATCCGGAGTCGACAACGGCACGCACACCGGGCACGGTGAGGCTGGATTCCGCTACGGCAGTGGACAACACGACCCGGCGCCGCTGGCCGGGCCGCAGGGCCGCATCCTGGGCGGCGCCGGTGAGCCTGCCGTGCAGCGGAAGCACATCGACGTCGAGGTCGCGCAACAACCCGGCGGTGCGGTTGATCTCACCGACTCCGGGCAGGAAGACCAGGATGTCGCCGTCGGTTTCGGCGAGCGCAGTGCGCGTGGCCCGGGCGACGTGACTTTCGACCCGTTCACGCGGTAGTGCGGGCAGGTACCCGATGTCGACGGGATGGGTTCGTCCGCGCACCTCGAGCACCGGGGCGGCGGCACCGTCACCACCGAGCAGCTCGGCGAGGCGAGCCGCGGCGACGGTCGCGGAAGTGGCGAGCACCTTCAGGTCCGGTCGCAGACCCGACCGCGCGTCGAGCAGCAGAGCAAGCAGCAGATCCGCGTCGAGGTGCCGCTCGTGGCACTCGTCGAGGATCACCGTGTCGACCCCCGCGAGCTCCGGGTCCTGCTGCAACCGCCGGACCAGCAGACCGGAGGTCACCACCTCGATCCGCGTGCGCGGCCCCACCTTGCGATCCCCACGGACCGCGTACCCGACGGTCTCCCCGACCCGTTCCCCGAGCAACCCGGCCATGCGCGCGGCCGCCGCCCGCGCCGCCAACCGCCGCGGTTCGGCCACCACGACCCGCCCACCGCCCGCCGCCGAAGCCCACGGCACTGTCTTCCCCGACCCGACGAACTCGTCCGCGGTCGAGGCCGACCGCACCGCCCTCCCTGACCCCACGTACTCGTCCGCAGCCAAGGCCAGCGGGACCAGCGTCGTCTTCCCGGTGCCCGGCGGCGCGACCAGCACCGCGACATCCCGATCGGCCAAGGTGCGCGTGATCTCCCCCAGCGCGGGCCGCACCGGAAGATCGGGAAGTTCGGGAAGTCTCATCAGCGAACAGTCTGCCGACCCGCCCGCATCGAGCACCACTGAGACTGCCTGTTCCGTACACGGCCGGGACTGGCTAGCCTGCGGGAGATGAGCATCGAGTTCGCGTTGACCACGCTCGTCATCGTCGCCACGCCGGGCACCGGGGTGCTGTTCACGCTCGCGGCGGGCCTGGCGCGCGGCGTCCGGGCCAGCGTGATCGCGTCCTTCGGATGCACACTCGGCATCATCCCGCACATGATCGCCGCCATCACCGGGCTGGCGGCGGTCCTCAACGCCAGCGCGGTGGCGTTCCAGACCATGAAGTACCTCGGGGTGGCGTATCTGCTGTACATGGCGTGGAACACCTTCCGCGACAAGGGCGCGCTGTCGCTCCCGGAGGCGGAGTCCGGTGCCGCGCCGTCGGCGCGCAAGATGATCACCTCGGCGATCCTGCTCAATATCCTCAACCCGAAGCTGACGATCTTCTTCTTCGCGTTCCTGCCGCAGTTCGTGCCGACGGGTACCCCGAACGCGTTGGCGCGCATGCTCGAACTGAGCGGGGTGTTCATGCTGGCGACGTTCGTGGTGTTCGCGCTGTACGGCGCTGCCGCGGCGGCGGTGCGGTCCCACATCCTGTCGCGCCCGGCGGTGGTGACCTGGATGCGGCGCGTCTTCGGCGCGTCGTTCGTGGCGCTCGCCGGCAGACTCGCCTTGCAGAACCAGTAAAAGCACTGTGGCCCCGGGGTTTCCGGGGCCACGAGTGTGCAGCGAATTCAGCCGCGCCGGGTTTCGACAGCCTGCGCCAGGCGGTCGAGCTGCGTGGCGGTGGTCTCCCAGTCGATGCAGGCATCGGTGATGGACTGGCCGTAGGTAAGGTCGGCGGCCTTGCCGAGGGTGAGGTCCTGGCGGCCCGCGACGAGGAACGACTCCAGCATCACACCGACCACGCCCTGCTCACCGGCGGCGAGCCGGGTCGCGATGTCGGTGACGACGTCGACCTGACGGTTGTGATCCTTGTTGCTGTTGCCGTGGCTGGCGTCGACCACCACGCGCTGGGGCAGCGACGACTTCTCCAGGCGCAGCTTGGCCTCGGCGACGGAGGCGGCGTCGTAGTTGGTGCCGTTGCTGCCACCGCGCAGGATGACGTGGCAGTCCGGGTTGCCCGAGGTGCGGATCAGCGCCGAACGGCCGTCGAGGTCGGTGCCGGGGAAGACGTGGCTGGCGGCGGCGGCCCGCACACCGTCGACCGCGACCTGCACGTCACCGTCGGTGCCGTTCTTGATGCCCACCGGCATCGACAGCGCCGAGGACAGCTGACGGTGCACCTGGCTGGCGGCGGTGCGCGCGCCGATCGCGCCGTAGGAGACCAGGTCCGCGATGTACTGCGGGGTGATCGGGTCGAGGAACTCACACGCCACCGGCAGGCCGAGGGCGGTGATGTCGACGAGCACCTTGCGGCCGATGCCGAGACCGGTGTTCACGTCGAACGAACCGTCCAGGTGCGGGTCGTTGATCAGGCCCTTCCAGCCGAGCGTGGTGCGCGGCTTCTCGAAGTACACGCGCATCACGATGTGCAGTCGGTCGCCCAGCTCCTCGGCCTTGGCGGCCAGCTTGCGGGCGTAATCGAGGGCGGCGACGGGGTCGTGCACCGAACACGGGCCGACGATCACCATCAGGCGGTCGTCGTCGCCGTTGAGCACATCGACGGTGGCCTTGCGGCCGGCGCGCACGGTGTCGGCGAGCTCGTCGGTGATGGGGTGCACGAGACGGACTTCGGCGGGCGAGCGCAGGGGGCTCACGCTGAGGGTGCGCTGATCGTCGAGATCGGAGTGCCGCGCGTCTACGTCAACTGCGGTGGTCATGAGAATGTGGGTCCTTTTCGGTTGAAGGCCGACCCACGGAAATTTCGCTACCCGTCGAGCCGGTCAGGTATCCGGCTCGGGGTGGAGGAAGTCAGCGCGCAGGGTCGCAGACCGGCCCACCCAGGGCCGGCTCGCTAAACCAGAAATATGCGCGCTGCATGCCGTGGACTGTACCACCGGTGAAACGTCGCGGGCCCGCGCGTGGTTGCCCGAAGTGCGCACGATCACATCGCGACGACGGTTGACCTCAACCTCTGTTGAGTTCCTAGCGTGGGTGCAGAGGAAAGGAAATCGACTGTGACAACACTGGTTACGGGCGCGACCGGCAATACCGGGCGCCAGGTGGTTCGTGAACTCGTCGAGCGCGGCGAGAAGGTCAAGGCACTCACCCGCGACACCGAAAGGGCACGCGCACTCCTCGGTCCAGAGGTGGAACTGGTCGGCGGAACGCACACCGAGCCGGGCACGCTCGACTGGAGCGGTGTCGACCGATTGCACGTGACCGTGACGGCGGGTCTGGCCGAGGTGGGCCAGGAACTCGTCGACCGGGCGGTGGCGGCGGGCGTGCGGCGCATCACAGTGGTCTGGGGTGGCGGCGTCGGTCCCGTCGAGCAGGCGATCGAACGTTCCGGCGTGGAATGGACGCGGCTGGAACCGCAGGAGTTCATGGCGAACACGCTCACCTGGGCCGATTCGATCCGGGCCGAGGGCGTGGTGCGCGAGCCCTACGCGCATCCGAGCGCGCTGGTGCACGAGGCCGATATCGGTGCGGTGGCCGCGGTCGCGCTGCTCGAGGACGGGCACGCCGGGCGCGCCTACAACCTCACCGGCCCGCAGGCGCTCACGCCGCAGGAACGGTTGGCCGTACTCGCCGAGGCCGCCGGAAGGGAGATCGCGTTCGTGACCATCAGCCATGAACAGGCGATCGAGCGGTTGACGGCGACCGGGGTGTCGCGGGCGGATGCCGAGTACGTGATCGGCTGGTACGCCGAATCGAGCCCGGAGTCCTACACCGTCGACCCGACGGTCGAGAACGTGCTCGGCCGCCCAGCGCGCACGTTCGCGCAGTGGGCGGCCGAATACGGGCACCGATTCGCCTGAGTGCCCCCGGATTCTCAGCCGAACTGGCCGGCCACGTAGTCGCCCGCCGGGGTGTGGGCGATGGCGTTGAGCCGGTTCCAGGCGTTGATCGTCGCGATGGCGGCGATCAACGCGGCGATCTGGTCGTCGTCGTAATGCTTGCGGACCTGGGCCCAGGTGTCGTCGGTGACCTGGCCGCCGTCGGCGACGCGGGTCGCCTCCTCGGTGAGGGCGAGCGCGGCCCGCTCCGCCTCGGTGAACACGTTGGCCTCGCGCCACGCGGCGACCAGGTTGATCCGCACCGAGGATTCGCCCATGTGCGCGGCATCCTTGGTGTGCATGTCGACGCAGAAGCTGCACCCGTTGATCTGCGACGCGCGGATCTTCACCAGCTCATGGGTGGCCTTCGGCAGCGGCGAGCCGTCGATCACCTTGGCCGCGGTCTGCAGCCGCTTCACGAAGCTGATGGCGACGGGGTTGTTGTAGAGGTCGAAACGCGCTTCCATGATCACTCCTTCGTCGGGTGGAATACACCTCTACGACGACGCGCGGCGCCGGAGTGTGACATGGGTGATCGCGATCACCTCAGAGCAGACCGCACAGCTTCTCCGACAGCTCCCAGAGTTCGGCGGCGAGGGCACGATCGTGTGCGGGCGCGGCCATCGCGCACGGCGCCGGATAGCCCCACAGGCCGAACAGGCCGTCGGGACCGTAGAACCCGCCGGGCTCCACGTCGGCGGTGGCGGCGAACAGCGTGGGCAGCGCGCCCTGGGCGGGGCTCTGGGCGAACATCCGGTTGCCGAGCCACATGAAGACTTCCTGCACCGATTCGGTGTGCGACATGAGTTCGGTCGCGGCGTAGCCGGGGTGCGCGGCCACCGAGAGCACCGACGACCCCTCACCGGCCAGCCGGCGCTGCAGTTCGGTGGCGAACAGCAGATTGGCCAGCTTGGACTGGCCGTAGGCGCGCCAACGGTCGTAGCGGCGCTGCTCCCAGTTGGGGTCGGTCAGGTCGATACGGCCGATGCGGTGCGCGTTGCTCGACACGGTGACCACCCGGTCGGCGATCCGGTCCAGCAGCAGGTTGGTGAGCGCGAAATGTCCGAGATGATTTGTGCCGAACTGCATTTCGAAACCGTCGGCGGTGCGGCGCAACGGCAGCGCCATCACACCCGCGTTGTTGATCAGCACGTCGACCCGCTCGATCGACTCGGCGAAAGCGCGCACCGAGTTCAGGTCGGCCAGATCGAGCTCACGCACCTGGGTCTGCCCCGGTAACTCGCTCGCCACCTGCTCGGCCTTGGCCGTATTGCGGCAGGCCAGGATCACCCGCGCGCCTTTCGCGGACAGCGCCCGCGCGGTGGCGGCGCCGAGACCGCTGTTGGCGCCGGTCACGATGACAGTGCGGCCGGTCTGGTCGGATAGGTCAGCGGTAGTCCACTTGCTCACCGACCGAAGTGTAGTGCGAGCTGGGACAACCGCGAATCGAGAACCGCCCTCCGATCAGGACTGTGCGAGGATCTCCTCGTCGGTCATCGCGGCCACCTCGAGATACATGGTCGCGACCGCCGCCAACCTGCCCGGCGTACCGGACTCGTTCTCCCGCTGTGTCATTCGCTTCGCGAGACCCTCGACGCTGCGGGCGGTGAACAGGTCGGCGACCACGGTGTCGGGTGCGTCGAGCCATTCCCGGATGCGGGCGACAGCGGTGGTGGCGAGCACCGAATCACCACCGAGAGCGAAGAAGTCGTCGGTGACACCGATGCGTTCGGTGGCGAGGACCTCGCCGATCACCGCCGCGAGCGCGCGTTCGAGATCGGTGCGCGGCGCGACGAATTCCTCAGCGGACTCGCCCTTTTCGAGTACCGCGCGAATGGCCTTACGGTCGGGTTTGGCGTTCGAGGTGAGTGGGAGTTCGGGCAGCAGTTCCAGGCGGGTCGGCACCATATAGGTGGGGACCAGTTCGGCGGTGGCGGCCAGCACGATGTCGGCATCGAGGACGGTGCCCGGCGTCGGCACCACCAGCGCGACCAGTTTCGGCGCGGCCTTGCCGACCACGGCGGCGACCGCGTGACGCACGCCGGGTACGGCGCGCAGGGCACTCTCCACCTCACCGAGTTCCACCCGGTAGCCACGAATCTTCACCTGGTGATCGGCGCGGCCCAGGAATTCCAGGCCGCCGTCGGGTAGGTAGCGGGCCAGGTCGCCGGTGCGATACCAGCGCACACCCTCGTGGGTGACGAAGCGGTCGGCGGTGCGTTCGGGGTCCTTGCGGTACCCGGCGGCCACCCCGTCCCCACCGATCCACAGTTCGCCGCTCACCCAGTCGGGGCAGTCGTTGCCCGCGGGGCCGACCACGCGGCACCGCACATTGCGCAACGGGGTGCCGTAGGGAACGGCCGTCCATTCGGCCGGGACCTCGGCGCCGACGACCTCGCAGATGGTGGAGTGGATGGCGGTTTCGGTCGCTCCGCCGAGACCGGCGAAGCGGCAGTCCGGCGCCACGGCCGCCAGGCGTGCGGGCAGCGCGACATCCACCCAGTCGCCACCGAGGATCACCGTGCGCAGCGACGGCAGCGCTTGTGCACCGGCGGCGGTGAGCAGCATGTCGAGCAGGCTCGGCACACAGTTGAGCAGCGAAACCTTGTGGCGACGAATGATTTCCACCCAGCTGGCCGGATCGCCGCGCTGCGCGTCGTCGACGGTGACCACGGCGCCGCCCACTGAGAGCAGGCCGAAGATGTCATAGACCGACAGGTCGAACTCGAGGGCCGACAGGGCAAGCGCGCGGTCGTTCGCACCGACGGCGAACCGGTCGTTGAGGTCGTCGATGGTGTTCATCGCCGCGCGATGCGGCACCTCCACACCCTTGGGTTTGCCCGTGGAGCCGGAGGTGAACAGCACATAGGCGATGGTCTCGGGGTCGCTGAAGATGGGTCGCGCCATGGGTTCCCGGTGGTTGCGGGCCTCGGCCAGGTCGATGACGCGAGCCTCGGGGATCTGGGTACCGCCGACGGTGAGGACCGCGACCGCGTCGGCGGTGGCGAGGATTTCCGCGCGGCGGGCAGCGGGCTGGTCGAAACCGATCGGCACGTACACCGCGCCCGCGGCGAGCACACCGAGAACGGCGACCACCTGGTCGGGGCCCTTGGGCAACTGCACCGCCACCGAATCAGCCGGTGCCACACCGGCTTCGCGTAAGGCGCCTGCCACGGCGAGGGCGTCGGCGGCGAGTTCGCCGTAGGTCAGTTGTCCGGCGGTCTCCCAGATGACGGCGGGTGCGGACGGATTCGTTGCCGCGTTCGCGAAGAAGCCGGTGTGCAGCAGATTTCCGCTCAGCGGCGCGGCTGTGGAGTTCACACGAGCGCGAGTTGCCGCCTGTTGCACGGGGATCCGCACACCCGCCTCGGCCTGCCAGCCTGCGGATTGAGGGCGGGAGCTTTCGCGCTTGGTCGCCTCCGGCGTGATCGCGACCGGCGCGGACGCCTCGGCCGCGGCAGACGACGATCCCGCGGTGTTCGAGACGGGCTCGGCAGCCGACTCCGGTGCGGAAGTCTGGCCGCCCAGGCGTTCGATGGCCTCGATGTAGCGGGCGAACATGTCGTCGACCATGCCGGGCGGGAAGGCGGATTCGCGGATGTCCCAGTTGAGCAGGAGGCCGCCGCGAACCTCGGTGATCTGGGCGTCGAGCAGCACCTGCGGGCCCTGGGAGATGATCCAGACCGGCTCACCGAAGGTGTCGGTGACGGTGTCGGCGAACAGTTCGCCGAGGTTGAGGGCACTGGTGTAGACGATGGGGGCCAGCACCGGTTCGCCGCGTTGACGGCCCAAATCACGCAGGACCTCGAGGCCCGAGTAGGCCGAATGGGCGCCCGCCTCGTGCAGGCGCTGCTGCAGGGTGCGCGCGCGATCGGCGACGGTGGCCGGCTCGGTGACATCGACCTCGAGCAGCACCGAGGAGGTGAAGTCGCCGACCACGCCGTCGACCTGCGGGTGCACCGGCTCCCGGTGGAACAGCGGCAGATTCAGCAGGAAGCGGCGCTGGGCCGACCAGCCGCCGATAGTCTCGGCGAACACCGAGGCCAGCGCCATCGCCGGGGTGATGCCGCGCGCGTGGGCGGCGTCGAACACCTGCGCCTTGGCCTCCGGAGACAGCCACCGGTGCAGGCGGACGGTGCGGTTCGCATCCGAAACGTGCTGTGCCTGCGGCAGTTCGGGTGCGCCGGGTAGTTCGGCGAGCCGGTCGCGCCACCAGTCGCGGTCGCGTTCGCGCTCCTCGTCGGTGGACGGCTGTTCGGCCAGGTACTGGCGGAATGTGTAGTCCTGAGGGGCGAGCTGTTCGCCGTGGTAGAGCCTGGCCAGATCGGTGACGAGAATGCGGTAGCTCATGGCGTCGGCGGCGAGCATGTCGACATCGAGGTGCAGGCGGGTGCGACCGTCGGCCAGCCGGGTGAGGGCGATATCGATCACCTGGCCGTCCTCCACGGCCATCCGCTGATGGGTGCGCTGGTCACGCAGCTCCTCCAGCTTGCGCTGCGCCTCGTCCTCGGACATCGCACGCAGATCGGTGACCCCGAAGACGGCCCGTCCCGGGCGGTCGAGGGTCTGCTGGGTGCCGTCCGGCAGGAACCTCGTCCGCAACATCGGGTGGCGCACGAGCAATTGCTCCACGGCCCGCTCAAGGCGCTGCGGGTCCACATCCTGCCCGTCGAACTCGACATACAGATGCGCGGCGACACCACCCAGCTCCTGCGCGTCGGAGCGGCCGATCCAGTACGCGTGCTGCATGGGAGCGAGGGGGAACGGCGTACCGTCGTCGGCGGCGAGCTCGGATACCTCTGCGGCAGAACCGTTTCCGCCGTCGTCGGCTCGGTGCGGCTCGACCGTTTGCGCACCCGGCTCGATATCCTCGGCCTGTCGCGGTGACGTGGCCGAGTCTTCTACGACATTCGGCGCCTGGTCCCGACCCACCGGATCCACCGCGGCGGTGCTCAGGGATTCCGGGTCGGCGCCGTTGAGTAAGGCGTGCCAGGCATCGATGGTCGGGTGCGCGGCGAGGAGAGCGAAGTTCACCTTGATGCCGCGTTTGCGCCAGGCACCCGCGAGCTTCATGGTGCGGATAGAGTCGAGGCCGAGCTGGATCAGGTCGTCGGCGTCGGCGACAGCGTCGGGGGTGATGTCGAGGTGACGGGCGATCGCGGCACGGATCTCGGCACGGTCGATTCCGGCGCCGTTCGCGGGTGCTGTCTCCATCTGCCGATCACTCCTTGCTCGCCGTCCGACCCCGGACGGATTCGATACTGCTCGCCGGCAGCCTACTCCACTGAGATAGGGTTGCCTAACCTATGGTCGAGCACCCCCGGTTCTCGGCCGCTTTGATCTGGATCGACCGGAGGGTTCGACTGTGACTACGTCGACTGGCCATCGCGAGGGCTACGTTCCGTTTCCCGAGGCGGCAGCGCGGGAGTACCGCACGGCGGGCTACTGGTCCGGGCGCACGCTCGGTGACCTGCTGCGCGACACCGCCCGCACCCAGCCGTCGAGCCCCGCGGTCCTCAGCGACGCCGCCGTGCGGTCCTACGCCGAACTCGACGCCGCCGCCGACGCCATGGCCCACGGACTGCTCGCCCTCGGCATCCGCCCCGGCGACCGGGTGATCGTGCAGCTGCCGAATATCCCCGAGTTCGCGACAGCCCTGTTCGGCCTCCTGCGGGCGGGCATCATCCCCGTACTCACCCTCCCAGCGCACCGCCGCGCCGAGATCGAGCACCTGGCCGCACTGTCGGAGGCCGTTGCCTACCTGATCCCGGACCGGCTCGGCGATTTCGACTACCGCGAGCTGGCCGCCACGGTGCGCGCCGCCGTCCCGAGCCTGGCGCATGTCCTGGTCGCGGGCGATCCCGGTGAGTTCCGCGCCCTCGACACCGTTCCGGCGCAAGGTGATTCGCTGCCCGACGTGGACCCCGCCGAGATCGCCGTGATGCTGGTTTCCGGCGGAACCACCGGGCTGCCCAAGCTCATCGCCCGCACCCACGACGACTACGTCTACAACGCCACCGCAAGCGCGCAGGTGTGCGAACTCACCGCCGACGACGTGTACCTCGCGACTTTGCCTGCGGCACACAACTTCCCGCTGGCCTGCCCCGGCATCTTCGGTACCGTCGCCACCGGCGGGGCCGTCGCCTTCACCCTCGACCCGAGCCCTGAGGCCGCGTTCGCCGCCATCGAGAAGCATCGCGTCACCGTGAGCGCCGTGGTGCCGCCGCTTGCCCAGTTGTGGAGTGCCGCGGTGGATTGGGAAGACGCCGATTTGAGCTCACTGCGCCTGCTCCAGGTGGGTGGCGCACGGCTGGCCGAGGTGAACGCCCGCGAAGTGGAACCGGCGCTGCAGTGCCGGTTGCAGCAGGTGTTCGGTATGGCCGAGGGGCTGCTGAATTTCACCCGCCTCGACGACGCCGACGAACTCGTCTACACCACCCAGGGCAAGCCACTCTCGCCCGCCGACGAGATCCGTGTCGTCGATAGTCAGGGCAACGACGTGGCTCCCGGCGAGGAGGGCGAGCTGCTGACCCGCGGTCCCTACACCCTGCGCGGCTACTACCGTGCCCCGGAACACAACGCGCGCGCGTTCACCCCCGACGGGTTCTACCGTAGCGGCGATCTTGTCCGTCAGCTGCCCACCGGTCATCTGGTGGTCAGTGGACGCATCAAGGATGTCATCAATCGCGGTGGTGAGAACATCTCCTGCGACGAGTTGGAGGAACACCTGCTGGCTCATCCTGCCGTCCGCCATGCCGCGGCGGTGGGGGTGCCCGATCCGTCGCTCGGTGAGAAGGTTTGTGTGGTTTTGGTGGTGACCGGGGCTTTGCCGACGCTTCCTGAGCTGAAGGCATTTCTCACCGGACGTGGTTTGGCTACTTACAAGCTGCCTGATCTGGTCCGCCAAGCGGATTCGCTGCCGGTTACGGCTGTTGGCAAGATCGATAAGAAGGCGCTGCGGGCGAGTTTGTAGCGGGGTGACGGCGCCCGAGTGCGGTGTCTGCCGGGCTCGGGTGTCGTGCGGAACTGCCTTGGGGTTTTGTGCACCACGGGGGTATTGGGCTGTGTTGTTGGAGCGCTGGCGCGCTCGAGCGCGGCCCCTGGAGGGCCGCGCGAACAGCGCTCGAGACTCGCGCTTCGCGCATGCGCTTCGAGCGCTGTTCGC
>NZ_JBFAKI010000030.1:0-16342 GCF_040655675.1 Nocardia sp. NPDC050378
CCGTCCTCAGGTCACATCCCGAAGTCCAGCAAGCTGCGGTGGTCGTGCGTGAGGATCGACCTGGTGACCGGCGCCTCGTCGGCTACGTAGTCACGACTGCCGACGGCGGCACGGCCGGGAGCACGTCCGAGCAGGTGGACCAGTGGCAGTCGGTCTACGACTCCCTCTATACCGGCGGTGGGACGGTCGGGCTGGGCGAGGACTTCCGGGGCTGGGACAGTAGCTATGATGGCCGACCGATCCCGGTCGAAGAGATGCGGGAGTGGCGTGACACCACGGTCTCGCGAATCGCGAGTTACGGTGGTCGGCGCGTGCTCGAGATCGGTGTGGGAACGGGCCTGTTGCTCGCGGGACTGGCCCGCACGTGTGAGAACTACTGGGGTGTGGACTTCTCAGCGCCAGTGATCGACAGGCTGCGTGCCCAGGTCTCCGAAGACCCGGCCCTCGCCGACCGGGTTGTCTTGCGCGTAGCGGCCGCCGACGACCTGCGGACACTGCCGCGAGGGGTGTTCGACACAATCGTGCTGAACTCCGTAGTCCAGTACTTCCCCAACGGGGAATACCTGCTCGACGTGTTGCGCGGCGCTTTGGACCTGCTGGCCCCGGGCGGACGGGTCTTCGTGGGGGATGTGCGGGACTTGCGGTCGCGCCGCTGCTTCCACACCGCAGTCCAGCTGGCCAGGGCCGAGCCTGATACAGCCGTCGGAGCGGTGCAGGCCATGACGGAGCAGACGATCGCGCTGGACAAGGAACTGCTGATCGACCCGGCATTCTTCACCACCCTCGACGAAATCGACGCGGTCGACGTACGAGTGCGCGACGGCGCCGCGCACAACGAGCTGACGAGATACCGGTACGACGTCGTCCTGCACAAACAGGCGGCCGATGTCCTCGATCTCGCCCGTGTCCCACAGTTCCGCTGGGGCAAGGGCATCGCCACGTTGTCCGACCTCGAACAGTGCCTCAAGGAAGGCGCCCTCGAGGCACTGCGCGTGCAGTCGGTGCCCAACGCCCGGCTGGTGGGTGAGTACGCGGCCATGCGCGCGCTGGACTCCGGGAACTCGGTGTCACGCGCCAGACAGCACCTGGATGACGGCGGAATCGAGCCGAACGAACTCAGTGCCCTCGGCAGGCGTTATGGCTACGAGGCTGTCACGACCTGGAGCACCGAACCCGACGGTGCCCTCGACGTCGTGTTCCACCGACCAGTGAGCAGGCCCGTCGTCGGTAGCTATTTGCCGCCCGCGTTCTCTGCGTCGGCGTTCCTCGTCAGCAACCCAGCCGCGGTGATTGATCGGGTCCGGCTGGTCAGCGACCTGCGGACATTCGCCACTACACGGTTGCCCGAGCACATGGTCCCCGCCAGTCTGGTCGTGTTGGAACGGTTGCCGTTGATGGTGAACGGCAAGCTGGACCGGCGGGCCCTGCCCGCACCCGATCTGAGGACGGCGACCACCGGCCGCAAGCCGAGCACCCAAGAGGAAGAGGTCCTGGCCGAGCTGTTCGCCGACGTGCTCGGCCTAGGTTCGGTCGGCGTCGACGACAGTTTCTTCGAACTCGGCGGCGACAGCATCATCTCCATCCAACTGGTCAGTCAGGCGGCCAGACGGGGACTGCGCATCACTGCTAAGGACGTGTTGGTACACAAGACCGTCGGCGGCCTCGCACGGGTGGCCAGGGATAACCGTGCGGACCCCGTCGACCGGCCCCGAGAGCCCCTGACCCGGTCGAAGCTGACCCCGGTGATGTTCTGGCTGGCGGAGAAGTCCCTGCTGACCGATGATTTCAACCAGGCCATGGTGGTGAACCTGCCACCAGGCGTGACCCCGTCTACGCTGGCCCGCGCGTTGCGTGCCGTCGCGGAGAACCAGCCGGTCCTCAGAGCCCGGCTGGTGCGTGAACCTGAGCCCGAGCTGCAGATTACCACTGGCGACCGACTCGGATCCGTCGGTCACGTGCGCTGTGCGGGCCTGACAGAACGAGCCCTGGCCGACCTAGTCGCGAACGAGTATCGGGCTGCGGTGGACCTGCTGAACCCTGCGGCAGGACGTATGTTCGCGGCGACCCTGCTCGACTTCGGCGACACCGCCAAGCTGCTCCTCGTCTTGCACCATCTGGCCGTCGATGCCGCGTCGTGGAGCGGGATACTCCACGACCTGAGCGACGCCTGGCAGCAGGCGGAATCCGGCGGCCCGATTCGGTTGGACGAACCGGCAGTGTCCTTCGCCGAGTGGGCGGAGGAACTGCACCGTCAGGCCGGCGCCGGGCAACGCCTTGGCGAACTCGACCACTGGGTGAACGTGCTGTCCGGCCCCCCGCTGTTCGACGCAGTGGACATCGGCGAGACCGCCCGCGGAGGTACACAGGTGGTGCTCGATGAGCATGTGAGCCGCCAACTCGTGACGCGGCTGCCGAATCGGCTCGACTGCTCCCCAGCGGACATCGTCCTGACCGCGGTCGCGCTGGCAAGTACTGAGTCGCGGCGCCGCCGCGGCTCGGTGAGCACCTCGCTCGTTGTCAGCATGGAACGACACGGACGGCATGACATGCTCGGCGACCTTTCCCGCACGGTCGGTTGGTTCACAACCCTGCACCCTGTGAAACTCGATCATGGACCACTCGACTGGGACGATGTTTGGCACGGGGGGCCATCGGTGGATCGTGCGGTCGGCCGGATCACGCAGGATATTCATGCGGCCGCCGACCACGGGCTTGGCTTCGGCCTGCTGCGCTACCTCAACCCCGACACTGCGGCCCGGCTCGGCACGCTCCCGGAACCACAGATCAGCGTCAACTATCTCAGCCGCATGGCTGTCTCCAGCGGTCAGGCATGGACGGCCGCGCCCGAGTCGGGGTGGTTGCCGACCGCCGACTACGCGCCGATGACCCATCCTGTCGAGCTGACTTTCCTGGTGCGGGCCCGTGACGGTGGAGACGGCGAGCTGGCCCTGATGTGGTCGTGGGACCGCGCACGGGTGTCCGACGACGAGATGCGCGCCCTGACTGAACTCGTCACGACGGCGCTCCGATCGATCGCGGCCCGCGCCGAACAGATGGATGCCAAGCCCGCGACCTCGATGGTCCGGTTGACACAGCAAGAACTCGATGAGTTCCAGGACGGGTGGGAGTAGCACGGTGACGACTTCAAGGATCGAGGACGTGTTTCCTGTGACGCCGCTGCAGGAGGGGCTGTACTTCCAGGCATGCGATGTCGCACAGGAGATTGACCGCTACCACGTGCAGTTGATGTTCGATATCGACGGCCTGGTAGACCTCAACCGCCTGCGCGGCGCGTTCCGCAAGCTGCTGGCCGACCACCCCCAGCTGAGGGCAGGGTTCCGGCGGCGGGGTTCCGGCGAGCTCGTCCAGGTAATTCCGGCCAACCCGGAGCTGCCGTGGCGGGAGGTTGAGCGCACCCTGTCCGAGGCCGACCTGGACGAGCTACTCACGATGGAGCTGCAGACGAGGTTCACTCTCGCCGCCGGACCACTGATGCGTGTCGTTGTGGTCCGGACAGGGCAGGCACGGCACCATCTCGTGTGGACGATGCACCACATCCTGCTGGACGGGTGGTCCACTCCGATCCTTCTGCGCGACCTCATCGAGGCCTACCATGACCCGGGACAGCCCCCTAATGTGGCGAAGTCAGACGGCTACCGGTCGTACCTGGAGTGGTTGCGTCGGCAGGATCCCGTCGAGGCCAGAAAGGCATGGCGCCGGTACCTGGACGGTATCGAGCAGCCCACCCTACTCTGCGGCGACCCCAACTTCGTCACGACCCGGTGGCCGCTGAGCACGTCGTTCTCTCTGTCTCGGGAGGACAGCAGGCGGCTGTCCGAGTCCGCCCGCCGCGCGGGCGTGACCATGAACCAGGTCGTGCAGGCGGCGTGGGCCGTGGTGTTGGCGAAGTCGTTGGGTGCCGACGACGTCGTGTTCGGTGCGACGGTCTCTGGCCGGGCGGCGCCGGTGCCAGGCATCGAGACGATGGTGGGTCTGTTCATCAACACCATCCCGGTCCGTGCACGGGTGAGGCCAGGGGCTACATTGCTGGATCTGGCGCGTGACATGCAGGCCGACCGTGCCGAGTTGATGCCGCACGAGTTCGTCGGGTTGGCAGACATGCAACCAGGTGGCGCTGTTCGCGCACTGTTCGACACGCTGCTCATCTACGAGAACTACCCGCTCGGGGACGGGGGCGCAACACTCGCCCTCGGCGATGCGCGGCTGTCGCTGACGATGGCGCGGGACGCGACACACTACCCGGTCACCCTTTACGCGGTGCCGCACGACGAGCTATTGCAGCTTCGGCTGGATCACAGTGCCGACCTCGTCGACCGGGCGACAGCCGAGGAGGTCCTCGACCGGTTGCGCAGGCTCCTGGAGGCTGCGGCCGCCAATTCG
Organism: Nocardia sp. NPDC050378; assembly: GCF_040655675.1. Taxonomy (NCBI): domain Bacteria; kingdom Bacillati; phylum Actinomycetota; class Actinomycetes; order Mycobacteriales; family Nocardiaceae; genus Nocardia; species Nocardia sp. NPDC050378. Next base: position 4,402 of record NZ_JBFAKI010000030.1, read on the forward strand.
GGCCTGCGCATCGGCGCCGTCGACGCACTGCCGCACACCGACCGACACCGCTTGCTGGCAGAGTGGAACGACACGACGCGGACGCTGCCAGGCCACGTGCTGCCCGCGCTGCTTGAAGACCAGGTAAAGCAATCGGGCGTGGAAACCGCGTTGATCGTGGGCGACGAGCGGGTCTCCTATGCCGAATTGAATTCGCGAGCGAACCGGCTGGCACATGAGCTGATCGCCCGCGGTATCGGCCCCGAGGACGTTGTCGGCCTGGTTCTTCCCCGCACAGCGGACCTCGTCATTGCGCTCCTTGGAGTGCTCAAGGCAGGCGCGGCGTACCTGCCCGTCGATCCAGGCTACCCGCCCGCGCGGATTGGGTTCGTGCTCGATGACGCCAGGCCTGCGCTCACCCTCGTCACCGCCGAGACGGCGGCCACCGTACCCGAGAGCCTGGCTAGGCTCATCCTTGATGGCCATTCGCTTGAATGGCCCGACCATGACCCCACAAACACTGACCGAACCGCGCCGCTGACCGCGGAAAACCCTGCGTATGTCATCTACACCTCCGGGTCCACCGGGCGCCCTAAGGCCGTCGTCGTCACGCACACCAACATCGTCAATCTACTGACTGCGGTGCGGCGCCAACTTGGCCTCGGCACGGGCGACTCGATGCTTGCGGTCACGAGCATCGGGTTCGACATCTCCGCCCTCGAGGTCTATCTGCCGCTGCTGTCCGGGGCCGAACTTGTCCTCGGCCCGCTCCCGGGACAGGACGAAGACGGGTTTGTCCGGTGCCTAATGACCCGGGGGATCACCGCCGTGCAGGCGACACCAAGCGTGTGGCAGCACCTCATGACAACGCACCCCGAGCTGGTCGACGGTTTGAATGTCCTGGTGGGCGGTGACGAGCTGGCCGGCGACTTGGCCACACGGCTGCGTACTTCCGCGCGGGTCGTGACCAACCTTTACGGGCCGACTGAGACCACTGTCTGGTCGACATTCGAACAATTGGACGACGACTACGTCCGCCCGCCCATCGGACGGCCACTGGACAACACGCGGGTTTACGTCCTGGACAGTGGCCTGCGGCCGGTCCCGGTGGGTGTGACCGGCGAGCTCCACATCGCGGGCGCCGGGGTGGCGCGCGGCTACCGGAACCGGCCCGTGTTGACAGCTGAACGCTTCGTCGCTGACCCCTTTGGGCTGCCGGGCTCGCGAATGTACCGGACGGGGGATCGGGTCCGCTGGGACCGGTCTGGCCGCCTGCAGTTCGCGGGCAGGGTCGACGACCAGGTCAAGGTGCGAGGCTTTCGCGTCGAACCGGGCGAGGTAGAGGCGGCGCTGCGTGACCACCCGGATGTCGAGGGATGCCTGGTCGCGTCTATCGCCCACGGACGAGAAAAAGTGTTGGTGGCGTATGCGGTCGGGGCGGTTCCCGGCCAGCTGGATGAGATCGCCCTGCGGAATTTTCTCGCCGATCGCCTGCCACCGCAGATGCTTCCCGCCCGCGTGCACCAGGTGGAGCGGCTTCCGCTGACACACAACGGAAAGCTGAACCGGCGGGCCGCACTCCAGGTCATCGACGCGGACCCGGCCGAGACCGTCGGCGTACCGCGCACCCCGCACGAGGAGATGCTGTGCCAGCTGTTCTCTTCGGTACTGGAGGTCGATCGGGTTGGGATCCACGAAAACTTCCTGGAGCTGGGCGGACACTCGCTCAAGGCGGCCAGGCTGGTCCAGCAGATCAGAACCGTGCTCGGCGTGTCGGTGACGGTAGGGCAGGTGTACGCCAACCCGACCGTCGCACTGCTAGCTGCCACACTTGGCGTGGACTTCTCCGACGCCGCCCTTGACGTCGTTCTTCCGATCAAAACCTCAGGTTCTCGCAACCCGCTGTTCTGCCTGCACCCCGCCGGCGGTATCAGCTGGGTCTATGGCCGGTTTATCGAGCACTTGGGGTCCGACATCCCGGTGTACGGGATCCAGGCTCGAGGGCTGGGCAGCACGGAGTCGATGCCCGCGACGCTGCCGGAGATGGCAGCCGACTACCTAGAGAAGCTGCTTGTCATCCAGCCAGAGGGCCCGTATCACTTACTCGGGTACTCGTTCGGCGGCCTTGTGGCGTACGAACTCGCGGCCATGCTGCAGGCGCGCGGCGCTCGGATCGGGTCGCTCTGCCTGATCGAGGCCTACCCCTCGGCGGAGGAGCTCGACCTGGCGAAGGAGATCGAGATCAAGGAGGTCGACATCCTGATCTCGATGCTCCAACATGTCGAGGGCGAAGAGTGGGCCCACTATGAGGGCCAAGAGATCTCCTACCGCAAGGTCGTCGACGCGCTCACTGGCGCGGGCAGTGCACTTGCCTCGATCGAGGAGCGCACAGTGGCGGCGATGGCGCGGATCCATGCGAACTGCCTGCGGCTGCGGGCTGGCTACGTCCCCAGCAAGTACGAAGGAAACCTGACCCTTTTCGCCTCCGCGCTGACCCCCACCACGCCGTCGCCGGACACTTGGCGGCCTTACGTGTCGGGTGAAATCGAACGCTACCTCATCACTGCGGAGCACCACCGAATGCTGGAACCAGAACCCCTAGAAGCGATCTGCTCGATCTTGAAGAACGTGCTACGTCGCGCACACGAGAAAGTAGGAGAAGATGACTAACCCGTTCGAAGATGAAAACGGCACATTCCACGTCCTGGTAAACGCCGAGGGGCAGCATTCGTTGTGGCCCGCCTTCGCGGACGTACCGGACGGCTGGACCAAGCTCCTTGCTGACGCTCCGCGTGCCGAGTGCCTGGAATATGTTGAGCGTAACTGGACGGATATGCGCCCACGCACCGTCGTCGAGGGCGCTGCGGCGGCCAACGGGGGTGAATCTTGAGAACAGGCATCACCTTCTGTGCACAATCACTCCACTGCAGGCCGATGAGGAGGGCTTCTTCGCCAGACTCGCCCACACGCCTGATGATGAGTCGGGCGGGTTCGACGAGATCGGCCGGAGTATGGAACGTCTTCCAGTTCGGAACGGTCGATGTCATGGCGGACACTGTGGAGCTTTCCTCTGGCCTCAACAAGCCCGTATCCGACGCATCCATCTGGGATGCCGCGTGCGTTATGACAGGGCCGCCTCTGCATAGTGCGCTGCGCCATGTCACGAAGAAGCGGCAGGGTGCACAATTATGCTGAAGCAGAACGAGGTCCAGCAGGAATTCCCTGCCGCAGGACTGGCACACCTACTCTTTGAACGGCAGGCCCGCGAGCGTCCCGATGCGGTAGCGCTGCGTTGGCGCGACGGGACGATGACCTATGCCGATCTGAACCGATGGGCCAACAAGATCGCCTGGAAACTCAGGGACCTCGGCGTCGCTCCCGAAGTCCCTGTGATCATTTCCACCGGACGCGGTCCGGCGATGGTCGCCGCCGTTTTCGGCGTGCTCAAAGCTGGCGGATTTTACGTGCCGGCAGAGCCATCGCTGCCGGCGGACCGGGCAGCGGCTATCCTAGCCACCACCGGCGCCGCCGTGCTGCTCACGACCGCCGACATTGAGAGGTGGGAGCCTCCGCGGGAGGTCGACGTGGTAGCTGTTGACCAAGAAATGATGCTGAGCAGCTCCGGGGAGGTCAATCCGCCGCCGCTGTCGAATCCGGCCGATCTAGCCTATGTAATATTCACCTCTGGCAGCACCGGCGAGCCAAAGGGTGTTGCAATCCGGCACTTTTCCTTGCTTCACCTGCTCAGCTGGTGCGGACGCGACTTCGGCTTCGGCCCGGAGGATGTCGGTCTCTGCGTCGCATCCCTCGGGTTCGATCTCTCGGCTTTCGACATCCTGGGGATGCTCGGCTTCGGCGCGAGTCTCTACATCGCCGACGCCGAGCAACAACGGGATCCCGAACTTCTCGTGGAGATTCTGCTCCAGGAGTCAATCACTTTCTGGGACTCCGCACCGGCCGCCCTGGACCAGCTTGCTCCCTTACTGGCGAGCCGAGTCGGACACCCAGGGGTTGGTGACCTGCGGCTAGTATTCCTCAGCGGGGATTACACGCCGTTGCCGTTGCCGGATGCTGTGCGGGCAGTCTTCCCGAAAGCTGAGATCGTCAGCCTCGGGGGCGCTACGGAGGCGACAGTATGGTCGAACTACTTCCGCGTGGGCGAAATCGATCCGCAATGGCGAAGCATCCCGTACGGGCGCCCCGTAGCAGGTGCCAGCTACTACGTTATTGACGAGCAATTGGGTGCGTGTCCGCCCGGCGTGGAAGGTGACTTGTACATCGGTGGCGATTGTCTCGCTTCAGGATATTTCGCTCGACCGAAGCTGACTGCTGAGCGGTTTGTCGCAGATCCGTTCGCTTCCTGCTCGGGAACGCGCATGTACCGCACTGGCGACCGCGCGGCGGTTGACCTCGACGGCCTCATCTGGTTTCTCGGCAGATCTGATAATCAGGTAAAGATCCGAGGTTTCCGTGTGGAGCTTGGCGAGATTGAGCACAGGCTGCGACAGCACGATGGAGTCCGGCACGTCGTCGTCCTCGCCCGCGACGACGCCAACGCAGGCCGCAGGCTGGTCGCCTACGTTCAGCCGGAATGGCCACGTCCATCGGTCGCCGAACTGCGCGAGTTTGCCGCACAGACCCTTCCCGACTACATGGTGCCCAACTTGGTGACTTACATGGATACGTTCCCGGTGACCCCAAACGGCAAGCTTGACCGGGCAGCTCTACAGTGACCGTTCACCTCCCCAACTGACACGATCCAACAACGATGAAGATGACGGTGAGTTGCCAGCGGGGCACGTAAGGTCGCAGAAAGGATCGGTGATGACTGAAGCTAATGCGAAATAACTTGACGAAGGCTCCGTTCGTGGAACGCGTTCGAGGCCCCAGGCCAGCCTACGACTAAACGATGTCCGTAGGCATTGAGCCGCAACAGGTGTCGTGTCACCAGTGGTAATCTCGGCATCCGACCGGTGATGGTGGAGTTGTTTTCGGGCTGTGATCGGCCGCGTTCGCTCGACCGATCACCCAGCGGCGGAGTGAGGGCGCTGACCGGCGGCTACAGTGTCGACCCTGGGTACTGCGCTGCGATGACCGAGTGCCATTGGTGGCAACCTACTTGCCGCCAACCTCACGATCGGTCAACCCGCTGCGGTGTTCGGTGTCTCGAAGTCGCCCGTCGCCCGGGCGATCGAGGACCTGGGACTGGCGCCGGGGCTACGACCCTCACCCGGTTCGCCCGTAGTGTGGTGTTGATCGTGGGCGGGGCTCTGGTCCCGACCCGCGATCACAAAGCCTCCACGCAGAGTGAGAACTACCGGCATTCGACCAACCATCAGGTCGTCATCCCGCTGACGCCGACCTGGTGGTCGCGCGGGGGAAGCCGCTACCGGGTAATCGCAACGACCGTCGGTCTTGGACTGAGTCCGGTGCCGCCCACGCCTGCGGCAACGCGGTGGCGATCTCGTTTGGCGACTACAGGGCACCGGTGTGGCAATCCCGCACCGGTGCTCACGCGGTATGGGATTGTCGGAATGGAAATAGGCTCACAACGAACCTCACCGCAAGGTGCGTACCCGCGTCGAGCATGCCGTCGCTCGGATGAAGGAGCGGAAGATCCCGCGGAACTCTCGGTTACGTGGTCACGGGGTGGGTGTTGCGATGGCCGGGGTAGTGACTGTGACCCCCTCGCCCGCGCGCCCACTGATTCCTGACCACGCGCACCCAGGCCAGGCCCGTAGATTGGTATCGGCAGGGGTGTGTGCGAAGGGCACACGTCGGTAGCGTGGAGCGAGCGAGCCCAACAGCCTTGCACGCCAACCGTTCCGACGTCCCTCAATCATGTCCACGGCGCGGCGACGATCTGATCGATTCGAGGAGTTATCGGCCGTACCGCGAATGGTCGGCGATAACGGACCTGCCGCCTGTCAAAAATTCTTTGACGGTGAGGTACTCTCAAAGCATGCCTGATCCAGACCGGCCGGAGGCGGCGATCCTCTACGAGTGGTTCCAAGCCACATCGCCATCGCCGAACGAACAACCCCGTGACGACCCTGCAGCGATCGTGCGCGGGGTGTTGGGCCGCTTGGACGATGGGGCGGAGCTACCGCATGACGTGGTCTATGCCTGCGTCGTGCTGCTGATGGCCGCGCGGACCGAACTGGATCGGCTGGAACTGGGGCTGATGCGGGCAGCGAGCGAACATGGCAGCAGCTGGAGTTGGATCGCCGAGACATTCGGCCACCGCTCCAAGCAAGCCGCGCACGCTCGGGCCAGTGCACTGCACCGACGCCTGGAATATCGAACCCTCGACGAGGAAGAAGACCGATGAAACTCCGTATAGACCGCGACCGCCTCGTCGATGCGGTGTCGGTGGTCGGACCAGCAGTGCCTCGACGCCCACCCACTTCCGTGCTAGCGGGCATTCGACTGCAGGCGGAACCGGACTCGGCGTCGGTCGCCGGCTTCGACTACGAGATCTCCTCGCATGCCGCAATCACCGGCGCTGTGGTGCATGAGCCGGGTGCCGCACTGGTGTCGGGGCGACTGCTCACCGATATCGCGAAGGCACTGCCCGCGCAGCCGGTCGAGTTGTCCGACAACGGGAATTGCCTCGAAATCGTCTGCGGTCTGACGCGATTCACCTTGCCGCTGATGACTGTCGAGGACTACCCAGCTCTTCCTCCCCTGCCTGCGAAGGTCGGCACTGTCGATCACTCAGACCTGTGCGACGCCGTGGCGCAGGTGGTCGTCGCGGCCGGGCGCGACGACACGCTGCCCATGTTGACCGGTATCAACATCGAATTCCATCCTTCGTTCCTGCGGCTGGTGAGCACCGACCGGTTCCGCATTGCGGTCCGAGAGCTCGATTGGGAGCCTATGCCCCTAACAGACGACTCGGAGTCGGCCAGCATGCTCGTACCGGCCCGCGCACTGGCAGAGACAAGCAAGGTACTCACGGGACCACGAATCGAAATCGCCAGCGGCCCAGGGCAAACGATCCTGGGACTCATGACCGTCGACCAGCACCACACTATGCGCACACTCGACATGCCGTACGCGCCCTACCAGCGCTATCTCGAAGCCGCCCACACCGCCTCCGCTCGAATACGTTCCGCCTCGCTGATCGACGCCATCAAACGGGTGTCGCTACTGTCGCCCAGAGGCACGCGGGTCGAGCTGACCTTCGCCGCAACCACGGTCCGATTGTCCGCCGGAGGCGACAACGAAGGCAGCGCGGAGGAGAATATCGATTGCGAGTTCGACGGCGACCCGTTGACCATCGCCTTCAGCCCCCGCTATCTACTCGACGGCCTGACTGTCTCACATTCCGAGACAATCGAGATCACACTGAACGGCCCGACCAAAGCAGCAGTTCTGCGTGCGGCAGATCGAGAACCAGACGGTGAGCGCCGCGAGGGCTTGATCTATGTACTGATGCCGGTTCGTCTACCCGGTTGAGTCATCGCCAGACGTCAACGACGGATGAATTCGCTCGCGAGATTTCAGTCCGCTGGCGACGCGCGTACGCACGACTTCGAACATCAAAGGTTTCGATCCGGGATACCTTGCAGCCGCCGTTCTTTCAAGTCGACACGGCGAGTGCCGGACCTCGGCTGCAGGCCCTGTCGATGAGCGGATTCGGCGGCGTACAGCGGCAGCTGCTGCAGGCGGGCAGGGTGGACGTCAGCCAGGTGAAATCGGAATCGGTGGTCTGCGGCGCGACCGCGATGTCGCCGCCCGCGGGCCAGGTTTTCTCCATCGCGGCGACCCCGCCCCAACCGCATCCTCCCCAATAGCAACGAATCAGCACCCAACCCGATCAGGGTCTATGAATCTCCCTCACGCACGAGCCGCCCTCCGCCCAGTAACAAAATCCAACAACGCACCTCCGTCGACTGTCGGCGTACCCTGCAAGGTCTCATCGCGCTCGCCATCATCCGTCCTGCTAGACACCGTCACACAACAGGGACACGCAAACTATAGATCCTATACCAACTCTTCACTATTGGCGCAGGGCTATCACCCGCTATCATGCCAGGTTGTAGCTGACCCCATACTGAAGTTTCACCCGCCTGCGCACTCTGCACCCTGTTTTGTAGTCTATGTTCGAATTGAATTAACGGCCAGCTAAAGGGGATTTGATGAGATTCAAGGTCGAGCGTAGCGTGATCCGGGACAGCGTCACATGGGTTGCCAGAACGCTATCCACTCGCCCGTCTGCCCCCATTTTGGCGGGGGTGTTAATCGAGGCCGATGGGGGGCAAATCAAACTGTCTACCTTCGATTATGAAGTCTCATCAGAAGCATATTTTGAAGCCTACGTTGCAGAACCTGGTAGAAAAGTTATTTCAGGACGCCTCCTTATGGAGATAATGCGTGTCCTGCCCGACCGCCCGGTGACATTCTCGGCCGAGTCGGGCATGGTGAAAATTGCCTGTGGAAGTGGAATCTACGCGATGCCGGAACTTCCTTCTGAGGACTATCCCGCACTACCGGAACTTCCGGCGGAATCTGGCGAGCTCGAATTGGAGACATTCGCGAAAGCGATTCGCCAAGTTGCGCCGGCTGTGAGCCGTGAAGACGCACTTCCAGTGCTCAGTGGTGCTTGTTTCACCACTTCTGGCGACAGAATTCAAATCGCGGCCACTGACCGCTTCAGGGTCGCTATCTGCAGCTTCTCTTGGTCACCAAAAGAGCCAGATAGGTCAGGACGGGCGCTTGTCCCTATGCGAAAGATCGCAGATGCGGTTAGAGCTGTGGGCGGCAGTGGGAAGATGTCACTATCAATTCCAAATTCGACCGAACCTCACCAATCAACTTTTGCGCTCGACTGGGGCCGTCGGAATACTTCAATCCGCCTAATTGATGGGCAATTTGTTGACTACAAGAAGCTTATTCCGACACAATTCTCACTGCGCACTGAAGTGGACGTTTGCAGCTTCACCGACGCATTAAAGCGAGTTTCCCTATTTGCGAATGGAAATGCTCCGATAAAACTTCACTTCTCGGCCGATCGGGTCGCAGTGAGCGCTATCTCTAGTGATAAATCGGAGGGGATCGAATTTGTTGACGCCAAGACTGAAAGTGGTGGAGATTTTTCGATATCCTTCAATAAGCAGTTTCTTCTCGATGGCCTAACCTCAATTGAGTCAACGACGGCGAGAATGAGCTTCACCAGCCCCACGGGAAAAGCTCTAATCGAAGCCAGAGAGGAAGGGGGCGCCCAGCAAGACGGCCGGCGCGCGCTGACAGATTTTCAGTATATAGTTATGCCCAAAAGGATATAGAAGCATCCTCGGAATTTAGGCACTGGAGCATTTAAGGCGGAGCGATTTGTTAGAACATCACCCAACCGCACCATTCAAATCACTGCAAGCGGACTTCAATTATATTGAGAGATTCCTTGACGGCGAGGAGGCGGGAGGGGTTATGCGTGAAATGCAATCAGCCCTCCGCTCCATGTTCGATTCATCTCAAGATGAGACCGAATCCATCCTCCATTTAAATCGAGCATTAGAATTGGGGGGGTTGAGTCTCTATGTAGACGAAAATCCAATGAACTCTAACGCATGGCGAATCAATTTGCGTTCCACTTTATGTGACACTGCTACAGTGCAGGCACTGGAGAGCTTGCTCTCTTTGGTCGCGACTACGGGGTGCAGGCGTCTTAAGTTGTGCGCACAAGAAGCGTGTAGGTTCCGGTTCATTGATTGCACGAATGGAAATAGGCGTGAATTCTGCAAAAGTCATGCCTCCTTAGCGCGAGTCGCCCGGAGCGCGCGAAAGTGACAAGAAGATTCCGCTGCCGCCACCGGCAACTCGTTGATTCGCGGCCAGGCATAGTCGGTCAGGGCGGGATCGTCCGGAGGCACTGTGCCCTTGACCAGCCGATGCCGGATGATCTTCGCCCAGCAGAACTTCACGAGGTAGGCACCGGTTTCCCGGTCGCCGAAGACCCATCGGTCCTGCGAGCCGTTGTTTGACCTGGTCAGCCGCTTTCGCGGCTATGACACATGACGACCATATCGTCGGCGTATCCGACCAGGACCGGGCTGTTGGGCATGCTTTCCCCGGCGTCGGCCAGTGAGGTGATAGCGCACGTCTGCGGCCTTCTCCATCCCGTGGAGAGCAACGTTCAACAGCACAGGGCTGATCACCCCGCCCTGTGGCGTTGTCCTTCGGCACTGCCGTTGCCTTCATCGTCTCTCTCCGCAGATCACCCGGTTCGCGTCTGCGTCCTTTCGGGCCCGGGCACCGAGCCCGGTATCCCGGGACCACGAGCGGCGGCCTCTCCGCCGCGGTCTCGGCCAACCCGCCGGATTCCCCTGGCTCTTCGGCCCACCGGCCTTCGCTTCTCGAACGTACTGTCCCGCCGGAGAATTCAGCCTTCCTCACAGTGGGCCTACCACTATCCCTATCAGAGAAGTGGAACTCCGTCGGGGTTTTCATGTTCCGCGCGTGCAAGATGCAGCCGGGGAGGGTGCCCTCTACGCCCCGGGCCGGCGGTGGCCTCCCGTGCGGCGTGAATCATCCACTCGGCGTCTGCCGCGTTCGGGCGGCTCGTCCTTCACCTGACTCGAACTTCCCACCGGAACAAGCTCTTTCTCACGAGACGTCATCGAGTGTTCACTACCGTTCGCCCTTCTGGCCTTCCCTCGCCTGTCACCACCGGGTGGAACGGCGGCGCTTGGGCTTCTCCTCGGAGCTTCGCACCCCGCCGTTACCAGCGACGCACGTCCAGGTGGGGGCAGATCATCGGAAACTGACCCGGGACTACCCCACCGCATGGATTCGATGGTGGTGACCGATTGGTTTACCTGTCGGGGTATTCGGCGATGAGCAACTCGAGGAAGCAACCCGCGGTTCGCATGGCACGCTCGGAGTCACCGTCGATGACTGCTTGCGCGAGTTCGGCGTGCTCGGTGTTGTAGGGGTCGCCGGATTTCACGGTGCGCGCGTGGATCACCTGCTCGATAATCGGCAGCAGTGAATCGTAGAACTCCAGATACACCTCGTTGTGGCTGGCGACGACGATCGCTCGATGGAGGTCGACGTCGGCGGTGATGGCAACCGGGTCGGCTTCGGCCCAGTTGCGATTGCTGCGCTCGGCGAGCAGGCGGCGCAGCGTGGCGATGTCGGCGTCGTCGCGGCGGCGCGCTGCCAGGTCCGCCGCAGTGGTGTCGAGGGCCTGACGCAACTCGAGGATGTCGCGTTCCTGCGCGTCGGCGAAGTACTTAGCCAAGGCACCACCGACCTCGGAGGTGGCGATCACGTACGTGCCAGACCCCTGGCGACGTTCGAGCACGCCCGCGTGCACGAGGGCTTGAACGGCTTCGCGCACGGTGTTACGGCCGGTTCCGGTGAACTCGGTGAGCTCCGGTTCGGTGGGGATTCGTTGACCGACAGGCCAACGGTTGGAGCGGATCTCGGCGCGAAGCCGCTCGGTAACTTCAGCGATGAGGCTGCTTCGTCGGGCGGGTTGCACGTTTACAAGGTACCGCTCCTCACAGATCATTGCTCCGATCACGGGTCACCCTCTCCGGCAATCCAGGGGTCTCCCAATGGATTTCGTGCCTGACGTATCGGTGGGCACACCTACGCTGATGTGGTCAGAAGAGTCGTCGATAGGGAGGGGCATCGTGCGGGCGAAGACGTCTCGTATTCCGGCGGTCATATCTGTCAGGTGAGCGGTCGGTCAGCCGCGCGGGTTGGGATCGTCGTACTCGAAGACGCTGAAGGTGCGGGCACGAGGTGCTGTTCATGTGCGCGGCGGACGAGCACGGCACGCCCGCAGAATCGGCGGCAGCAGAAGCCGGTCTGAGTGGGGCCGAGTTCTGCGCGCAGGCCCACGACACTTGACACTATGAACCGTCACGGATTTGGGGCCGCTTCCGTCTTTGAGGAAGATGGTTCCCATCATGTCGAAGCGTTACCCGCCCGAGGTTCGTGAGAAGGCCGT
>NZ_JBFAKI010000031.1:0-15944 GCF_040655675.1 Nocardia sp. NPDC050378
TTCCCCCCCCACCCACACCCCCCGCCTCTCCGCGCGCCCCCCTCCTGTTTTCTTTTTGCGGGGGGGCGCGGGCGGGGGGGGGGGTGGGGGGGGGGGGGGGGGGGGGCGGCCCCCCCCCCCCCCCCCACGCCCAGTTCCGCCCATGCCCGCTTCGCGCGAGTCGGTCCTAGGTCGGCGCCACCATGCTTCTTGGAACCTCCGACGATTGTCGGAGCGATACCACTGGCTTTTTTCGCCCAATCTTTTGCGCCCGACCAACCACGTGCGCTCATCAGCGGAAGCAGCGTCTCACCGACTGACTTGACAATGCCGACTGGTTCAGGCCACTGGAAGTATGCAAAGTCCTGCGGTGCCATTGCGACAAGGACAAAGCGTGGCCGAAGCTGCGGAACGCCGTAGTCAGATGCATGAACAAGCCGCCACTCGGCTGAGTAACCAAACTTACTCAGCCGGTCGAGCACATGTTGCCGATAGCCCGCAAAGCGGGGCATGCTCAGCCCGCGCACGTTCTCGAGTAGGAGTGCGCGAGGGCGAAGTACATCGACTTGCTCGACCGCCCAGGCAAACAAATCGCGTTCATCGCTCGCGCCCAGCTGCTTACCTGCTATGGAAAACGGCGGGCAAGGTACGCCTCCTGCGAAAAGATCTATAGGTTGTCCATCGCGGCCCTCAGCATCGGGAGCGAAGGATTTGGGATCGAACACTGCCGGATCAGCGACATCACCAACCTCGACCTTCCACTCTGGCCGGTTGCGCCTGATAGTCGCGGCCGCAGTGGCATCGAGTTCGATAGCCAGTTTGTGTTCGAATCCCGCTAGCTCGAGGCCGAGCGCCTGGCCGCCCGCTCCTGCGCAAACTTCGATGACGCTGAGCTCAGTCACGCGGTGGCCTCTCTACGTAGTGATTCCAGCCAGTGGCCGGATGGAAGTAGGGGACTATCATGCCGAGTAGGCAGTTGTCGACCAGAAGCTGGGTACAGGATGGAGCTACAGGCCCCTCGACCGTCGACACAGGGTAGGCGAGCGTCTGTGCCGCCAGCCTCGTCGCCGGGTAGGGGACGGAATATGCGGGCAATCAAGCGCTCGGGTACCAAGCCTGAGGTCGAGCTGAGGAGCTTGCTCCACCGCCGCGGGTACCGTTTCAGGAAGGACTTCCCGATCGTGGTCGCCGGCCGTCGACCGGTCAGGCCTGACGTTGTCTTCACGGCGCGCAAAGTTGCAGTCTTCGTGGACGGATGCTTCTGGCACGCTTGCCCTGACCACGGCAGAATGCCTACAACAAACGAGTGGTACTGGACGCCCAAACTCCGGCGCAATGTCGAGCGAGACCGCGAAGCTGACGCGGCATTGACGAAAGCAGGATGGACAGTCGTCCGTGTCTGGGAGCACGAGCCCCTGGAGTCTGCGCTGATCAGCGTCGTCGACAGGCTCGACCGGGATCCGAACATATGAGCGATCGTATGCGATCGGGTAGCTGAGGTCACGGCAACGCACCCGGGCAGCTAGATTGCCTTCATGGGGATGCCGTTCGGAACAGACCTGCTCGGCTGGAAACGCAGTGGCAAGAACAGCAAGAACAAGCTCGGCTGGTGTTGGGTGCCCAATACGGCAGACACTGACAATGTGTCGAGCCTCCGGATCGCGGGTCTCGTGCTCGAGTACCTAGGCTGCCCGAACCCGAATGTTGCCGGCGCGCCGGATCCGGACGAGCCACCCAGCAACCCCGGGGGTTTGCTTGAAACGCAAGTCGCGGTCGATCTGGCTACCGAACTGCCCCGGCTCGACCCGCTACGTCAGTGGGAAGTCCGTAAAGGCCGGAGCATCGTCAATTACGCGCAATACCAGCACCTGGCAGCTATCGACCGCGCCATCGCGAACGACCCAAATCTACGCGTCACGCTCGGGACCGATTACCTGATCAAGCCGGATGTTCTGGTCGGACTGCTGGGAACTCCGACGCTCTCCGATCATCCATGGCTGCATGCTGCGCTCGCGTGCAAGTGGACAATCCGATCGGACAGGGTTCAGAACATCCGTCACGAAAACGGCAACATGATCCGCCATCGGCGCGGTCGCCTGCCGCACCTTGTGACTGTTACCGCAGAACCGCTGCCGACACGGTTGGCGGCAATCGCGAGGGGGACAGGCGAAGTCGATGCCACATATCACCTGGCGTATCCCGCGATGGCAAAGGCGGTGAAGGAGGTCGGCACTGGCGAACAGCAAGATGCGTGGGCCGAGGTCACCGAGCAGGGGCGACTGCTCGACTACGCGGAACTTGCTGTGGCCCTCGCTACTTGGTGAATCAACCTCGGTAGCCGTCGTGCAGACCATGCCCACGGCTGGCCCTCTACCCCGGCGCCGCTACGTCGTCGAAGTGCCGTAGTAGTGCACGCACATCGGCAGCGTCCATGCCGACGCCTGCTGCAGGCTCCTCCTCCAGATCGGCTAGTTGCTGAACGTCTGGATCATCGAGGATTTTCGCCATGAATTTCAGCTTCGCTTCCAGGCGTAGCCGTACCACTTCATCAACGGTTCTGCGGGCGGCGAGCACTGTGACACGTGTTTCCGTGCCCGGCGCAAGCCCGAGGCGATGGATTCGATCCAGACTCTGAAGAAACCGGCCGGCCATGAAATCTCGGTCGACATATATTGCGTCGTGACAGACGTGATGGAGGCTGACGCCCTCGCCGAGGGTCGCAGGGTTAGAGATGAGGACCTGGCAATCGGGGTCTTCCCGGAACCTGCGTAGCTGTTCTTCGCGGTCAAGGGTTCCGCCATACACCGTGGCCGGGTTGTAGTTCTTGAGAAGCTTTTCGAGAGTCGTCAGGCTGCGAACAAAGGTTGTCCATACCAGTGTCTTTCGCCCCAGGTTCGCGTTGTCGGCCACGATCTTGAGGGCTTCCTGGTATTTGGGAGACAACTCGAGGCGAGGGAGTTTCTGCAGCAAGTCGTAGAGGGAATCCCCCGGCACGGGTTCGAGTGGGGGGAGCTGGTATTCCAGCGGCTCGTATCGGGTTGTTCCTTCGAGTAGCAGCGCTGGACTCGTGGCAGCCATCAGCATCCGCAGCATCGCTCGCCCGAGTGACTCGATACTCCCTCGCGACCCCTCCGCACGGGCCGAAAAATTTCCTTTCAGTGCTTCATAGACCTCCGCATGGATGGGAGGCATATCCACGTACCGGATCTTCGGTTCGAACGGAGGTAGACCGAGTTCCGCCTTGGTTGTGCGAGTGAACAGCGGTCGCAGCACTGCGCTGGCCCGCGCGAGATCACCACCGCCGACGGCCTCGATCACCGCGCGTTTGCCGTGACCTGGCCAAACGAAGGAGAGCAGGCTCTCGAGGTCCCGTGCACCATTCGGGGCCGGCGTTCCCGTCAAGATCAGGCGCCTGTTTGCCAGGGGGCCGAGGGCGAGCGCGGCAGAACCGTATGTGCCGCGCGCTCCCAGCTTGATCCGGTGGGCTTCGTCCAGAACAATCATCGACGGTTTGGCTCGAAGCCAGCCTGCCAACCAGTCCAGCGAGCGATCAAGACGCTCGTAGTTCACCATGCAAAGTTCGGCGAGAGGATCGGCGGTTCGTCCGGCAACCGCGCTTCGGAGCGGCTTTGTGAAGCAGTACGTGCTCTCGTACTGCCAGGATTCGTAGGCGGACTTCGGTCCGACGACGAGGAGACGTTCGGCCTCCCCTCGGGCGCGAGCGGCGGCGTATACACCAAGTGCCACACGTGTTTTACCCGCGCCAGGCACGCTGAAATTTGCTCCGTGTCGAAGCGAGAGAAGTCGTGCTATGTCTCGTTGCTGGAATGGTGTGAGCTCGGCGGTCCATTCATCGCCGAGCAGCTCTACCAACGTCTCCGGTTGGATGGTATCCGGTGAGTTGCCCTGCGCACCGTCGAGGTTTCGCGAAACCGCCTCGGTGTCATCGAGAACACCGGTGACAAGTGATTTGAGGTCCTCGGCCCATTCCACATTGGGGTGAGCCCAGTTGCCCAGCTCCCCGAGGTTGACGAGGAAGTCGTCGAGGTCTATCTCAGCGGATAGGTGTCCTCTCGCGCCGGAAGTACTGAGTCTAGCTGCTAGCTGGTGGAACTCGCGCTGGAAGGCCGATGTCGTCAGCATTTCTACGTGTGTGCGGGTCAGGCCGAACCGCAGCCTGAGTGAGGGGGTGTGCTCAACGTCGATCATTGCTGTTCAGGCCCGTTCTCCACTGCGGTCGCGAGCCAGTCCAGCCCGCTTCCAGGAATCTTGATCGAGCGTTGCGCTTCAATGGCAAGCTGCTTCAGCACGGCGTGCAATTGAATAAGCGCATCGTCGAAAGCGTCCTCGTCCAGACTTGAGTTCCCCCTGGCCAGGACAAGGTCTGTGACAGACTGCTCTAGGTCCTTGCACGCTGCCGCAACCCGATCCGGAGCGGCAAGACGCTTCTTTCGCAGCATCGCGTCACGGCCAGCGATAGTGATCGCGTCGCCGAAGGCTTCCTTGTACGATGTAATCAGCTTGGTTGCAGCGGCTGTCTCTGCCTCGTCGGTCAGGTCGCCGGCGGCGACAACAGCCTTGGCTTGCAATAGTCGATTGGTAAGCGCGCGCGCTGCAGCCACGTCAGCCCCTGGCGCTCTTGTGCTGCGGCCCAGACCAGGAATTTCAACCCTCGCACCGTCACTACTTTCTGGGCGACCGAACTCGTCAATCAGCTCTTTGTCAAGGTACCTTTCCTGGAAATCGGTACCGACGAACCTCACGTCAGTCTTAGCGTAATCCAGAACAATAGCTGCCAGTCGCGACTCTTTGAGTAATTCCGCGCGCTCAGGACTCCTCTTGCGCTCCTCATGGTACACCCGGTAAAGCTCGGCAAGTTTCTCCTTAGACTGTTCGAAGTCGACGAGCCGCATCGCGCGCTGGCCGGGGACCTGGCTGCGTTCGATGCAATTCTGCAGTTCCGCCAGGACCCAAAAGTCCCGTTCGCATGCCTTCGTGGTTGTGTGAAATGTCTTTGCAATGACGGGTATTGGCCGATGAAGCTGGTCGCGCTGTTCTTCGAGAGCGAGCAGCTGGTTGATGTACGAATAATCGCGCCTTTTATCGTGTCGCAACTGCAGGGAGACCTCAACAGCATTGATGTCGTCCCAAGTGCACGACGCCGGAAGAACTCCAACCCGCATACTGGTGGCCTTAGTGCCCACCCGCAGCGCGGCGCAGCGGGTGTTCCCGTTGACAAGCACGCCCTCCCGAGTGATCAGTCCGGGTTCGATTTGTCCGAACTCATCAAGATGAGTCACCAACTTGTCGAACTCTGGGTCGGGATGTACGGCGTCGGATGGCCGCCGAGTCAGTAGATCCCGCAGGTAGTTCTGGCTCTCCTGGCTCCACGGATCAGTTGACAACGCTGCGTCCCGAGCCCTGTCCAGGCTGCGCTGCGCGCGTATCCGATGGGTGCTCGGGTTGTAATAGAGCTCGCTGAGAGGCATATCAATGACCTGGACATGGAGGGGGGCATCGCGCCATTCCAGAGTCAGAGTCTCGGCAACGTGGCCGTTTTCACCGAGTTCCCCGAGCCGTTGTGCAACCATCGCCCGGACAGTATCTGCCCAGGGTGCCGACCACTCAGAGCCCTGCCACCACACCGAGAGCTGCATCGCCGTGCCCGCAATGCGGCACACCGTTCCTCGCCGAGCCGGCCGAAATGGCAGATCACGACGCCGAGATCGCGAATGGCGAGGCTGGATATCGTGCGCCGGTCCCCCGCGTATCGGGGGACCGGCGCACGAGCGGTGACCCGGTGGCCGATATTGGGTGGCCGAACCGACCGGTACCGAGCGGAGCTCTGCTCTGGCCGCCGGCCGCCGACCTTGTGAACTACCTCAATGCGGGGCAACTGGAGAACTCGAACAGCGTCATCCACCATGTGGCCACAGAAGCCGCTCCGGCTGTGGCGGCGAACGCCGTGATCACGTGCCGTGATCTCGATCTTCCGGCCGCTGTCGACTCGATTATCTCCTATGCGGGTCGGCGGAATGATCGGGACGTGCTGCAAATCCTGCGGCAACTGCTCCAGCACGAGCGACACACTGACGCCGGCGCGCTGCTGGATCGGGCGCTGGGAGCGCTTGCCGATCCAGAGTTCACCTGAACTTCATTACGCATGAATCGGGTTACGCACACCGCCTACCTACTGGTCAGGCATCAGTGCATCGATCTCGGGTGTTGTGGGTGCGGGCGCACGATGGTGCTGGAGTCTAAGCAGTCTTGCGCATGGCCAGGTGGGTGTGCGGGCCGAGGCGGGCGCCGAAACTGATCAATCGTTCGAGGCTGTAGACGCCCTGTTTGCCTGCACGGAGCTTGTAGAGGCGCGAGCGGGCTACGCCCAGCCTTTCCGCCGCTTCGGTCGGTGTGAGCTCGTCGATCCGGGCCAGGACGGCATCCAAAACCTCGGCCCGACTCGCAGCCGCTGGGCTTCTTCAGGCGAGTCGGCGATAGCTTCCCAGGCGTCTGTGGTTAGTTGAATTGCCATATGTTCCTACTCCTTTCGTGCATCCGCTTCCGTGATGCGGTAGTCGTTCCGACCGATTGTCAGATCGCCCGGAGAGGTGTTCTGAGTCTTCTTTGTGAAGGTGTGGAGTACGTAGATGGCATCTCCCAACTTCGTAAGTAGAAGATCCGATAGGCGCTCGAACGGTCTCGGAACCGGAGTTCGAAGGCACCGGCACCGACAGTGGGCATGGGCTTGCAGTCCACTGGAGGCTGACCTGTCAGCTCCATCATCGAAGGGGGATTACAGGCTACATGTATACAAAATGTATGCGCGAGGTCGGCGAATGACCGCAAGGTGATGACCGAGGTTCGACCGCGGGAAAGCTGGTTCGAGAGGCTCGTCGTTGGCGGCGGTTGTCGCAACGGGAGATGGCCGAGCGGGCAGGGATCGCGCAGTCGACGGTGGCCGCTGTGGAGGCGGGGCGGCTGGAACCCATGTTCGCGATGGTCGTGGATCTTTTGGGAGCGGCGGGGTTTCGGTTGGCGACTGAGCTGGTGAACGTAGTGCGGCCCAGTTTGCTGCTCGGCGGATGTCGAAGTGAGTTCGAGGCCATTCTTGCTCATTATCCGGGGATCAACGCGTGGTTGTTCGGGTCGGTGGCTCGGGGTGAGGACCGGCCGGACTCGGACCTGGATCTGCTGGAGTTGGCGCCGTGGGCGACAGTGCTCGACATCCTCGAACTGGATTCCGAGCTCGGGTGTCCAGTTGACGTCGTGACGACAGCTGAGTTGAAGTCGAACAGGTTGATGCGGGTCGGCACGTTGCACGAGAGCGTGCTGGCACGAACACGTGGGCGCGAATCAGGCGGTCGGGCGGATCATGGTTAGTTGGCGGACCCGTGATCCCTGGTAGCGCAGGCCGGGTACCGCTGCCGGATCTCCATAAGTAGTGAATCCGTGGCGTTCGAAAAAGCGGACGGCGCGGGGGTTTTCGACGAGGGTTTGCAGGTAGCAGCCCGGGGAGGCGCTCGCGGTCAGATGGTCCAAGAACTGGTGCATCAGGGCGTCGGCGGCGCCTGTTCCTCGGGCGGCTGGGGTGAGGTTGATGTGGAGGTGGGAGGGCCAGCGGGGGTCGGTGAGTTCGGCGGCGAGGGGGTGGTGGCGGAGTTTGGCGACGGCGGTGTCGGTGAGGGCGCGGGCGAAGAAGGTGGCGGGCTTGCGGCGGAAGAGCAAGCGGTGGTCGCGGATTGCGGATTCGAGGCGGGCTTCTTCGGTCGGGAAGGTGGTGCTGTCGAGGCAGCCGGTGAGGTAGCCGACCAGGCGGCCGTCGTCCACCGCGAGGAAGAGGGATTCGGGGGCGAGGTCCATGTAAGGGCTCAGGTACACGGCTTTCTCGGATTCGGGGTGGCCCCAGAGGGTGGCCGTCGGGGAGCCCTCGCCGACATGGGAGGCCAGGGCCGTCAGTTCCGGACGGTCGGCCTCGGTGTATCTGCGGATCTCCACGGAACCAATGTACGCACGAAAGCTCCTGTGGACTCAGCGGTTTCAGCGAGGTGGGCAGATCTTGATGGCGTCTCGGGAGATGCAGACGTCATATTCGCCGGGGGAGGCGATGACGGCGTTTCCGTAGGCGGAGCGGATGAAGGGGGAGGTGTACCAGCGGTTTTCGCGCATGTCTTCGAAGAAGTCGCGGTCGGAGCCGTTGAGGAAGATGTGGGATTGGGTGGTGGGTCGGCCGTCGAGGCGCTGGCCGTAGAGGCGGGTGAGGGTGTAGCCGGAGTGGAAGCCGAGGGCGTTGACCCAGGGTTCCAGTTCCACGATGGCCGCTTGCATCACCCACAGGTCGCCTTCGACGCGGTGGGTGGTGCGGTCGGTGACGGTGCCGTCGGTGTCGAAGGTGGTGACGTCGAGTCCCAGGGATTGGTCTCCGACGGTTTTGGCGATCACGTGGGCGGCTTTTATTTCGCCGGTGAGGCCAAGGTAGGTCTGGAGGAGGGTGGCGATCCACAGGAGCAGGGTGGCCACGAGGAGGAGGGCGGTTCCGGGAATCGCGCGGCCCAGAACGGATTTGAGGCCGCGGCGGCGCGTGGTGGGCAGGGCTGCCGCGACGAGCAGGACGACGCCCACGGCGAGCAGGACGAGCAGGGCGATCTGGGGTAGCCCGAAGGACACCGGGAAACTCATGAACTGGGTATACCCCGAAAGCTGTTGCGGCAGGCCCTGACTAGAGGGACTGATCCGGCAAGGAGGGCTGACGACGGCGCAGGATCAGGGCGACGATGGCCGCGCAGACGAGCGCGATGATCACCGCGACGGTGCCGGGCACGGGTCCACGGTCGACCTCCGCGGTGCGGTACCAGGCCGAGGAGTAGGCGAGGTGGCCGAATTCGGTGTCGCTCAGTGCGACTCCGAGGGAAGGGACGAACAGCACGCTGAAGCCGACGACCGCCGACGAGGAGTTGACCGGAACCGCACTGCCAACGCCGTAGCCGCAGATGGCGCCGAGCGCGAGGCAGCCGACGGCGGCGGTGAGTGTCGCGGGCGGCGCGGTCATGTCGGCGGCGAGGGTGAGGCCGGCCAGCGCCACGATCCAGAGGGCGGCGGCCAGGGGGCGTGGGCGGTGCAGGCCGAGGCCGAGACCGAGGGCGATGGCGACGAGGGTGCCCAGATCCACCCAGCCGTTGCGGGGCAGGGTGATGACCAGGCTGCCTGCCACCGAGAACGACGACATCAACGCGGTGAGCACGCCGTCGCGCTCGGGCAGCACGAGGGCGGCGGCCGCGGTGGCGGCGAGCACGATGATCGAGGCGATGGCCACGTGCCGCAGGCTGGTCTTGTGGTGCGACACGTTCAGCGAGGTGAAGATGATCGCCGAGTAGACGAAAACGGCGGCGAGTACCGGCGCGAGCGGAATCGCGGAATCGGTGTGTGAGGGGGCGGGCGCGGCGCTGGTGACCGCGAAATACGCGAGCGCGAGCACACTGCCCCCGATGAACCACAGTGGCAGGGAGCCCGCGAGCGCCCCGTCGAAACCGCCGGTGGTGTCGTCGGTCGGCGTCTGGGTGAGGTCACCGAGGACCGTGGCACCGATCGCGGCGAACAGGTACGCGATGCGCAGCCGCGGCTCGTCCCACACCGCCACCGCGATCGCGCCGAGCGCCATCCCGGCCAGCAGTGCGTCGACGAAGTTCAGGGTCGCCAGGGACACACCGCCGTCGAGACGGCCGTCGCTGCTGTCGCCCGCGGCGAGCAGGTGGCTCAGCAGAATCCCGGCGAGCGCGAGCAGTGCGGTCCAGCGGGCGGTGCGCACACTGCCCACCGCCACGGTGACGGCGGCGGTGATGACCGCGATGAACGCGCCGCCGGTCATCGCGCGCGGGATGTTGAACACGAGCAGGTCGTCGTGGGCGGACTCGCCCAGGTCGGCGAAGCTGAGCGGCATCATGATCGCGAGCACCGCCACCGAGGTGGCGACGACGACCGTGAGTGCCTCGGCGGCGCGCCGCGCGCGGATCATGGGCGGCCGTGCCGAAAGGAGCGTCGCACACAAGGATGAGGCACCCGGATCTCCGTTCTCGCGGACGAACCTGCCTGGAGTTTATCCAGGACGAGGGCACCAACCGGTCCGTGCGCTTTCGTGTCGAGCCCGGCGGCATGCGACCATGAACGAATCGGCATTTGGCATCCTCCCGGTCGTGAAACGGCCGGGATTCCTACCAGCAGCCTATCGGCCGCTCTCGGCGGGTTCCTGTTTCACCGGGACGTGCCGTCCGCTAGGCGGTTGGTCTTACCGTCCCTCCGCAGGCGTTTGACCTCTCGGCCTGCCCGGCCGCGAGAATGTTGATCGCCGCGTTCAGATCGCGGTCGTGGGTCACCCCACACGCGCATGTCCACTGCCGAACCTGGAGCGGTTTCTTGTCGCCGACCACCCCGCACTTCGAGCAGGTCCGGGTGGAGGGGAGCCAGCGGTCCACCTTCGCGAAGCGCCTCCCGTAGCGGGCGGCTTTCTCTTCTACCATCCGGGTGAACATGCCCCACCCGGCGTCGTGGACGACTTCGCCAATCGGGTCCGGGCGAGGCCCTTCACACTCAAGTCCTCCACGAAGATCGCTTGGTTGTCGCGAACGATCCGTGTCGAATGCTTGTGCGCCCAATCCCGCCTCGTATCGGCCACCCTGGCATGCGCTTTCGCTAGTCTAATACGTGCCTTGCCCCGGTTCTTGGAACCTTTGTCCTTACGGGACAACGACTTCTGTGCCTTCCGCAGCCGTCGTTCAGCCTGCCGCAGGAACCTGGGTGCCGCGATCGTCGTCCCATCGGAGAGCACCGCGAACGTCGTGAGCCCCAAGTCGATACCCACCTCGGTGTCCGACTCGGGCAGCGGCTGGTCGTCGGTCTGGACTACGAACGACGCGAAGTATCTGCCGGACGCGTCTTTGATGATCGTCACCGACGACGGTTCCGACGGCAACTCCCGTGACCACGCCACCCTCAGCGCCCCGACCTTGGCGACATACAGCCGCCTGTTCGGGCGCAGCGAGAATCCGTTGCGGGTCAATCGGATCGACTGCCGATTGTCCTTGCGGGATCGGAAACGGGGTGGCGCGACCTTGGCGCCCTTGCGCCTGCCCCGTGACCGAGGCGAAGAAGTTGCGGTACGCGGTATGCAGATCGCTGATTGCCTGGACCAGCACCACACTGGATACCTCGGCCAACCAAGCCCGCTCCGGGGTTTTCTTCGCTTCGGTGATAACTATGGTTTGCAGCACCGAGTCCTTGATATACGGCAACCCGGCGACATGAGCTTGTTGGCGGGCCGCGAGAGCATCGTTGAACACCACCCGCGCGCAACCGAACGTACGAGCCAATGACTGCTGCTGGCCCGGTGTGGGGTACACGCGGAAGTTGTACCGGAGCTGCACAAAGTGCAGCGTATCGAAACTGTGTTCGATACCAACTCGGACGCAACCGACTCCGGTTGTGCTCCGAGTCCGCGCCTAGTGCTCGATCATCGGGTCAAGTCTCAATCATCAGCTGGGGACCGTAAGGGTCCGGATTTGCCGGATTTGATGCGCTGACCCCGGGCCTGAGCGGCCACGCTTGCGCGCTATATTCGTCGGTCAGGCAAATGATCAGGAAGGTCGGTGGATGACCGGCGGCGTGGTGAGCTGGTTCGACGGCGGCAAGGGGTTCGGTTTCATCACCCCGGACGCGGGCGGGCCGGAGGTGTTCGTGGAGTACACCGAGCTCGTCGGCGAGGGGTTCCGGACATTGCGGGCCGGTCAGCGGGTGGAATTCGCGGTGCACGAGACGCGGCGCGGTCCCGAGGCGCAGCGGGTGCGCGTCGTCGACTAGTTCTGGCCGCTCGGCCAGAAACGGCTGGCGCGTTGCCCGTGGATCGGGCGGGTGAGGTTCGGATCCTCGGCCTCGGTGATGCCGACCTGCATCAGCAGGATCATGGTGACCATGCTGATGGCCACGATCAGCGGGGTGAGCAGCTGTGACGCGGTGGCGCCCGTGGCATGGGCGACGTGCGCGCTGGTGTGGGCGCTCATGGAGAACATGCCGGTGTAATGCATGCCCGTGACCGCGACGCCCATCAGCACGGCCGCGCCGATGGTGGCGAGGAAACCGTGGATGTGCAGGGCGAACCAGAGGGCGGCGGTGGCGGCGACCACGGCGATCACCAGCGAGGCGACCACGACGGTCGGCTCGTAGACGATCTCGATGTCGGTTCTCATCGCGTACATCCCGGCGTAGTGCATGGCCGCCACGCCGAGACCGGTGATCGCGCCGCCCACCGGGAGGGCGGCGGTGTCCCAGCTGCGGCGCACGACGATCGACAAGCCGAGCCACACCACGGCCATGGCGACGGCGGCGCTGAACAGCGTGATCGGCACGTTGTAGCGGATGGTCGCGCCCTGCACCGAGAAACCGAGCATGGCGATGAAGTGCATTACCCAGATGCCGGTTCCACCGAGTGCGATCGCGGCCGCGGTGAGCCATCCGCCGTGGATGCCGGAAGCGCGCGAGCGAACCATGCAACGCAGTGCCAGCATCGACCCCAGGACCGACATGAGATAGGCGAGTAGCGGGGTCAGCCAGCCGTAAGTGAAATGGTTGATGTTCAGCACGCTCAGCTCCTTGCGCGTTTCTCGTCCGGGGGTGTGTGCACCCTCACGGAACGGAAAATACGCTGGTAGGAAATTTGCCGTACTGGGTTTATCGAAAATGTATAGGGACGCTGACGGCGGTCGGTCACCGCGCAATAGGGCGATCAATGGTGATGCGTGCCAGTCGGTTCGGTTCGTGTTCCGGACAATTCGCCGCATCCCTGCGGCAACTGCATCGGCATCCACGCAGCATCCACCCCGGCGACTATGTGACAGCACCAACTGGCAGCTACGAGGGTTGGCTTGCTCACAGCGCCCCGGTGGAGGTGTGGAGGAATTTCCGAAACCGTGGCATTGTTGAACAGCGAGACCGGGACCGGACTATTAGGACCTGGCTCGTCTACAGGAAAGTTTTTGAAATGGCTCAGGGCATTGTGAAGTGGTTCAACAGCGAGAAGGGCTTCGGCTTCATCGCGCAAGACGGCGGAGGCCCCGACGTCTTCGTGCATTACTCGGCTGTCAGTGGCTCGGGCTTCCGCTCCCTCGATGAGGGTCAGCGTGTGGAGTTCGAGATCGGCCAGGGTCAGAAGGGCCCCCAGGCTCAGGACGTCCGCGTCCTCTGATTCTGCGCGAACCAGCGTACGAACGTGAAGCTCCGCACCCGATGGTGCGGAGTTTCTGCTATTTCAAGGCCTCCGCGCGGAAGAACTCGTCGGTCACCGCCCGCGCCGTACTGAGGTCGCGCGGCGTACGTGCGGTGAACTCTGTTGCCGCCCTGGCGAACTCGTCGTCGATGAAGGCCGGGATCAGAGCAGGCGGTGCACCGGCCCCCATCTCGCGGGTGCGCGACTTCAGATCCGTGAGTTCGGTGATGGCCGCGACCAGGTCGGCGGGCAGCTCGCACTGCGCCATCAATGTCGGCAGGTGCATGGGCGCCACCGCCGCGCCGGGATGCTCGCGCAACCAGCGCAGCGCCATCGCCGGGCGCAGCGAGTAGAACACCTTCTTCAAACCGCCGTGACGCGCGTAGAGCTCCCACTGGCGAGCGCCCAGGTGCAGATAGTGACGGGCGATGCGGTCGCGATCGGCCACCTGAGCTGCGACTTCACGCAGCCGGGCGCGAAAATCCTCGTCGCCGCGATAGACGATGGGTGACATCAACCACTCCACGAGCACCGCGTTGCCCTGCACCAGCAGACGCAGCGCCTTGGCCAGATCCCAGCCGTTCACATCGAGCAGGCCGGCCAGTGGGGTCTCGATCACATCGCGCGTGCGCCACGGTGAGAGGTATGTCTCCAGGCCCGCGACATAGACGAAACGGCAGTCGTAATCCGAATCGGGGGAGGGGAAACCCCAAGCGCGACTACCGCTTTCGATGGCCAGGCGGATGCGCACACCGTGCTCGGCAGCCACCCGGTCGAGCTCGGCGTCGACGGCGGCCACCACGGCCGGATCCATCGACTCGGGGACGGTGCGCAGGGACATGCGGTGATGTTAAGGGGCGCGGCTCCCAGGGTTCACCCGGTTTTCGGGCAGGGGGGTAAGGCGACCCGAACCCCGGCGACTATTCTGGGCCGCGGTAACTGCCGACCCCTTTCTTCCCCAGGAGTACCCCACAGTGAGCCAAGCAGGCCGTCCTGTAGTTCTGATCGCCGACAAGCTCGCCCAGTCGACCGTCGACGCGCTCGGTGACGGTGTCGAGGTTCGCTGGGTCGACGGCCCCGACCGCCCGGCGCTGCTCGCCGCGGTCCCCGAGGCCGACGCGCTGCTCGTGCGTTCCGCCACCACCGTCGACGCCGAGGTGCTCGACGCGGGCAAGAAGCTCCAGATCGTCGCCCGTGCCGGCGTCGGCCTCGACAACGTCGACGTGCCCGCCGCCACCGAGCGTGGCGTGATGGTCGTGAACGCGCCGACCTCCAACATCCACACCGCCGCCGAGCACGCGGTCACGCTGCTGCTCGCCGCCGCCCGCCAGATCCCGGCCGCCGACGCGACCCTGCGCGAGAAGACCTGGCAGCGCAGCAAGTTCAACGGTGTCGAGATCTTCGGCAAGACCGTCGGCGTGATCGGCCTCGGCCGCATCGGTCAGCTGTTCGCCGCCCGCCTGGCCGCGTTCGAGACCAAGATCGTCGCCTACGACCCCTACGTGTCGCCGGCCAAGGCCGCCCAGCTCGGCATCGAGCTGCTCTCGCTCGACGAGGTGCTCCAGCGCGCCGACTTCATCTCGGTGCACCTGCCCAAGACCCCCGAGACCAAGGGTCTGCTCAACGCCGAGCGTCTCGCGCTGACCAAGCCGGGCGTCGTCATCGTCAACGCCGCGCGTGGTGGGCTGATCGACGAGCAGGCGCTGGCCGACGCGATCACCAAGGGCCACGTGCGCGCCGCGGGTCTCGACGTGTTCGAGACCGAGCCGTGCACCGATTCGCCGCTGTTCGACCTGCCGCAGGTCGTCGTGACCCCGCACCTGGGTGCCTCCACCTCGGAGGCCCAGGACCGCGCGGGCACCGATGTCGCCAAGTCGGTGCTGCTCGCGCTGGCCGGTGAGTTCGTGCCGGGTGCTGTGAACGTCACCGGCGGTGCCGTGAACGACGAGGTCGCCCCCTGGCTCGACGTCGTGCGCAAGCAGGGCGCGCTGCTGGGCGCCATCGCCAACGAGCTGCCCGTGAGCATCGAGGTGCAGGTGCGCGGCGAGCTGGCCGCCCAGGACGTGGCCGTGCTCGAGCTGTCCGCGCTGCGCGGTGTGTTCTCGGCGCTGGTCGAGGACCAGGTCACCTTCGTCAACGCGCCGTCGCTGGCCAAGGAACGTGGCATCACCGCCACCGTCACCACCGCCACCGAGAGCCCCAACCACCGCAGCATGGTCGACCTGCGCGCCGTGTTCGGCGACGGCTCCACCCTGAACGTGGCCGGGTCGCTCACCGAGCCCGCCCAGGTGGAGAAGATCGTCAACATCAACGGGCGCAACTACGACATGCGCGCCGAGGGGTTGAACCTGGCGGTGCTGAACTATGGCGACAAGCCGGGTGCGCTGGGCAAGATCGGAACCCTGCTGGGTGAGGCCGAGATCGACATCCTGGCCGCTCAGCTGAGCCAGGACGTGGATGCCGAAGGCGCCACCGTTGTGCTGCGTGTGAACCGTGAGGTTCCCGCTGAGGTGCAGAGCGCGATCGGTGAGGCCGTGGGTGCTGCCAAGGTGGTTCTGGTCGATCTGAGCTGACCGTTGGGTGGGCGTCGCCATTCGAGTGGAGGCGCCCACACAAGTACTGGCTGTGTTTTTGGAGCGCTGGCGCGCTCGAGCGCGGCCCCTGGAGGGCCGCGAGTTAGGCGCCGTTGCTCGCGCTTCGCGCATGCGCAACGGCG
>NZ_JBFAKI010000032.1:0-15353 GCF_040655675.1 Nocardia sp. NPDC050378
CCGCCATCCAGTTCCTCATGTCCGACGCCGCCAAATTCATCACCTCCCAAATCCTCGGCGTCGACGGCGGACTCTGCCCCAGCCGCTGACCCAGCAGCGCTGAGATACCTCGGGGCCTACCTGGCCCCGGAGACACCGGCTACGCGGGACGCGACGGAAGACCCCGCAGCGTTACCCGCGCCGGGCCTACCCGCTCACCCCGGTCGAGGAACCCTCTTCCCGGCCAGCGGCGAAGGGCTCCGGCAGCGGCTCGCGGAGTCGGGCACGAGGTCACAGCCGGGGCGCGCTACACCGAAGTGCCCCGGCTGTGACCGTGGTGGCGCCGCCAGCTACGGCGCACTGTTTTCTGACCGCTGGTCACCCCTGGTGGCCATAAGCGAGGGGCACACGCCCCCGCGGAAGGCTGAATCTCATGAGTCCGGAATCAACGCCTCACCCCAAGGTAAGCGCCTTCAACGACGACTCGACACTGGTTCGACAGACGTTCTCGCACTTCCCGTCCGGCGTGGCGGTGCTCGCGGTGGACATCGACGATCAGAAGCACGCGCTCGTCGCCTCGTCGTTCATGGTCGGCGTCTCACTGGAGCCCTGCCTGGTGTCGGTCGCGGTGCAGAAGTCGTCCGAGACCTGGGGGCTGCTCAAAGATGCCGAGTCGCTTGGTATTTCGATTCTCGGCAAGGGCCAGGCGGACCTGACCCGCAAGCTCGCGAGCAAGAACCGCGCCGCGCGCTTCGAGCAGGTTGCCGTCGAGGTCAACGATTCCGGGTCCGTCTTCATCGACGACGCGGCGTTGTGGTTGGAGTGTTCGATCCACGACGTCACCGAGGCCGGTGACCACTGGCTGGTCCTGCTCGAGGTGAACAAGCTCGGTGTGGGCGACAACGAGCCGCTCGTCTGGCACGGCACCAAGTTCCGCGAACTCGTGGACGCCCAGTCCGTCGATGTCGCGTAGACGCCCACCGGTATCACAGGCAGACGGCATGTATCGGATCTACAGATCGATTCGGGGACGGGCGGCGTTCGAGGAGCCCGTCGGTTACGGCTTCTCCCACGGCACCAACGAACGCGGCGATGACCACCGGCGAATCAAAACGGTTCCCCTGGCGCGCACCAGAATAGATTTCATTCCCCGCTGAACGCGCCTACTCGAGGTCCTGCGTCGGCTGCGACGGACATTCACCCACCGCAGAGGATATTCAGAACAAATGAGCGAAGAATTCGATTTGAGCGCTATCGTGGCGACGCTCGCGGAGGGCCGACAAGCAGCGAGTCCAGCCAGAGAACACATGCTGGCCGTCATGCAGAAGTACATCGACAACTTGAACGATCCCGACCCCGCCTTCTTCTCGGATAATTTCTCGGAAAACTACCGGTACGAGGATCCAGTAGGGGCAGGCGTCCTGTGTTCGGCAGCGATGGCGGAGCGGTTCGATCCGCGATTCTTCACCATTAAGAGCGGCGAGCTGATCTCGCCTATCAGTATGTCTATGGGAAATTCGGCCGCCATGGCCTTCCGGGTGTTCGCGGACGTCGACGGCCGGAATATCAGCATCGACATCGTCGACGTCATGACTTTCGACGCAGCAGGCAAAATCGCCGACGTGAAGGCGTACTGGGGCGTCGAGAACATCACGCTGATCGACCAGCGATGAGTAACACAGCACAACGAACACGAGGAGGACACATGGGTAAACTCGACGGCAAGGTGGCATTCATCACCGGAGCCGCACGTGGTCAGGGTCGTAGCCACGCCATTCGGCTCGCGCAGGAGGGCGCCGACATCATCGCCGTCGACACGGCACAGCAAGTCGAAACCGTGCCGTACCACACCGCGTCGGCCGCGGACCTGCGGGAGACGGTCGCGGCGGTCGAAGCCCTCGGGCGCCGGATCATCGCCTCAGACGTGGACGTTCGCGACCTGAGCGGATTGCGGAAGGCCGCGGACGACGGCGCCGCGGAGCTGGGCCGGATCGATATCGTCGTGGCCAACGCCGCCGTAAACTCCGTGGTCCCGACACTCGAGATGGACGAGCAGACGTGGCAGACGGCGATCGACGTCAATCTCACCGGGGCCTGGAAGACAGTTCGCGCGGCCGCGCCGCACATCGTGGCCGGTGGCCGTGGCGGATCGATAGTCCTGATCAGCTCGCTCGCTGCGCTCACGGCCTACGAGAACATCGCGCACTACACCGCCTCGAAAGCCGGTCTCGTCGGCCTCATGCGAGTGCTGGCGAAAGAACTTGGACCGCAGAGTATCCGGGTCAATACGATCCATCCGAGCACCGTCGACACCCCGATGGTCATCAACGACGCCACCTTCCGAATGTTCCGACCTGACTTGGACGCACCCACTCGCGCCGACTTCGAAGAGGCCGCGTCGATGATGAATCGACTCCCGGTGCCGATGCTCGAGCCGATCGACATCTCCAACGCGCTCGTCTACCTGGTGTCCGAAGAAGGCCGCTACGTCACCGGAACAACCCACATCGTCGATGCCGGCGGCAGGCTCTGACGGAGCCTCGGCAGACGTGAACGACTGTACGAAAGGACGCCGTGATGAATGATGTGACGGAAGAGGCCGCGCAGCTGACGCCGGTGGAGCTGGGCCGGTTGCGCGACCTTCTCGAACGCGACGCGATCAGGCGGGTGGTCGAAGGATACGTACGCGGCATGGACCGGTGCGAGGAGGCCAGAGCCCGTGCGGCGTACTGGGAGGACGGGCACGACAACCACGGCCCGTTCGACGGCAATGCACAGGAATTCGTGCCGTGGGGGCTGGCTGCCGCAAAGGAATCCTCCGGTCACCAGCACGTTCTCGGACAATCCGTGATCGAGGTGGCGGGTGACCACGCCTCCGCTGAGACCTACTTCGTGTACTACCAGGAGCAGGGGCGCATTCCTTTGCCCAATGTCGTCCACGTGCTCGCGGGCCGCTATGTCGACACGCTCGAGCGCCGCGGCGGCGAGTGGAAGATCGCCGATCGTGTTGTCGCCATCGACTGGAGCACCGTATGGCGCTCGGATGAGCGGTTCCCCATGGTGGACGACTTCGTCCGCGGCGACTGGTTCCCGGACGACCAGATCTACCAGAAGCCGCATTCCGCAGCCTGAGCGGCCGAGTCGGGGCCGGTTCGCCGGTCCCGACGCCCCGTTCCCTCCCCCGGTCACCACTTAGGAGAACCGTGATCACCACCGTCGTCGTCGGCAATCCCAAGCCGGCCTCGCGCACCCGCAGCGCGTCGGTGCTGCTGGCCGAGCAGCTGACCGGGGTAGCGCCCGATCACGTCATCGATGTGATCGACCTCGGCCCCGGACTGTTGGGCTGGGGGGACGCGAAGGTCGCCGCGGCCGTGGAGACTGTGCGGTCCTCGTCGCTCGTGGTCTTCGGCAGCCCCACCTTCAAGGCCACCTACACGGGATTGCTCAAACTGTTCCTCGATCAGTTCCCCGGCGCGACCGGTCTCGCAGGTGTCGTGGCCGTCCCGTTCATGCTCGGCGGGGCAGCGCAGCACGCGCTGGCGCCCGACCTCACGCTCAAACCGGTACTCGCCGAGCTCGGGGCCACCTGCGCCCTGCCCGGTCTGTACCTGATCGATGCCGGATACGCCGATGATCCGGCACTGTCCGCGTATGCCGAACGATGGCGCCCGGTGGTCGACGCTCTGGTGCCGGCCGATGAGTGACGCCCGCTTCTACCTCACGACGCCGATCCCGGAACCGGCACCCACGCTGCTGCGCGCAGCAGGCACTGTTGTGATCGCCGACGAGCCGCCGGACGCCGCCGGGCTGCGCGAGATTTGCGCGTCCGGCGAGTACGACGTCGTGATATCTCAGCTGCGTGACATGTTCGACGCCGACGTGCTGAGCGCGGCGAAAATCCGCGGAATCTCGAATTACGCGGTCGGTTTCAACAACGTCGACATCGATGCGGCCACCGCGAACGGCATACTCGTCGGCAATACCCCCGGTGTGCTCACCGACGCCACCGCGGACGTGACGATGTTGCTGATCATGGCCACCGCTCGCCGCGCCGTCGAAGCCGATACCTTCCTGCGCACCGGGAAATTCACCGGATGGGAGCCCGACCTGCTGCTGGGCCACGATGTTTCGGGACGCACGCTCGGCCTGGCCGGATTCGGCCGGATCGCGCGGGCGACCGCCAAGCGGGCGCTGGCCTTCGGGATGCAGGTGCTGTTCTGCCCCAGGCCGCCCGGCGACCGGCCGGTGTCCGATGAGGAGCTCGGTGAATTCGCCGGACTCGTCACCCACACCGACTGGAACACCCTCGTCACCGCGAGCGACTATCTGTCCCTGCACGTGCCCCTGAACGCGCAGACCCGTCACCTGGTCGACGCCGCTGTGCTGGCGGCAATGAAACCCACCGCCATCCTGATCAACACGGCCCGTGGTCCCGTCGTCGACGAGGCCGCGCTCGTCGCCGCACTGCGCTCCGGGGAGATCGCCGGGGCCGGGCTCGACGTCTACGAGGACGAACCCAGGCTCGCGCCCGGCCTCGCGGCGCTGCCGAACACGGTCCTGCTTCCCCATGTCGGCAGCGCCACCGTGTCGGTGCGGGCCGAGATGGCACGGCTCTGCGCCGAGAATGCCGTGGCCATGGCACAGAATCGGATGCCCCCGCATCCCGTGAACCCGAAAGCCTGGGAAGAACGATGATCCTGGTCGCACCCGACAGTTTCAAAGGCACCTACACGGCGGCCGAGGTCGCCGACGCCGTCGCCACCGGCATCGAGTCCGCCGACGGATCGGCGATCAGAATGCCGGTCGCCGACGGCGGTGAAGGCACCCTCGACGTCCTCACCGGCCCGTTCGGATTGCGCCCGGTCACCGCTGCGTCCCGCAACCCCTGGGGCCACCCGTGCCGGCCGGCGTACGGACTGTCCGATGACGGTGTGGCGGTCATCGAATTGGCCGCCGCCTCCGGGATCACCACGCCGCACGACGGCCCCCGCGACCCGATCACCGCCACGACCTACGGCACCGGAATGCTCATCGCCGACGCCGCGCGACGTGGGGCCAGGCAGATCATCGTCGCGGCCGGCGGGTCCGCCACCACCGATGGCGGCACCGGAGCCATCGCCGCCATCGAGGCGGGCGGCGGGCTCCGCGGCGCCGCCCTCACCGTGCTGACCGACGTGACGACCAGCTACACCGACGCCGCACGGATCTTCGGACCGCAGAAGGGCGCCGACGCGGGCGCCGTACAACTCCTCACCCGGCGACTCGAGGCCACGGCGCGGACTCTGCCCCGCGACCCGTCGGGTGTCGACCGGACCGGCGCGGCCGGGGGGTTCTCCGGGGGAATGTGGGCGCGCTACGGTGCCGAATTGCGTTCGGGCGCCGACTACATTCTCGACGTGATCGGCTTCGACACCGTGGCCTCAGCCGCATCGGCAATTGTCGTCGGCGAAGGCAGGCTCGACGGCCAGACAAAGGCGGGCAAGATCGTTTCCGCGATTCTCGCTCGGGCGGGCAGCACCCCGGTTTACGCGGTTGTCGGTTCGGTCGGAGCCGATCTCGGCGACTATCGATCCCGGTTCGGCGACATTCTGCTCGCAACGGACGTCGGGGCGATGAACGATGCAGGCCGCGCTATCGCCGCGCACAGTAGGTGAATCGCGAGCGATAGCCACGACTACCCGTTCGGCTCACCGCCCAGGATTCGCACGGTGATGATGGAAACCGCCTCCTGGTAGGTCCGGAAATTCCGCGGCATCGTATCCCTGTCCCCCAGTGTGGTTCTGGCGGTCTCGGAGGCAAGCGTCAGCAGGCCCCTCGCCATGATGGCCGCCTCCAGCGATTCGATGGAGGGGTCGAGAAAGACAATGGTGTCGGCGATGGCCTCGACCAGTTTCGCGGTCTCCCGGCGGAATTGAACAAGGGTCTCGGCCCCGTCGCGTGTGGTCGCAAGACGCACGAAGAAGAACTTGGCCTCGAGTGGTTCGGTGCGCATCCATTCGAAAGCACTCCGCATCGATCGGACTCCCCAATCCTGGAGACCCATCGGCTCCGATGGCAGGGAGAAAAAGCCCATCAGTTTTTCCGTGACACCCGAAATAAGAGTCTCGATCATCTGCGTTTTCGACGCGAAGTGGTAATAGACCGCCGATGGTGTCATTTGTGCATGCTCTGCCACGACAGCCATCGAAACGTCGGACGGATCGTTGGTAGCGAGAAGTTCCAATGCGACCGCCAACAGTGCTGATCGTCGAGACGGGCGATGCGCGGGCCTGGCTGGCTGCAAAGTCAAAGTGCACTCTCGTTAGCGATGTAATGTTCGTAGAAGTATAGGTTGGCCCGCCACGAACGGACCCATGGCGCACCGGTGCCAGGATCGACGGAAGCGGTGGCGGGCAGATGCGGGTCGACCGGAGTCGCCGCCATGTACGCGAACGTCGTGATCGGGATGCCATCGAGCAACGAGGAAGGCCGAGCGCAACGCGAGATCGTGCGAGAGTCCGTAGCGCAGGCCGGGCACTCGACTTCCACCTGTATATCGACGGTCCGCTGGCACGCCTGAGCATGTACCTCGGACTGCAACAAGGACGCACCCGGCTCGTCGAGCCTCTCACTGCGGCGCAACTCGCCGCCGTACGCTCGCGCCCCCGGAATGCGCCGTCGATCCGCGCAGCCGACTCGCCCACGCGGGATGGTCGCCCCCGACATCCTCGCCCACGCCGTGTTCGACCCCTACCCGACTGTGGTCGAAACCGCCGATCAGGCCGCAGACCACCTCCAAGAGCGCTTCGAGGCCGACGCTGCGGACGGGTTCATGCTGAACTTCGACGACTTCAGCACCGGCATCGACGGCTTCGTCGACCAGGTCATACCGCTCCTGCGCGAACACGGGATCTTCCCCGAGACCTCTGACGGACAGACGCTCCGCGACCGTATGGGGCTTCAAATGCGGTACGGACCAACCCCCCGCCTGGCACGGGCAGCCGGATGACATCGCCTTCGCGGGCAAGTCGGGGTGACTCTGCGGCCAGAATTGGCCGAGTTACACCGTTGCACTTACCGGCCCCCCGGGGACGTCGTACCTCCTGAGCCCCTCGGCTTCGGTGAACGCCGTCCAGACGGGACCATGGTCGGCGGTGGTCACGAGCTCGGCCACCGCGTTGCCCAGGAACGCGGGAGACTCCTGTTTCACCGCGGCCTGGATGTCGGGAGGTGTGATGGCGGTGCCGATGGCACCGGGACAGATGACGTCGATCCGAACGCCGCGCTCGGCGAGGCTTTCCTCGAGTGCGAGGCACATCCCGAGGACTCCGTATTTCGACATCGTGTACAACGGATCCATCGCTAGCGGCGTGAGGGCTGCACCAGAAGCAGTGACGATGATGTGGCTGAGAGTCGGTGATTCGAGCGCGGCGATGATGCCCAGTGCGACGCCTTTGAGGTTCACCGTCATCACTTTGGTAAAGCCGCTCTCGGTGAACCAGGCCAGCGGATCATCCATGAGTGGCGCTGTCTTCGGACGGGTCATTACTCCCGCGTTGAGATGGACGATGTCGACGCCGCCGAACTCCCGGGTGACGTCCGCGATCAAGGCACCCCACTCGTCAGAGCTACCAACATCGAGGTGCCGGTAGGAGTGAGGTGCGCCGAGTGCGGCAAAGGTCGTCGCACCTCGTGCATCGTCGACATCCGCACCGATGACGGTGATCCCGAGGTCCGCAAACGCCTTCGCTGTCGCTTCACCGATACCGGAGGCCGCGCCGGTGATGACAGCTACTTTGCCCCTGACATCGCGCGGAAGCGAAACTTTGGTGTCTGGCATGACCTCACTGTTCTACCCAGGGTGAGCAAATGTCAAGGGCTTCGCCGCCTGTAGAGGTGATAGCTACCATGTCACGAGAAATCGAACATGCGCGTCGATAATGTGCTATCACCTGGTCTCGGATGTTTCTATGATTTTTCTACGATTTGCGTGCGGGTTTGCCCAGGTATTTTCGGTAAGTGTCCGGCAGCTGCGGAACAGGCATATAGCCTTCACCGACCTGTGGACGCGACTCCTCCGCGACATGGGCTCATACCCGCTCGCGCGAGGAGCACACTAATTTACCTGCAGGTTTGATTGGCAATCGCCGAATCTACATTCACTTTCAATCGACCTCCACGCAGTCCAACGGCAGGCATACCGCTACTCGCAACCGCTGCCACACTGCCACCAACAGAGTTGAACCAGGCCCTTCCCTCGCGCAGACCACCTGTTGGAGCATCAGGAGCGACCAAGGCGCCGTCGACAGACTCAGAACACAACACGTACGCGTCACCCCGACCCCGCATACGACGAATCCTCGGCTCGACGGACAGCCGGAGCCGACACACAAAAATCACACAGAAATGACCGGAAAACATAGGAAACAATCGGAAACAACGAGCATCCTCGAATCGGTCATACCATTGACTACCAGCGCTTTTGGGAACTGTTGAGAACAGCTCAGGTAACCCGAACCGTTGCGAAGTGGTCGCAGGTTCATATCCTGTCAGCCCGACAGTGAAAACCCCCTCTGACCTCGGTCGGAGGGGGTTTCGCTTTTTCGGAGATTTGACGTTTTTCGGTCAGATCCCACAGAAACCCCACGTTTTTGATCTTCGTGGCCTGCCGAGGACGGACGAGCGCCGGGTCTCACGGTAGTCGCCGGTGAACGCGGATCGACTGCTTGGACCGTCGTGTAGCTCGAGTGGTGGCGAAGCCGAAGGAACAGCGTGGAGTCGGCGCGTCGGCGGCCGTTGTGCCACCGCGTCGCCTAGGGTCGAGGTTGCGCCCGCGACGTGGTGGCGGCGCGTGGTGCACGGGGAAGGATCGAACCCGCCGAGCTCACCGCGGTCTCGGGTCGCGCACTTCCAGCTCTGCGCGTGTTTCCTGGGCTGGCCGAAAGACGTCGCCCAAACGGCAGGGCGCCACCCGGGCCAGAGGAGAAGCGAAGCAATACAACGACTCCATCAAACCTCCAAGGCCGACCTCGCGCGCGCGATGCTGGTCAGCCTGAGCAATCCCGATACTGCGCGATAAGCCGTCGGGATCGCGTACTGACAGACCGCCGGTCACTGAGAGCGCCCGATAGGCTGTGATCTCGGATCGGTAGGCCTTGATGCAGCTGTCACTTCACCCAAGGCTGCGCACAAGCGTGCACAACTTCAGTCGATATGAACCAATCTCAGTCCATCCCAAAGGTATTCACGGGCTGAGAGTGGGTTGGATGACATTCGGTGCACGGCTCACGATGGCGATATTGTCGGCACTATTGACCGCTACGTCGTCTGGTATCGCAGTCGCGGACAACCCGATTCCGGATCGCGCCGTACTCGACGGCCCAGCGCGCATGTTCGCGCTCCGGACGTTCGACAGCTGATTCGATGCCTCCACGTCGGCCCGGCAGACCTGCCGTGACGGTCTCGGCCCGGTCGACGGGCTGGCCCAGGTGTCGACCCTCGATGCCCGCTTCTACGCACCGACCATCGACGCCGCGACCGGCCTTATCACTGTCGCCGACGCGGAGCAGACTTCACCCATGCTGGCCTGTGTCGGGCTCACCGCTTCGCTGACCCAGCCCGTCACCAATTACGCCCGCCTGCCGTTACGGGTCGGCACCGTCGATGCCCGCGGACACTGCAGCCTGCGGCCGTCGCTGCACCACCTGTTGGCCACGCTGAACGGCTGCACGCTGGCGATCACACCGGCGGACGGGCTGACCGGCACGGTCACTTCGGCCTCCTACACCGACCTGGTCGGCGTGACTCCGGTGACCACCGGCTCGGTGTGGACCGCATCGGTGCTCGGCGGATCGGACCGTACCGTCGACCTCGTGCCTGTCCCGCCTCGCGACGCGCCGAAAGCCGGCGACCTTCGCCATGCGATATTCCGCGCAATCGGCGGTCTGTCCGCTGACCCCGCAAGCTGCCCGTCCGGGTTCACGCCGTCGTCGCGGGCGCTGTTGCACCCGCAGCAACCCGATCCAGCCAGCGGGGAGCTGATTGCGGCCCCCAGCCCGGAAGCCGCCGGCGTCGTCGCGTTGTGCTCGGGCCCGTCGAACGGTTCATCGAACGGATCGTCGGGAGCGGGTTCGGTGGTACCCGTGGCGGGGACGGTGACCCTGGGCAGGGGCTCCGATGCCGTGCCGTTCACCGGGCAATGCCAGCTTACCGAAGTCGGTGCGGCCGGTGTGCTCGGCAGGACCTGCGAGCTGTCTCCGTCGACGCGCACAACCGTCCTCGAGGAGGGGATGATTACCGTCAACGGGTTGGTGAGCGCGCATGACCCGAGCCGCGAAATCAATTCACCGCTCTGGATTGTCGGCGGCTTCGGCACATTCGCGACGTGACTTCCTCGGATCGGCAGGACCTACCGGATCCGCTGCCTGCCTCCCCTGGCGTTCCGGCGTTCGGCCGGTGACTCTTCTGCCATAGAGTCCGAGATATTGACGGCAAGAATACCGGTGACCAGGCGACCGAGGATGCGAACTCCACTTCGAGTCAGCACTGACTCAGCGTGGAACTGTATGCTTGCGAAATTCACACCACGCAACCCATTAACTTCCCCGTCGGCGTCCCGACAGATCTC
The DNA here is from genome assembly GCF_040655675.1 of Nocardia sp. NPDC050378. Lineage (NCBI taxonomy): Bacteria > Bacillati > Actinomycetota > Actinomycetes > Mycobacteriales > Nocardiaceae > Nocardia > Nocardia sp. NPDC050378. The sequence goes on from NZ_JBFAKI010000032.1 coordinate 10,586, forward strand.
TACGATGCCAATCCCGGGGAAATCCATCTTGTCAGCCTGACTGCGCAGGGAGAAACTGTTGTAGAATCCCACGCATTCTCGGCGACCGAACACCTGTGAGCCGTCGTCAACGACAGTGCCTCGGGAGTATACGAGGCGGCTAATCATTGACGGAATAGCAGTCCGCAGGCGGGCGCGCCCGCCGTCAGCCAGTGGTGCGCGGTTGGCGGATGCGGTGCAGATCTATCTGACAACGATCACGGTGCGCATATGATCACGACGTATGCGGCGGTGGTGGATCGGCTCGTCGTTGGCCAGCGACTCAGGGAAGGCGCCCATTACTCGCGCACGCTGCTCACGCCTGGGCTGCGCGCGGCTGCGAGTATGTGATTCGTGATCGTTTCCGAGAGGTCCACCGGCGCCGAGAGATCCGTGAGTGCTGTGCGTGTGGCGACCTTCAATGTCCTTTCACCGCTGCTGGCCGATTGGTCTCGCCGTAAGGAGGTGATCGCAGCGCAACTGCGGGAGATCAGTCTCGACATCATCGCGCTGCAGGAGGTCGATGTCGGCGAGGATCGTGAGCAGGTCATTGCCGACCTGCTCGGCCCGGGCTGGCACGTGGCGTGGCATTCCGGGACGACCCCAGATGAGGTCGGACTGGCTCTGGCCAGCCGCTGGCCCTTCGGCGAGATCCGCGAGCACCCGCTGGGCGTCACCGATCGCGCGTCAGTCTTTCCCTGGTCAGCTGTGGTCGTCGCTGCGGTGCAGGCGCCGCAACCCTTCGGAACACTGCATATCGCTCATCACAAGCCGGTCTTCCAGTTCGACTACGAATACGAACGCGAGTTACAGGCAGTCGAGGCGGCCCGGTTCATCGACGAAGTACTCGACGGACGCGAAGAACATGTTGTGGTCGTGGGTGACTTCGACGCCAGCCCGGACTCGGCCAGCATCCGATTCTGGACCGGCCGCCAGTCACTGGCCGGAATGAGCGTCAGCTACCACGATGCCTGGGAAGTACTACGGCCCGACGATCCCGGGCACACTTTCACCCCGGACAACCCACTGGTCGCCCGCGGTGACATGTTCTCGGCCGCAGGCCGGCGCATCGACTACGTGCTCGTGAGATCGGCTGGTTTCGGGCCCACGCTCGAAGTGCGGGCTGTCGACCGGATCTGCGTTGATGCGGTCGACGGGGTGCAGGCGAGCGACCACTACGGCGTACTCGCCGAACTCACCGCTCCTTCACGCGCACCTGGGGTGTGGAGCTGATTGACACCAGTACGCCCGTCGAATGCGAAACCAAGCAGGCTAAGCCAGATCCAGCAGACCGCTCCAGCTCCACCGGGACAACACACCGAAACTCCAGTACCCGGGCACACCCCGCATAAATTACGCCGACATGAAGTCACCAGCTCAACAACAGGATTCAGCTCGTCCCGTTCGGCGTGACCTTCTCCCGGACGAGCCTTAACCCCAGCACTGCCCACGGTTCGGTGCCTCGGGCGGCGCACACCGTTCACCGATCCAGGCGGGCGCGCAATCGCGCGAAGTCCTCAGGCCCGAACAGATCCGCGGCAGGCCCGCTGACTCCCCGCTGTGCGAACTCGGCCGCGAACTCGGCGAGTACGCGGCCGATCTCACTGGGGTGGCCGTGCAGGATCAGCAGCGCCTCGGTTTCGGCGCGGGTCCGCACGTAATCCGGTGGCATTCCGGTGTCGCGGATCAGGATGTCACGCTCGCGGTCGAGATTGGCCGGGCCCGGGGCGGTGGCGAGCAGGAAGGCCAGCAGCCGCCGCGTGGTGTCGGCATCGGTGCGCACCGAGCGGGCGAGTTCGTCGAACAGCTCCCTGTAGTCGGCGCGGCGATCCAAGCCCGGGTGTCGAGAATCCGAAAGCGCGTTGCGGGGCTGTCGGGGATGGCGAGGATCGTCGCTTAGATAGATCAGTTCGGCGTGCGGCGGTGCCAGCACTGCGGCGAGGGTGCCGCGCGGTCGAAGCCGCCGCTGCGCGACCAGGTCCATCGCGACGGCGGCCGCGGTGAGCAGGTCCTCCTGATGCGTCCAAGACAGCAGTTCGTAGGCTGCCACATCAGAGGCTGACCACTGGCGCGGTCAGGCTGCCGGGACGCCGCGTGCACGCGGCGGCGTGGTTCCGGTTGCTGCGCACTCTGCTTGACGAACTGAGCCTGTCCACCACGGGTCTGAGCAGGGCATCGGCGGGGATCCTTACGCAGGTGTCGCAGACCGCCGAGCTGACTCCACGCGCAGGGATCCGCATCTGTGGGTGTAGTTCTGCAGGGCGGCAACCGGTTCGGCGATCGGGCGCCGACGATCTCGGATCAGGCCAACTCGGCGATGCGCGCCGCCCACGACGACAGCGACTCCAGCTCTGCGGGCGGCGGGTGCAGCGGCCAGCGCGTCGGCACGCACATGTGAGTTCGCGTTCGAAGCTTCGCCGGCGTTCGGTCGGGCCCGCGTAGTCGGCCAGCAGTAGGGTGCGCTGGTTGATCGCCTCCTCACCAGTCTCGACCGCGGCATCGGCCAGCAGCGCCGACAGTTCCCCGATCGTGCCCTCGCACCGGGTGAGCAGATACCGCGCCATCTGCTCATCGGTGATCGCCGACGGACGCCGCAGCGGCGAAACTGGCCAGCGCGGACGCTTCCTCGCCGACCTCCCAGCGCGGCATCGATGTTCTCGCGGGCGCGCGCTGCGCTGGACTGATATGAGCCAGTACGTCCTCATCGATACGCGGCCGGTGCACCGCATCCGTTCCACCGCCAGGCCGCAATACCTGTTGTGCATGCGGTAGGGGCGGCTATCGAGGCCGGCGTGAGGCACCAGAACCTGATTGATCTGCCCGTCCATATGCCGAACATCTGCGATGCCGGTACAAGTTTCAGCTTTTTGGGAATCGGAATCCGAATTGTTCCAGCGGATGAAGTGCCGGCGCGGCATCGGGTTCGTCGCGGATGATCAGTAGCCACACCAAACCGTTTCCATCTTGGCCGGTGACGTAGGTCGAGTGGTCGTGACGCGCGATATCGGCGTCGAGTGCAGAGTCCGACAGGTATGACGCGGTCAGAACTGTTTTGCCGGTTGGTGACGTGCAGGCTGCGCTTACGGCGGCGCCCGGAAGGAGCTCACTGACCCCGCCGGTCGGTACGTCGGCGCCACTCTGGAAACCACACACGGTCGGCGCCCATTCCACGACAGACCCGGTGACTTCGGGGTGGCGTGGTGGTCCACCCGTGGCGCCAAGGCCATGGGGACCGCTGCCGCACGCGGCCATGGCAAGACATGCCGCAATCACACATCCAAAGGCTGGCGCGATCGATCGGCTACTGAGCACGACTCGAGCCGTCCAGCAACGAGCAGTTCCAGCGGCAACCAGGTGATTCCACATGTCTGAAGTGTCTCGTCGTCGCGCCTCAGTGTCTGTCTGGCACTTGACGGACAACGTGCACATCGTTTCTACCTAGGAACCATCACACCACGTGCTGGGGCGAGGATCCGAGCGAGCAACCCTCTTGATTCGAGGACTATTCCGCTACCGGGGCACGTTCAGCTACGAGCGAGTGGGCCGTTCGGCCGACAGACAAACAACAATTCCCCAGCCACGATCGGCTTCGACGATACTCATGACCTGGCGGGAGAGAAGTGATGGTTGGAGAACTGCAAGCCTCGCGGAGCCATTGGGTGACCGTGACGGCTGTTGTTGCGGGGCTGTTGCCCGGCTTCATCTGGTTAGGTGCCTATTACTTCCTCGCCGACGCCTTTCCCGTGGTCTCTGATCTGGGCAGCTGGAACTTCGCGATCGGTGCAGGTTTGTTGATCGTCGGCGCTACGATTGCGTTGATACTCCTGTCCGGCAGCGAAGAGACCCCCTCGGCTATTCAGGGCTACAACCCGCAGACTAATTCGTTGGCTATCGCGGCGTTGGTTCTGGGTTTTGTGTTGCCGTTGGCCGCGATTCCGGTTGGACATGTTGCGCGTGCTCAGATGCGCCGCAGTGGCGAACAGGGTGCGGGCTTGGCGTTGGTAGGCCTGGTCCTCGGCTATCTGCCCCTGGCCTCGGTAGTGATCGCGTTGACGGTTGTTCTGGTGGTCGTTGATCAGCAGTCGTAATCGCGGAGGTTCAGGGATGAGTTTCGGCGCAATCACGCGGAGGTTTGTGTCCGATCTGGCCTGCAGTTCTTCCAGAGGTGGTGTTCATAACGAGTCGGGCAGATCAGTTGACTGCTGGCCTCTCAGAGGTCGTTCGGATTGAACCGTCACGGGTAAGGGACCGGCTTCGGGTTTCAGACCAGCGCCGGTCGGCGTGGCGATAGTTGAGCGTAGTAGGCAGCTTCGTACTCGGCCGGGGTGAGGTAGTCGAGCCGGGAATGCAGGCGGGCGTTGTTGTACCAGTCGCACCATTCCATCAGCGCGTACTCGACCTCGGATATGGTCTTGAACGGGCCGTGTCGGCGCACGACCTCGGTCTTGAACAGGCCGATGATCGATTCGGCGAGTGCATTGTCGTAGGCATCCCCGACCGAGCCGATCGATGGCGAAATTCCTTGCAGTGCAAGCGATTCAGTGAAGTTCACGGAAACATATTGAGACCCCGCATCGGAATGATGAATCAGTCCGGGCTCGACGGGATGCCCGTAATGCTCACGCCGCCACACGGCCATGTTGACTGCTTTGGATACCAAAGGTGTCGTTTTCGATGCCGAGATGTTCCAGCCGACGATCGCGCGGGAGTAGGCGTCGAACACGAACGCCACATACGCCCACCTCGTCCA
>NZ_JBFAKI010000033.1:0-13570 GCF_040655675.1 Nocardia sp. NPDC050378
CGACGCCGAGGCGTTCTTCCGTGGCAAGCACGTGAACGTGGTGCTGCCGATGGGCGGACAGGCCATCGCGTTCATCGGTCCGGGCGTTCTGCAGCGGGACCTCAGGGGCCGCCAACTCGAGCGCGCCAGCGCTCCAAAATTACTGCGTGGGGCAGGCCAGGCCGTCGCCGTCGGGGTCGAGGTGGGGGGAGTAGCCCGCTTCGCCGCGGAACAGCGGGGCGCGACCGGCGGCCATCGCCTCGTCGCAGCTGCGGAACGCACCGCCGGCCGAACCGGACTGGACCAGGTTGGCCGAGCCGGTGGCGCCGAGCAGGGAGTCGAAGCTGGACGAGCCGGTGCCCGCGGAGCCCGTCACCAACGGATTCGCCTGGGCGGCGGGGGCGACGAGCAGGCCGAGGCCTACGGCGGCGAGGCTGACAGTGAGCCGACGAACGTTCATGAATTCCTCTATGTCTGCTGCGGTTCGGATGTTGGCCCGGACACACGCCTCGGGCGGCGAAGTCAACCTTCATGACGTGGCCCCCGCTTGTCAACCGCACCGCGTGTGCCTCGCCTGTTACTCGCCGAGCCTGCGTCCGGTGAGGTGCTCGGCGGGCACGGTGCCCATCCGTCCGGCCTGGAAGTCCTCGAGTGCCTCGATGATCTCGGCGCGGGTGTTCATGACGAACGGTCCGTACTGGATCACGGGTTCGCGCAACGGTTTTCCGCCGAGCAGCAGCACTTCGAGGTCGCCGAAGTCCTGTGTGGTGTCGGCGGTGAGCGTGATGGCCTCGCCCTTGCCGAACATCACGAGTTGTCCGGTGTGGATCGGCCTGCCGTCGGTACCTGCCGTGCCGCTGCCCGACAGCACGTAGGCCATGGCCGTGAAGTCCTGCGGCCACGGGGTTTCCAGTTGCGCGCCGGGGCTGATCGAGGCGTGTGCGTAGGCGATCGGGGTGTAGGTGGAGCCCGGCCCGGCGAAGCCGCCGACCTCGCCCGCGATGAGCCGCACCAGGGCGCCGCCGTCGTGCGAGCTGACCAGGGTGAGCTCGCTGCCGCGCAGGTCCTGGTAGCGCGGGGTGGCGAACTTCTGGGCGCGCGGCAGGTTCACCCACAGCTGGATGCCGTGGAACCGGCCACCCGAGATCACCAGTTTCTCCTCGGGTAGTTCGTCGTGCAGCATGCCCGAGCCCGCCGTCATCCACTGGGTGTCGCCCTCGCCGATCACGCCGCCGCCACCCTGGGAGTCGTGGTGGACCATGGTGCCGTCGAGCATGTAGGTGACGGTTTCGAAGCCGCGATGCGGATGCCACGGCGCGCCCTTGGCCTCGTAGGGCTCATAGGCCACAGGGCCCATCTGGTCGAGCAGGATGAACGGGTCGGCCGCGCGCAGGTCGACGCTGGGGAAGGGGCGCGTCACCTCGAAGCCCGCCCCCTCGCGCTGACGGTGGGCGGTGACGATCTGACGTACCGGCCGCTGGGTTTCGGTGACGTCCGGGCGGGGGAGCCGGGGCAGCACCATGATGTCGTCGACGGTGATCGCGGGCATGGGAAGCGCCTCCTGGTGTGGAACCTACTTGGTTTCCATGTCAACCACTCTGGTTATAGGATCATTCCCGTGACCAGATGGTTGTCCGAGCACGAACAGCAGACCTGGCAGGCCTTCATCCGGATGCGGCAGCGGCTGGACGCGGCGCTGGCGGCCGGGCTGGCCGAGCACGGGCTGTCGATGCCCGATTACGAGCTGATGGTTCCGCTCTCGGCCGCACCGCAGGGCCGTCTGCGGGCCAGGGATCTCGCGGCCGAGGTGTGCTGGGACAAGTCGCGGCTGTCCAAGCAGCTGGCCAGGATGGCGGCACGGGGGCTGGTAGACCGGGCGCCGGCCGCCGACGACGCGCGCGGCATCGTCGTCACCCTGACCGAGCACGGGCGCGCGGTGCTGCGCGCGGCCGCGCCGGAGCATGTGGAGCTGGTGCGAAAACTGTTCGTGGACAACATGAGTCCGGAGGAGAGCGCGGCGCTGCGGTCGCTGTCGGCCAAGGTCACCTCGGCGATCGAGGAGGGCTGACTACCGGCGTCGCCGGGTGCCGAACAGGCTGCGGCTGATCTCCCGGCCCGCCGCACTGGCCGCCGAGCGCAGGAAGCTCTTCACGGCCGGGTTCTTCATGATCCGTTCGGCCGCCGAGTCCGCGTCCGGTCCGGCAGGCGGCGGGGCTGTTTCCGGGGCAGGTGCGGCAGCCACGCTGGCCAGCAGCTTCTCGTAGGCCGATTCACGGTCGATGCTCTGCCCGTACTTGCCCTGCAACGAGCTCGACCGGGCGGCGGAGCGGATGGCGTCGTCACCGATGGTGTCCATCAGCGACCGCGGCGGCACGATCTTGGTCCAGGCGACCGGGGTGGGCGCACCTTTCTCCGATAACACTGTGACGATCGCCTCACCGGTACCGAGGCTGGTGAGCGCCTCCTCGAGGTCGTAGACCGTCGACTTCGGATACGTGCGAACCGTTTTCGCCAACGCCTTCTGATCGTCGGGGGTGAAGGCGCGCAACGCGTGCTGGACGCGGGCGCCGAGCTGCGACAGCACCTCGTTCGGGATGTCGGTCGGCAGCTGGGTGCAGAAGAACACGCCGACACCCTTGGAGCGGATCAGCTTCACGGTCTGCTCGATCTGCTGCAGGAACGCCTTGGAGGCGTCGGCGAAGAGCAGATGCGCCTCGTCGAAGACGAAGACGAGCTCGGGTTTGTCGACGTCACCCACTTCGGGCAGCGTCTGGAACAGTTCGGCGAGCACCCACATCAGGAACGTCGAGAACAGCGCTGGCCGCGCCGCCTGCCGACCCAGTTCGACCAGCGTGATGACGCCCTGACCGTCGACGACCCGGGCCAGATCGGCTGGATCGAGTTCGGGCTCGCCGAAGAACGTGTCACCGCCCTCGGCCTCGAGATTCACCAGCGAACGCAGGATCACCCCGGCGGTCTGGCTGGACACCCCGCCGATGCCCTTCAGGTCTTCCTTGCCTTCGGGGCTGGTCAGGTGAGTGATGATCGCGCGCAGATCCTTCAGATCGAGCAGGGCGAGACCCCGCTGATCGGCCCAGTGGAAGATCAGCCCGAGGGTCGACTCCTGCGTGTCGTTGAGGCCGAGGACCTTGCTGAGCAGGATCGGGCCGAAGGAGGTGATCGTGGCGCGGATCGGCACGCCGATACCCTCGGCGCCGAGGGAGACGAACTCGGTGGGGAAACCGCTCGGCGTCCAGTCGTTCGCGCCGGTCTCGGCCGCGCGAGCGCGGATCTTGTCGTTGTCGGCACCGGGGTCGCGCAGACCCGACAGATCTCCCTTCACATCGGCGAGCACCACGGGAACTCCCGCCCGCGAGAGCTGTTCGGCGATGCCCTGCAGGGTCTTGGTCTTGCCCGTGCCGGTCGCTCCCGCGACGAGCCCGTGGCGGTTCATCATGCGCAACGGAATACGCACGCGCGCAGCGGGATCGGTGGTTCCGTCGACGACAACGGTGCCAAGCTCCAGGGCCTGACCGTCGAAGGCGTAGCCGGCCGCGATCTGTGCGGCGCCACCCGACCCGGCCGAGGCGTCGGGTGACGTTGCCGCCGAAGCCGATTGCGCCGCCTCCCGCTCGGCGGCCTCCGCCGCGGCGGCTGCCTCGGCGGCGACGCGCGCCGCCTCTTCGGCTGCCAGGCGAGCCGCTGCCGCCTTCTCCTGAGGGGTGGTCATCGCGTCCTCCGTCTCGATCGCAAGAACATGAACGGACAATCTCAGGCAAACTGTATCCGTGCCGGTCATCCCTGTGGTGGCCTTCGGCGGGTGTCGTCGGCAAACACCTCCGCCGCGCCCGCGAGACACACCTGTCGGCGAGGCGCGCCGATACCCCATTAGGGTGGCTCGGGTGTCCGACAAACTCTTGGTCTGGATGGATTGCGAGATGACGGGGCTCCGTCTCGACAGCGACAAGCTGATCGAGATCGCCGCGCTCGTGACCGACAGCGACCTGAACATTCTCGGTGACGGTGTCGACATCGTCATCCACGCCGATGACGCGGCCTTGGCCTGCATGCCACCCGTCGTCGCCGACATGCACGCGAAATCCGGTCTCACCGAGGAGGTCCGGCGCTCGACGGTCACCCTCGAGCAGGCCCAGGAGCAGGTGCTCGACTACGTGCGCCAGTACGCGCCCGCCGCGCGCACCGTGCCGCTGTGCGGCAACTCCATCGCCACCGATCGCGGCTTCATCGCGCGCGATATGCCCGAGCTGGACGCGCACCTGCACTACCGGATGGTCGACGTGAGCTCGATCAAGGAACTGTGCCGCCGCTGGTACCCGCGCATCTACTTCGGTCAGCCGGAGAAGGGGCTCGCGCACCGCGCGCTGGCCGACATCAAGGAGTCCATCCGCGAGCTGGAGTACTACCGGCGCACCGCCTTCGTGGCGCCGCCCGGCCCGTCCTCGGCCGACATCGCGAGCATCGCGGCGGCGGTCACCGAGGCCGTCGACGTCACCGGAACAGGGCCACGACCAGCGGATTAGGGCATTGGGGCCGGTACAAGCTAGTATTTACCGCGCCGGTGCAAGCCGGTGATGGTGACCGTAGTTCAGTTGGTAGAGCACCAGGTTGTGATCCTGGCTGTCGCGGGTTCGAGTCCCGTCGGTCACCCCGAAGAGAAGGCCCCGATCCTCTGGATCGGGGCCTTCTTCGTCGTAGGAGCCCGCCTCCACTTCATGACGCAGGTCACGTTTGAACCGCTACACTCTGGACGGCTGCCCAAATGTGTGGGCCGCCATATCCTCGTTCGACCGGAAAGACCCTTGATGAAGCGTTCCACCGTCGTCGTGGCCCTCGCGGCCGCCACCGTGCTCGGCCCCGTCGCAGGCACCTCGGCGGCGCAGACCCCCGGCCTGCCCCTCACCGACTTCACGGCCGCCCCCTCGGGCGGCATGGAACTGCCGGGGCCGCCCGAAACGGGATCGGCGCAAAGCGGATCGACCGGCGGCCTCGAGACCACCGGCTCCTCCGGCACCGGCTCGGCAGGCCTGCCAAACCTCGACCGCCTGCTGTTCGGTGGACGCATCCTCTGCGGGGCCCTCGGCAGCGCCATGGCCGTGGCGGGCGAGGCCATGATGGACTGCGCCGATCTGCCCACCCCGGTCTGATCAGGACACGAAAAAGGCCGCCGGAGACATCCGGCGGCCTTTTCGGCTGTATGGGTCAGGAGACGTCGGCGTTGCCAGCCTTCCACTCCGCCCACGGAATATTCCAGTCACCGAGCCCGTCGACGCCCGACAGCGTCCCGCCGACCGTGTTCTTGATGATCGTGATGTCACCGCGCTTGGCGTTCTCGTACACCCAGCGGGCATTGGCGGGGCTCAGGTTCAGGCAGCCGTGGCTGGCGTTCGAGTAACCCTGCTGACCCACCGACCACGGCGCCGAGTGGAAGAAGATGCCGCTGTAGGAGATCCGCGTGGCGTAGTCCACCGGCGTCCGGTAACCGTCGGCGGAGTTCACCGCCACACCGTAGGTGGACGAGTCCATGATGATCTTCTCGTGCTTGTCGGCGACGATGTAGATGCCGTTGTCGGTGGGCGTGGAGTCCTTGCCCATCGAGGTCGGCATGGTCATGATCACCTCGCCGTTGCGCTCGACGGTCACCTGCTTGGTGTTGTCGTCAGCGGTGAAGATCACCGCGTCACCGATGGTGAAGTGCGAGGTGAGGTTGTCCTGGCCGTACAGACCCTTGCCGAGGTCCTTGCCGTAGACGTTCACCTCCACGTTCACCCGCGTACCCGGCTTCCAGAAATGCTCTGGGCGCCAACGGACTTCGCGATTGTTCACCCAGTAGAACGCGCCCTCCACCGGCGGATCGGTGGTGACCTTGATGGCGTCCTGCGCGGCGCGGCGGTCCGGGATGTTCTCGTCGAACTGGATCGCCACCGGCTGGCCGATACCGACCACCTCGCCCTCGCCGGGCATCAGGTACGGCTTGGTCTGGTTGTTCGGTGAGCTCGTGGTGAAGCTCAGAGTGGAGGAGTTCGCTCCGCCGAGGCCGATCGCGGCGGCCGAGAGCTGATAGGTCTTGCCGTAACCGAGCACCTCGGTGGTGGCCCAGGAACGCCCGTCGGGCGCGAGCTGACCCGACACCTGCGTGCCCTGCTGGTTGGTCAGCTTCACCTCGGTGAACTTGCCGTCCTGCACCTGGAACTTCAGCGGCATCCCCGGCGAAACACCGACCTGGCCGTCCTTGATCTCGGAGACCAGTTTCGGCTTGATGAGTTCGGTGATCGGGTTACGGTCGATCGCCACCTCGACCCCGGCACCCTCGGCCGACGAGCACGCGGAGGCACCGAGGGCGAAAACCGCCAACAGTGCCACCGGAACGATCATCCGCAATGACCGAGGTTTCCCCCGCTTCTTACCCATGTCCAACCCCGTTTCCATACCGACGCCCCGCCATTCTGCCAGCCCGCCCGGTCGCCACCAACGTCGAAAGCGCCGCGACACGACCCGGGTGGGCAATCGTTAGATACGTGCCGGGACCCGATCTGTTAACACTGCGAACCGATCGGCATCGGTGCTGGTCAGGGCTCGATTTCACTTTTCGCCCTCGGGCCTGTTAATGTTTCTTCCGCACCGCAGAGCGGAGCAAAGACAAGCGCCATTAGCTCAATTGGCAGAGCAGCTGACTCTTAATCAGCGGGTTCGGGGTTCGAGTCCCTGATGGCGCACAGTAGACCGCATCCCGGCAGTTACCACTGCCGGGATGCGGTCTTTTTGCGGTCTGCCAGCCCCGTCATCGATCGTTACCTTCGGGGCCTCGCGCGCACGTTTTGCCACCGCGAACAGCCAGGAAACCTGATTCGGGCAAACTTTTTCTGTGACCCATACCACGGTCACCGCAGTTCTAAACCCCCTGCATACATAACGATTCTGCAACCACTGGTAGCAACGACCAAGATCGCCAGCACCGTCCGTTCAGATTTCGTTCACCTCGCGTTAACCAGCCGTGACCATTCTGTCATCAGGTCACAAACAGACCTGCGGTTTGGTTAGCCACCGGGAACCCGGATACCGAACAGCGCGTGGTCTCCCCGCAGCCAGCTGTGGAGCACCGTGCGACGAGCGGGACAGCCATCGAGCGTCTCCGTCACCACAGCGTCGCACATTCCCATACCGACAGAAACAACACATCGCCTGACCGGCGTGCGCCGCTGCGCGCGCTGCGCGGTCCACCGCGCCCCCACCGGGGCCTTGCGGTCGCCAGACAGAGATGAAGGAACAGAGAAGAACATGATCGTCAAAGACAAGCTCAACTCCATGATCGGCCACCGCCGCGAGGCGTTCACCGTGGCGGTCGCCGCGGTCGGCCTGGTGGCCGTTGCCGCGTCCTCGGCGGTGTCCTTCGCCGACGACAGCGTCCCGCAGCGTGCCGCCATGGTCGTCGAGCAGGCCGAGGCCATCCCGGCCGTCGGTGCTGCCCCCGCCCCCGCCGTGGAGGCCGTGCCTGCCCCCGCTCCCGAGGTGCTGCCCGCCCCGGCCCCGGCCCCCGAGCCGGCGCCCGCCCCCATGCCCGCGCCCGCCCCCGCGGCGCCGGTGTACCCGAACAACCTCGACGGCTGGATCCGTGAGGCTCTCGACATCATGGCCGCCAAGGGCATCCCCGGCAGCTACGAGGGCATCATGCGCAACATCATGCGCGAGTCGACCGGTAACCCCCAGGCCATCAACCTGTGGGACTCCAACGCCGCCGCGGGCATCCCCTCCAAGGGCCTGCTCCAGGTGATCGACCCGACCTTCGCCGCCTACCACGTGGAAGGCACCCCCTTCGACGTGTGGCACCCCGTGGCCAACATCGTCGCGGCCTGCAACTACGCCGCCGACCGCTACGGCTCGATGGACAACGTCAACAGCGCGTACTGATACGCACTGAGAACACAGCTGCGCCCGCGCACCGGTTTGGGGAAGACCGGGGCGCGGGCGTTCGCCGTTAGAATGCCCTCGTGCCAGACAGCGCCGATCAGGCACCCGATCACGCGCATTCCGACGCGGCGACAGCCAGCCGCGTAGCCAAGGCCCGCCGCTTGGCGGCCTACCTTTGGGCGCGCGACATCAGCAGCGCCGAATTGCGCGCCCTGTCCGCGCCGACGCTGCGCAAGCTCGCCCGTGCCGCCGAGACCAATCCGCCGAGCACCGACGAGACGTGGCGGGTGGTCGCCGACCTGCTCGATCAGAAGGACGCCTGGGCGGCCCGCAACCCTGATCACGAGGCGGCACGCCGCGCCCATGCCGACGAGAAGCTGCTGTGGGTCAAGCCGCCGGTGACACCGTGGTCGTCGCAGTCCTGAGTCAGCCGAGGACGAGACCGATCGCGAGTGCGAGCATCACCACCGCGATCAGCGAGTCGAGGATGCGCCAGGCGAGGGGCTTCGCGAACAGCGGGCCGAGTCGACTCGCGCCGTAACCGAGGCCGAAGAACCACAGCACGCTGGCCAGCATCGCCCCGGCCGCGAGGAACCAGCGCTCCGAGGGCGCCCAGGTGCTGGCGAACGAGCCGAAGAGGACGAGTGTGTCCAGGTAGACGTGCGGGTTGAGCCAGGTGAGCGCCAGACAGGTGAGCACCGAGGCGCCAAGTGCCGCCGAGGTGCCCGTGAGGTCGGCCTGCAGTGCCGACGAGCCGAACGCCCGCCGGGCGGCGAACAGGGCGTAGCAGACCAGGAAGGCCGCCCCGGCCCACCGCGCGATGGTCACGACCGCCGGGTACGACTCGACGACGGTGCCGAACCCGGCCACCCCGGCCGCGATCAGCACCACATCCGAGAGCGCGCACACCGCGACCACCGGGAGGATGTGTCGGCCGCGCACACCCTGTCGCAGGACGAACGCGTTCTGCGCGCCGATCGCGACGATGAGCGAGAGCCCGAAACCCAACCCGGAGAGTGCGGCCACTGCGGCCGACGATGTCGTCATATCCCTGACGCTAGGAACCTCGCTACATTCAGTCCAGCTAATAATTCTGCAGAACCGTTAGAATCGCTGATGTGGACCTGCAGCTCGACCAGCTACGCGCGCTCGACGCCGTGCTCACCGAAGGCACCTTCGATGCGGCGGCCCGCCGATTGAACCTCACGCCCTCGGCCGTCAGCCAGCGGATAAAGGCGCTGGAGGACGCGGCGGGCCGCATCCTCGTGCAGCGGTCGAAGCCGGTGCGGGCCACCGAATCGGGGCTCGCCGTGCTGCGACTGGCCAGACAGGTGGAGGTGCTCGCCGCGGATACCGCGCGTGAACTCGGCGAACCTGACCGGCCGGCCGGGCGACCCGCCCGCATTCCGATCGCGGTGAACGCCGACTCGCTCGAGACGTGGGTGCTGCCCGCCGTCTCGCGGGTCTCCAGCGTCGCCTGTCTCGAACTACACCGCGAAGACGAGGAACACACCACCCGGCTACTCCGCGACGGCACGGTGATGGCCGCGATCACCGCTACCGCCACCCCGGTGCAGGGCTGCCGGGTGCGACCGCTCGGCGCCATGCGCTATCAGGCGCTCGCCACGCCGAACTTCGCGCAGTACTGGTTCCCCGACGGCGCGCGCCCGGGCTCCTACACCCACGTGCCGATGATCCAGTTCGACCGCAACGACGACCTGCAAGCCCGGCACCTGCGCGGCGCCAATCAGCAGCCCGCCGATCCGCCGACACATTTCGTGCCGTCCTCGACCGCGTTCCGTGAGGCGGTTCGGCTCGGCATGGGCTGGGGCATGCTGCCCGACCTGCAGACCGAAACCGACCGGGCCGAAGGCACTTTGGTGAACATCAACGGCCGCGCCCGCATCGATGTGCCGCTCTACTGGCAACAGTGGAAGCTGGATTCGCCCGCCCTGAACGCGGTCGCCGACGCCATCATCACGGCCGCCGCGAAAGCTCTGCTGCCCGTCGAGTGAGCTGTCAGCCGCCGAGCTTCTTGTAGAAGGCGCCCGCGATCGGGGCGGTCATCGCGCGCGGACCGTAGTTGCCCGCGACGCTCATGCCCTTGCTGATCAGGCCGGGGACGATGCGCATCTTGTTGCGGGCCAGGGCGTCGATCGACACCTTCGCGGTGTATTCGCTCGACACCCACAAGAAGTCGGGGACCATCTTGTCGACGATCGACTCCTCTTCCGGCGCAGGCGTTTCCGTGCGCACGGGACCGGGCGCCAGCAGGGTGACATTGACCCCGCTGCCCTTGAGTTCGCCGCGCAGCGACTCGGAGAACGTGTTGGCGAAGGCCTTCGACGCGGCGTAGGTGGCGTTGTTCGGGATGGGCATATTGCCCGCCGCCGAACCGCTGATCAGGATGCCGCCCGCCTTGCGCTCGATCATGCCGGGCAGCACGGCCAGGGTCAGGTCGTGCACGGCGGTGGCGTTGAGTTCCATCTGCGCGCGTTCGTAGGCGAAGTCGAGTTCGGCGACAGGGCCGAAGGTGGCGATGCCCGCGTTGTTGCACAGGATGGCGATATCACGCACCGACAACTCGTCGACCAGGCTCGCGCGCTGGGTGCGGTCGGCGAGGTCGACGGCGCGGACCTCGGCGGTGATGCCGTGTGCCAGCGTCAGCCGCTGCGCCAGTTCGGTCAGGATCTCTCCGCGCCGGGCGACCAGGATCAGCGAATAGCCGCGCCCGGCCAGTTCGGCGGCCAGGGCGGTACCGATACCGGAGGACGCACCGGTGACGACGGCACGATTGTCAGCAGTGGGGGAGGGCAGGCTCACACGGCGAAGCTTAGGGGATCGCCCGCCCGGCCATAGCATGGCAGTTGTTATGACAACTGACTCCTCACCGCGCGCCCAGGAGGCGCCGCTGCTGCTCACCACCGAGCCGCCGCGCACATTCGGTTTCGCCGATCAGGCCGCGTTCTGGACCAATCTCGGGGTGAGCCTGATCGGGTTCACCGGGGCGATCTATGTGCTGCAACCGCCCGGGTACGACCGGTTGCCGCTGCTCGGGGCGGTGCTGGCGACCGTGGTCGGCACGATCGTCGGCACCTCCATGGTGGCCGCCGCCGGTGCGGTAGGCGCCGGAACCGGTGCGCCCGCGATGGCCAACTTCCGTGGGCTGTTCGGCACCAGACTGTCCGGGCTGCCGACGGTGGCCAATGTGGTGCAGTGCATCGGCTGGGGCGTGTACGAGCTCACCGTGATCGCAGCGGGTATCGCGGCGCTCACCAGCGACCGGGTGCCGCACGCGGTGGCGGTGATCGCGGCCGGTGTGCTGAGCACGGTGATGGCGATCTGGCCGATGCATGTGGTGGGGATCCTGCGGCGCTATGTCACCGTGGCGGTCGGTATCGCGATGCTGTATTTCACCGTGCAGATGTTGCGGCAGCCGCTGCCGGATATGGGACAGACCTCCTGGGCCGGGTTCTTTCCCGCCGTGGACACCGCGCTCGCCGTCGCGGTGTCGTTCGTGCCGTTGGCCGCCGATTACACCCGGCATTCGCGGTCGGTGAAGGTGGCGGGCGGTGCCACCGTGATCGGGTATTCGGTGGCCCAGATCTGGTGCTACCTGCTGGGTATCGTCGCCCTGCTGCACGTGGGCGGCGACCCGAACCAGCTGTTCGACTCGTTCCTCGGGATCACCGCGGGCTGGGTGTTCTTCGCGGTGCTCGTGCTGCGCGAGACCGACCAATCCTTCGCCAACGTGTACTCCACGGCCATGTCGTTGCAGAATCTGCTGCCGCGCGTGGATCGCCGCATCCTGGCCGCCGTCGTCGGCGTGCTCGCCACCGTCTTCGCGCTGAATGTGCGCGATTTCAGCTCTTACGCGAACTTCCTGCTGCTCATCGGCTCGGTGTTCGTTCCCCTCACCGCCGTACTTGTGGTCGACTACTTCTTCGGGCGCGGCCGAACCGGCTGGGACCTGTCCGACAACTCGCCCGCCCGCCCGATCATGCTGCTGCCCTGGGCGATCGGCTTCGTGGTGTACCAGCTCTGCAACCCCGGCTCGGTGTCGTGGTGGGCCGACCGCTGGACCGGGCTCCAGGACACGCTCGGCGTGCATCCGACCTGGTGGACGTCGGCATCACTCTTCTCGTTCCTCGCGGCCGGTGCCGCGACCGGTGTCGTCGTGGTCGTCGGTCGGCGACGGTGATTCGGCCGAGCGTCTCCCCGAGGCTCCGGGCGGCCGAACGGAGTCCGAGCGATGGATGAGGAGCGCGTTTTCGGAATGGGCGACGAGCCGCTGGCCGCACCGACATGGCCCGCGCTCACCGAAGCCGAAGCCGCCTCGTCCGTCGCGACTACGTGGGGCTTCGATGGGGCGACGATCGAATGGCACAGTGCGCGACCACTTTCCGCGACGGTCCGGGTGTGTACCGGCAGTGGGGAGCGATTCGTCGTCAAACGGTTGCCGAGTGCGCTGCGTGACTCGGGTGCCCTGGCAGAGGAGCACCGGTTCATGGCGCATCTGCGAACACGCGGGATTCCGGTGCCGGAGGTACGCACCATCGACGGGTCCGAGTTGTGGGCGGCTGGTCGGCGCAGCGAGGCCGGAGAGCGCCGGTTCGGCGGGGAGCTCGATGGCTTCGGGGCTGTACGCGGTGGTTCGGGTGAGTTCGTCTATGAGGTTCATCGGGTGGGGGAGGGGGGCGATCGGTATCGCGCGGACTTTTCCTGGACACCGTTCCGCGACATCGAGGACGCCGCCGGCGCAGGCACGATGCTGGCCCGATTTCATTCGGCGGCAGAGGGTTTCGATGCCCCCGCCCGCCCCGCCCGCCCGTTGCTCGCCAGCATGCACGGCGACGTCATCAGCACCTTCGAATGGCACATCGCCCGTCGGCCCGCTCTCGCGGCCTTCCTCGCCACCCGTGACTGGCGCACGGAAGTCCCCCACCTCCGCACCGACCTCACCACCGTCGAACCCTTGTGGACGCATGGTGATTGGCACCCGACCAATCTCCTCTGGCGCGACCACGAGGTGACCTCGGTGATCGATTTCGGCCTGTCCGACCGCACCACCGCCGTCTTCGACCTCGCCACCGCCGTGGAACGTACCGCCGTGGACTGGATCTCCCTCCGAGAAGGTGGCCCCGCCAACGTTCGTACGGACCAGATCACAGCCCTGTTCGAGGGCTACCAGTCCATCCGTCCGCTGAACCACGCGGAAAGCCGGCTGCTACCGGATCTGCTCCCACTGGCACACATCGGCTACGAACTCTCCGAGATCGACTACTTCCTCACGATTCCCCAGGAACCCCGCAACGCCGAAATCGCCTACAACGACTGGCTTCTGGGACACCTGCGCTGGTACGAAACATCCGAAGGCCACGACCTCAGATCACTGCTCCACGACCTGTCCGCCCACTGAAGGACATGCCGCCGACCTGCGCATCTTCAGCTGTGCGGTACTGCACGGAGCGGCCACCTACCGCACCCCCCAGCCACACGGCACCACTTAAGTCCGCCATGACCGCATCCCAGCCCCGCACGACCCGACCTCGAGGAGGGTCCGCCGCGAAGCGGCGTAGCGGCCCGGCCGCGCGAACAGCGCTCGAAGCGCCTGCGGCACATGCGCTTCGAGATCGGAAGAGAGTCGGGTCGGGGAAGAGTGGGA
>NZ_JBFAKI010000034.1:0-12097 GCF_040655675.1 Nocardia sp. NPDC050378
CGTCCTGTCGAACCGGACGTGTAGATCACATATGCCGGACTCGCCGCGCTCAGCGACCCGTTTCGATCACGTGCAACCGGATTGCGGTCCATACCGCCGATAACCGCATCAGAACTCAGCAGCAGACAAGGCACATCGGTGGGAACCCTGTGCTCAGTGTCGGGCACGACCAGGGTGAGCGTCGGTGAGGTGTCGGCGAGCATGAACGCGATCCGCTCTCCCGGATACTCCGGGTCCACCGGCAGATAAGCCGCCCCCGCCTTCAGTACTCCCATCAAAGCGACGATCAGCTCCGCCGACCGGGGAAGCACCACACCGACCACGTGCTCTGGCCCGATGCCCCGCCCGATCAGCTCATGCGCCAACCGATTCGCCCGCGCGTTCAGTTCGCCGTAGGTCAACTGAACATCATCGAAGACCACCGCCACCGCGTCCGGGGTGCGTGCCACTTGAGTCTCGAACAGCTCCGCCAACGCAACATCGGGCACATCGGTAGCGGTGTCGTTCCACTCCACCACCAACTGCCGTCGCTCGGCCTCCGTCAGCAGATCCACCGTCTCGATCCGCGTGTCGGGATCGACCGTGACCGTGTCCAGAAGACGACGCAACCGGTCGACAAAACCCGCCACCGACGACCTATCGAACAAATCAGTGCTGTACTCCACGACGACGCGCAGGCCACTAGGCAACCCGCCGGATCGCAGCTCCACGAACTGCAGAGACAGGTCGAATCGGGAGGTACCGGTGCCGACGAACTCGAACACGGTGTCGACACCCGGAAAGCGGAAGTCCCGCACGGCCACGTCCCGGAGGGTCACAAGGACCTGGAACAGCGGGTGATACGCCATGGACCGAGCCGGGTTCAGTGCCTCGACGAGCTGCTCGAACGGCACGTCCTGATGCTCATACGCGGACAGGTCGTCCGCACGTACCCGGGCCACTAGGTCAGCAAAGGTTGGGTTGCCCGAAGTGTCGGTACGCAGCACGAGCGTGTTGACAAAGAACCCGACCAAACCATCGAGAGCCTCGTCGGTGCGACCAGCGATCGGACTACCCAACGGAATGTCGGTTCCCGCGCCAAGGCGCGTCATCAGGGCCGCGACAGCCGCCTGCAACACCATGAACACGCTGGCACCGGTGTGGTTGGCGACGTCAACGATCTGCTGATGCAGGGCGGAATCCAACTGGAAGTCGACCAAGTCGCCCCGGAACGTCGCGACCTCGGGCCGGGGCCGGTCGGCGGGGAAGCCAACCTGCTCTGGCATCCCTTCCAGCACGCGACGCCAGTACGTCAGTTGGGAGGCGGACAGGCTCTCCGGTTCGTTCTGGTTGCCGAGGAGTATGTTCTGCCAGAGCGTGTAATCCGCATACTGCACCGGCAACGGCACCCAATCCGGAAGACTCCCAAGGCTTCTGGCTGTGTAGGCCGAGGCCAGATCGCGGGAAAGTGGTCCCAGCGACCAGCCGTCACCGGCAATGTGATGCAACACCAACAACAACACACTCTCGCGCGACGTCTCGTCATCATCCTGCGAATAGAACAGGTGAGCGCGGATCGGCACATCGACGGTGATATCGAAGGTTCGACGCGCGGCGTCACGCACGCCGCGATCGATCCCGTCCCAGGACACCTCGGTCACATCCAGCGACGGCACAACGTTGTCGAGGACATGCTGATGCGGTACGCCGTCGTGTTCGGGGAAAACCGTACGCAGCGCCTCGTGGCGTTCCACCACATCCGACAACGCAGCCCGCAACGCGGCCACATCCAACCGCCCGGTCAACCGCAACGCCATCGGAATGTTATAGGTGGCGCTCGGACCTTCCAACTGATGCAGGAACCACAACCGCCGCTGCGCGAACGACAACGGCAACAACTCCGGCCGCTCAACAGCGACGACCGGCGGACGCACCGGCCGCTCACCATCCAACCGAGACATCACGCCGGCAACGGTTGGTGCATCGAACAGGGCACGCATCTCCAACTCGACACCCAAAACCGCGCGCACCCGACTCACCAAGCGAGTCGCCAGGAGCGAATGCCCACCGAGAGCGAAGAAGTCGTCATCGACACCCACCAAGGCCAGCCCCAACACCTCAGCGAACAAGCCCGCCACAATCTCCTCATGCGGCGACCGTGGAGCCCGTCCGGAGTTGCCTGTGCCTGCCAGTTTCGGGGCAGGGAGCGCGCGGCGGTCCACCTTGCCATTCGTAGTAAGGGGAAGCTGCGCCAAGACCATCATCACGGACGGGACCATGTGGTCGGGGACGCGTCTCGCGGCGAACCGACGCAGCTCCGCCGCAAGGCGTCCATGACCGTCGACCGCAGACGGGTTGCTGACACACGAGGTGAGCGACTTCCCCGCAGTATCCAGGTACGTGCCTGTGACCGGCCTGCCAGCGCCCCGGTGGAAGATCACATCCAGGGTCCCGTCCAGTCCCCCGGCCCATGTCACGACGACCTCGTATCCGTGACGTGCGCCCAGTTCCCGCAGCGCGTCCGGCTCGACGCCTGCCACGCTCGTGGCGAGTTGCTGGGCGCGGGACACGGAATCGCCCTTGTCCAGCGCCTGCAGGGCGGCGAACTCACCGTGCAGGCGAGCGTTGACCACAGAACATAATCGAACCGCGGTCGGGACCTGGTCGCGAAGGTGCGCGTCCACCTCATGCAGGTCCGAGACGTCACGCTCCCAGTGCAGTTGGGGGGCGTCGCGCACGTCGAGGGCGTTGACAGGTTCTTTGTGGAGCACGACGTCGTAGCGGTAACGCGTCAGCTCGTTGTGCGCACCACCTTGCTTGACCCGCACGTCCACCGCACCGATCCCACCCACTTCGTCGGCAAAAGCGGCGAAGAATGCCGGGTCGACCGACAACTCCTTGTCCAATGCGATCGCCTGTTCAACAGCAGACCGCACCATGACCACGTCCGCGTCCGACTCGGTCCTGGCGAGACGTACGGCCGTGTGGAAGCAACGCCGCGACCGTAGGTCCCGCAAGTCACCCACAAACACCCGGCCGCCGGGGGCCAACAAGCCCACTACATCCCGCAGCACCCGTACCAGATACTCTGCGCTCGGGAAGTACTGCGCCACCGAGTTCAGTACCACCGTGTCGAACGCACCCCGGGGAACATCCTCGAGTTCGTCGGCGGCTGCTACCTTCAGCACGACACGGTCCGCCAACCGCTCGTTCTTGGCGACCTGGGCACGAAGACGGTCGATTACCGGCGCCGAGAAATCCACGCCCCAGTACTCGTCATACTTCTCCGCCAACTTCCCCAGCAACAAACCCGTGCCCACCCCGACCTCGAGCACTCGACGACCGCCCAAGGCCGCGATGCGCGCAACCGTCGCGTCTCGCCATTCCCGCATTTCGGGCAGCGGAATCGGTGAACCGTCGTAGCTGCTTTCCCACCCTCGAAAATCCTCCCCCAATTCAACTGGATCACCCCCGCTGTAGAGCGAGTCGTAGACCGACTGCCACTCGTCCACTCGCTCACCGGTGTCCTCGATGGTGCGCGTGTCGTCCTCGGGAACCACGTACCCGACCAGACGACGATCACCGAGCCGGTCCTCCCACACGACTACCGCGGCCTGCCGAACCTCGGGGTGAGTGCGCAGCACCGCCTCGATCTCGCCCGGCTCGATCCGGAAGCCCCGAATTTTCACCTGGTCGTCCGCCCGGCCGACGAACTCCAATTGGCCGTCCGCACGCCATCGCACGCGGTCACCTGTGCGATACATCCGCGAGCCGTCCTCGCTGAAGGGATCCGGAACGAACCGCTCGGCGGTCAGCGCGGGCCGCCCGTGGTAGCCCAGCGCGACACCCGCACCTGCCACGTACAGCTCTCCTGCGGTCCCTACTGGGACGGGCCGCAGGACGGCGTCCAGAACACGAATCCGGGCGCCGTCGACGGGGCCACCGATCGCCGGGGCGCCGGTACCGGCAGCAACGTGGCAGGTGGTGGCGTGGACGGTCGTCTCGGTCGGCCCGTAAATGTTCACGACCCCAACATCGGGCAGCACGGCCGACATCCGACTCACAAGCTCCGCCGGCAACGCCTCGCCGCCGAACACGATCCGTCTCAGAACGAGGGTGTCTGCGATGTCGGGCCGCGACTCGAGCGCCTCGACCATCCGCTCGCCCGCCGACGGCGTCTGACTCAGCACCGTCACGCCTTCGTCGGCAAGTAGTGTCACCAGATCCGGCGCCGACCGACTCGTCATGAACGGCACGACCACCAGTCGCCCGCCATGTGCCAGAGCACCCCACAACTCCCACACCGAGAAGTCGAACGAATACGAATGGAACAACGCCCACACGTCCTTCGGACCGAACCCGAACCAGTGGTCGGCACCGCCCAGCAGTCGCACCACATTCCGATGCGTTACCACTACCCCCTTCGGGCGGCCGGTTGAACCCGATGTGTAGATGACGTGTGCCGGACAGTCCGCCGACAGCACACCGATCCGCTCGTCATCCGTCACGTCGTGCTCGGGCCGGTCGAACACCGGCCCGTCCACCGCGATATGGTCCACGCCTGTTGGCACCGTCTCCGCCGTCGCGCCGGCGACCAAGACCACGGCAGGGGTCGCGTCGCTGAGCAGGTATGCCACTCGGTCAGCCGGATAGTCCGGGTCCACCGGCAGGTAAGCCGCGCCCGATTTCTGCACTGCCAGGATTGACACGACCAGGTCGAGCGACCGGGGCAGCATCAGTCCCACTATCGCCCCGGGACCCACACCGCGAACAATCAACTCCCTGGCCAGCCGGTTGGCCAGGGAGTTCAGCTCCCCGTAGGTCAGCTTTGCGCCCTCGAACACGACAGCTACGGCGGAGGGCGTGCGGGTCGCCTGAGCCTCGAACAGCTCCGGCAACGTGGCTTCCGACAGATCGCGGGCCGCGCCATTCCAGTCGGCGATCATCTGGCTCGACTCCGGCTCGGAGAGTAGGTCGATGTCGGCAACGCGCAGGGCCGGGGCGTCGAGATCATAGAACCGGCGCAGCATGGCGAGCACACTTGAGTGGTGCACGTCTGCTTCCTGCGGGTTGTAAGCCGCGGGGTTGAACTCGCTGTCGACCAGCACCTCGCCTTGTGCCGGATCGCCGTGCACAGCAACGGTGAGGTCGTCGACCACTCCCAGCGCGACGTTGCGCCGCTCGGCACGAAAGGTGGGATAGCTGCTCACCAGGGGGAATGGGATGATATTGACCCGGACGCCCGTGATCGATCTGATGTCGGCCGGGATGATCCCATCGCGCGCCAGGAACTCGCCCCGGTAGAGCTGATGTCGGGCGGATCCGTCCACGGCCCGTCGGGCACGGGTGATCAGTTCCGCAACCCGGTCGCCCGGCGCAACGTGGAGCCGTAGCGGCAGCAGGTTGGAAATCATTGCGGGCACTCCGCGGGCCTGCGCAGTGGTGCGGCCGTGTAGTGGGAAGCCGAGGACGACATCACTCACCGAGGTGGCGCGCTGGACATACGCGGCGACGGCCGCGACGGCGGTAGCCGCCCAGTCCCGCCGCCCATAGCCGACCGGAGGCTCAGAGAGCCGCAACACAGACCGTCTTCGGTGGAACTCACCGAGAGCAGTGGCGGGGGTCAGTGCGAAGCTCGGCCCTGGCAGAGGTGCATCGTGCAGCTGCTCCCGCCAGTAGGCGCGGTCGGCCTCGATATCGGGCGAGTCCAAGTAGCGGCGTTCCTCGGTCAACAGCGCCGCGACGGAACCGAACCATCGGTCTGGGCGAGGCCTGCTCCTGAGCAAGGCGTCGTACACCTCGAACACCCTGCGGGCGACGATTGCCATGGTGTAGGCATCGGCGACGATGTGGTGGTAGCTGTGATACCAGAGGAATCGGTCCTCGGGCGTCAGAAACAGCACCGACGTCACAAGCGGGTCGAGATCCAGGCGCAGAGTTGTCTGTATGTCGGCACGCATCACGGCTTCGGCGTCGGCCCGCCAACTCGCCGATGAGGTCAGGTCGACGACCCGTAGGTCAACCTCCTGATCAATGAACGTTTGACGCAGCCCGGCGTGGTCGTAGCTGATTCTGGCACGCAGGCCCTCGCTCTCGGTGAGCACTATCCGAAACGCTTCGGAAAAAGTGTTAACACTCAGTTCACCGACTATTTCGTAATACTCACCCAAACGATAAAGAGAGCTTTCCTGAGAGTTGAACTGGCCAAAGTAGACCCCCTCCTGGGCCGCCGACAGCGGAAAGCTATTGCCTCTTTGGGAAACTTCACAAAGCACGAAACTGCCTCCCCCTGCGACTCCCGCGAAAACGGGAAGACGGTCAAACTCAAGAAATACAACTCGGCGGCAACGTGTTGCCTTCAATCGTTTCTAGCACATCCTTTGCGGACCTAACAGTGGCGTGCGTCACAGCCATCGCATCCTTCCGATCGTTCCCAAAGCTGGTGTGGCCGTGCTAGATTCGAAACCATCAGCCGGCAAGCCAACTGCTATAGTTCCAGTTGGCAGCTCTGCGGGGAAGTTTTGCGAACCGGCGGTGGATCCGGATACGGCATCCCCCGGAACGCTGAAGGGGAGGATTTTATGGCAACGCCACCACTGGCGCCACATTTGGATCACATAGGTGTGCAGACGGCCGATCTGAGCGGTTCGTTGGCATGGTATCGGGAGTATTTCGGCGCCAAACAAAACTGGACGCTGGATCGCTTCTCTGCCCTGACGAGAAGCAGACTTCCCGGGATAATTCAGCTGGTGGAACTTGCCGCCAATGGAATCAAATTCCATTTGTTTGAACGCGACTCTAAGTCACCCCAACTCGACAGTGTCGCCGTGCAGTTCCAGCATGTCTGCTGGTCGGTAGAGTCCGAATCGGAGCTGCGGCACTGGCGCGAGCGATGGCTCGAACTACGCGAGTCAGGCAAGTACACCTTCGAGCGTCCCGACCTACCAACCGAGATCGTCACAGACTCCGACGGCGTCCAGAGCTTCTACTGCTTCGACGTCAACGGTCTTGAGTACGAGTTCACATTCAACCCCTCGCCGCAATGAGTAGCTTTACTGAAGCGGACATGTCCTCCGCGCTCGACGAGTGGAGCTACGGCGACTCGGTGTATGGTCTTGAACCGCTCGTGCTTCCAGAACCAGGCTCGCTGCCGGTCTACACCGAGGCGGCCGACGAGTCGGCACACCTGACGACCAAGCGCGGCAACCACCACCGGCTCACGATCTCCCCTGTCACCACAGAGGACTTAGAGCGGCTGTTCTGGTTCCGGTGGATCACCGGTCACCATATCTCCTTCATCCTCTGGCAGTTGATCGCCAACCGGATGGCTGGGGTCGCCGAGGGCGACCGTTCGGGACCGAGTATCGCGCGTTGGGTCCGCGGCTATAGCGCGTCACTGCTATACACGAGTTCCTGCACCAGAGAGATCTACAACTCGCTTATCCGACCGAGCATGTACCGCGTGCACCCCGGTTTCAGCGGTACGTGGGCGCCGGACTACGTGCCGTTGCGCGGGCTGTTCCGGCGTGGAAAACTTCCGCCAGTCGCGCCGAACGAGCAAGAACAGCTGCTGCGTGAGATCGGGCTCGCCAACCAGGTTCATATAGGCGTCGCCTCCAGGCTCGTCCCGAATGGACGATCACTGCTCCAGAATGTCGCCGCCGCTGGCTCACTGAGCAGGCAACCACAAACCTGGGCCACATTCTTTGACTGTTATTTCATCACGCTGCGCGCACAGGTCCCCGTGCAGCAAGTCCTCACGCAACTGGTGCGCCGCTGCAGGGCGGTAGTCGTCGACATCAACGCAAACGGTCTGTACCCGGCGGCTGCCTGCTATCCGGAGGAGTTCCCCGACGAACTTAGGTCCACCCCTGTCCAGGCACTTCAGAAGGAACTGTTCGAGATCATGGTGGACATCGCAGGTTCGGCGGCGTCCCACCCCAGTGCACAGTCGGCAGGGAGGCGGACATGAGAAACGGGTTTCGGCACGGCGTGATGATCCTGCCCGAGCATAGCTGGAAGGTCGCCCGCGAGCAGTGGGTTCTGGCTGAGGAGTTCGGGTTCGACCACGCGTGGATGTATGACCATCTGGTGTGGCGCTGGTTCCGGGAGAAGGCGTGGTACGCCACCGTTCCGACGCTGGCAGCGGTCGCAGCGTCCACGACACGGCTGCGGTTCGGCACCCTGGTGGCCAGCCCAAGTATCCGCCACCCGGTCGCGCTTGTGAAGGACATGATGACCCTGGACGACATTTCCGGCGGTCGAGTCGTCTGTGGTGTTGGTGCCGGCGCCGCGGGCGGACAGGACGACGCCGTGGTAGGGCAACCTGAACTATCCCGGCGCGAGAGTTCCGCCCGATTTACCGAGTTCGTCGAGCTCACTGACCTGCTGCTACGCCAACCTGTGACGTCCTACACGGGGAAGTACTTCAGCACGACCGAAGTCCACCTGCACCCCGGAAGCGTGCAGCAGCCCCGGATCCCCCTTGCGGTGGCCGCCACCGGACCGAAGGGGATTCACACTGCGGCGAAGCACGGCGACGTCTGGGTCACCACAGGATGGCCCGGCCACGGTGAGCTGGCGCGGTTCGACGCCGCCATCCCGGCATTGCGTGAGCAAGCGGCACAACTGGATCGGGCCTGCCACGAGGCGGGCCGCGCCCCGAAGGACGTGCGCCGGATGCTGGTTACGGGGGCGAAGGTCGGCGGCGAACTGGAATCGTTGGGGTCCTACCGGGACGCCTGCGGAATGTTGGACGAGATCGGCTTCACCGACCTCGTCTCACACTGGCCCCGCCCGGACTTCCCTTACGAGGGAAGCATGTCAGTGCTCGAGAACATTGCGGGCGAGCTACTAACCCCATCTGAGTCCACTCAGGACAGTTGAGACCGGAAGGATACTCGGTGCGCTCTCGCCCGGAACTGCATGGTACAAACGGCGCCGTCTCGTCGACGCACTGGCTCGCGTCTGCCGCAGGCGCGGCGGCATTCGACCGGGGCGGCAACGCCTTCGACGCGGCCGCGACTGCGGCGTTCGTTATCCAGGTGGTGGAACCGCACCTAAACGGGCCAGCGGGCGACACGCCGATCATGGTCTACGACGCAGCCGCCGAGGAAGTGAAGGTGGTCTGCGGACAAGGTCCAATGCCCTCAGCGGCCACCGTCGGCGCGTTCCGTGAGCGGGGGCTGGCTGAAGTACCCGCCTCCGGCTTGCTGCCGGCCTGCGTGCCCGGTGCGTTCGGTGCATGGCTGCGCGTGGTTGGTCGGTACGGCAGGCTACCGATCGCGGACGTGCTGGCGCCTGCGATCAGATATGCCGAGGACGGATATCCACTGCTGCCCAATGCATCGAGGATGATCAGCGCGCTGGCACCGTTGTTTCGCGACGAGTGGACGGAATCGGGAGCCACCTATCTCAACGGCGGGCGGGCGCCGAAACCGGGGGCACGCGTACGAAATCCTATCCTGGCGAGAACATTTCAACGCATCCTCGACGAGGCGAAGGCACGGACGTCGAACCGGGAGGCGCAGGCCGAGGCGGCCATCGACATCTTCTATGAGGGTTTCGTCGCCGAAGCCATTGACGACTTTATGGCAACTGCGAAGCCCCTCGACTCAACAGGGTCTCGCAACGCAGGACTACTGACAGGCGCCGACATGGCAGCATGGCGGCCTGTCGTCGAGGACCCTGTCGTCGTCGGCTATCGAGGACTTCTCGTCCACAAACCAGGACCCTGGTCCCAGGGGCCGGTATTCCTTCAGCAACTGGCGCTGCTGGAGGGTTTCGACCTCAAAGAATTCGGCTTCGGGAGTGCCGACCACCTCCATACAGTGGTCGAGTGCGCAAAGCTGGCCTTCGCGGACCGTGAAGCGTGGTACGGCGACCCAAATCACGCGGACGTACCCATTGCGGCGCTGCTTGATCCTGAGTACTCGGCTGCGCGGCGCGCCCTGATCAGCGGTGCGCCCTCAAGCATCCTCCGACCGGGCTCCCCGGGTGGTCGGGTGCCGTGGGTTCCGTCCTTCGCCCCATCTTCGACGGCGACGGATGGCCCGGATTGGCTCGCTGAACTGGGCGAGGGCATCCCCGCTATCATGCGGTTGACTGCGAGTACAGGGGATACGACCTGCATCAGCGCGACCGACCGCGAAGGGAACATGGTGGTAGCAACCCCTAGCGGCGGCTGGCTCAAGAGTTCGCCCGTAGTGCCCGGTCTGGGATTCCCCCTCGGCACGCGAGGGCAGATGGCACTGCTCGCCGAGGGGCACAATAACGTCCTCGCACCAGGCAAACGGCCGAGGACGACGTTGAGCCCGACGCTCGTTTGCACTGACGACGGCCGACCCTACCTTGCCTTCGGCACTCCTGGTGGGGACCAGCAGGACCAGTGGACGCTGAACTTCTTCCTCAACCACGTCGACTTCGGCATGAGCCCGCAGCAGGCGATCGAGGCCGCCACCTTCCACAGCGAGCACGTGCCGACGTCGTTCAGCCCGCGGCAATCTTTCCCGCTCGGCGTGTCCGTCGAGGACGGTATCCCGGAGACCGCCATCGCCGAGCTGCGGCGCCGGGGCCACCAGGTGCGCGTCACACCCGCCATGTCGCTCGGCAAGGTATGCGCGACTGGCGCCCGTTCGGACGGGGGGGTGTTCGCCGCCGCGTCCCCACGGGGGGAGCAGGCGTACGGTGTTGCACGCTGACACTGGAGGTTGATAGTCGCCGCCCGTACCAGAGTGCGGTGGCTCATCGCTTTAGAGCTCTCCTAACCGGCACGGCGGTCGGGGGACGAAGCCCCATCCGGCATCACTGGCGGTCAACCTTGTCCACCGCGTTGCGGCCGCCTTATTACAACGAGCAGGCGCGCGACGGTTACAACAGCAGGCCCTCATCACACCGAAGACGACGCCGGTCGAGGTAACCAATGTCGCTGATTCGTATGGACCTTGGACTGACGTTGACAACTCAGGTTGTCCGGACACCCGAGCCGCGTTGAGCGTTTCAACGATACCATCTCGATCGGCCCGGCTCAGATCACCACCACATTGCGACACCGCCATGACCCGGTGAGCACGAACCCATTCCCCCGCCAAAACAGTCAGGAGCACACGCATGACCGGGGCCATTCCCCCCAACGCTGAAGTCGTGGCGACCATCCGAGCACTCGAGACCGAACGCTATACCGCGATGGTGGCCGGCGACATCGACCGCTTCGTCGCACTCGCCCATCCCGACCTGCTATACACCCACTCCAACGCCGAGGTCGACACCCTCGAGAGCTATCTGGCCAAACTCCGCAACCGGCACTACGTCTACCACCACATCGACCACCCGGTGCACCGGATCGCAGTGGTCGGCGATACCGCCCTGGTCTCCGGAGAGATGCACGCCGATATCACCGCGGGCGGGGTGCGCAAGCGGCTGGCCAACAGCGCGCTTGCGGTGTGGGTGCGCGAGCGTGAACGCTGGCGGTTTTTCGGCTACGGGCCGACTGTGATCCCAGGAGCGACGTGATAAGCCAGTTCACCTACGACGGGATACCCGACCGGGTTCTGTTCAGCTGGCCCGCGCCTCCGAATGTGAGCCCAGCGCCGTAACCTGCATGGCTCAGTTTCAGCGACAAAATCTTCGATGCAGAAATTGTCACTAAAGGTGAGCGTGAGACGGTATCCGGGTACGCGCCACCTCGCCCACCTTGGCGGTCGGCGACGAAGACGGATCGTGCAGCGAGTGCAGAGTTCTCGAAATCAGAATGGGCAGCCTGACCCCGCGACGTTCACCTGAACTCGTCGCGGATTGGTGAGGATCGAGATTCCGTTGCTGCCGTTACGCCTGCGGCGGCACACTCCTGATGGACCATTACCGAGGCGGCGTCGCGCAACTCGGATGCCCGGAGGAATTCTGTAGTTTTCGTCGGCGTCTGTTCCCCTGTTGATGTTGATACCGACTCCGGACAAGAATCCTTGCCTAGTAGCTCTTGGTTGATTGCCTTCTGCCGTTCCCGCAGCGTGTGAAGCCGGTCGGCGTGAACCGTCACGGATTTGGGGCCGCTTCCGTCTTTGAGGAAGATGGTTCCCATCATGTCGAAGCGTTACCCGCCCGAGGTTCGTGAGAAGGCCGT
>NZ_JBFAKI010000035.1:0-10781 GCF_040655675.1 Nocardia sp. NPDC050378
GGTGCGCGACCAGACTCGCCCCGAGCTCGATCGCGCGGTCACCCTCGCGCGTGAGATCCGCGCTTCCGGCGCTGCGGTCACCTTGGTCGTGCACGAACACAAGCGCCTGGGCCGTGGCATCGAGCTCGCCGCCTTGGCCGAGCAGCTCAAGGCCGCCGACATCGGGCTGGAGTTCCTCACCGGGGAGCTGCAGGGCTCCCACGACCCGTCGGGGTGGTATTCACCGTGCTGGCCGCCTTGTCGGGGATGGAACGCGAATACATCCGCGACCGCACCCTCGAAAGCCACGAATCCGCCCGCGCGCGCGGCAAAACCGTCGGCGGCGCCGCCGCGGCCGATGAGGCCATGCTGTCGATGGCGCTACACCTGCGCGCGAACAACCACAGTCTGCGCGACATCGCCGCACGCCTGGTCATCACCACCGGCAAGAAGAAGGGCCGACACCCTTCCCCGGCCATCGTCATGCGGCTGCTGCGCGACCACGACCAACAGAGCGCCGCCCTCACACACGATGCTGTCGGTGGGCACGGCTAGCCTGCCGGTCGTGACGCTGCTGATTTCGCACCTGACCGATGATGAGATCGCCGTCGTCGTGGACACCTTCGCCGCAGGCGCCCCCGCCGGGGCGCACTACACCAAGTGCTGGGCGCCCGCGGGTGGGAAGTTCATCGTCGCCGGCACCGGCACCGCCGATGTCGTCGAACCGTGGCTGGCCGCGATCGCCACCGGTCCGGATCGGTCGGTTTCCGCGGTGATCGCCGAGGCGGAGTCGATGCTGCCGCAGCTGTGGCGTGAGGTGGGTGAGCAGCACGGTAAGGACCAGCTCGGCCCGACCACCGCCTGGACGTACTTCTTCAACCCCTACGGCCGGGCCACCCGGATCTCGGTGTCCTCCCGCACGAACTTCGCCCGCGAGACCGAGACGCGGGCGGGAACTCTGATCCACCCTGAGGTCCCCGTGGACGGGTTCGAATCATTCGACGGTTCCGACGCGGAGTTTCTGCTCCTGGCCCGACACGTCGCGCACTACTGCACCGAACAGCCCGAGCGCGTGGGGAATGTCGCCGTCGGCGGCCACGCGATGATGATCCGGCTTCCCCGCATCGGTGCCGCCGTGACCCGAGCGTTGGGCCCGCTGAGCTGACCACCCGCCGAGCCCGCGCGAAGCGGCCGGGATCTCAGGCAGGGCGGGGCGCGTACATGATGATCGCGACCCCGACCAGGCAGATCACCGCGCCGATCACGTCCCAGCGGTCGGGCCGGAACCCGTCGGCGACCATGCCCCACAGCAGCGATCCGGCGACGAACACCCGCCGTAGGCGGCCAGGATCCGCCCGAAGTTCGCATCCGGCTGCAAGGTGGCGACGAACCCGTAGAGGCCCAAAGCGATGACACCGGCACCGATCCAGGCCCAACCGCGGCGTTCGCGCACGCCCTGCCACACCAGCCACGCCCCGCCGATCTCGGCGACGTCGGCCAAGGCGAACAGCAGGATCGAGCGCAGCACAGTCACGAGCGCCGATCCTCAATGCCGGACTTACCCGCACCGGCCGCCGCGGTGGCGCAACCACAGCCCGGGCTCGCGCACGCCCCACAGGCCCCGTCGACCGACCCGGCGCCGCACCCGCCCCGGCACGCGCGGATCCGCGACCAGACCAGCCCGGCCGCGCCGAGCCCGATCAGGGCGAACCCGAGCGGTTGCAGCCACGACAGGCTCACCGGCACCGTCCCGCCGCCCACGATCCCGGTCGCGATCAGCATCGGCGCCAGGCAACACCCCACACACAGCGCCACCCGGCGCCGATCGAGGTCCACCAACGGCGGTTCGTCTCAGCAGCCACAACGGCCACCTTCGAAGTCGTTCGCGGCCGCACGAGCCGCGGGTGCGTTGTCGAACGGTACCGGACACGACGGGGATTGGCTGCAGGCCAGCAGGTCCTCACACCCGGCTGCCAGCGCGGCACACAGGGTGGCGCGGACCTCGGTGAGCTCGGCGAACTCGGCATCGAACTCGGCGAGCTTGGCACTCACCCGGGCCCGCAGCCCCGCATCAGCACGGCGCCGACCGCCGACACGGGTGCCTTCGAGCAGCGCCGCGACCTCCTCGAGGGTGAACCCGAGCCGCTGTGCGGCCTTGATCACCCGCAACACCGTCACCGAACCCTGCGGATACAGCCGATGCCCGCCCAGGGTGCGGCCCGGCTCGGCGAGCTGACCGCGGCGTACGTAATAGCGCAGGGTCTGGATGTTCACCCCGGCCGCGACCGCGAGCTGACTGGTCCGCAGCCCCGTCACCGGTTCGCTCCGATCCCGGCCCGGGCACGCGCGGTGAACGCGTCGAGCACCTCGACGTAGGCCGGCGGCACCCCGACGCCCATCACCAGACC
The DNA here is from genome assembly GCF_040655675.1 of Nocardia sp. NPDC050378. Lineage (NCBI taxonomy): Bacteria > Bacillati > Actinomycetota > Actinomycetes > Mycobacteriales > Nocardiaceae > Nocardia > Nocardia sp. NPDC050378. The sequence continues at coordinate 2,388 of NZ_JBFAKI010000035.1, forward strand.
GTCGGTGGCGAAGTCGAAGGTGAAGAGCGAGCAGCAGCTGCTCTCACGTCCGGCGAGCTCGCGGGCCGTCGTCTCGGCGGCCGGGTCCACGATCACCTCGAGCCGCGTCGTACCCGGACGCCGGGTGGTGCGGGCGGAGGTGGTGAAGAACTGGTCGAATTCGGCGACCCGGATCGGCTGCGCCACGGTGGGCAGGGTGCAGGCCGCCGGTACCCAAACGTCCTGACCTGGTGAAATCGTCACGCTTCAACGGTAATCCTGTACCCCGGTACAGGATGCAACCCCCGCACTGAACACGACTTCGAAAATCACTGAAGCCCATTTCGGAAACCGACAACCTCGACCGCCCGAGCCTTGTCGGGATGTCGAACAAACGTGTGGCGAATCCTGACGGCGAGCGGATTCGTTTCGCCCCCCTGCTATCCGGTGCGGTTGGCGAAGGGCCGATGGCCGTACATCGCGACGAAGTCGGCGATCATGGTCTTCTCCGTAGCGCGCGCGTCGTCGGTGGTCCGCCAGCCGACCAACAGCTCGGCGTTGTCGGCCAGCTGCCAGATCATCCGCCCGCCCCAGTGGCCCACTGGCTGGCCGGCACCATGTCGGCGGTACTCGTCGAGCCGTTTACGCAGCCCGCGTTTCCCTGATTGTCCCCCCGCGGCCTTGCCGATGTAGAGCACAGGCTCGCCTGGCACCCACGCCGCCTGGAGCTCGTTCACCGGCAACGTGGGGTCCTTGCCCTTGAACCATCCGGCAGGGCTGGCCGACAGAAAGACCGGAGTGGTCTCCGTGGGCCGGACGACTACGTACACACCGGGTTCGGCAGGCACGTCCGCGTCCGGCAATTCGGAGAGCGCACGAATCCACCGAACCCGTCCAGCGCGAAGTTCATGCTGGCAATGATCGTCTACGACAGCTTCCATACCCCCTCACACGCGGGCATTGTTCAGTGTTTGCCACCGGCATCGGCACGGCAGGCCGACCTATTGCCCGATAACGACGGTTATCGGGCAACCTCGCCTAGGATCGGGTCGAGCGAGCTGGTTCGACGCCTTCGGGCGCGGACCGTTCGTTTCCTGGTTATCGGGCAACTTCGGCGATGAGGGGTGCGGGCGCGTGCAGATCGAGTTCGAGGACCGCTTCACCGGTGTGCCGATGGAGGTCCACATCGACGACTTCCTCACCGACCTCGCCAACGCCAATCGGCCGACCAATACCATCCGCGCCTACCGCGGCGACCTGACCGGCTTCGCCGAGTACGTCGACGGCGACCTCGCCGCGATGGACGTCGCCCCGGTGCGCGCCTTCTTGGCCGGGATCACCGAGCAGGCGCCGGCGACCCGCAAGCGCGCCGCGGTGTCCGCGTTCTGCCGCTGGGCGGTCCGGCACGATCGCCTCGCGGTGAACCCGATGGACAAGGTGGACACGATCACCGTGCCGAAGCGGTTGCCGCGCCCGGCCGCGGCCGCCGATGTTGCGCGCGTGCTGGATTCGATCTGCTCGCGCCGGCCGCGCATGGACCTGCCGACCGCCGTGCTGCGCGACCGCGTGCTGTTCGAAACCGCCTACGTGTGCGGTGCCCGCGCCGAGGAGGTCTGCGGGATCCATGTCGAGGACCTCGACCTGGTCCTCGACGACGAGCACCTACGCCTGCACGGCAAGGGCGGCTCGGTGCGCACCGTGCTGCTCGACGACCGCGGCTACGTCGCGCTGCTCAAGCTCTACCTCGCGCGCACCGGTTACACCTCGGGTCCACTGTTCCGGGCGTCGATCAACGGTCGCGGCGGCCCGCTGTCGTACTCGGCCGCTCATCATCGGTGGGAGAAGTACTGCGCCGCAGCCGGTGTCGACATCGAGATCCACCAGCTGCGCCGCGCCCACGCCACCGAGCTGATCAACTCCGGGGTCTCCATCGAGGTCGTGCGCCGGCGCCTCGGGCACGCCTCCACCGAGACCACCCAGATCTACACCCTGCTCGCCGACAAGGTCGCCGACGACGAGATCCGTGCCGCACGGCGCCACACCGTCCGCCGCTAAGCGCGGCGCTGGCGCCCGACTTCCAGTACTGACCGGGTAAGGCTCTGCTGGGCCGGGACTCGACGTTCCCTGGCCCAACAGCGTCAGGGAAGAGGCGGTGGGTAGTTCGGGAAGGTGCGCAGCGGCGGGTAGTCGCCGCTGCGCATCGCCGTGTTGTAGGCCTCGCGGTCGCCACTGAAGTAGTACGACCAGGTGCCGTCGCTGAAGCGCACCGCGACCGGTCTGGCCCGCCCGGTGCTCGACGGCGATCGGCCGCCCCTCCGCGGCCGCGGCCGCGATCGTCGTCTGCCGAGCCTGTTCTCGTTGTCGGAGATCTCGCTGGAATTGGCGGGCCTCAGCTGCGGTCCGGCGGCGCTGCCGCCACTTCGGCCAGTGTTTCTTCGTCCAGGTGTGAAGGAGCTTCGCGAGCCCGATCACCGCCGCGACGTCGATCGAGACCACACCTTTCTGCCACATACTTAGATGCATGGCGCGGACCGTACGGATAGGGGGTGCAACCGCCCCGTGGGCTGAACCATCCCATCCCGATCCGCGTCTCGCTGGTGCCATAACCGCAGTGCAAATAGTGCCCAGACCTGCTGCTTCCTCGAATCACGGTGCGGCAGAGGGATCTCGGGCAACATGGTGGTGTGTGCGACAACCACCAGAAACGGTTGCCCGAAAAGTTTTCAAGATCATCGGAACCAAACCGTGGCGGCTCATGCTCTCCGCCGACCCTGACCCCGATTTCGACTTCTGGGTGTGGCCGGCGTCAGGCACGATTCCCGACACCGACCACGGCCTCACTCAACCCGTCGTGGCGGCTGTCCAAAGGGTCGCGACCAGCGAGTGCCTTCTTCGTCGTCGAATTGGATGTCGGCCTGCACCTGCACATCGGCCTCGACCCAATACGCCACCTCACCAGATTCACCTGCGGGGATGACTTCAGGGAAGTTCTCGGCCATATGCGCGGCGATCTCCGCCTGCAGCTTCGGTTTGGCCGCAGCGAGCATGGCGTTGATCGGCAGACCGCCGAACATGTTCACCGCAGCGAGCGACTGAGCAGGAATCGGGAATCCACTGAGCGCAGCGTGGTCTGTGATGGCGCCGAGCCCTCCGAGCATTGCCGGGCCCAGAATTTCCCTCATCAGTTGGTCGAGAGGCATCCGCTGCTTCGCGGGCACACACACGTCCTGAGTCCTATTGCCCTCGTCGTCGACCGAGTAGACGTCCACCGCAAGGTTGGTGATCGGCCCCTGGGTCCCGTTGTTGACCTTGACTCTCCAGAATTTCTCGCCGATCGGCATCGCTTCGACAGAGGTCGTGACTGCGTGGACGCGGCCTGCGTTGCTTCCCGACGGTCCGTTGTTGATCGTGAGGTTGGTGGTGACATCCCTGCCGGCCTGCACACCGTTGAATATGGCCGAGAGGATCGACTGCGCGGCAGTGTCAGCTACCGCGCCTGGGTAGGGTGGGGCGGCTCCGAGGCCTGGACTTTCACACCCGTGAGCTTGAAGTCTCCGCCAGCGGCCACGTCCGCCACGGACACCCCGCCAGCGCCCTGAAGATCGATGTTGGAAATCTCGACATTACCGCCAGCGGTGACGCGGTCGAGCCGGAATCCGACGGCGGCGGCTGCCTCAGGAGCGTGATCGGCTGCCGTGTTCAGCATCGTCTGCGCGGCGGCCAGGAGCTCGGCGTCGTCACCAGCTCCGGCCTTGTCGAGCTGCTTGGCCAGCAGCTGCTGGCGAAGGGGCTCCTCGGGCTCAGATTCAACCGACAGCACTTCGGCTTCGACAACCGGGTACCGGCCGAAGAGCTTCGACTTCAATCCCTGATACGCGTCCTTGGCGACCTCGCTCACGACAGCGCTAGCTCCGATAGCAACTGCTGCAGCAATCAACGAAACCGGGTCCATTCCTAACCTGCTTTCAGCTACGAGAACAGGCCACCCACCTCGGTGGCCGAGCGCCAAATCTAGCGCAGGGCACCGACTTGCCCGTATAAATCGGTCGCGGGATTGTTGCATTGGCAAACGACCCGCGACCGATCGAGTTCGCAAGTGGGACAAGGAGTCCACGGCGGTCGGTGTTTCGTGCCGCAGGCGACGATGAGGTGCCGCTGTTCATCGTGTTGATCACCGGCCGCCGCGGGCGGCTGCGACGCGGCTGCACTCAATCCCTCGGCCGAGCGTGGAGAGCGTCGCCGGTCTCAAGCTCAGCGGATGAGGTTGGTGTGGCCGACGACCGACGCCACGTCGCAGGCATCGCTGGACGTGCCCCCGAAAGTTTTTCAAGATCATCGGAACCGAATCGGGATGGCTCGCGTCGAACCCATATGTAAGCCGGAGCAGGAGGATCAGGCCACGAGGGGGAGGAAACGCACATGCACATGCACGTGCGCAAGCTGATCGTCGCCATCGCTCTGCCGCTGGCCATCGGTGCTGGGATGGTCGGATCCGCCACGGCGTCGGCACAGCCGACTGCTGCGGCGCCCGGTGTGGTCCAGGCCGATCCGATCGCCAAGTACACCGCTACGGTGAAGTGCCAGCTGGTCAAGCACGGCGGTGAAGCTCAGGGGTACATCACCGGACCGGCTCGGGCAAGACCAAGCCGGCGGCGGTCGCCGCGGCTAAGAAGGACGCGGACAAGAGCGTGCCGCAGGGTAACTACAAGCGCCACTGCAAGGAGATCTGACAGATGCCGGACGAGAAACGGTTGTGGGAGATCCGTGTGGGCGTGATCGCCTCGGAGCAGGACGCCCGCGCGGTCGCCGAGCAGATCGAGCGGTTGCTGTGCCCTGATCCGGATCACGCACCGCCATGCCCGATCCCGTGGAGCCTGGCCATCGATGACGAGGACGACATGACTCCGGACCGTCGGGAGGAATACGACGACGTGGTCGAGCAACACCGGATCGAGTCCGGCGCCGGCCAGTAGATCGGGAACCCGCATAGGCCGCTCAGCCGATGGCCGCCGAGACAGTGTCTCGGCGGCCATCGTGCTGTTGGAGCTGGTTTACGAACGGGCTCCCGAACGTCGGCACCTGGGTGTTCGGGCGCCCGCTGTCGATGTTCGAAGGCGTCTTCAGCGATGCTCGAAGTCGTATTCAGCTGACGCGCGGCCGCGTGGTGTGCCCGTGGCTGAGCTGGTGCTACACCAGGGGTTCGCCGGTGAGGTCTTCCGGCGGCTAGGTCGTGGAAGAAGACCGGCTCGCCGGGACACGCTGGCCGTCAACCTGCAGGTGTGGGCTGCTGTAGGAAAATTTCTTCCCATTGTCGGTTCGGGCGTCCAGTCGCAGGCTGGTGATGTCGCAGTGCCGTCGGGCAGGATGTTCGAGATCCCGCCCCTCGCAGGTGACGGCCCCGGTTTCACTGGTTCACGAGCGAGGAGTCATCCATGGAAGGCACGTCGGTGTCGCGGCGTAGCGCTCTGCAAGCAGCGGGTACCACCGTTCTAGCTGCCGGGATGGTTGCCGGGTCGGCGTCTGCGAAGGGCGTTCCTGGCGGGGAGTCTGCGGTCGCCTCGCGCGAGGTCAGCTTCGACCGCGAGGGCGTGAGGTTGGCGGGTCTGCTGTTCACGCCTGCCGGTTTCGAGGAGGGCGGCCGGTATCCGGCGTTGATCGTGCAGGGCTCGTTCACCTCGGTGAAGGAGCAGATGCCGCAGGCCTACGCGCGCAAGTTCGCGCAGCAGGGTTTCGTCGCGTTGGCCTTCGACTACGCCCACTACGGCGCCAGCGGCGGGCAGCCGCGCCAGTTCGAGTCCCCGGCCGAGAAACTCGCGGACCTCAAGGCCGCGGTCACCTACCTCGATGAGCAACCGTTCGTGCAGGCCGTGGGCATGGTGGGGGTGTGCACCTCGGCCAGCAACGGTGTCTACCTGGTCGCGGAAGACTCGCGGGTCAAGGCGTTCGCGACGATCGCGGGATTCCTGACCGACGCGGACACCTACACACGTACCTACGGCGAGGACGGGCTCGCCCGGCGCCGCAGCGAGGCCGCCGCCGCACGCGAGAAGTTCGAGGCGACCGGCCAGCCCACGACCCTGACCGTCTACAGCGAAACCGACGAGACCGCGGTGAACTACAACCCCACCCCGGGCGCCTACGACTACTACACCAACCCCGCCCGCGGCAACGTCGCGACCTACCGCAACGAGTTCGATGTCAGCTCCTGGGACACCTGGACCGGCCTCGATGCGCTGAGCCGGGCCCCGCAGGTCACGACCCCGACCATGGTGGTGCATTCCGACGGTTGCGCCTCGCCTGAGCAGGCCAAGCGGTTGCACGAGGCCGTGCGCGGTGAGAAGGAACTCGTCTGGGCCGACGGCAACCACTTCGACTACTACGACTCACCAGCCCAGATGGGTAACGCCGTCGCCAACGTCGCCCGCTTCTTCCACACCCACCTGGCGTAGACCCAGGAGCGTGTACGCGCCCGGCCGCACCGGATCCGGCCCCCGCGCCACGGTGGCGCGAGAATGGCTGAGGTGAGCACCAAGAACCCGCACCTCGAGGAGCTGGGCCAGTTCTTGCGGGCGCGCCGCGGCGAGCTCGATCCGACCGTGCTCGGTCTGCCCGCGCCCGAGCCCGGCACGCGCCGCGTGCCGGGGCTGCGGCGGGTGGAAGTCGCAACCCACGCCGCGATCAGCCAGGACTACTACAACCGCATCGAGCAGGGCCGCCTGGCGCCCTCGACACCGGTGCTCGACGCGTTGGCCGACACCCTGGCGTTGACCCCACTGCAGCGCACCTACCTCGAAGGTCTGGCCCGACGAGCCGATCCCCGCACCACCCCGCCGCGACGGCCAGCCCCGGCGCGGCCGCAGCTGCAGCGCCTGCTCGACCAGCTGATCCTGACCCCGGCATTCGCGGTCGGTAAATACCTCGACTACCTCGCCTGGAACCCGCTGGCCGGCGCATTGCTGCTCGACCTGGACGCGATGGCCCCGCACGAACGCAACTATGTGCGGTTGCTGTTCGCCGACCCGCGTATGAAGGATTTCTACGACGACTGGGAAACCATGGCCCGCACCGGTGTAGCGCTGCTGCGCATGCAGGCCGCCGACAACCCGCGCGATCCACGGCTGGCCGACCTGGTCGGCGAACTGTACGAGGACTACCCGCTGTTCCGGCAGTGGTGGGAAAGCCGCGAGATCGCCAGCCAGGACTTCGGCACCAAAACCATCCACCACCCCGAACTCGGGGCGTTCACCTTCGACTGGGACAGCTTCTACCCCAAAGGCGACCCCGACCAGCACATCACCGTCTGGTCACCGGCCCCCGGCTCGGCCAGCGAGAACAAACTCCGAATCCTGAGCGCTCGGCTCGGTTCCGTGCCCCCAACGGCCTGAGGGCGCGCCTCGGGTTCTTCGTGTTAACCTCGGCACAGGCCCGGAGTGTGGGCTCAGGCCATGACAGCGGCCTGGTCGTGGTCGCGCAGTAGCCGCAGGACGGTGGCCGGTGAGGGGTGCTGTCCCTTCTTCTTGCCTTTGGTAATGACCAGGCGAGCGGCGATATCGCGCAGGCTGTGGTTCTGGTCGCGCAGGTGCAAGGCCATCGACAGCATGGCCTCATCAGCCACGGCGGCGCCGCCGATCGTCTTGCCGCGGGCCCGGGCGGATTCGTGGCCTTCGAGGGTGCGGTCGCGAATGTATTCGCGTTCCATCCCTGACAGGGCGGCCAGCACCGTGAACACCACCCCGGACGGATCGTGGGAGCCCTGCAGTTCCCCGGTGAGGAATTCCAGCCCGATGTCGGCGGCCTTGAGCTGCTCGGCCAGCGCGGCGAGTTCGATGCCGCGCCCGAGGCGTTTGTGTTCGTGCACGACCAAGGTGACCGCAGCGCCGGAAGCGCGGATCTCACGGGCCAGGGCGACGGCGCGGTCGAGCTCGGGGCGGGTCTGGGCGCGGGTGGAGATCTTCTCGGAGAAGATCCGCCGGATCCCGGCCGCGCGCAGGGAATCGAGCTGGGTGTCGAGGGACTGGCGCACGGTGGAGGCGCGCGCGTAGCCGATGCGCACGTGCGCGCCCGTCTCGTCGACAGTCGCGGCCGGGCGCGGCAGCTCGGCCCACACCGAGCCGGGCTTGCGCACGGCCGGGGTCTTCACGCTGAGCGCCTTGGCGAGTGAGGGCACGAGCCGGAAGCGGGCGGTGTGGTAGCCGATGGCGACCTTGCCCTTGCCGGTGCGGCACGGCGACCCTGCCGGGGCCGCGCAACTCGACATCGGGCAGTCGTGGGCCTCCACACGGAGGAAGTCGTCGCCGCTCACCCGCACAGTGTTTCATAAACACGTTTCATCTGAGTAGATGTTTGCAACAACCTATGAAACATGGAACGTGCTGGATACCGCCTGCCGCTGCCGCTGTTTCATGGGTGATCACT
>NZ_JBFAKI010000036.1:0-6816 GCF_040655675.1 Nocardia sp. NPDC050378
TCGATCGAAAAGAATGACATGTGTAGTGCCTACTTCCAAGACGACTGTGTCTGTGTCTGTGTCATCGATGTGTGTCAACCCGCACGAGAGGCGGGTCAGCGGCGGAACAGCTTGTCCCGCAGTGTTCCGCTGCGGTACTCCCGCTGCATGAGGCCGCGCTCCTGGAGGACGGGTACGGCATGCTCCAGGAAGTCGTAGGTGTTCTGCACGTCCTGACCGTTCAGGTTGATGCCGTCGACGCCGCCGACGTCGCGCCACTTCTCCAGTTCATCGGCGATCTGCTCCGGGGTGCCGACCACTCGATCCGAGCCGAGCTTGCGGACCATGTCGCGGAAGGTCCAGCTCTTGTCCGGTGCGGACTCGATGAATCCCTTGAGGATGCCCTGCATGGATTCGGTCTTGAAGTCCGCGAACGGTTTGTCGATGTCGATCTGCGACAGGTCGGTGCCCATCGACGAGCTGGTGAACGCGATATTGCCTTCCGAAATCAGCTGTTCGTCGAGCTCTTCGTTCTTTCGCTTCGCCTCCTCCTCGGTGCTCGCGAGGACGACGTTGAAGTACTGGAGGAACAGCATGTCGCTGCGGCTGCGGCCGTTCTCCTCCAGCCGTCGCGTCATATCGCTGATCATCTTCGCGGCGCCGTCCGGCGAGTCGGTGCCGATGAACATCGCCTCGGCATTGCGCGCCGAGAAATTGCGCCCGTCGCCCGAGCTGCCCGCCTGCAGCGTGACCGGCATCCGCTGCGGGGAAGGCTCGGACAACCCGATTCCGGGAACTCGGTAGTACGTCCCCTCGTGCTCGATCGGGTGCACCAGGGCGGGATCCGCGTACACCTTCCGCTCGACATCGCGGACGACCGCCTTGTCCTCCCAGGACTCGACGAGCAGCTTCCGGACCACATCCACGTACTCCTGCGCCCGCACGTACCGGGTCGAGTGGCCTTCCATGTCGTCGAAGCCGGCGTTGCGCCAGGCCGACGGCTGGTAGGAGGTGACGATGTTCCAGGAGATCCGGCCCTTGGTGAGGTGGTCCAGCGTCGCGACCCGCCGGGCGAAGTTGTACGGGTTCTGCTGGGTCATGTTCGCGCTGAAGGCCAAGCCGAGGTTCTCGGTGGCACCCGCGAGGGCGGCGGTGAGAACGAGCGGATCACCCAGGGGAAACGCCACGGCGTCCCGCACCGCGACGTTGTACGACGACTGGTACGTGTCGTGCACGCCGCTGAAGTCCGCCCAGAAGATCAGGTCGAACTTGGCGGCCTCCAGGGCCTTCGCCAGCTTGGTCTGATGATCGAGATCGAGATAGTTGAAGTCCAGATTGCCGGGGTGGTGCCACGCGGTGCCGAGGGGCCCACCGGGGGCGAAGCACGTGTAGAGGCCGAACCTCAGCGGGGTCGGTTGTGTCACTGTCGTCGTTCCTTCGGTGTGTGATTGATCGGTCGTCGATGTATTGCGCGCAGGTCAGCTCTGCGTCAGCAGCCCCAATTCGAGGGCGGTCGAGCGGTATTCGTCCGCTCCGAGGAAAATGTCGAAGGCTTCGTAGTCTTCCTCGATGCCCACCGAAGAGCCCTCGTGTGCGAGACGTTCGAGCGCCTTGCGCATGCTCGATTCCGCGACGAAATTGTTGAGCGTGGGGTAGAGCACGATGTCGGCTCCCTGCTCACCCAACTCCGCTGCGCTGTAACCGGGTCCATTGGTCATGAGGATGGGCACCCGGGCTTCCTTGCGCAGCCGCTCGTTCAGTACTTCACCCGGTTTCGGGGTCCTGGCGAGGAACAGCGCGTCGGCGCCCGCTTCCTGGTAGGCGAGCAACCGGTCGATCGTCGCGTCTTCGCCTTCGCTGAGTAGCGCATCCGAACGGCCGATGATGAGGAAGTCCTCTGATTTCCGGGCGTCGAGCGCCGCCTTGATCTTGTCGACCGCCTGCTCGACCGGGATGACCCGGGGAACTCCGAGGTGCTTACCGAAGACGTGGTCCTCGATGTGCGTCGCACTGGCACCGGCCCGCTCCAGAACCTGAACAGTGCGGGCAACGTGGATCGGATTGCCGAACCCGCCCTCGCCATCGACGATGACCGGCACGTCCACGACCGGAGCGATGCGGCGGACCGTGTCGGCCATATCCTCCAGCCCCACGAATCCGATGTCCGCCACTCCGTATTTCGTGGCCGACACCGCGTAGCTTCCTATGTACGCGGCCCGAAAGCCGAATTCGCGCACGAGCCGGGCCGAAATGCCGTCGTATGCGAGCGGAGCGATCAGCGGGGATGTCTGCCCGAGCAGGGTTTTGAGGGGAAGCACCATGTTGTCTCGGCTCTTTTCGCTGGGAGATATGTCTGGACGGATGTCGTGATACCTGGGTGTGGTACGCCGTCCTCACCGTGCCCCGCGCCCTATGCAAAGGCGGTGGTGGGTAGAGCAATTCGCAAGCGCTCAATGCCGCTCGCCGTGGTCGCTCAACGCGGGCGTGGCCATCGCTGATAGTGCTTGGACGGGCTGGTTGCCGTCTCGTTAGCACTCCGGCCGGCGGGGCATCTATGAGCTTCCTCACTTAAGCACACAGATCGTACGTAAGTCAACGTTTCGATATCTCTCCAGCCGGAGTGAGGATCTTCGCGGGCCCGGATGCGCTCTGGCGTCGACGACGGGAGGCTGGAAACGACCTCGCGCAAGCGTGCGCTTGTTGCTGCTGGTCATGTAGAGGGTCGTGATCGAAACCGACTGAGGGCATAGAGTGGAGCCGGGGCCGCTCACCGCGGGCGGTGGTCATATGCCGGGCCGGGGCCTCCGCGGGTTGTGGTGGTGCCGAGTCGGGTTTGGTATCGGACGTTGGCTGTACGTAAGTCTGTGGCATGGAGGAGGGTCCCGGTTCGTGAGCAAAGCGCAGGGTGAGAAGAGCGAGGCGCGGACGCGGCTGGGCAGGCCGCGTGACGGTTCGATTCGCAGGAAGGTCGTCGAGGCCGCCATCGAGTGCTACGCGGAGCGGGGGTGGAGCGGTTTCTCGTTCGAATCGGTCAGCATCGCGGCCGGAGTCGGGCGCCCGGCACTGTATCGCCGGTGGTCGGGGCGCGAGGAGTTGCTGATCGATGCGTTCCGAGAGTCGACACAGACCTTGCAGCTCCCCGACCACGGCAATGTGGCCGAGGACTTGACCGACCTCGCCCTGGCGCACCGTCGGCTCTTGGTCGGAGCTCGCGGGCGCGCGGGAATGCGCCTGTTCATCGAGCGCGAGGCCGTCGCCGAGGTGTTCCGGACGATCGCCACTGAGATCACCGCGCAGCGGGACCGGATAATCCTGGAGGTACTCGAGCGGGGCCGCTCCCGCGGCGAGCTCGACAGCGGGGTGGACCTCAACATAGCTTCGCAACTGCTGGTAGGTGCACTGATGTTGGATGCGCTCGTGCACGAGCGGACTACCCCGCAGATCCGGGTCACCGTCACCAAGACTGTCGAGACGCTCATGAGGGGACTGAACGCCCGACCTGCCGACGCCGTGTCCTCTGAGCGTGGATCGTCGCCGTCCGCCAGGAAGCGTTGACCTGGGCTACACGAGCCCACGCGTCCGTACCGAAACCGTTGCCGCCGACTGGCCGACGGTCAGTCGATGTTGCCGTCGGCACGCAGGATGGCCGAATGATGCGTTGGCGCGACCTCCGGCTTCGTGACGGATTGGTGGCGGAACGTCGAGGCGATTCGTTGCCGTCGAGAACCGCTGCTTGTGGCGATTTCAAACTATAACCTCTGTTGACATAGTGCCGTAGCTCACAGATACTAACTGTTGTCGGCATCAAGTAAGTCGAAAACGCTGCCGGGCGCGTTCCATGCCCGGCATTCACGGGACCGGCAGCGTCCCGACACTCAACGGTGAGGAGAGTCGGCCAGTGGCAGACTATGGACAGATCGACGTCACGCTCGAGAACGACGTGATGACGATCGCGATCGGCGCAATCGACGGACCGACGCACGCGGGGCTGGCGCGAATCTTCCGGGACGCGCACCACTCATCCGCCAAGTTGGTTGTCGTCACCGGCAGGGACCGGAAGTTCGTCAGCCCGGCGGATTACGACCATGACTGGATCGCCACCCTGCAGGGGTACGACACAATCGAGCACCTCATGCGCGATGCTGAGGACACGCTCCGCTACTCGATCACGCTCGACAAGCCGATGATCGCCAAGGTCTACGCTCCCGGCGCTCACCAGCTCGGCGCATCGCTCGCCATGGCGTGCGATTTCGTCTATGCGGCCGAGGATGCCACGTTCAGCGATCCCCACCTGTCGGGATTCGGACTGCCGCCGGGTGACGGCGGCGCCGTCCTTTGGCCCGCCCGCGTCGGGATGGCACGAGCGCGAGAGTTTCTCATGATGGATCGGGTCGCCACCGCCGCAGAGGCCGTCGACATCGGTCTCATCAACAAAGCGGTTCCGGCGGAAGATCTCGATGCAGAAGTGGACCGGCTCATCGAGAAGCTCAAGTCGTTCGACTACAGCTCGCTCCGGATGACGAAGAAGTCTCTCAACCAGTACGCGCAGCACAGTTTCCTCACCGTCGGCCAGGCCACGATGGCGCGCGAGGCGACGAGGTTCGTCGGCAAGTAGAACCGGCGGCGCTGCCGCGCGTCGGCGGTCGGCAGCGCCTCGACCGGCGAGAATGCCTCGGCTCGAGCCATGGGGCACCGAATGATCACCACGGATGGAAACGACATGGACGAGCAACAGGCCTTCCTCGAAACACTCAAAGCGGAGCGCGAGATCGCCAAGGTCATCCGGCTGGCCGCGCGGGCGTCCGACCGCAAGGACCTCAGCGCGCAGCGTGCCTGTTATCACGATGACGCCATCGACAACCACGGCATGTTCAACGGACCGGTCGACGACTTCTTCGCCTGGCTCCAACCGCACCACGAGAACTACGACATGTTCCTGCATTTCATGGGAACACCTTCCATCGAAGTCGAAGGGACCCGCGCCTTCTCCGAGACGTACTGCCTCGCGGTGACTCAATTGAAGGTCCACACCCTCTACACGCTGACGGCGGCGCCGATGACGATGATCGGTTGCCGATTCCTGGACGAATTCGAGCAGCGTGACGGTGCATGGAAGATCCTGAAGCGCACCGTGGTGTTCGAGTGGTCCAAAACCGACTACGCCGCCCCGGCCAAGGTGCCGCCCACGCCGGGTGGCCCCATGGTGCCGCCCTTCCGGTCGCCGGAGGACTTCGTGTACAAGCTGGGTGATGGCATCCTCATGAAACCTCCCGCGGCTGCCAGGGCCTGATCTCGTCTGGAAACCTCGCACTGCTGCGTCGGACACCGTCAATGGCGACCGAGTCTGTTCGACTTCGCCGCCCCGCCGATCATCGGTGCTCGCCGGGGCGGACGCCGGATTGCTTCCGATGTCGTAAGCCTCTGTCCGGCAACAGTTTCCGCTATCGCGTCGGCAGTCTCGGCGCCTTGTCGAAAGAGGCGCGAGCGGTTCGCGGCAGCTGTCAGGCGGTCGGTTTGCCGTGCTGGAGCCGAGGACATTTCGAGCTCCAGCCGGCATCGACCAAGTAGGCGCTTTGCGCCGGGACGGATCCGTCACAGTGACGATATTGCAGCGCGGAAGTTCCTCGCGAAATGCCAGGTCGTTGGGCCGAGACATTGTGTGCGGTCACCCGATCGGTCCGGTCCTCAATGAGCTCGACCGGCGACGGTTCACGATCGGGTGTCTGCGTGCACACCGATCGGCGATGTGTCACGCAGTCCCCAGAGGAGTGTGTCGACGGTCTTGGCAACGGTGACGCGACTCTGGGGGGTTGTTCGCTCGTGGGTGAGCGCATCCAACATCAGGGCGCCGACCAGCAGTTGCGACGCCGTGTCGAAATCGACTCCGCTGTCGAGCTCGCCGCGGGAGCGGCCCCGCTCGAGTACCTCGAGGATTATCCGGTCCCGCTGCGCGGTGATCTCGGTGGAGACGGTCCGGAACACCTCGTCGACGGCCTCCTGTTCGAGGAACAGTCGAGTACAGGCACGCCCGCGGACGCCGATCATTCGCTGACGGTACGCCAGGGCGAGGTCGGTCAAGTCCTCGGCCACATTGCCGTGGTCGGGGAGCTGCAAGGCCTGTGTCGACTCTCGGAACGCATCGATCAGCAACTCCTCGCGCCCCGACCACCGGCGATACAGTGCCGGGCGCCCGACTCCGGCCGCGATGCTGACCGATTCGAACGAGAAACCGCTCCACCCCCGCTCCGCGTAGCACTCGATGGCGGCCTCGACGACCTTCCTGCGAATCGAACCGTCACGCGGCCTGCCCAGCCGCGTCCGCGCCTCGCTCTTCTCACCCTGCGCTTTGCTCACGAACCGGGACCCTCCTCCATGCCACAGACTTACGTACAGCCAACGTCCGATATCAAACCCGACTCGGCACCACCACTTGCCAGGGGACGCTCGGCGCAGCACGCGATCACTACGGCGGGCACTCCCCGACTCCACTCTATATACCTGGTCCTGATCACCCTGGCTCACGTCGAACTTGTGTGCTCTACCGCGCGACGGCACACATCTGGTCGGGGCATCTGGGCTGAGGATGCAAGCTCAGGTCACGTCGACGGAAGCGTTGACTTACGTACGATCTGTGTGCTTAAGTGAGGAAGTTCATAGCTCTCGCCCGCGAGGGCGGCTGGTGGTTCCGGTCACTGGTTCGTGCGCTCGGACCTGAGCCCGGAAACCGTGAACGTTTGTTTTCCCCGCCTCTCGTGCGGGTTGACACACATCGATGACACAGACACAGACACAGTCGTCTTGGAAGTAGGCACTACACATGTCATTCTTTTCGATCGA
>NZ_JBFAKI010000037.1:0-6307 GCF_040655675.1 Nocardia sp. NPDC050378
AACATCGGGCACATCGGTAGCGGTGTCGTTCCACTCCACCACCAACTGCCGTCGCTCGGCCTCCGTCAGCAGATCCACCGTCTCGATCCGCGTGTGGGGATCGACCGTGACCACGTCCAGAAGGCGGCGCAGCCGGTCGACAAATCCTGTGACTGACGACCGATCGAACAAATCAGTGCTGTACTCGAGGAAGCCGATGATCCCGTCTGGGGCACCGTCCTCGCCTCTGACCTCGCTCAGGTTGAAGAACAGGTCGAACTTCGCGGTGTCGGTACCCAGCGGGAGGAAGTTTGCTTCCAGGTCAGGGAGGTTGAAATTGCCCTGCGGGGTGTTCTGCACGGCGATCATCACCTGGAACAGCGGATGGTGCGCCGTCGAGCGGGCCGGGTTCAGCATCTCCACGAGATGTTCGAACGGGATGTCCTGGTTGCTGTAGGCGGCGAGTGAGGTCTGCCGCACACGGTGGACGAGTTCGGCGAAGGCTGGGTTGCCTGAGGTGTCGGTACGTAGCACGAGCGTGTTGACGAAGAACCCCACCAGGTCATCGAGAGCCTCGTCGGTGCGACCGGCGATCGGAGTGCCCAGCGGAATGTCGGTGCCGGCGCCCAATCTGGTCATGAGTGTCGCGACTGCCGCCTGCAACACCATGAAGACCGTCGCGTTCGCCGTCCGCGCCAGCTCTACCACCCGCCGGTGCAGTCCGGCGTCCAACCGGAATTCGACCAAGTTGCCCTGGAACGACGGCCGGGCGGGACGTGGCCGGTCGGCGGGGAAGCCGACCTGTTCCGGCAGCCCGGCAAGCTCCTGCCGCCAGTACTCCAGCTGCCGGGCGCCAAGGCTGCCAGGGTCCTCCTCCACTCCCAGCAGCTCGTTCTGCCATATCGTGTAGTCGGCGTACTGCACGGGCATTGGCGCCCACTCCGGAGCCCGTCCGGCGCAGCGCGCCGAATAGGCCATGACGATGTCGCGTGACAGTGGTGCGAGCGACCAACCGTCGCCGGCGATGTGGTGCAGGACAAGCAGCAACATCGACACATCCTGGCCAAGCCGGAGCAGCTCTGCTCGCAGCGGCGGTTCCCCCGCGAGGTCGAACATGTGCCGTGCCCCTGCCGACAGAGCCGCGTCGAGCTCGGTATCCGCTACCTCGGTCACCGTCAGGACGGTGCGGGCCTGCTCTGTGGTGAGGATGTGCTGTCGTGGTGTGCCGTCCTGTGCAGGGAAGATGGTGCGCAGGGCCTCGTGCCGGTCCAGTACGTCGACGAGCGCGGCTTCGAGGGCAGCGACGTCCAACCGGCCAGTCAGCCGCAACGCCATCGGGATGTTGTATGTGGGGCTCGGACCCTCCAACTGATGCAGGAACCACAGGCGTCGCTGCGCGAACGACAACGGCAACAACTCCGGCCGCTCCACAGCAACAACCGGCGGACGCACCTCCCGCTCCACATCCAACCGAGAAGCAAGCCCCGCCGCAGTCGGCGCCTCGAACACCGCCTGCATCTCCAACTCCACACCCAGCACCGCACGCACCCGACTCACCAACCGAGTCGCCAACAGCGAATGCCCACCCAGCTCGAAGAAACTGTCCTCAATACCCACCGAGGCCAAGCCCAACACCTCAGCGAACAACCCCACCAGGATCTCCTCACGCGGTGACCGCGGCGACCTGCCCGAACCTGTCATGTCCACCATTTCGGGTGTGGGCAGTGCCTGGCGGTCGAGCTTGCCGTTGACGGTCAGAGGCAACTGGTTCAGGACCACGACCGCGCCGGGGACCATATGCTCCGGCAGCCGGGCTGCGGCGAACCGGCGCAGCTCCGCCACGAGGCGGTTCCGGTCGCTGACCGTCGATGGGTTGCTGACGCAGGCGGCGAGCGACTGACGCGCGGCCGGTGCGTGAGATCCGGTGACCGGACGGCCTGCGGCCAGGTGGAAGATCACGTCCAGGGTGCCGTCCTGACTGCTGCCCCACGTTGTGACGACGTCGTAGCCGTAGCGAACGCCGAGGTCACGCAGGGCGTCGGGTTCGACCCCGCCGGTGTCACCTGCGAGTTGGTGCGCCCGTTCGACCGACCCGCCGCTGTCAAGTCCTCGCATTGCTGCGAGCTCACCGTGTAGCCGAGCGTTGGGGACGGCGGTCACGCGGAGTGCGGCGGGTGCGTCGTCGGCCAGATGGCGGGCCAGGTCGTCCATCCCGTGGAAGTCCCGCCGCGGGACGTCAGTGAGGTCGAGGATGTCGGCTGGCTGCTTGTGCAGAACAACGTCGTAGCGGTAGCGGGTCAACTCGTTGTGCGCGGCACCGTGCTTGACCCGGATATCGACCGCGCCGATCCCGTCCAACTCGTCCGCCAGGGTAGTGAAGAACGCGGGGTCGACCAGAAGTTCCTTGTCGAGCGCGATCGCCTGCTCGACCGCAGCCTGCACCACCCCAGCGTCGGTGTCGACGCCAACCCTCGCCAGCCGGACCGCCGTATGGAAGCAGCGGCGCAGCCGCAGGTCCCGCACGTCACCCACGAATACCCGGCCGCCAGGGGCCAGCAAGTCCACCACACCGCGCAGCGCTTCGATGAGGTATTCCGCGCTCGGGAAGTACTGCACCACCGAGTTCACCACCACAGTGTCGAACACACCGCGGGGAAGGTCAGCCAGGTCGTCGGCGGCGGCGACCCGCAACGTCACCCTCTCAGCGATCGTCGGGTCGGCGGCGATCTGGGCGCACAACCGGTCGACGACCGCCTGTGAGAAGTCAACACCCCAGTACTCATCACACTCGCCCACCAGGCCCGCGAGCAGCAGGCCGGTGCCGACACCCACTTCCAGGATCCGGCGTCCCCCAAGAGCGGCGATGCGCGCCACAGTGGCGTCACGCCACTCCCGCATCTCGGGCAGCGGGATCGGTCTGCCGTCGTAACTACTGTCCCAGCCTCGGAAGTCTTCCCCCAGGGTGACGGTGTCGCCTCCCACGTAGAGGGAGTCGTAGACGGACAACCACTCATCTACCTGCTCGCTGGTATTCCCTCCCGTGTATTCCTCGGCGGGGACGACGTAACTGACAAGACGGCGGTCACCGGTCCGATCCTCCCTGACCACAACCGCAGCCTGAGACACGGCATCATGCGACCGGAGCACCGTCTCGATCTCACCCGGTTCGATCCGGAAACCGCGGACCTTCACCTGATCATCGACCCGACCCACGAACTCCAACTGACCATCGCGGCGCCACCGCACCCGATCACCCGCCCGGTACATGCGTGAGCCGTCCCCACTGAACGGATCGGCGATGAACCGCTCCGCCGTTAAGCCGGGACGGTGTCGGTATCCCTGCGCGACGCCAGCGCCCGCGATATACAGCTCGCCGGGAACTCCTCGCAGCGAGGGACGCAGCCGGTCGTCGAGGACGTAAACACGGGCGCTATCCACCGGCCGTCCGATAGCAGGCACCTCGCCGTCGTCGGGGACGTGGCAGGTGGTGGCGTGGACGGTGGTCTCGGTCGGCCCATAGATATTGAACACCGAGACCCTGGGCAGGACCGCCGACAGCCGTCCGACCAGCTCCGCTGCTAAGGCCTCCCCACCGAAGACGACGCGGTTCACCGCGAGCTCTCCAGCCGCGCCGGGCAGCGACTCCAGCGCTTCCACAAGTTGTTCACCCGCCGACGGGGTCTGGCATAGCACCGTCACGCCCTGCTCCGCGAGAAGCCGCACCATCTCGCGGGGCGACCGGCTCGTCACGTACGGCACTACGACCAGCCGTCCGCCGTGCGCCAGCGCACCCCACAACTCCCACACCGAAAAGTCGAACGAGTACGAATGGAACAACGCCCACACGTCGTTCGGACCGAACCCGAACCAGTGGTCTTCTCTGCCGCCGAGCAACCGCACCACGTTCCGGTGCGTTACCACCACACCCTTCGGCCGCCCCGTGGAACCGGACGTGTAGATCACATGCGCGGGAGAGTCCGCCGACAGCACACCTACCCTCTCGACGGCACCATCGGAGCCCCGCCCATCGCCGTCCACCATGAC
Source organism: Nocardia sp. NPDC050378 (assembly GCF_040655675.1). Taxonomy (NCBI): domain Bacteria; kingdom Bacillati; phylum Actinomycetota; class Actinomycetes; order Mycobacteriales; family Nocardiaceae; genus Nocardia; species Nocardia sp. NPDC050378. The sequence goes on from NZ_JBFAKI010000037.1 coordinate 4,024, forward strand.
CGGGTCGACCCCTGCCTGCAGCGTGACCTTTGTCGCGCTGGTGGCCAGAACTACGGCAGGCGCGGCGTCCTCCAGCAGGAACCTGACCCGTTCCTCCGGGTAATCCGGGTCGACGGGCAGGTACGCCGCCCCTGCCTTCACCACGGCCAGGATCGACACGACCAAGTCCAGCGATCGCGGGACCATCAGGCCCACGACATCGCCGACGCCGACTCCCCGGGCGACCAATAGATGAGCCAGCCGGTTCGCGCGTGTGTTCAGCTCCCGGTAGGTCAGCTGGACGTCCTCGAATACGACGGCAACGGCATCGGGCGAGCAGGCCACCTGTGCCTCGAAAACCTCCGGCAACGTCACATACCCAGTACTCATTCGTAGCCCCCTCAATCGTCCATGCCTTGTGCCAGCAGCCACTGCCGCTCTTCTTCGGTAACCAGGTCCACGTCGTTGATCCGTACCTCCGGGTCAGCGGCGACGACCTCCAGGAAACGCAGTAGTCGGTCGACGATCTCCTGTGCCGAGTCGTCGTCGAATAGGTCGGTGCTGTACTCAAGGACGCCGCAGATGCCTGATGCCGCGCCATGGGAGCTCTGCACCTCCCCAAGATTGAAGAAGAGGTCGAACTTCGCGGTGGCGGTGCCGACGGGAAGGAAGCTCACCTCTAGGTCGGGGAGTCCGAAGTCGCCCTGCGGAGTGTTTTGCAGGGCGATCATCACCTGAAACAACGGGTGGTGGCCTGCCGACCGCACCGGGTTCAAGGTCTCCACAAGATGGTCGAAGGGGACGTCCTGATGGGACCATGCCGCGAGGTCGACATCGCGGACACGATGCAGCAGCTCTGTGAATGTGGGGTCGCCGGACGTATCGGTACGCAGCACGATCGTGTTGACGAAGAACCCCACCAGGCCATCGAGAGCCTCGTCGGTGCGTCCGGCGATCGGGCTACCCAAGGGGACATCGGTGCCGGCGCCCATGCGGGTCATGAGCGCGGCGACGGCGGCCTGCATGACCATGAAGACGGTTGTTCCAGCGGTACGGGCGAGGTCTGCGAGCGCTTGGTGCGGTTCGGAGGCGAGGTGGAAATCGACCACGTCGCCACGGAAGGTGGCGGCCTCGGGCCTGGGCCGGTCACTGGGGAAGCTCACCTCGTCGGGAGTCCCGTCGAGCGTCTCTTGCCAGTGCTCCAGCTGCCGGGAAACGAGGCTGTCTGGGTCGTCATCGCTGCCCAACAGTTGGTTCTGCCAGAGCGTGTAATCCGCGTACTGCACCGGCAAAGGAGCCCACTCCGGAGCGCGGCCGGCGGAGCGTGCTGTGTAAGCGGTGACCAGGTCGCGAGACAGCGGTGCGAGCGACCAGCCGTCACCGGCGATGTGGTGCAGCACCATCAACAGCACGGAAACGTCTGGTCCCACCCGAAACAGCTCGGCCCATAGCGGCGTGTCGGTCGCAAGGTCGAACAGGTGGCGGGCGGCATCGCTCAGTGTGAGTCCAAGTCTGTCCTCGGATACCTCGACAACAGCCAGGTTCGGTGCCATCTGGTAGTTGTCGAGGACATGTTGGTACGGTGTGCCGTCGCTTTCTGGGAAAACCGTACGCAGCGACTCATGGCGTTCCACCACATCGGCTAGTGCAATTCGCAATGCCTCGATATTCAACCGCCCTGTAAGACGCAGTGCCATCGGGATGTTGTAGGTCGGGCTCGGGCCTTCCAGTTGGTGCAGAAACCACAGGCGTCGCTGCGCGGACGACAACGGCAACAACTCCGGCCGTTGGACGGGAAGAACCGGGGGTCGCACCTCCCGTTCGGCATCGAGCCGCGTGGTGAGTCCTGCTGCGGTTGGTGCCTCGAACAACACCCGTATCTCCAGTTCGACGCCGAGTACCGCGCGTACCCGACTCACCAGTCGGGTCGCCAACAGGGAGTGCCCACCCAGAGCAAAGAAGTCATCATCGACTCCCACCGAGGCCAGGCCTAGCACCTCGGCGAACAATCCCGCCACAATCTCCTCACGCGGAGTACGCGCCTGCCGTCTTTCGCCGGTGATGTCGGGCTCCGGCAACGCACGGCGGTCAAGCTTGCCGTTGACGGTCAACGGCAACCGCTCCAACACCACCACAGCGGACGGCACGAGGTATTCGGGGAGTCTGCCTGAGAGGAACTGCCGCAACTCCCCAGCCTGAACCGTGCTGCACGTGACTACGTAGCCGACGAGGCGCCGGTCACCAGGTCGATCCTCACGCACGACCACCGCAGCTTGCTGGACTTCGGGATGTGACCTGAGGACGG
>NZ_JBFAKI010000038.1:0-4640 GCF_040655675.1 Nocardia sp. NPDC050378
GGCACACCGGACTCATCGAGCGCATCGCTCAATGTCACGCAGATGGTCGCCTCGGTCGGCCCGTACGCGTTCACCATCCGACGCCCCGGCGACCATTGTGTGACCAAGTCGGCCGCACACGGTTCCGCACCCACCACCAACGTCTCCACCGACGCCAACCCGTCCGCGGGCACGGTCTGCAGGACAGAAGGCGGGACCAGTGCGTGGGTGATCGCCCATTTCCGAACGAACTCCACCAGGTCGTCACCCAACAGAGGCCCTGGTGGCGCCACGACCAGCGTGGCACCCGACAGCAACGCCATCACGAACTCCATCACCGAGGCATCGAAACTCGGAGACGACAGTTGCAGAACACGCGAACCCGGGCCTAGACCGAAGCGCTCCCGGAACGACTCCGCCAGACCCGCCACACCGTCATGGCCGACCATCACACCCTTCGGCGTCCCCGTCGAACCCGACGTGTAGATCACATACGCCGCACCCTGGACCGCGGCGCGGACCGGGCCGGTGTCACCCGGCGTGAGGATGTCGAGGAGCAGGTGCGGGATGCCCACGGGCACCACACCGACGGTCTCGGTTGTGCCCAACGCGAGCGTGGGTGTGGCGTCGGCCAACATGAATCCGATTCGCTCAGCGGGATATTCGGGATCGACCGGCAGGAAAGCCGCACCAGCTTTCAATACCGCCAGTGCGGCAACAACCAGATCCGACGATCTCGGTAGTACCAACGCCACCACATCGCCGGTCCCGACACCACGACCAATCAGCTCATGGGCCAGCCAGTTCGCCCGAGCATTCAACTCCGCATACGTCAGCTGATCATCCTCCACGACCAATGCGATGGCCTCGGAGTCCTGATCGACCTGTGCCTCGAACAATTCCGGAATCGTGGCAGCAGCCGGTGGTGTTCCTGTGTCGTTCCACTCGACCAGCACCTGTCGACGTTCCTGCGCCGAAAGCAAATCCATCGCGCCGATCCGCACACCTGGATCGGCGACCACAGCAGCCAACAACCGACCCAATCGGTCGATGAACCCTGCGATGCTGGACCGGTCGAACAGATCGGTACTGTATTCGACAAACCCACCGAGCCCGGCGGGACTTCCGTCCTCGCAACGGGTTTCGATCAGGTGAAACGACAGATCGACTCGAGACGCGCCGATGCTCACCGGCTCCAGCTCCGCCCCTATCCCGGGGAATCCGAAACTTCCCTCTGGGGCGTTCTGCAGAGCAAGCATCACCTGGAACAGCGGATGGTGGGCCATCGACCGAACAGGGTTCAACACCTCGACCAAGTGCTCGAACGGCACATCCTGATGCTCATACGCGGACAGGTCGTCCTCACGTACCCGAGCCACGAGGTCGGAAAAGGTGGGGTTGCCCGAGGTGTCGGTCCGCAGCACGAGCGTGTTGACGAAGAACCCCACAAGGCCGTCGAGAGCCTCATCAGTACGACCAGCGATCGGACTACCCAAGGGGATATCAGTCCCCCCGCCCAGGCGTGTCATCAACGCCGATACCGCAGCCTGCAGCACCATGAACACCGTCGCCCCGGCACTACGGGCGAGTTCCGCTACGCCTCGATGCAACTCGGCGTCGATAGCGAAGTCGAACAGGTCTCCTTGAAAACTCATCACCGCGGGACGTGGCCGGTCTGCGGGGAAGCTCACCTGCTCCGGCAACCCGTCAAGTGCTTCGCGCCAGTAGGAAAGCTGCCGCGCCGCCAAACTTTCCGAATCATCCTGGTCACCCAGCAACGCGTTCTGCCACAGTGTGTAGTCCGCGTACTGGACCGGCAACGGCACCCAATCCGGGATACCGCCCTCGCAACGGGCGGCATAGGCCGAGGCCAGATCGCGGCACAGCGGTGTCAGCGACCAGCCGTCACCGGCGATGTGATGCAACACCAACAGCAACACACTCGTCCGGGACGCGCCGTCGTCCCGCGAGTGAAACAGATGGGCGCGGATCGGCACATCAGCGGTGATGTCGAAGGTTCGGCGCGCGGCATCTCGCACAGCGCGGTCGAGCGCGTCCCAGGACACCTCAGTCACATCAAGCGAGGGCACAGCGTTGTCAAGGACATGCTGGTGCGGTGTGCCGTCGTGCTCCAGGAAAACCGTACGCAGCGACTCATGGCGTTCCACCACATCCGACAATGCAGCCCGCAACGCCTCCACGTCCAACCGCCCGGTCAACCGCAACGCCATCGGGACGTTGTACGTAGGGCTCGGGCCTTCCAACTGATACAGGAACCACAACCGTCGCTGCGCGAACGACAACGGCAGCGGTTCCGGCCGCTCCCCGGCCACAACGGGTGGACGCACCTCCTGCTCGACATCCAACCGAGTCATCACACCGGCAACGGTTGGCGCATCGAACAACGTACGCATCTCCAGCTCGACCCCGAGCACCGCACGCACCCGACTCACCAATCGGGTCGCCAACAACGAATGCCCACCCAGGTCGAAGAAGCTGTCTTCCACACCCACCGAGGCCAGTCCCAACACCTCAGCGAACAAGCCGGCCAGGATCTGCTCACGCGGAGACCGCGGAGCTCGAACCGATTCGAAGGCACCGGTTCCGGGGGCGGGTAACGCCCGCCGGTCTAGCTTGCCGCTCGGCGTACGCGGAAGCCGCTCCAGCACCACGACCGCCGAGGGCACCATGTACTCAGGCAACCGCTCTGCCACAAACGCACGCAGCGCCGTCAACGCCGTATCCCCTACGACGTAGGCCACCAAACGGTGGTCGCCAGGCCGATCCTCCCGAACCACCACCGCCGCCTGCACGACCTCGGGATGCAATCGGAGCACGGCTTCGATCTCGCCGGGTTCGATCCGGAAACCCCGAACCTTCACCTGATCATCCACCCGACCCGCGAACTCCAACAGCCCGCCACGACCCCACCGCACCCGATCACCCGTGCGATACATGCGTGACCCACCACCACCGAACGGGTCCGCTACGAACCGCTCCGCCGTCAGACCAGGCCGACCGTAATAGCCCTGCGCGACGCAGTCGCCACCCAGATACAACTCACCAACCACACCAGCCGGCACCGGCAACAAACCCGCATCCAGCACATACGCCCGAACATTGTCGACTGGTCGTCCGATCGGCGGCGTGCCAGAGCCCGCTGTCACATGGCAGGCGGTGGCGTGCGCGGTGGTCTCGGTCGGGCCGTAAATGTTGACCGCCGACAGCTCGGGCAATACCGCCGACAATCGACGCACCAGCTCCGCGGGCAATTCCTCACCGCTGAAGATGATCCGTTTCAACCCGAGCTCATCGGCGACAGCGGCAGGCTGTGACTCAAGCACCTCCATCAGCTGCTCGCACGCCGATGGCGTCTGGCTCAGGACCGTCACACCCTCAATGGCCAGAAAACTCGCGAAGTGTCGAGGAGACCGAGTCGTCTCATACGGCACCACAACCAGCTGGCCGCCGTGCACCAGCGCGCCCCACAACTCCAACACAGAGAAATCGAACGCGGACGAATGGAACAGCGCCCACACGTCGTCCTTGCCGAACCCAAACCATCGGCCCTCATCGAACAGACGCACCACGTTCCGGTGCGTCACCACTACACCCTTAAGCCGCCCCGTCGACTTCAACGTGTGGAAGACGTACGCGGGGCAGTCCCAGGTTAGTGGCCTGAGTCGGTCGTGGTCCGTGACGTCGTGCGCAGGTTCCCCGAATCGGTCGATGTCGAGGTGCAGGCGGGGGATGCCAACGGGTAGAACCTCCGTGGTCTCGGTGGTGACCAACGCGAACGCGGGTACCACGTCGCCGAGCATGAATCCGATGCGCTCGGAGGGGTATTCAGGATCGACCGGCAGGAAAGCCGCACCAGCTTTCAACACTCCCAGAACGGCAACAACCAGATCCGACGACCTCGGTAGCACCAACGCCACCACATCGCCAGCACCGACACCACGACCGATCAACTCATGCGCCAAACAATTCGCTCGAGCGTTGAGTTCCCCATAGGTCAGCCGCTCGTCGGTCGTGACCACAGCGACAGCCTCAGAATCCCGACCGACCTGCGCCTCGAACAACTCCGGGATCGTCACGGCAGTCGGCGAAGTCCCAGTGTCGTTCCACTCGACCAGGACCTGTTGACGTTCCTGCGGTGAAAGCAGATCCATCGCGCCGATCCGTGTGTCCGGGTCGGTGACCACCGCGGTCAGCAACCGGCTCAATCGGTCGATGAATCCTGCGATGGTGGACCGGTCGAACAGGTCGGTGCTGTATTCGACGAACCCGCCGAGTCCGGCGGGACTTCCATCTCCGGAATGGGTTTCGATCAAATGCAGAGACAGATCGAACCGAGACGCACCGACGCTCACCGGCTCCAGCTCCGCCCCTAGCCCGGGGAATTCGAAGCTGCCCACCGGGGCATTCTGCAGAGCAAGCATCACCTGGAACAGCGGATGATGAGCCATCGATCGAACAGGGTTCAACACCTCGACCAAGTGCTCGAACGGTACGTCCTGATGCGCGTAAGCCTCCAGATCCCACTGCCGAACCCGAGCCACCAGCTCGGCAAAGGTCGGGTTGCCCGAGGTATCGGTACGCAGCACCAACGTATTCACGAAGAACCCGACCAAACCATCGAGAGCCTCATCAGTACGACC
>NZ_JBFAKI010000039.1:0-4420 GCF_040655675.1 Nocardia sp. NPDC050378
GCCGCGCGAACAGCGCTCGAAGCGCATGCGCGAAGCGCGAGTCTCGAGCGCTGTTCGCGCGGCCCTCCAGGGGCCGCGCTCGAGCGCGCAAGCGCTCCAAAAACACAGCCGATACCATTTGGGCCCAACACCCCAAAGGTGCCAGCCGGTCTACGGCACGCGAATGATCAACGCGTCACCCTGACCACCACCACCGCACAGCGCGGCAGCACCCACGCCACCACCGCGACGCTTCAGTTCCAGCGCCAGGTGCAGCAGGATCCGGGCGCCGGACATGCCGAGCGGGTGACCGATGGAGATGGCGCCGCCGTTGACGTTCACCTTCTCCGGGTCGTAGCCGAGCTTGCGGGTGGAGGACACACCCACGGCGGCGAACGCCTCGTTGATCTCGATGAGGTCCAGGTCGGCGGGCGTGATGCCCTCCTTGGCGCAGGCGGCCAGGATGGCGTTGGCCGGCTGGTCCTGCAGGGTCGAATCCGGTCCGGCGACCTGACCCGAGGCGCCGATCTCCGCGATCCACTCGAGGCCGAGCTCCTCGGCCTTCGCCTTGCTCATCACGACCACCGCGGCCGCACCGTCGGAGATCTGCGAGGCGGTGCCCGCGGTGACGGTGCCGTCCTTGCGGAAGGCCGGACGCAGCTTGCCGAGCGACTCGACGGTGGTGTCGGTGCGGATGCCCTCGTCCTCGGTGACGTAGACCGGGTCGCCCTTGCGCTGCGGCACGGCCACCGGCACGACCTCGCCCTCGAACACACCGTTCTTCCACGCGGCCGCGGCACGCTGGTGCGAGGCGGCGGCGAAGGCGTCCTGCTCCTCGCGACTCACCTTGTCGAGGTCGTTGCGATCCTCGGTGAGCAGACCCATCGCCTGATCGGTGATGACGTCGTGCAGGCCGTCGTAGGCCATGTGGTCGACGAGGGTGGTGTTGCCGTACTTGAAGCCCTCGCGGCTCTTGGGCAGCAGGTGCGGAGTCTGGCTCATCGACTCCATGCCGCCCGCCACGACGATCTCGTGCTCGCCCGCGCGAATCAGCTGATCCGCCAGCGCGATCGCGTTGATGCCCGACAGGCACACCTTGTTGACGAGCACCGACGGCACGTCCATCGGGATACCCGCGGCGATGGCGGCCTGACGCGCGGGCAGCTGCCCCGCGCCGGCCTGCAGCACCTGGCCGAGGATCACGTACTGGACCTGCTCGGGCGCGACGCCACCCTTCTCCAGGGCGGCTTTGATGGCCACACCGGCCAGATCCGAGGCCTTGAAGTCCTTCAGACCGCCAAGCAGCCGCCCGACCGGGGTACGCGCACCGGACACGATGACAGAAGTGGTCACGCAAGCCTCGCATTCATAGTTCGAACCTGTACTCAACGGTAACCCCTGCACACCGGCGGCTGGAACGCAGGTCGCGCTAGCTTCGTGGGGTGACCAATGCGAACTTCATCCCCGCCGACTACGTCATCGCCGTCGATCATGTGGGCATCGCCGTGCCCGACCTCGACACCGCGGTGGCCTGGTACACCGACAACCTCGGCATGGTCGAGACCCATCGCGAGGTGAACGAGGCCCAGGGCGTCGTCGAGGCGATGCTGTCGTGCCCGGCCGCCGCCGACCGCGCGACCGCCCTGCAATTGCTGGCCCCGCTCACGCCCGAGTCGACCATCGCCAAGTTCATCGACCGCAGCGGCCCCGGACTGCAGCAGCTGGCCTACCGGGTCACCGATATCGAGGCCGTTTCGGGCTTCTTACGCGACCGTGGGCTGCGTTTGCTGTACGAGGCGCCTCGACACGGAACCGCTGATTCTCGCATCAATTTCGTCCATCCGAAGGATGCTGGGGGTGTGCTGATCGAGCTCGTGGAGCCGAACCCGGATGTTACGCACTAGTAGGCCGGTCCGACCGGGAAATCTCGGCGAGATCACATTCCTGGTCGAGTCTCCATCGTGTCGCTCGAGGCTGTATTTTGTGTGCCATGTCGTCACCTGAGTCCGATCGCAATCGCTTCGTTGCACTGCCCTTCACCGTTGTGCGCAAGGGTTATGCGCAAGACGAGGTGCGCAACTACTTCGACCGCTTCGACGCGGAGCTTCGCGTCACCGCCACCGACCGGGATGCTGCCGCCGCGCAGGCCCGCAATCTCGCCGCCCAGCTGGAAGACGCCCGGGACGAGATCGACGAGCTCCGCAAGGAGGTCGACCGGCTCTCCGTGCCGCCGACCACCGCCGAAGGTATGTCCGACCGTATCTCGCGCATGCTGCGCCTTGCCTCGGACGAAGCGTCCGAGGTTCGCGCACTGGCCCAGGCCGAGGCTGCCGAGATGGTGTCGATCGCCGAGCAGCAGGCCACCGAGATGCGTGGCAAGTACGAGTCGCTGCTCGCGGAGACCAAGGAGAAGCGCGAGGCGCTCGAGATCGAGTTCGAGCAGACCCTCGCGAAGGCGCGCACCGAGTCGACCAAGATCATCGAGGCCGCCCAGGCCGAGGCCGAGCGTCTCGCCAAGGAGGCCGAGGCCAAGCGCAAGGCCACCCAGCAGGACTTCGAGGCCACCATGAACGATCGGCGCACCAAGCTGACTCGTGCCATGGAGGAGCTCGAGGCCACCAGTCGCGCCGAGGCCGCCCAGCGGATCAAGGACGCGACCGACGAGGCCAACCGCCTCATCAGCTCCGCCACCCAGACCTCCGAGCGCAAGATCGCGCACGCGAAGGAACTGGCCGAGGAGATGCGCGTGCTGCGCGGCCGGGTCCTGGCCCAGCTGCTCGGTATCCGCGGCCAGCTCGACTCGGTGCCCGCCATGCTCGCGGCGGTCAACCGGGAGAGCGAACTGCTCGACGGCGCCCCGGAGCGCAAGTCGATCAGCAACAACAACAATGGCAACAACAAGTCCGTCTCGGGCTCGCGCCAGAACAAGGCCATCCCGGAGGTCTCCGACGAGGACATCGTCGACGAGGACCGCGAGAGCGCCGACGTCAACTGACCCTGTCGGACTCTGCGACGACACGTCTACACCTGGAAAACTGGAGGCCACCTCGAATCATCGAGGTGGCCTCCAGTTTTCGGCGTCTCGGCCGCTTTTCGGCGTCTCGGCCGGGATCAGGACCAGCGGCGCGTGATTCCCCGTGTGCGCCTGCCGTTCCAGCAACCCTGATGCCAGTGCCTACGGTCGTCCTCACCGCCCTCGACGGCCCACGCGACGATATGGGCCACCCCCGGCGCGATCTCGTGGTCACAGCCCGGGCAGCGATAGGTCTTCACCGCCCGCGCACCGGGAACCGTTCGCACGACATAGATCTCGTCGCCGCCCGGACCCTCCTCGGTGCGCCCGTACACGTCGCCGAGCGGCAGCGGCCCGCTACGGCGTTCCTGGCGCGGTTTACGACGCGGCATGGCACTGCTTCCTAGAACAACCGGAAAACGTTGCTCTCGGTGCCACGCAGCTCGTCGTAATCGAGCGTGAGGCAACGGATCCCCCGGTCCTCGGCGAGTATCTTCGCCTGCGGCTTGATCTGCTGGGCCGCGAACACTCCGCGCACCGGCGCGAGCAGCGGGTCGCGGTTGAGCAGTGCCAGGTACCGGGTGAGCTGTTCGACGCCGTCGATATCGCCGCGGCGCTTGATCTCCACCGCGACCGTCGCGCCGTCGGCGTCGCGGCACAGCAGATCGACGGGGCCGATCGCGGTCATGTACTCACGGCGCACCAGGGTGTATCCCTCGCCGAGCTTGGTGACATGCTCGGCGAGCAGCTCCTGCAGGTGCGCCTCCACACCGTCTTTCACGAGGCCGGGATCGACACCGAGCTCATGCGAGGAATCGTGCTCGATCTCCTCGATCGCGATGCGCAGTTCCTCACCGGCCTTGTTGGTCACCACCCACAGGGCCTTGAAGTTGTTCTCGGGTGCATGCATGGGCTCCTCGCGCAGCGGACGCACACCCTCGGGCAGTTCCGCCGGCGGGTTCAACGAGGCGACGTCGCGCTCCTGGAGCCAGCACGGCGGGCTCATCCAGTTGAGCGGCTTGTACGAGCCGCCGTCGGAATGCACCAGCACCGAACCGTCGGCCTTGATGAGCAAGAGCCTGCGGGCCATCGGGAGGTGAGCGGTCAGCCGACCGACGTAATCGACCTGGCAACGAGCAATGACAAGGCGCACCCGGCCACTGTACCGCCTCCCCGAAATTCGGCCGACGGCCTAGGAATGGGGTAACGAACCAATCGGGCATGCGGTATGTCGTTACCGCGTTATGGCCGTACCCGGGGAGTTACCCATGTACTCCCGAAATCCGTTGTTGCGAAACGCAAAGAAGCCCCCAGCGCAATGCTGAGGGCTTCTTCGCAATGATTGTCCGGCGGTGTCCTACTCTCCCACACCCTGTCGAGTGCAGTACCATCGGCGCAGGTGGCCTTAGCTTCCGGGTTCGGAATGGG
>NZ_JBFAKI010000040.1:0-3947 GCF_040655675.1 Nocardia sp. NPDC050378
ATTGTGGCGGGATTGTTCGCCGAGGTGCTAGGCCTGGCCTCGGTGGGAGTCGATGATGACTTCTTTGCTCTGGGTGGGCACTCCCTGTTGGCGACTCGGTTGGGGAGTCGGGTTCGTGCGGTGTTGGGTGCCGAGTTGGAGATGCGCACGTTGTTCGAGGCCCCGACTGCGGCGGGGCTCGCTTCTCGGTTGGATGTCGAGCGGCAGCTGCGTCCGCCGGTTGTTGCTGTGGAGCGGCCGGAGTTGTTGCCGTTGTCGTTCGGGCAGCGACGCCTGTGGTTCCTGTCCACGTTGGAGGGGCCGAGCGCGACCTACAACGTTCCGTTGGCTCTGCGGCTCATCGGTGACGTGGATGTCGTCGCACTAGAGGCTGCGTTGGCCGATGTGGTGGAACGTCACGAGACACTCCGCACTGTGTTCACCGTCCAGGACGGTATCCCGTACCAGCAGATCCTGGCAGTCGGGGCGCCGCTTGCGGTGACCGAGGTGTCCAGCGAGGCCGACCTGGCCCCGGCGTTGTCGGCAGCTGCGCGGTACACGTTCGACCTCGCAGGGGAAGCGCCGCTGCGGGTGGAGCTGTTCCGGGTGGGACCGGATGTATCGGTGCTGCTATTGGTGTTGCACCACATCGCTGGTGACGCCTGGTCGTTGACACCGTTGTCCCGCGATCTGGTCACCGCCTACACAGCCAGAAGCCACGGGAGTGCCCCAGATTGGGTGCCGTTGCCGGTCCAGTACGCGGACTACACACTGTGGCAGAACGCGTTGCTGGGTGACCAGAACGACCCGGAAAGTTTGGCGGCCCGGCAGCTCTCCTACTGGTCTGGGGCTCTTGACGGGTTGCCGGAGCAGGCGAGTTTCCCCGCAGACCGACCACGGCTTGCAGTATCGACGTTCCGAGGCGATTCCCTAGCATGTGCGTTCGACGCTGAACTTCACCAGCGAGTCGTGGACCTCGCCCGGCACCTGGGCGCGACCGTGTTCATGGTGCTGCAGGCCGCGGCCGCAGCGCTCATGACCAGGTTGGGCGCCGGCACCGATATCCCTCTGGGCACCCCGATCGCCGGACGCACCGACGAGGCGGTCGGGGACCTGGTCGGGTTCATGACCAACACGCTTGTCCTGCGTACCGATACCTCAGGCAATCCCACGTTCGCCGACCTCGTCGACCGAGTCCGCGACGCTGACCTGTCCGCGTACGAGCGTCAGGACGTGCCGTTCGAGCAGTTGGTAGAGGTGCTGAACCCGGCCCGGTCCATGGCGTATCACCCGCTGTTCCAGGTCCTTGTGACCGTGCAGGACGTAGCGGCGCTGGACTTCCGCTTCCCGGGCGTCGACACCGAGTTCGAGAACGTCAGCACCGGGACGTCACGGTTCGACATCTCCCTCCAGTTCGGCGATGCCCGCTCGGATGGGAACCCGGAGGGTCTCCACGTGGTTGTGGAGTACAGCACAGATCTGTTCGACCGGTCTTCGGTGACGGGTTTTGTCGACCGGTTACGCCGCCTTCTGGAAGCGGTCACAACCGATCCCCACACCCGGATCGAGACGGTCGACCTGTTGTCGGAAGCCGAACGGCGGCAACTGGTGGTGGAGTGGAATGACACCGCGACCGATGTGCCCGACGTTGCGTTGCCGGAGCTGTTCGAATCCCAGGTGGCACGTACTCCGGACGCGGTGGCGGTGATCTTCGACGACGTCCAGCTGACCTACCGCGAACTCAACACCAGAGCGAACCTGTTGGCGCACGAGTTGATCAGGCGAGGCATCGGACCGGACCAAATCGTCGGAGTGGTGCTACTGCGGTCACTGGACCTGTATGCGGCGATCCTGGCGGTGCTGAAAGCGGGGGCGGCTTACCTTGCGGTGGACCCCGAATACCCGGCGGAGAGAATCCAGTTCATGCTGGAGGATTCCGCGCCAGCGCTCGCGTTCGTGACTGGCCGGACCGCAGACCTTGTACCCACTGCTCTTCCACAAGTTCGGATCGAGTCCGTTGCCGACGGGACCGATCGGAATCCGGTCGCAGGAGACCGAAACGGTGTTCTTACCGTGGCGAGTCCGGCGTATGTGATCTACACGTCCGGCTCGACAGGACGTCCCAAAGGTGTGGTGATGCCCGCCGGTGGGTTGCGCCGATTGTTGTGGTGGCATCGAAACTTCTACGGTGATGCGCTCCGGACGGCGCAGTTCACTTCGGCGAGTTTCGACGTCGCATCGCAGGAGATTCTGTCCGCGCTGTCGTTCGGCGGTGTGGTGCTGGTGCCAGGAGAGCGTATTCGGCGTAGCGGTGAGTTGCTGGTGGAATGGCTGGCACGCTGGGACGTCGAGGCGTTCTTCAGCCCTGACGTCGTGATCCAGGAACTGTGTGCCGCCGCGGTGAACTCCGGCGCGGGGTTGCCCCGGCTGCGGTCGGTGACCCAAGGCGGTGAGGCGTTGACGCTGTCGCCGGCAGTGCGGGAGTTCTGTGCGACTAGGCCGTGGGTGCGGTTGCACAATCATTATGGGCCGAGTGAGACGCACGCGGTGACCGGTTTCTCTCTGCCGACCGACGTCACTGACTGGCCGGTGACACCGCCGATCGGAACGCCCTTCGACAACGTTCGGACGTATGTACTCGACGCTGGACTGTCCCCGGTTCCATCCGGTGTGGTCGGTGAGTTGTATCTGGGTGGGGACTGCGTCGCGCAGGGCTACCTTGGCCGGCCTGGCCTGACATCGGAGCGGTTCGTTGCGGATCCGTTCGGTGGTGACGGGTCGCGGATGTATCGCACGGGTGACCAGGTCCGCTGGCGTCGTGACGGGCAACTCGAATTCTCGGGCCGCGCGGATGATCAGGTGAAGGTTCGGGGTTTCCGGATCGAACCGGGTGAGATCGAAGCCGTCCTACGAGCACATCCCGAGGTTACGACGGCAGCCGTGGTTGTGCGTGAGGACCGACCCGGCGACCACCGTCTGGTGGCCTACGTCGTGGGAGACACAGCGCCGACGGGGCTGCGCGCGTTTGTAGCGGAGCGGTTGCCGGAATACATGGTGCCCTCAGCCGTCATGGCACTGGCGCAACTCCCCCGTACTCCGAGCGGAAAACTAGACCGGCGGGCACTGCCCACTCCCGCAACCGGTGCCCTCGAAACGGTTCGGCTGCCGCGTACTCCGCGTGAGGAGATCTTGGCAAGCCTGTTCGCCGAGGTGCTAAGACTCGCCTCGGTGGGAGTCGATGACGACTTCTTCGCACTCGGCGGGCATTCGCTGTTGGCGACCCGGTTGGTGAGCCGGGTGCGTGCGGTGCTCGGGGTCGAACTGGAGATGCGCACGTTGTTCGATGCCCCGACCGTTGCCGGGCTCGCCTCCCGGTTGGATATCGAACGGGAGGTGCGCCCACCCATCGTCGCCGCGACCCGGCCGGAGTTGTTGCCGTTGTCGTTCGCACAACGACGCCTGTGGTTCCTACACCAGTTGGAAGGCCCGAGCCCGACCTACAATTTGCCGCTGGCACTGCGGCTCACCGGCGACATGGACATCCCCGCACTAGAGGCTGCGTTGTCCGATGTGGTGGAGCGCCACGAGATATTGCGCACCGTGGTCACTGTCCAGGACGGTACCCCGTACCAGCGAGTCCTCGCCGCCGGTGCGCCGCTTGCTGTCACCGAGACATCCAACGAGACCGACCTGGCCCCAGCATTGTCAGCGGCAGCGCGGCACGCGTTCGACCTCGCCGGAGAACCGCCGCTGCGGGCGGAACTGTTCCGGGTGGGACCGGATGTGTCGGTGTTGCTGTTGGTGTTGCATCACATCGCCGGTGACGGTTGGTCGCTGACACCGCTGTCCCGCGATCTGGCCTCGGCCTATGCCGCCCGTTGCGAGGGCGGTGTTCCGGATTGGGTGCCGTTGCCGGTGCAGTATGCGGATTACACACTGTGGCAGAACAGGTTGCTGGGTGATCAGGA
>NZ_JBFAKI010000041.1:0-3463 GCF_040655675.1 Nocardia sp. NPDC050378
CGGTCCCATTCCGAACCCGGAAGCTAAGGCCACCTGCGCCGATGGTACTGCACTCGACAGGGTGTGGGAGAGTAGGACACCGCCGGACAATCATTGCGATAGGGGACCCTTATTTGGGTCCCCTATCGGCGTTTGTGGGGCAGAAATGTCCCCGGTACGCCAGGCGGACGATGCCCCGTTGTCCGCCCGTGGTTGAATTCTTTGCAGGCGGGGCCATGACAACTCTCCCCGGAGGCCGGGGAACCTAGAAAGGGATCGCCGTGTCGGAACACAACGACGGACGGAAGTCTTTCCGCCGGGACGGAGACGCCCGCGGTTTCGGCCGGCGCGGCGAACCGACCGACCGCCCCCGTGGCGGTCAGGGCGACAATCGTGGCTCGGTCGGCGGCTCCGGTCGCGGCGGCTACAACCGTGACGATCGCGGCGGTTCCGGGGACCGAGGCGGTTTCCGGCGTGACGACAGCGGTGATCGCGGTGGTTCGGATCGCGGCGGCTATCAGCGTCGCGACGACAGCGGCAAGAGCGGCTATCCCCGGCGTGACGACGCCGCGCGCGGTGGTTCCGGTGATCGTGGTGGCTTCCGCCGTCGCGACGAATCCGACCGTCCCGCAGGCGGTTTCGACCGTGGTAGTGACCGCGGCGGCTCCCGTCGCAACGATGACGACCGTCCCCGTGGCAGTGGTGGATTCCGCCGTAACGAAGGTGATGACCGTTCGCGCGGCAGCTCCGATCGCGGTGGCGATCGCGGCGGTTTCCGCAGGAACGAAGGCGACGACCGTTCGCGTGGTGGGTTCGATCGCGGCGGAGACCGTGGTGGTTTCCGTGGCAGCGACGACCGCCGGAGCGGTGGTTCGGACCGTGGCGGCTTCCGACGCAACGAAGGCGATGACCGTTCGCGCGGTGGTTCTGACCGCGGTGGCTTCCGCGGCAATGACGACCGTCGTGGTGGTTCCGATCGTGGCGGTTTCCGTCGTAGCGAGGGCGATGACCGTTCGCGCGGCAGCTCGGATCGTGGCGGCTTCCGCCGTAATGAAGGTGATGACCGTTCGCGCGGCAGCTCCGATCGCGGTGGCGATCGCGGCGGTTTCCGGCGCAGCGGAGGCGATGACCGTTCGCGTGGTGGGTTCGATCGCGGCGGAGACCGTGGTGGTTTCCGTGGCAGCGACGACCGCCGGAGCGGTGGTTCGGACCGTGGCGGTTTCCGGCGCAGCGAAGGCGACGACCGTTCGCGCGGCTCCTCGGATCGTGGTGGGGATCGTGGAGGTTTCCGCCGCAGCGAAGGCGATGACCGTTCGCGCGGCAGCTCGGATCGTGGTGGGGATCGTGGAGGTTTCCGCCGCAATGAAGGCGATGACCGTTCGCGTGGCTCCTCGGATCGTGGTGGCGATCGTGGTGGCTTCCGTCGCAGCGAGGGCGGCGACCGTTCGCGCGGTGGATTCGATCGCGGTGGGGACCAGGGTGGTTTCCGACGTGGTGAGAGCGATGACCGTTCGCGAGGTGGCAGCTCTGATCGGGGTGGGTACCAGCGACGTGATGACGAGCGCGGTGCCCGGCGCGACGACGACCGTGGACGCGGTGGGTTCAAGCGCAATACCGGGACCGCCGGTCGCGGCAAGTTCGTCGGCGAGGACGGCGCGCCCTTGGACGGAACTTACCGTGAGAAGCGGAAGGAACGCGAAGGCGATGTGCTCGGCGTGATCTCGGCGGGTGATGCCGAGGGAGTTCCGGCAGACCGCATTGCCGAGGACGCGTCCACTGAGCAGGGCAAGTCGTCGACCGAACACGTGGATTCCGGCGCCGCCGGTTCCGGGCGTGAAGAGGCAGGCGGCCCGAGCGAGTCCGAGCACCGGAAGAGCTCGGACCACGACGACCAGGCAACTGGCTCGGGCGTCGACGATCGCCGCGCGGCGAGCAACAGCCCGATCGACGACATCGATGGCAACACGAAGTCCCGCGGCTCGGACAACGCCGCGGCACCAGCGGCCGTCGCCGATGTCGACAGCTCGAACGCCGGCGAGAACGGGTCGGATCACGCGAGCTCCGGACCTGACCGCGGCACGCACGATTCGGCTCATGACTCTGCTCGCGCATCACGTGAGAGCGACGATTCGGCCAGTTCCGACGACCGTTCGGACCGCGACGACGTCGGCTCGGATCGTGGTGCAGACGACTCGAGCCGTGCAGACGACTCGAGCCGTGCGGATGACCGGGTACGAGGCGACCGCGACGATGATCGCTCGAGTCGTGGGGGCTTCCGCTCGGATCGTGGTAGTGACCGCGCAACACGCGACGACCGTTCGAGCCGTGGCGCCGACCGCGGCGGGAGTGGTTACCCAGACTCGGGCGCCAGCCGGTTCGACAACGACGATCGCCGTCGTGGCGGCGAGGGTGCTCGCGCCGCGGGCGGCAGGCCCACCGATCGTCGGGCGGCCCGTCCGGAAGAGCCCGATATCCCCGAAGACGTGCAGGCCTCCGATCTCGATCCGGCTGTGCGCCGCGATCTGCTGAGCCTGGACAAGAGCAATGCCGAGACCGTCGCTCGGCACATGGTCATGGCCGTCGAGCTGCTCGAAGACGATCCGCGCCTGGCGCTGGCCCATGCCAGGGCCGCCAGGCAGCGGGCGGGGCGCATCGCTGTCGTGCGTGAGACCGCCGGTGTGGTGGCCTACCACGCCGAGGAATGGGCCGAAGCACTGTCGGAGCTGCGGACCGCGCGGCGCATGTCGGGTGGGTCCGGGCTGCTCGCTGTGATGGCCGACTGTGAGCGTGGGCTCGGGCGGCCGGAACGGGCCATCGAGTTGGGGCGTAGTGAAGAAGCGCAGGCGCTCACCGGTGACGAAGCGACCGAGTTGCGGATCGTTGTCGCGGGTGCGCGGATGGATCTGGGGCAGTTCGATCAGGCTGTGGTGACGCTGCAGTCCTCGGATCTGAATCCGGCTCGTACGGGGTCGGCTGCTGCGCGGCTGTTCTATGCGTATGCGGATGCTCTTGTGGCTGCTGGGCGGACTGATGAGGGGTTGCAGTGGTTCCTCAATGCTGCGGCTGCTGATGAAGATGGTGAGACCGATGCGGAGGAGCGTGCTACCGAATTGACTGGTGGGGACGCTCAGTAGTTCGTTGAATGCGCAGCCGTCGGCCGGGGTCTGTAAAGGGCTTCCGGTCGGCGGCTGTTGCTGTGTGGGTGTCATCAGGCGCTTGGGGTAGTCGCGATGGTCATGGTCGATGTGCGAGGTATCGGAGCGGTTCCACTCGAGTGGTTCACCTACCGCGTTCCCGGCCGTGTGGAACCACTCCAGCGCGTCGTCTGCCTCGTTTCCGGCCATGTTGGAACCACTGCGGTGTTTTGTGCACCACAAAGGTATTGGGCTGTGTTTTGGAGCGCTGGCGCGCTCGAGCGCGGCCCATGGAGGGCCGCGCGAACAGCGCTCGAAGCGCATGCGCGAAGCGCGAGTCTCGAGCGCTG
>NZ_JBFAKI010000042.1:0-1535 GCF_040655675.1 Nocardia sp. NPDC050378
TGCTCCTTAGAAAGGAGGTGATCCAGCCGCACCTTCCGGTACGGCTACCTTGTTACGACTTCGTCCCAATCGCCGATCCCACCTTCGACGGCTCCCTCCCACAAGGGGTTAGGCCACCGGCTTCGGGTGTTACCGACTTTCATGACGTGACGGGCGGTGTGTACAAGGCCCGGGAACGTATTCACCGCAGCGTTGCTGATCTGCGATTACTAGCGACTCCAACTTCACGGGGTCGAGT
The DNA here is from genome assembly GCF_040655675.1 of Nocardia sp. NPDC050378. Lineage (NCBI taxonomy): Bacteria > Bacillati > Actinomycetota > Actinomycetes > Mycobacteriales > Nocardiaceae > Nocardia > Nocardia sp. NPDC050378. The sequence continues at coordinate 239 of NZ_JBFAKI010000042.1, forward strand.
TGCAGACCCCGATCCGAACTGAGACCGGCTTTAAGGGATTCGCTCCACCTCACGGTATCGCAGCCCTCTGTACCGGCCATTGTAGCATGTGTGAAGCCCTGGACATAAGGGGCATGATGACTTGACGTCGTCCCCACCTTCCTCCGAGTTGACCCCGGCAGTCTCTCACGAGTCCCCGCCATAACGCGCTGGCAACATAAGATAAGGGTTGCGCTCGTTGCGGGACTTAACCCAACATCTCACGACACGAGCTGACGACAGCCATGCACCACCTGTACACCAACCACAAGGGGGGCTGTATCTCTACAGCTTTCTGGTGTATGTCAAACCCAGGTAAGGTTCTTCGCGTTGCATCGAATTAATCCACATGCTCCGCCGCTTGTGCGGGCCCCCGTCAATTTCTTTGAGTTTTAGCCTTGCGGCCGTACTCCCCAGGCGGGGTACTTAATGCGTTAGCTACGGCACGGAGTCCGTGGAAGGAGCCCCACACCTAGTACCCACCGTTTACGGCATGGACTACCAGGGTATCTAATCCTGTTTGCTACCCATGCTTTCGCTTCTCAGCGTCAGTTACTTCCCAGAGACCCGCCTTCGCCACCGGTGTTCCTCCTGATATCTGCGCATTTCACCGCTACACCAGGAATTCCAGTCTCCCCTGAAGTACTCTAGTCCGCCCGTATCGCCTGCAAGCTTAAGGTTGAGCCCCAAGTTTTCACAAACGACGCGACGAACCGCCTACAAGCTCTTTACGCCCAGTAATTCCGGACAACGCTCGGACCCTACGTATTACCGCGGCTGCTGGCACGTAGTTGGCCGGTCCTTATTCTACAGGTACAGTCACTTGCGCTTCGTCCCTGTCAAAAGCGGTTTACAACCCGAAGGCCGTCATCCCGCACGCGGCGTCGCTGCATCAGGCTTTCGCCCATTGTGCAATATTCCCCACTGCTGCCTCCCGTAGGAGTCTGGGCCGTGTCTCAGTCCCAGTGTGGCCGGTCACCCTCTCAGGTCGGCTACCCGTCGTCGCCTTGGTGAGCCGTTACCTCACCAACAAGCTGATAGGCCGCGGGCCCATCTCGCACCGATAAATCTTTCCACCCCAGAACATGCATCCCGAGGTCATATCCGGTATTAGACCCAGTTTCCCAGGCTTATCCCGAAGTGCAAGGCAGATCACCCACGTGTTACTCACCCGTTCGCCGCTCGTGTACCCCGAAGGGCCTTACCGCTCGACTTGCATGTGTTAAGCACGCCGCTAGCGTTCGTCCTGAGCCAGAATCAAACTCTCCGTTGAAGACTC
>NZ_JBFAKI010000043.1:0-1500 GCF_040655675.1 Nocardia sp. NPDC050378
GGGCGGCAAGGCATCCACCGAGGCACCCGCGCATGGCGGCTGGCCGCTCCAAGCCGTACCTCGATCCGCCTGATCCGACTACACGTAGGCCCAGGCGGATCCGACGTCGGCGACTACCCTCTGATACTCCAACTCCGTCCCCGAGCCTGCGGTCGTGAAGTTGTAGATCTGCAAACAGCGCTCCGCTATCCTCGTGTCAGCCGACCGGGTCGGCTCTGAGGCAGGGTGCGGTCGGCCCAGGAGGTCATCGAGGGTGAAGCCCGACAGGGGACGGAGACGGCCGAGCCAGGAACGTGCCAACCGGACCCGGACGATGGTCCTGGACACAGCCGCAGAGTTGTTCGCCACCCACGGTGTCTCGAAAACCTCGACCAACCGCATCGCCGCAGAAGCCGGCATCAGTATCGGCACGGTGTATCGCTACTTTCCCGACAGGTCCGCGATCGTCGACGAATTGCTCAATCGCATGCTGGATGACCTGGAACGAGGCTTCGACGCCGTGCGACCGACCGTCGTCGCTGATCTGAGCGACGAAACACGGCCGCCGGAGGACCGTTACAGTGCCGCGATGCATCGAATACTGACAGTATTCAACAGTGCACTCGTCGAGAACGCCGGCCTCGTTCGCGCATTCGTCAGCACAGTACAGTTCTACGCCTCGAACCTTCCGCAGTTCGAAAAGCGATTGCACGCCATGCTGGCGCAAATACTCCAGCTGGGAACCGGCGATGACGAGACGACAGAGACCATATGCATGGTGGTAGTGAACACAGCCTTCGCAGTTGTCGTGCGGACAGCGGTGAGCAACGACGCCGACAGCGATTGCATCGACGAACTAGGAATGGCTTGCCGCATGCTGGGCTTGTGGCTCGCCCGGACGATGATCACTGACTCAGTCTCCCGAGCACAGTGACACATTTCGCTGCCCGAGCCGAACATCCTGCTAGCGCTCGCCTGCGCTCACCACCTTGTCTGCTCGTCGTGCCACACTCGATTCCCTCGTAGGAGGTTTGTCGAATGCCCCCGAAGTCACCTGCGGCCAGGCACCGGCCGCAACAAGAGCGGGCGCAGGAAACGCACGAGCGACTACTGCAGGCGGCTGCCACACTCTTCGGCCGGCATGGGATCGCCCAGGTGCCGATTCGCAAGATCGCGAGCCAGGCCGGCGTTTCTGTCGGTACGCTCTACCGATACTTCCCGGATCGACAAGCGATCGTCGCCGAGTTGAACGAACGGCTCCTCGCAGACATCGAGCACAGCTTCGCCGACCACGCGTTCACGATCAAAATTCCTCACGGTATGTCGGCCGAATACGCCGCCACTCTCGTGTCGGATATACTGGCGGTTTTCGCTGATATCCTCGAAGGGCGTTCCGGGCTGGTCAATTCCATGCTCCGGACACTGCAATTCCCTGAAGCCGGGCTGAGCGAGTTCGGTCAGCGACTGCGGCTTCTGGTGAAGGTCGTACTCATCCAGGCCTTCGGGCCATCCGATGATCGC
>NZ_JBFAKI010000044.1:0-1457 GCF_040655675.1 Nocardia sp. NPDC050378
GGCACACCGGACTCATCGAGCGCATCGCTCAATGTCACGCAGATGGTCGCCTCGGTCGGCCCGTACGCGTTCACCATCCGACGCCCCGGCGACCACCGCTCCACCAAATCCGCAGCACACGGTTCCGCACCCACCACCAACGTGCCCAGACTCGCCAGCCCATCAACCGACACCGTGCCCAACACCGACGGCGGAATCAACGCATGAGTCACCTCATGCCGACCAGCGAAATCGGCCAGCTCGTCACCCAGCAGCGGACCCGGCGGGGCGATCACCAACTCCGCTCCCGACAACAGCCCCATCACGAACTCCATCACCCACGCATCAAAACTCGGAGACGCCAACTGCAGAACACGCGAACCCGGCCCCACCCCAAAAGAATTCACAAAAGACCGAAGCAAACCCGCCACACCGTCATGGCCGACCATCACACCCTTCGGCGTCCCCGTCGAACCCGACGTGTAGATCACATACGCCGCACCCTGGACCGCGGCGCGGACCGGGCCGGTGTCACCCGGCGTGAAGGTGTCGAGGAGCAGCCGGGGGATGTCGCCTGGTACAACATGGGCGGTCTCGGTCGTTACCAACGCGAAGGCGGGCGTGGCGTCGCCCAGCATGAATCCGATGCGCTCGGAGGGGTATTCAGGATCGACCGGCAGGAAAGCCGCACCAGCTTTCAACACTCCCAGAACGGCAACAACCAGATCCGACGACCTCGGTAGCACCAACGCCACCACATCGCCAGCACCGACACCACGACCGATCAACTCATGCGCCAAACAATTCGCTCGAGCGTTGAGTTCCCTGTAGGTCAGCCGCTCGTCGGTCGTGACCACAGCGATGGCGTCGGAGTCCTGATCGACCTGTGCCTCGAACAATTCCGGAATCGTGGCAGCAGCCGGTGGTGTTCCTGTGTCGTTCCACTCGACCAGCACCTGCCGGCGTTCCTGCGCCGAAAGCAGATTCACCGCACCGATCAGCGTGTCCGGGTCGGTGACCACCGCGGTCAGCAACCGACCCAACCGGTCGATAAATCCTGCGATGCTGGACCGGTCGAACAGATCGGTGCTGTATTCGACGAACCCGCCGAGTCCGGCGGGACTTCCATCTCCGGAATGGGTTTCGATCAAATGCAGAGACAGATCGACCCGAGACGTGCCGATGCTCACCGGTTCCAGTTCCGTCTCCACCCCGGAAAAATCGAAGCTTCCCTCGGGGGCATTTTGCAGAGCGAGCATCACTTGGAACAGTGGATTGTGGGCCATGGACCGAACAGGGTTCAGTACCTCGACCAAATGCTCGAACGGCACGTCTTGGTGCTCATACGCAGACAAGTCATCCGTACGTACCTGGGCCACGAGGTCGGCAAAGGTCGGGTTGCCCGAGGTATCGGTACGCAGCACCAACGTATTCACGAAGAACCCGACCAAACCATCGAGAGCCTCATCAGTACGACC
>NZ_JBFAKI010000045.1:0-1305 GCF_040655675.1 Nocardia sp. NPDC050378
AGTCGCACATTATGGACCCGAAGCGGAGTGATCTACCCATGGCCAGGGTGAAGCGACGGTAAGACGTCGTGGAGGCCCGAACCCACTTAGGTTGAAAACTGAGGGGATGAGCTGTGGGTAGGGGTGAAAGGCCAATCAAACTCCGTGATAGCTGGTTCTCCCCGAAATGCATTTAGGTGCAGCGTCACGTGTTTCACGCCGGAGGTAGAGCTACTGGATGGCCTAGGGGGCCTACAAGCTTACCGAAGTCAGCCAAACTCCGAATGCCGGTGTGTGAGAGCGTGGCAGTGAGACTGCGGGGGATAAGCTTCGTAGTCGAGAGGGAAACAGCCCAGATCGCCGGCTAAGGCCCCTAAGCGTGTACTAAGTGGAAAAGGATGTGGGGTCGCTTAGACAACCAGGAGGTTGGCTTAGAAGCAGCCACCCTTGAAAGAGTGCGTAATAGCTCACTGGTCAAGTGATCCTGCGCCGACAATGTAGCGGGGCTCAAGTACACCGCCGAAGCCGCGGCACTCAGTCATTAGATCGCCTTCGGGCCAGTCGACTGGGTGGGTAGGGGAGCGTCCTATATCCGTGGAAGCCACAGTGTGAACTAGTGGTGGAGGGTATGGGAGTGAGAATGCAGGCATGAGTAGCGAAAGACGAGTGAGAAACTCGTCCGCCGAATGACCAAGGGTTCCTGGGCCAGGTTAATCCGCCCAGGGTGAGTCGGGACCTAAGGCGAGGCCGACAGGCGTAGTCGATGGACAACGGGTTGATATTCCCGTACCCGTGTATCCGCGCCCAATGCTGAATCAGTTGTGCTAACTGTCCAAATGTTGTCTTACCGAGCCTTCGGGCGAGGGGGACGACGGCTGCACAGGACCCTGACTGTAGTAGGTAAGCGATGGGGTGACGCAGGAAGGTAGCTGGGCCAGGTGATGGAATACCTGGTGTAAGCCTGTAGGGAGTGTGATAGGCAAATCCGTCACACACATATCCTGAGAGGTGATGCGTAGTCGTTGAGACGAATTCAGTGATCCTATGCTGCCGAGAAAAGCCTCTAGCGAGCTGGTACATGGCCCGTACCCCAAACCGACACAGGTGGTCAGGTAGAGAATACTAAGGCGATCGAGAGAACTGTGGTTAAGGAACTCGGCAAAATGCCCCCGTAACTTCGGGAGAAGGGGGACCACATCTGGTGAACGGATTTACTCCGGGAGCTGGGTGGGGTCGCAGAGACCAGAGAGAAGCGACTGTTTACTAAAAACACAGGTCCGTGCGAAGTCGTAAGACGATGTATACGGACTGACGCCTGCCCGGTGC
>NZ_JBFAKI010000046.1:0-1062 GCF_040655675.1 Nocardia sp. NPDC050378
CTGTGTGACCGATCAGCGCGGTGTGACCCGCGGTCGTGGTGGCTACGGCTCTTGCCGAGTATCAGGCGGTATCTGGCCCGGCAGTCCAGGGGGGCATCCGTCGTCGTATACGACCTGTCTCATCCGGTTGGTGATTTCGCCGAGCTGGCGGACCTGGGTTTTGGTGAGGGGGTCGAAGACGAGGCGGCGGACTTCGGCGACATGGGCGGGGGCGGTGGCCGCGACTTTGTCCCAGCCGTCATCGGTCAGCACCGCCAGGGTGGAGCGGCCGTCGTCGGGGTCGGGGTGGCGGGTCACCCAGCCGCGCTTGTCGAGGCGGTCGACGGTGCGGGACAGGCGGGTCAGGGAACCGTTGGCGAGGGCGGCGAGGTCGCTCATGCGCCGGGTGCGCCGTGGCGACATCGATAGCATCGCCATCACCTGATATTCGAAGTGACTGATGCCGGCGTCCTGTTGCAGTTGGGCGTCGAGGCGGTCGGGCAGCCGGGTGAGCACACCGACGAGTGAGAACCAGACCTGCTGTTGTTGTTCGGTCAGCCACTGGGGCTCCTCGTTCACTGCCACAACCCTCTCCTTACTTGCCGACGCAAGTATAACCTTGCCATCTATCACTTGACGGAGCAAGTAATCTGCGCCTACAGTTGCTTGCAATATCAACTAAATTTGCTGAGGAGCAAACCATGAACGTCGTCCTGTGGATCATCGCCGGAATCCTTGCCGCCGCCTTCCTCGGCGCCGGCCTGATGAAGATCGCCCAGCCCAAACAGAAGCTTGTCGAGTCCGGTATGGGCTGGGCGGGCGATTTCGGTGATGGTGCGGTCAAGGCCATCGGCGTGGTGGAAGTGCTCGGTGCGCTCGGCCTGATCCTGCCCGCGGTCTTCGATATCGCCCCGGTGCTCGTGCCGCTCGCCGCGACCGGTCTGGCGCTGGTGATGGCCGGTGCCGCGGTCGTCCACGGGCGTCGCAAGGAGCCGCAGATGATCGTGGCAAATCTCGTGCTACTCGCCTTGGCTGTGTTCGTGGCTTGGGGCCGGTTCGGCACCTACGCTTTCTGAGAGCTCC
>NZ_JBFAKI010000047.1:0-1003 GCF_040655675.1 Nocardia sp. NPDC050378
TATGAAACACATCCGCGCACGGCAGCCCGCCGACGCGCGCACCGATGATCACGGGCATTGCGCACGACTTTGCAGGCGCGCCCGTGGTAGCACTCCTGTTCAGCCGCTCGTGAATTCGCAGCTCAGGCTGAACACAACTTCCAACGTCGACAGCGGCCGCCGGATCGGCCGGTGTTCGGTAACGGTCGTTTTCCCGAACAGACACCGAGCTCTCACGGATCATGCCCCGGCGCGGTCACTGCGATGGGTCGGTGCCGATGCGTTCTTCGACGGTCAGCAGCAGGTGGTCGAAGGCCGCGATCGTGGCCGGAGGCGGCGCAGGGACCTGGTCGAGGTCGGCGATTATCTGGGCGGCGATGTCGCGCAGTTTGATGTTGGTCTCCTGGGACCGCCACACCAGCACCTTGAACGCCTGGTTGGCATTGATGCGGTACATGCGCATCAGCACGCCCTTGGCCTGCTCGATCACCGCGCGCGCGGAGACCACTTCGCTGACCGCGGCATTGACCGCCTGCCCGGTGACTTCGTCGGCGGCCGCCTCAAGGGCGTCGGACAGGTCCAGGTAGTAGCCGCTGGTGCCCACCGGCTCGCCGTCATCGCCGAGGACCCGGTCGGCGACCACCATCACCGTGTGAACCTCCCCGCTGGTGTCGAGGAAGCGGTGACGGCTCGAGAACGGGTGACCCTCGGTGATCGTGCGCGTGATCAACCCGGCGACCACGTCGCGATCATCGGGGTGTTTGTGGGAGAGCAGCAGCTCGGTGGTCGGCTCGACCTCACCGGGGGCGTAGCCGTGCATCCGGTACACCTCCGGTGACCACTCCCAACGGCCGGTATCGAACCAGAACGAGAACCTGCCCGCGCCCACGGGCCGGTAGGCGTCGGCGAAGTGCTGCTCGTCGCCATCTGCGTTGCCGCTGAGGTCGGTGTGGTTCACGGATTCATCCTTTCGCACCTTCCCCCTCATTCGGAACAGCCCCAACGGCGGTCAGCGATCCGGTCG